>NZ_JBSFCK010000045.1:0-41819 GCF_053593435.1 Streptomyces sp. NPDC002306
ACCTGCCGACCCAGATGGGCCACGACTCCGACGCGCCGATCGCGCACGGCGAGGTCGGCAAGGTGGGCGTGGCCATCGACTCGATCGACGACATGAGGGTGCTGTTCGACGGGATCCCGCTGGGCGAGGTGTCGACGTCGATGACGATCAACGCGCCCGCGGCACTGCTGCTGCTCCTGTACCAGCTGGTGGCGGAGGAGCAGGGCGTGTCGGCCGACCGGCTGACGGGAACCGTCCAGAACGACGTCCTGAAGGAGTACATCGCGCGCGGGACGTACATTTTCCCGCCGAAGCCGTCCCTGCGGCTGATCGCGGACATCTTCCGGTACTGCCGGGCCGAGATCCCGAGATGGAACACCATCTCGATCTCCGGCTACCACATGGCCGAGGCGGGTGCCTCGCCCGCGCAGGAGATCGCTTTCACCCTCGCCGACGGCATCGAGTACGTCCGTACGGCCGTCGCCGCGGGCATGGGCGTCGACGACTTCGCGCCCCGCCTGTCCTTCTTCTTCGTGGCCCGTACGACGATCCTGGAGGAGGTGGCCAAGTTCCGTGCCGCCCGCCGGATCTGGGCCCGGGTGATGCGGGAGGAGTTCGGCGCCCGCGACCCCAAGTCGCTGATGCTGCGCTTCCACACGCAGACCGCCGGGGTGCAACTGACCGCCCAGCAGCCCGAGGTGAACCTGGTCCGGGTCGCGGTCCAGGGTCTCGCGGCGGTCCTGGGCGGCACCCAGTCCCTGCACACGAACTCCTTCGACGAGGCGATCGCGCTCCCCACGGACAAGAGCGCGCGGCTGGCGCTGCGCACCCAGCAGGTGCTCGCCCACGAGACGGACGTGACGGCGACGGTGGACCCGTTCGCGGGGTCGTACGCCGTCGAGCGGATGACGGACGACGTGGAGGCGGCGGCGCTGGAACTCATGCGGAGGGTCGAGGACCTGGGGGGAGCGGTCGCGGCGATCGAGCACGGTTTCCAGAAGGGCGAGATCGAGCGCAACGCCTACCGGATCGCGCAGGAGACGGACGCGGGGGAGCGCGTGGTCGTCGGCGTCAACCGCTTCCGGCTGGACCAGGAGGAGCCGTACGAGCCGCTCCGCGTCGACCCCGCGATCGAGGCCCGCCAGGCGGCCCGCCTGGCGACGCTGCGCGCGGAACGGGACCAGCGCGCGGTGGACCGCGCGCTCGCGGCCCTGAAGAAGGCCGCCGAGGGCGAGGCCAACGTGCTGTACCCGATGAAGGACGCGCTGCGGGCCCGGGCCACGGTCGGCGAGGTCTGCGACGCGCTGCGGACGGTGTGGGGCACGTATGTCCCCTCGGACACCTTCTGAACGGACGGCGTCCTTTCGGCCGCCACCTCACCGGTGGGCGTCCCTCAGGTCGTCTCGTCACCGGAGGACGGCGTCCCCTCGGCCCGCCGCCACCTCGTCGGAGGGCGCCTCGGAGGCCCTCCGCACGCACGTCTTCCGGCCCGGATCCGTTGTCACACCCCCGTGCGACACTCGTTCCATGTTCGGCGTCATCGATCTCCCCACGTACCTGGCGGGCCTGGTACTCATCGTCCTGCTGCCCGGCCCCAACTCCCTCTACGTCCTGTCCGTCGCCGCCCGGCGCGGGATACGCGCGGGGTACACCGCCGCCGCAGGCGTGTGGTGCGGGGACACCGTGCTGATGACGCTGTCGGCCGCCGGGGTCGCCTCGCTGCTCCAGGCCAACGCCGTGCTGTTCGGGATCGTGAAGTACGCGGGAGCCGGGTATCTGACCTGGCTGGCGGTCGGGATGCTGCGGGCCGCGTGGGGGATGTGGCGGAGCCGCAAGGAGAAGGCGGCGTACGCGGACGCGCCCGGCGCCGCCACCGACGAGCGGCCCTACCGCAGGGCCCTGGTCATCAGCCTCTTCAACCCGAAGGCGATCCTGTTCTTCGTCGCTTTCTTCGTGCAGTTCGTCGACCCGGGCTACGCCTATCCCGCCCTGTCGTTCGTCGTCCTCGGCGCCTTCGCCCAGCTCGCCAGCTTCCTCTACCTCACCGCGCTCATCTTCAGCGGCACGAAGCTGGCCGCGGCCTTCCGCCGCCGCAAGCGGCTCGCGGCGGGGGCCACCTCGGCGGCGGGCGCCCTGTTCCTGGGCTTCGCGGTCAAGCTGTCGCTGGCCAGTTCCTAGCGCGTCACCCCGACCCGGTCGGCGTACTCCGCCAGCCCCTCCGCCGTCCGCCCGGCCCAGCCCACGTAGCCGTCGGGGCGGACCAGGAAGACACCGGTGCCGTACGCCTCGTGGGACGGCACATGGACGGCGGGGAGCGCGCCCGCGGGGAGCGCGCCGACGTCCGGAGCGCCGGGGACCGCGGCGTCGTCGGTGTGGGGCAGCGGCGTGCCGACCGTCAGCAGCGTCCAGTGCGGTCCGCGGAACATGTCGAAGAGCCGTACGCCGTCCACCGGCGCGTCGGGCGCGCGGTCGCCCGCCCGCAGCGGGCCGTCGGCGGTCGTGCGGGTCTCCCGGGTGAGGGACGAGTCGCGATAGCCCAGCCCCAGCTGCCGGGTCGCCGCACCGCGGCGGGCCTCGCCGCGGTGGACCCGTGTGGACAGCCCGAGCATCTGCGCGGCGATGGGACGACGCTCTTCCTCGTAGGTGTCCAGGAGCGTGGCCGGCGCCTCCCCGCGCAGCACAGCGCCGAGCTTCCAGCCCAGGTTGTAGGCGTCCTGGACGCTGGTGTTCAGGCCCTGGCCGCCGGCCGGTGAGTGCACATGGGCCGCGTCTCCCGCGAGGAACACCCGGCCCGCCCGGAAGCGGTCCGCCAGCGCGGCCCGGGGCCGGAAGTCCGAGGCCCAGCGCACCTCGGTGACCTCCTCGGCGGCGAGGTGAGAGCGGGCGGCGACGACCTCGCGGACGCCGTCGAGGGAGACGTCGAGCGCGGTGCCGTCCGGGAACTGGGCGACGACCTGGAAGTCCTCCGTGCCCGCGAGCGGGCAGATCGCGAGGAAGCCGCCGGTGTCGTCGCGGGGCGGGAAGACGTGCCAGTTGTCGCGGTCCAGGCCGCTGATCCGGGCGTCCGCCACCAGGATCGGGTTCGGGTCGACCGTCTCACCCGTCATGTCGATGCCCAGGGTCCGGCGCACGACCGACCGGCCTCCGTCGGCGGCGACGACATACCTGGCACGCAGGACACCCGACCCCGCGCCTACGCCCGACTCCGCGCCTCCGCCCGCGACCCGGCCGCCCGCGCCAGACCCCGCACCCGAGCCGTCGGCGCCCGCGTCCCGGTCGCCCGCGCCGGAGGCGAAGCGCACGGTCACGCCGTCGTCGTCCTGTTCCAGGCCGGTCACCTCCCGGCCGAAGGCGACCCGCCCGCCCAGCTCGACGAGCCGCGCGTACAGGATCTCCAGCGTGCGCCACTGCGGCACCATCCACGGCTCGGCGTGCGCGGAGCCCCCCTCGCCGTCCTCGGCCGGGTCGAACATCCGGTGCTCGCCCACCCGCTTCCCGTTTTGCCAGATCATCCCGACCGGGTACGTGCCCCCGGCCGCGCGGATCGCGTCGAGCACCCCGAGGTCGTCGAAGACCTCCATCGTGCGCGGCTGGATGCCCTTGCCGCGCGATCCGGGCGCGAGCCCCTCGCCCCGCTCCACGACGAGCGCGTCCACGCCCCGCCGCGCGAGGTCGATGCCGAGCGCGAGACCGGTGGGACCGGCGCCGACGATCAGGACGTCCGTGTCCAGGGTCGTCTCCATGGCCGTCACTCTCCTTAACGTTGTTAAGTACTATCGGACGGAAGCGTGCCCTTAACGCTGTTAAGCTGTCAAGTGTGAGTACGGAACGACGCGCCCCCCTCGACCGCGAACGGGTCGCGGACACCGCCCTGAGGCTCCTGAACGAGGTGGGCCTGGAGGGTCTGACCCTGCGGGCCATCGCCAGGGAGCTGGACGTCAAGGCGCCGGCCCTGTACTGGCACTTCAAGGACAAGCAGGCGCTGCTCGACGAGATGGCGACGGAGATGTACCGCCGGATGGTCGCGGGCGCGTCCTCCGACCCCGACGACACCTGGCGGGACCGGCTGGTCAAGTCCGGGCGGGACCTGCGCGCCGCGCTGCTCGGCTACCGGGACGGCGCCAGGGTCTTCAGCGGCTCACGCTTCACCGGCATCCCGCACGCCGTCGAGATGGAACGGACCCTGCGCCTGTTCACGGAGTCCGGCTTCACCCTCGCCCAGGCCGTCCGCGCGACCAGTACGACGTACCTCTACACCCTCGGGTTCGTCACCGAGGAACAGGGCGTCCAGCCCGTGCCGGGCGAGCGCCGGGAGGGCTACGACGTGACCGAACGCGCCCGCCTGATGGCCGACTTCCCGTTGTCGGCCGAGGCGGGCGCGCTGATTTTCGAGGACTACGGCAGGCACTTCGAGGAGGGGCTCGCCGTGATCGTGGCGGGCATCGGGGCCCGGTTCGGGATCGAGTGAGTCCGGGGGTCAGTCGTGGGTGCCGAACCAATGGAAGTAGGAGACGTCCGTCTGGCCGAAATCGGTGGCGTAGACGGCGTCCCTGACGACTTCGTCCGTCCGCAGGTACCCGTCGCCCTCTCCGCCGACGGTGTCGTAGAGGTACCGGTTGGCAGCGTCGAAGTACCACCACTGGCCGGCGGCACCATTGCAGGTGCTCATCCAGACGGCGTTGGTGTTCGTCTTGTTGTCGGTCATCAGGCACAGACCGGTGTTCCGGTTCTTGAGCGCCTGGGCTTTGCCGGGGCCGTCGCCGACCCAGTCCCACTGCTGGCGGGTGCTGCCGACGCACGACGTGGCGAACGCGGTCCCGGTGTCCCCCGCGGTCAGGCACGTGCTGAACCGGCCGTTCGTGAATGTCCAGTAAGTGGACGCCGCTTGGGCGGAGGCCGGGAACACGAGTCCGGCCCCGGCGACGAGCGCCCCGACGGCACCTACGGCGGCAAGTCGGAGTTTCTTCACGTCAACCTCTTTCGTGCGAGCTGGTGGTGGAGAACGGGATGCCGGGCCGCCGGGCCGGGTTTCAGAAGACCTCCATCCCGTACCAGGACAGGGCCTCGTTGACCGGCTGGTAGAAGCTCTGGCAGGCATCGGAGTCGCTCCCGACCAGCAGTCCCAGCGCGGCGTCTCCGGCGAAGAGCGGTCCACCGCTGTCGCCATGGTCGCGGCAGATCTGTGCGACATCCATGCCGGTGGACGTCGGGCTGCCGTCGGACCAGTTGATGGTCTGGTTCCTGAAGATCACCGTGCCGCACGCGTACTTGCTCTTGTAGCCGGAGGCGCAGGCGGTCTCGTGGACCCTGCTGTCGCGCGAGTAGGTGATGTCCTGGGCGTCCCCGTTCGCGGCTTCGACGTTGCCGTAGTACGTCACGTCCGCGCTGTACGCCCGGATCAGACCGAAGTCGTTCCCGTCGGCGAGGTTGTGGCCGGTGGTGTAACCGATGTACGAACCGTCCGACTTGGACCAGTCGGTTCCCGACGTGTCGGTGCAGTGTCCCGCGGTGAGAATCGCCTTGTAGTTCGGATCCGACTTCTTTCGTACGGTGAAACCGTACGAACACGAGACGACGCCGTTCTGGATGTAGTCGCCGCCGTTGATGCCGCCCGCGGTCCGCCGGGTCTCACCGCTCGTACGTATGACGCGGACGGCCTTGCCGTAGGGCGCGACGAATTTCTTCAGCGCCGCGAGATCTCGCTCGCCGACCGTGCCGTCCGCGCTGACCACCACCTGGTTGGCCGGGACGTCGACGCCCCACATCGTCCCCGGGGTTCTGAAGCCGTCGTCGAGGCGCTTCTTGATGGACTCCAGGCGGGCGGTGTCGTACACCACCCGTCGGGGGATGGCTCCGGCCTTCTCGACCGCTGCCGCCGCCTCGCTGTCGGTGACATTGACGACGAACCTCTGCGTCCCGCGGTCCAGATAGACGCCGGCCGTGTGGGAGTCGCCCAGACGGTCGGCGATTCTCTGGCTCGCGTCACCGCTCGGCCCCGCCGTCACCCGGACGTCATGGGACGGCTGATCCGCTTGTGTCCGGGCGCTCACGTTCGGTGTGATGGTCATGAGGCCGGCGACGAGTGAGGTGAGCGCCAAAGCCTTGACGGTGGAAGGGAGAATGTTCCCGGTCATGCTTTCCGTACCCTTCGGTTGCTGTCGAATGGGAGATCGCCGAACAGGAGTTCCTTTTGGGCGAGTTCGCGTGGCCGAAGCCGGGACCGGCAGCGCGGCGAGCGGCTGCGGGGAGGACACGGCGGTGTCCGGGCGCGGCGAGTCGACCGGGGGTGGCGACGGTCGAAGCCGCAGGCGCCAGGGCGCCTGACCGTCGGGCTTCGGCGGTCGGGGCGGGCGTGGGCGGCCAGGTGCGCGCGCCGAACGTGATACGGCGTGGTGGATGGTGTCGGTGAGGGGCATGCCGCCGAGGGCGACAGCCGCCGGCCCGGTTTCGTCGGCCGGGCCGGGCCGCGCCCGTGACCGGCACGCTCGAATCAGTCGTGCGTGCCGGCCCACCGGTAGTAGGTGGCCCCGATGCCGGTCTGGTCGGGGTCGGTGGCGTAGACGGCGTCCTTGACGTCGCTCGTCCTGAGCAGACAGCCGGCGTTGTGGCCCAGCAGGTTGATGACGCTCTGGTTCTCGCCGTTGTAGTACCACCACTGGCCGGAAGCGCCGTCGCAGGTGCTCATCCAGACGGCGTTGGTGCCCGTCCTGTTGTCGGTCACCAGGCACAGGCCGGTGTTCCGGTTCTTGAGCTCCAGGTAGTCGCCGGGGCCGTCGCCGACCCAGTCCCACTGCTGCCGGGTGCTGCCGACGCACGACGTGGCGAACGCGGTCCCGCTGTCCCCCGCGGTCAGGCACGTGCCGAAGCGCGCGTTCTGGAACTGCCAGTAGGTGGGCGCCGCCTGCGCGGACGCCGGGAACAGGAGTCCGGCGCCGACGGCGAGAGCGCCGACCGTACCGACCGCCGCAAGACGGAGCTTCTTCACGACAACCTCTTTCACGAGAGCTGCGGGTGGACGACGGGACACCGGCGGCCCCGGGGCCGGACCGGGCCCGCTGTCGTCCCGGTCATCAGCATGTCGAGCTGTGGCGGATGAGGCCTTGGCGGTCAGAGCACACTCATGTGGCAATCCGTCGACTGAGGGCGCGGGACCGGTCGCGATAGTCGGTGGGCGGTATCCCGTACGCGGCCCGGAAGGCGCGGGTGAAGTCGGTGGCGCGGGGGAAACCCCAACGGGCGGCGATGACATGGACGGGAGTGCTGCCCTGAGCGGGGTCGGCGAGGTCGTAGCGGGCGCGCTCGAGGCGCTGGCGGCGGATCAGCGCGGCGACGGTCTCCTGCTCGCCCTGGAAGAGCCGGTGCAGGTAGCTGGGGGAGATGCCGTGCGCCGCGGCGATCGAACGGGGGCTCAACTCCGGGTCGGACAGGTGCCGTTGGATGAAGTTGGTGACGCGTGGGGCCAGAGCCCCCGGCTCGGGGGGTGACGGCGGTGCGGGGTCGGACCGCGCGGCACGGGCGAAGAGCGCCGCGACCAGTCCGTTCACCACCGTTCCCAGGCGCGGTCCGTCCGAGGGCATGAAGGCGTCGCTGTCGCGGGTGAGTTGGGTGAGGAACCGGGCCAGGAGAGCCCCGACACCGTCCCGGCTCGTCGCGCGGCGGCCCAGCGCCAGGTCCTCCTCGTCCAGCGGCGGGGGCAGCAGTGCCCGCGGGACGCTGATCCCGACCGCTCTGACCGGGCCGGTCCGGATCTCACGCGGCCGTGAGTCGTCGTAGCAGTAGAAGTCGCCCGCCCGGAGGGCCGTCTCGCGTCCCTCGTGGACGACGACCGCTTCCCCCTCCAGGAGAAGTGTCACGTGGTAGCACCGGCGGGCGGGTGGGCGCTCGGGCCGCGCGGTCAGGCGCAGAACGAGCCGGCGGCAGGTGGCCGACCACACCGAGGTGCCGCCGAGTTCCATACGTCGCAGCTCGCCCCGGCGGTCGCCTCCCCCTTCGCCACCTCCGCCGTCCGCGTCTCCCCGCTGTCCGCCGGTGCGACGGTCGGGCATGGCTGTGGATTCCCCCATGAACTCTCCCGTTGACGCGTGTGTGCGGGAGCGCGGCCGCCCCCGGAGAAGCCCCGGTGTGAACCCTGTGGGACGTGGTGCCGTCCGCCGGCCCGAGAGGTGCGTGTGATTCCCGCGGAACGGGAGGTGCCCCCTCTCGGGACAGGCGCCGAGAGGTCTCAGCCTCCGAGTGCGGAACCCACCGGCGACGGCATGCCGACCGGTGCGGCCGGGCGGCCGAGAGCCAGTTCCCGCACGTCGCTGGGCGGGATGCCGTAGGCGGCGCGGAAGGCGCGCGTGAAGGCGGAGTGGTCCTTGAAGCCCCACCGGGTCGCTATCCGGTGGACCGGTACGTCCCACAACCGTCGATCGGTGAGGTCGCGGTGGGCCCGTTCCAGACGCCGGCGGCGGATCAGCGCGGTGACCGTGGTGTCCCGGGCGCGGAAGAGGCGGTGCAGATAGCTGACGGATATGTGGTGAGCGGCGGCCACCTCCCGCGGCGACAGGTGCGGTTCGGGCAGGTGGTCGTGGATGTAGGTGTCGATGCGCAGGAGCAGGGACCGCCGACCGGACTCGTCCTCCGCCTCCGTGCCGGCATCGAGGTGGTGCGCGAGGGTGGCGGCCAGCAGGTCCAGCGCCACCGCGCTCAGTCGTGCGACGTCGGCGGACGGATGGCGGGCCGTGTCGGTGGTCACGTCGCTGAGGAACTGTGTGAGCAGCGCGCCGATCCCGTGGTTTCCGGGCAGTCGCGTCGCCAGCAGCCGTTCGGCCCGTCCGGCAGGGAGCGGCAGGAGAGCGCGGGGTGCCTGGGCACAGATCAGCGTCGCCGTTTCCAGGCCGGTCATCCGCACGCTGAAGGGCCGCGAACTGTCACAGAGCGCGAAGTCGCGCCCGATCAGTACCGCGCCGCGGTCCGCCTGCCGTACCTCCAGGACACCCCGCCGGGGAAAGATCACCGAGTACAGCTCGGGGTCGGAGCGGCGGACCGATCGCGTGGTGCGCCGTAATACGCACGGCGACGAGGTCAGCTCCACGACGTGCACCGGTCCGAGGTCCAGGGACCGTACCGTGGCACGTAAGTCCTCAGGGTCCGGGCAGGTCATACGCATCGGATGGCCGCTTCCGCGGAGGAAGTCGTCGAACCCGGCAAGTCGTTCCGCCGCCGGTAGAGCCGCGCTTCGAAATACCGTCCTGAGCACACATTCCCCCAGATCTCCGAATCTATCGAACACCTGATCGTCGATCATACGTGCCTACGGGACGCCGGGGTCGGGCCATGGAAGACGCCGGGGTCGCGCCACGGAAATGGAAGGCGTGTCGCTACCTCGTGTTCACCTGATAGTGGCCGAGGGGTTGATGTCCGGCATCGAACATCTCTTACGGTCGCTGAGGTCTGCCCCAGAGAGAGTCCAGGTGTTCGCGTGCCCCACCGCCCCCCAAAACTGTCCGTGATCGTGCCTTGTTTCAATATCGAAACGTACGTTCCGGAAACTGTGGCCAGCCTTGTCAACAACGCCGACGACGAATTCGAATTTTTGTTCGTCGAGGACCGGTCGACCAAGGACCAGACCTATGAGGCGCTGCTGGCACTGACGAAGCGGCTCAAGAACAGCAGGGTGATCCGGCACGAGAAGAACGGCGGCCTGGCCACCGCGCGCAACACCGGCATCGACGCGTCCGAAGGCCGCTACCTGACCTTCCTGGACGGCGACGACTGGCTGGCCCCCGGCTACCTGAGCGCCCTCGTGGACCGGATCGAGCGCCACGACGTCGACTTCGTGCGCACCGACCACGTCCAGGTCTTCGGTCTCGAACGGCAGATCCACCGGGCTCCCGAGGGGCGCCGGCACGTCGCGCTCGACCCGCGCACCTCGATCCTCCCCGTCGACGACACCACCATGGTCGACTACCCGTACGCCTGGGCAGGTGTCTACCACCGCCGTCTGCTCGACCGGGGCCTGCTGCGCTTCCACGACGGACTGCGCACCGCCGAGGACCGGCCCTGGATCTGGGAACTGCACCGCAGGGCCGAGTCCTACGCCGTCGCCAGCCTGCGCGGGGTCTTCTACCGCCGTGGCATCTCCAGTTCGCTGACCCAGATCGGCGACGTACGCCAGCTGGACTTCTTCCGCTCCTTCGACCTCGTCCTCGCCGAACTCGACGGCGACCCCGAGGCGGGCAGGCTGCGCAAGAAGGCGCTGCGCAACTACTGCGTCGTCATCGCCCACCAGCTGCTGGACCGAGGCCGGTTCGAGCGCAGCGTGCACGCCAAGCTGCGGCAGCTGGCCGGCGAGGCGCTCGGGCGGATGACGGAGGACGAACTCAACGAGGCACTCGTCGGCATGGGCGAGGAGCGCGTGCACACGCTGCGGCGCATACGCGGCGGTATGAAGGGAGTCGCGGCATGAGCGGCACGACACAGATCTTCTTCTCGGCCACGCAGTACGCGGCCGCGACCGTCACCGCCGCGATCCGCGCCGGCCTCTTCGGCCCGCGCACCGCCCACCGCCGCATCCTGGTGGTCAGCAACACCGCCGCCGTGCCCGAGGTCGGCACCCCGCTGGACCGGATGGCCGGGTTCGAGAAGCTGCGCCCCGAGTTCGACGAGGTGCGCTCGTGGAACGAGTTCATCTCCCCGCACCACCCGGCCGGCTGGTCGCCGCGCGCCCAGGACGCCCAGCTGTGGGAGAAGGCCGTACGCCTCGCCTGGGACCTCGGTGACGCGGACGTCGAGATCGCCTGCGAGTCCATCCAGGCCAACCCTTCCCGGGCGGTCGCCGACATCTTCGCGGACAGCCCGATCCACGTGTACGCGGACGGCCTGATGAGCTACGGGCCCACCCGTAACCGCATCCCGCACGGTATGAACAGCCGGATCGCCCGGGTGCTCCACCTCGACCTCATACCCGGACTGCGCCCGATGCTGCTGTCCGAGTACGGCGTCGAGCCCGAGCCGATCCCCAACGAGGCCATCGTCGAGGTCCTCGCCCAGATCGGTGAGGAAGGCGCCGGGATCCTCGCCGAGCTGCTGCCCGCGGGCGAGCGCCCCACGGCCGTGCTGCTCGGCCAGTACCTCTCCGCGATCGACCTCATCACCCAGGACGAGGAAGAGCAGCTGCACATCCGCATGCTGCGCGCCGCCGCCCGGGCCGGCCACGACAACGTCCTGTTCAAGCCGCACCCCAGCGCGCCCGCCGTCTACAGCAGGTCCCTGGAGGCGGTGGCCGGCGAGCTCGGAGTGACGCTCTCCGTCCTCAACGCCCCCGTCCTCGCCGAGACGGTCTTCGCGAACCTGAAGCCGGGCCTCGTCATCGGCTGCTTCTCCACCGCCCTGATGACCGCCGCCGCCTTCTACGGCATCCCGGTGGCGCGGGTCGGCACGGGCCTCCTGCTCGAACGCATCACGCCGTACGAGAACAGCAACCGCGTCCCGCTGACCATCATCGACGCGGCCCTGCCCGACGCGGAGCGCGAGACCCTCGGCGCCCCGCTCGAACTGGCCGCGCTGAGCGAGCGGCTCGCGCCGCTGGTGCGCACGGTCGGCTACTGCATGCAGTCCCGCAAGTACCCGGCCCTGCACGACGAGGCGGCCGCCTGGCTCACCGCCCATCTTGCCGAGCACGCCGGTTACTTCAAGAAGCGCCGGCTGACCACGCTCCGCCTCCCCGGCGGCAGCCCGGTCCGTGCGGAGGCCCTGCGCCGCCACCCGACGGTACGCAGGGTCGTACGCCGCATCCGGGCCGCCCAGTCCTGACCGGCGGCCGACCGGCACACAGACACAAAGGCACACAGGCACGAAGACGCGAAGGGCCGGGCCCCGTCCTCCACGGACGGGGCCCGGCCCTTCGCGTCGGCCGCCCGGATCCCGGGGGACGGGCGGCCGCGTTCGCGCGCTAGCGGCGCGGTACCACCAGCGCCCGCTTCAGGCGCGGTCCGAACGGCTTCTCCACCAGCTTGTGGATCAGCCAGGCGATGCCCAGCAGGCTCAGCACGCTGACGACGATCGTCGCGTAGGGCGGCAGACCGACTTCGCGGTTCAGCACCCGCACGAAGAACCAGCCCAGGTGCTCGTGGATCAGGTAGAAGGGGTACGTCAGCGCCCCCGCGACGGTCAGCCAGCGCCAGTTCGCCCAGCGGGTCCAGCCCACCGCCACCACCGCGACGGCGGCGAAGGCGAGGAAGACGATCGCCTGGATGACGTGCGGGTTGCGCTGGAAGTCGCCCTCCATGCCCGGGTGCCACAGGGCGGTCACCGAGTAGCGCTGGCCGAGCAGGAACGACATGAGCACGATGCCCCACAGCAGCAGGTCGTTGCCGTAGCGGTGGATCAGGTAGAGCGCCAGTCCGCCGATGAAGAAGGGCGCGTGGTCACGCATCACCAGTTCGTCGGTGAGCGGGTTGTCGGCGACCCGGGCGAAGACACCGGCCAGGATCCACAGGGCGCAGAACAGCACCACACGGCGGTAGGTGACGCCCCGCCAGACCACGAACAGGGCGAACATCGCGTAGAAGCGCACCTCGACCCAGAGCGTCCAGTCCACGCCCAGCACCCGGTCCACGCCCATCGGCTGCTGCAGCATCGTGAAGTTGACGAGGATCTCGTCCGAGCGCAGCGGGTGGACGACGACCGGCAGGATGTAGGCCGCCACGGTGACCAGGACGATCGCCACCCAGTACGCGGGGTACAGCCGGGCGACCCGGGAGCGGAAGAAGTCGCCCAGCGTGCGGCCCCAGCTGCTCATGCAGATCACGAAGCCGCTGATGACGAAGAAGAACTGCACACCGAGGCTGCCGTAGGTCGCGGCCTGGGACAGGGTGGGGAACATCAGGCCGGGCGACTGGTGCCAGGACTCGGCGATCGGGCCGTTCTTGCCGGCGAAGTGGTACATGCAGACCATCAGCGCGGCCATCAGCCGCAGCCCGTCCAGGGCGCGCAGCCGGTCCGAGCCGCGCGGACGGGGGGCGGCGGCGGCCTTCTCGGGGACCTGCACCCGCACGGTGGGCGCGGGGGCCGGGCTCGTCGGTGCCAGGGCCTGGTCAGCCGCGTTCATCCAAGGGGGCCTTTCTCAGTGGATTCGGGATCATGGTGACGTCGTGATCATTCATACGTTCGTCAAAAAAGCGACGCTACGAACCTGGGACGGATGACAGGGAATTCTGTGCTGACGCTCAGGCATCGGACGGATGTCCCCCAGATGAATGAGTTGGCGTCAGGTTGACGCCAGGGTTACGGAAAAGCGCGCCGCCCCCGGTCCGGTGAAGAAGCGGGGGTGACGCGCGGGGGCCGGGTCGCGCTAGCGCCGTGACAGTGCTCTGGCCCGACGCGCGAGACGGCGCACGGTCGCGTTGCGTGGAATGAAGGAGAGCTGCGCCGGTACGGCTCCCGGCAACGCCAGCGCGGTCAGCCGGCGGCGCTTGAAGTAGCGCCAGGTGTGCGGGTTCAGCTGATGGGAGAGGTACTCCTCCGCCGCGCCGCGCAGCCCTGGGTAGATCTTGGGCTGCATGGCGAAGCCGACCGCCTTGAGCAGCGCCGCCAGCTGGTCCACCCGCTCCGGTGACGGCATCGTCCACGCCTCCACCGCCGCCCGGTCGGCGAGGTCGGGCAGCAGTGCGTCGACGAGGGTCACCGGCACCCGGTTGCTGTTCTGGTACGGCGTGAGGCGGGCCAGCACGTTGTCGGTCCCGACGCGGGCGACCGGGATGCCGTACACACCCGCCGCCGTGAGCAGCGCGGTGGAGAAGCAGCCGACGGCCAGCGCGGGCCGGGTCCGCTGGAACACCACCTCGGCCAGGACCGGCCGCTCCAGCAGGGTGAGCTCGGCGCCGAGCCGGGCCGCCTCCTCCTCCAGCAGCCGCGACCAGCGCGCGGGCGCCACCGGATGCGGTTTGAAGACCAGGTGGCGGTGCCCGAGCGCGACCGCGCCGCGCACCATGCTCAGGTGCAGCTCCTCCTCCTCGGCGTCGCCGAGGATGCCGAGCGCGGAGAGGTACTGGCCCAGCAGCAGCGCCGGCGGTTCGTCGAAGACCGGCAGCTCGTTCTCGGTCTCCGCCAGCTCGCCCAGCACCTTGAGGAACGCCTCGCCCGGCACCAGCTCGGGTGCCACACCGAACTCGGTGAGCAGCAGCGGGGTGAGACCCGGCACGAGATCGAGGTGCAGCAGGCGCCCGATCCGGGTGCCGACCAGCGGATCGATCTTGTCCCGGGTGGGGCCATAGCTTATGAGGCCGTCCGCGTACACATCGACGGGAGCGCCGGTGAACAGCTGGCACAGCGCCAGCGACGGGTTGACCTGCACGGACTCGACGGCCAGCCGGACCTCGTCGTCACCGAGTCCCCACAGCAGCCGTACGTACCGCTCCCACATGGGGATGTCGTCGCCGCGCGGGCTCCAGCCACTGGGATGGAACGGCGCGATGGTCTCGTTCCAGGACAGCACCTCGTCGAAGCGCTCGGCGATCCGCGCGAAGCCCGGCATCTCGTCCACGGCCGGGGTGGTCTCGGGGTTGGCCGCGTTGTTGGTGACCAGCAGCAGCCGCCGGTCGGTCGGCTCGAACAGTCCGGCGTCCAGCGCGGCGGCCAGCGTCGCGGCTCCGTACAGGGTGGACGCGCAGAAGATCCGGGTGGTGCGAGGCATCAGGCGGCCACCGTCCGGGCGGACACGGGCCTGCGGCGCAGGCGGCGCAGCCGGCTCGCCCGCTGCGAGTCCATCGTGTCCATCACTTCCGCGAGCACGTCCTGCGGCATTCGCTTCAGGGCGGCGGAGCTCAGTGAGCGCAATTTTCGAGCCACGGCGGGTTCGAACCTCTCGATTGATCCGAGATGATGAGCCATGATCGCGCAATAGGTGCGCACTGCTTTCGGCAGCAGCTTATCCGCCTCGGGGTCGAGCGCCGTTTCCTCGATCACCTGGTCGAACGCGCGAATGAAATCGAGCTGCCGGACATCACCGATCTGGGTGAGCGAGGATGCGACCCCGCGCCGGTAGAAGACGCCCAGGAGGTTCACCGCGGCGAAGGACTCCGCCTCCCGGTGCAGCTTCCAGATCCACGGCCGGTCCTCGGCCGTGCGCAGTCCGTGGGTGAAGTGCAGCAGCCCCCGGTCGACGAGCCGGCGGTGGTAGATCCCCGCCCACGCGTACGCGTAGTCGACGGACGTGGACCGGTCGGCGGGCAGGATCGCCTCGCGCGGCTTCATCACCACGCCCCGCCGGCCGTGCGGCACCCGGTGCACCGCTCGCGCCCGCCCGGTGCACTGCACATGATCGGTACGCAGGAAGTCGCAGTTCAGCTCGTCCATGGCGGAGACCAGCTGCTCGTAGTAACCCGGGGCGAGCCAGTCGTCGCCGTCCAGGAACGTCAGGTATTCGCCGCGCGCCCGGTCGATCCCGGTGTTGCGCGCGGTCGCGAGTCCTCCGTTCTCCTCGTGTCTGACGAGGACCGCACCCGGCAACTCGCGCTCCGCGCGCGCGAGGATGTCCGGTGTCCCGTCGCGCGAGCAGTCGTCGACGAGAATGAACTCGAAGTCGTCACGAGTGTTCGCCCGCAGGCTCTTGAGAGTGTCCGGCGCGTATTGCTGCACGTTGTAGAACGGCACGATGACGGAGAGCTTGACCACCCGACCGACGTTAGAGGGCCGTCCGGCACCCGTCTTTACCATTGGTTTGATGTCAGGTGAACTGCGCGTGGCGAACCTGTGAACCAGGCCTTCGCAAGTGCCCTGGGGACCCGAAAACCCCATTCGTCGATCCGCTGTTAACCCTTTGTTGCTTTCAGGTTGGGCAGAACCTAGGAATGCCTTCCTACGGTCTACGACGTGCCAGCAAGTGCAACGAAGATCCTGCGAGTCGCCGTCCTCGCGGATTCCGACACCCGGTGGAAGTGGGGCGCGCTCACCGCGAAGCGCACTGTACCCACTAACACGGGCGAAACGGACATCCGCCTCGACGGCTACCTCCTGCGCGGCCGAGCCACCCCCACCGCCCGGCAGCTCCAGGAGGTCGGCGTCCACGCCGACTCCCTGCGCGAGGTGACCGCCGTCGAGTTCCTGCGCGCGATGGACGAGGAGTCGTACGACGTCCTCGTCATCGCCCTGGTCGGCGGTGGCGTCCAGGCGATGCTGCACGGCCTGCGGCACGTCTGGGCCGACCGCGCGAACCGGCCCGTCGTCGTCACCGGCTACGTCGGTGTCGTCTACGAGAAGCTCGCCGACGGCCTGCTGCTGCGGCACGGCGCCGACCTGGTGCTGGCCAACTCGCGCCAGGACGCGGACCGCTTCCGCGGCGTCTACGAGGGGGTCGGCGCCGACGCGTCGGCCGTCACGGAGGTGGCGCTCCCGTTCCTCGGTGGCGCCCCGTACACCGGCGAGCACGACCCGTACACGGTCGTCTTCGCCGCGCAGCCGTCCGTCCCGGCGAGCCGCAGGGAACGCACCTACCTGCTGGAGCGCCTGATCCGGCACGCCCGCAAGCACCCCGAACGCGAGGTGCTGCTCAAGCTGCGCTCCAAGCCCGGCGAGCACACCACGCACATCGAGGAGCTCCCGTACCAGAAGCTGGTGCAGCGGGCCGACCCGCCGTCCAACTTCCGCCTGGTCTACGGCCACATGGGCGAGGTCCTGGACCGCACCGACCTGCTGGTCACGATCAGCTCGACGGCCGCTCTGGAGGCCCTGCACCGCCGTATCCCGACCGTCGTCCTGACGGACCTGGGTGTGCGCGAGGTGCTCGGCAACCACCACTTCGTCGGCTCCGGCTGCCTCGCCTCCTGGGACCAGCTCGACGCCGGCCACCGTCCGACGCCGGACGAGGAATGGGTGGCCCGGCAGGGCGTCGCGGCCGACGGCTCCTACGACACGGCGTTCGACGCGGCCCGCGCCCGGATCACCAAGCTCCTCGACCGCCCCGGCGGGCTGCCGCCGCTGGCCCCGTACTACACGCCCGAGACCGCGCCCGGATACCTGCCGGGCATCCTCGCCCGCCACCACCTCGCCCCCGACGGCGCCCCGCTGCCCGGGGCGCCGGCCACCGACAAGGAGCCGGGCGCGGTCCGGCAGATCGTCCGCCGGGCGGCCCGCGGCGCCTACCGGCACGGCGTGCAGCGCGTGGCGCCCGTGATCCGGCGGATGGGCGAGCTGTGAGCGCCGCCGAGACAACTGCCCAAGGAGTAGATGCCATGTCCAACCCGGAAGCGGGCCAAGGCGCTTCGGTGCGCCGGGTGCTCGCGGTGATTCCCGCCCGCGGCGGCTCCAAGGGTGTGCCCGCGAAGAACCTCGCCGCCGTCGGCGGTGTCCCGCTCGTGACCCGCGCCGTGCGCGAGTGCCGGGCCTCGCGGCTGGTGACGGACGTCGTCGTCTCCACCGACGACCAGGCCATAGCGGTCGCGGCCCGCCAGGCCGGCGCCGAGGTCGTGCTGCGGCCCGCCGCCATCGCCGGCGACACCGCCACCTCCGAGGCCGCCGTCCTGCACGCCATGGACGCCCACGAGGCGCTGCACGGCTCCCCGGTCGACGTGGTGCTGCTCGTCCAGTGCACCAGCCCGTTCATCGTCCGTGAGGACATCGACGGGGTGGCCGGCGCGGTCGTCGAGAACGGCGCCGACACGGCCGTGACCGTGGCCCCCTTCCACGGCTTCATCTGGCGCGACGGCACGGACGAGATCAACGCCGCCGAGACCGACGGTGAGGCGTCCACGGGCGGGTACGGCGTCAACCACGACAAGTCCTTCCGCCCCCGCCGCCAGGACCGCCCGCAGGACCTGCTGGAGACCGGCGCCGCCTACGCCATGGCGGCCGAGGGCTTCCGCGAGCACCAGCACCGCTTCTTCGGCCACACCGAGCTGGTCCGCACGGACCCGGCCCGCGTGCTGGAGATCGACGACCCGCACGACCTGGCCCGCGCCCGCGCGCTGGCCCCGCTGTTCGACGCGGACCGCCCCGGTTCGCTGCCGACCGCCGACGACATCGACGCGGTCGTACTGGACTTCGACGGCACCCAGACCGATGACCGGGTGCTGATCGACTCCGACGGACGGGAGATCGTCTCCGTGCACCGCGGAGACGGGCTCGGCATCGCCGCCCTGCGCAAGAGCGGCCTGAAGATGCTGATCCTGTCCACGGAACAGAACCCGGTCGTCGCCGCCCGGGCTCGGAAGCTCAAGCTCCCGGTCCTGCACGGCATCGACCGGAAGGACCTCGCACTGAAGCAGTGGTGCGAGGAGCAGGGCATCGCGCCGGAGCGCGTGCTCTACGTCGGCAACGACGTCAATGACCTCCCGTGCTTCGCCCTCGTCGGCTGGCCCGTGGCGGTCGCGAGCGCCCACGACGTCGTGCGCGGCGCCGCACGCGCGGTCACCACCATCCCCGGTGGCGACGGCGCCATCCGAGAGATCGCCAGCTGGATCCTCGGCCCCTCTCTCGACACCCTCACCAAGTAAGGACATCTCTGCCATGAGCACCAACTCCCGTCTGCGCTCGTTCGGTTCGAAGACCGCCGGCCCGGGTCAGCCCGTGTACGTCGTCGGCGAGATCGGCATCAACCACAACGGTGAGCTGGAGAACGCCTTCAAGCTGATCGACGCCGCCGCCGAGGCCGGCTGCGACGCCGTGAAGTTCCAGAAGCGCACCCCGGAGATCTGCACCCCGCGCGACCAGTGGGACATCGAGCGCGACACCCCCTGGGGCCGGATGACGTACATCGACTACCGCCACCGCGTGGAGTTCGGCGAGGACGAGTACCGCCAGATCGACGAGTACGCCAAGAGCAAGAACATCGACTGGTTCGCCTCCCCGTGGGACACCGAGGCCGTCGCCTTCCTGGAGAAGTTCGACGTCCCGGCCCACAAGGTCGCCTCCGCCTCCCTGACCGACGACGAGCTGCTGCGCGCCCTGCGCGCCACCGGCCGCACGGTCATCCTCTCCACGGGCATGTCCACCCCGAAGCAGATCCGCCACGCGGTCGAGGTCCTCGGCTCGGACAACATCCTGATGTGCCACGCCACGTCGACCTACCCGTCGGTGGCCGAGGAGCTCAACCTCCGCGTCATCAACACCCTCCAGGCCGAGTACCCGAACGTCCCGATCGGCTACTCCGGTCACGAGACGGGCCTGCAGACCACGCTCGCCGCGGTCGCCCTCGGCGCCACCTTCGTCGAGCGTCACATCACCCTCGACCGCGCCATGTGGGGTTCGGACCAGGCCGCCTCGGTCGAGCCGCAGGGCCTGACCCGCCTCGTCCGCGACATCCGCACCATCGAGGCCTCCCTCGGTGACGGTGTCAAGAAGGTCTACGACTCCGAGCTCGGCCCGATGAAGAAGCTGCGCCGCGTCAACGGTGTCGTCGCCGAGGCGGAGATCGCCGCTGCGGCGGGCGAGCCGGTCCAGGTCTGAGTCCGCGTGTGACTTCGAGTCCGACATCGAGTGGCTTACGGGACGGTCGTACGTCGATGAACCCTCGCGCCGGTACCACCGGCACCCCCCACACCCTGGCCTTCGTCGAGAGCCCGGTGCAACTTCTCAACGTGCTCGAATGGGCACACGCACACGGACTTGGCGGCCAGGAGAGGTCCGGCACGGGGTTCACCCTCGTCGTCCTGTCCCCGATGGACCCGATGACCCGGGGCCAGCTCCGCCGCATGGCCGAGCTGGCCCGGGAAGAAGGACACGAAGTCCGTTGGGAGGAGGCGCGCGGCGGCACGGCCGCGCCCTTCAGAACCATCGGCGGTCTGTCCCGGCTGCTGCGCCGGGCGGAACGTGTGGTGATGGGAGACCCCTTCTCCCGCTATGTGCAGCTGTTGCTCACCATCACCCGGGCCCGCGACCTCGTCGTGGTCGACGACGGCACGGCGACGATGGAGTTCGTCGCCCAGCTGGCCCGCGGTGAGCGACTGGTGCGCTGGCATCGCAAGGGGGGCCGGCCCGGCCCGCGTGACGTGCTGTTCGCCCCGGTGTCGTCGTCGGCCCGGCGCCGGCTGACACCGGGCGACGGGCGGCGGGTCGAGATCTTCTCCTCGATGCCGATCGAGGAGGCGCCGGAAGGCGTGACGATCACGGCCAACACCTTCGCCTGGACCCGCGCCCGCTTCGGCCCGCCCCGGGTCGCCAAGGGCGCGGACCTGGTCGGCACCTCGCTGGTGGAGACCGGCGTGGTGGACGCCGACCGGTACGTGGAGGCGGTGCGGGCGCTGGCCAAGGCGCACGGCGCCACCCGGTACTTCGCACACCGCCGGGAGAGCACCGAGAAGCTCCACCGGCTGGCGGGGGAGACGGGACTGGAGATCGTCCGCCCCGAACTCCCGCTCGAACTGATCGCCCGACGGGGTCCGATCGGACGCACGATCCTCAGCTTCCCCTCGACGGTCGTCCACACGCTGCCGCTCGCGCTGGTCGGCACCGAGGTGCGGGTCGCGGTGTGCGACATCGACCCCGGCTGGCTGACGGAGAACGCCTCGCCCCGCGCCCAGGGCTTCCTGTCGGGCGTCACGGGCACGGCACGTGACGTCACACGGCTGTCGGCGGTGAGCGCGGTCTAGGAACCGCCCGGCCGGGATCCGTGCGGCGGCGCGGATCCCGGCCGGCAGACGGAACGGGGCCAGGTCCACGACCTGGCCCCGTTCCGCGTGTCCGGCCGGGTCCAGGGCCTGTCCCCGTCGTGTCCGGCCAAGTCCGTGGTCGTCCGGTCAGTCGATGGTCGTCCGGTCAGGTCCAGGGTGTGGCCCGGTCCGCCCAGTCCTCCGCGCCCTCGGCGTCCCGCCCGGGCCTGCGCGCGAGGAGGAACGCCCGTGGGCGCGTCTCGTCGGCCAGGGGGCCACGCAGGAGACGCGCCTGGAGCCGGAAGCCGGTCTTCGCGAGGAGGTCGGCCACCGTGTCCGGGGTGCGCCAGTAGTAGTCGAGCGAGATCTCGTGGCCGAAGCGCTCCGAGAGATGCAGTCCGCCCTCCTCGTCACCCGACTGGAACCCCAGCAGCACATGGCCCCCGGGTTGCAGTACCCGGTGGAACTCGGCGAAGAGCGCCGGCAGGTGGTCGTCCGGGATGTGGATGATCGAGTAGAGGGCGAGCACCCCGCCCAGGGTCGCGTCCGGCAGGTCCAGCGACGTCATCGACCCCACGTGGAAGCGGAGCGCGGGATGCGCCTTCCGGGCCAGGGCCACCATCCGGGGGGACAGATCGACCCCGAAGACCGGGACGCCCAGGCCGTGGAGTCTGGCGGTGACGTCGCCGGGCCCGCTGCCCAGATCGGCGACGGGCGCCGCGCCGCGCTCCTTCACCAGTTCGGCGAAGGCGACGACGAGGGACCGGTCGACCGGTAGCCCGCCGAGGCCGTCGGGGAACCGGGCGGCGTAGTCGTGGGCGATGGCGTCGTACGAGGCCCGGGTCGCCGTGATGAAAGCCGCGGAGGGGACACTGTTCTCGGGGTGGGTCACGGAGCCGGACGTTACCGAGGGCTCCGTCGCCCCGTCCGCCCGTTCATCGAGGATTCCTCCCCCGGACGGCTTCGCGACCGGACAGGTGTGGAGCCACTCTCCTGCCACAGTGCCATCCCGATAGGTGAACAGAACGGCGTGGGTACAGCGAGGCGTGGTATGCCTGAAGAGTGGGTGGGTGCGTAGCTCGTCCGGAAAAGCGGTCGAGTTTACCCGTCCACGTCGTTGTCTATGCGTCCGGCGGCCAGTTTTTCTTCCCCTAACGGGCTGAAGTTTTGTTGATCGAGGGTCAGTCGGCCGCCCCCGAGTCCTACCCTTCAGAGGGTGAAGCAATTGATGTCCCGAGAGTCCGAGGCCGATCTCCCCGGGGATGCCGTGCTCCCCGGCGCGCTGCCCGAGGCACTGCGCGCCGAACTCGTCGCCTTCCGGCGCGACCTGCACATGCATCCCGAGCTCGGCAACCAGGAGTTCCGCACCACGGCGGCGATCAAGGAGCGGCTCGAGCGAGCCGGCCTGAAGCCACGGGTGCTCGCCGTCGGGACCGGACTCGTCTGTGACATCGGCGCGGCCGGCGGGGCGTGGGACGGCGGCCCCGGCATGCTCGCCCTGCGCGCGGACATCGATGCCCTGCCCATTCCGGACATGAAGGCCGAGTGCGCGTACCGCTCCACCGTGCCCGACAGGGCGCACGCCTGCGGACACGACGTGCACACGACCGTCGTCCTGGGCGCCGGACTCGTCCTCGCCGACCTGCACGAGAGGGGCCTGCTGCCCCGGCCCGTGCGGCTGATCTTCCAGCCCGCAGAGGAGGTGCTGCCGGGCGGCGCCGCCGACGCGATCGAGTGCGGGGCCCTGGAGGGGGTGCGGCAGATCATCGCCGTGCACTGCGATCCCAGGGTCGACGCCGGGCGGATCGGTCTGCGGGAGGGTGCCATCACCTCCGCCTGCGACCGGCTGGAGATCGCCCTCGGCGGGCCCGGCGGCCACACCGCGCGCCCCCATCTGACCACCGACCTCGTCACGGCCGCGGCCCGGGTCGCCACCGACGTGCCCGCGATCGTCGCCCGGCGCGTCGACACGCGCAGCGGGCTGGCGGTGACCTGGGGGCGGATCGAGTCGGGACACGCGCCGAACGTCATCCCGCAGCGGGCCGAGCTCTCCGGCACCGTGCGCTGCCTGGACATCGACGCGTGGCGGCAGGCGCCCGACGTCGTGGTCGCCGCGATCGACGAGGTCGCCAACCTGCACCGGGCCAAGTCCGAGATCAACTACGTGCGCGGTGTCCCGCCGGTGGTGAACGACCCGGACGTGACCGACCTGCTGCGGGACGCCATGACCGTGCGGCGCGGCGCGGAGTCCGTCGAGGGCACCGAGCAGAGCCTCGGCGGTGAGGACTTCTCCTGGTACCTGGAGCAGGTGCCGGGCGCCCTGGCCAGGCTCGGGGTGCGCACGCCCGGTGAGCGCACGGTGCGCGA
The DNA here is from genome assembly GCF_053593435.1 of Streptomyces sp. NPDC002306. Taxonomy (NCBI): domain Bacteria; kingdom Bacillati; phylum Actinomycetota; class Actinomycetes; order Kitasatosporales; family Streptomycetaceae; genus Streptomyces; species Streptomyces sp. NPDC002306. Next base: position 22,914 of record NZ_JBSFCK010000045.1, read on the forward strand.
TCTGCACCAGGGCGACTTCGACGCCGACGAGTCCGCGATCACGGTCGGCGTGGAGCTGTTCACGGCCGCGGCCCTGCTGGACGCGACGCGCTGAGGCGCCCCGAGACCTGCGCGGGCGCCCCGGGGCCTGCCGAGGCGCGCCGAGCGGGGTGGTGCGCGGGGGAAGTGAAGGGGTGCCTGGTGCGCACCCCTTCGTCCGCTTGTGTCACCCGGCCGTAACCGGTGGCGGGTGAATGTAACCCGTCGTCGGCACGAATCGATAACGGCCGCGAGAAACCCCGTTCCCCTCCCCTTCTACGCGCGTTACTCTGCGCCGGAATCGCCACCTGAGGCGGCGCAAGGGGAAGCGGGCCGGCGACGGTGCCGTGGGGATGAAGGGTGCTTGCTGTGCGTCTGATATCTCGGAGGACCAGGTTCTCCCAAGCAGCGGTGACCGTCGCGGTCGTCGCACTCGCGGCAGCCGGCTGCGGCAAGTCCAGCACCGACTCGACGAGCGGCAGTGACTCCGAGTCCGGCAAGTACTCGGGCAAGGGCATCGGCCTGGCGTACGACATCGGCGGCAAGGGCGACCAGTCCTTCAACGACGCCGCGTTCGCCGGTTTCGACAAGGCCCGCACGGAGTTCAAGATCGGCGGCCAGGACGTCGAGCCGCAGGACGGCGAGTCCGACGCCGACAAGGTGCAGCGCCTGGAGACCCTGGCCAAGGCCGGCTACAACCCCATCATCGGTGTCGGCTTCGCCTACGCGCCCGCCGTGAAGGAGGCCGCCGCGAAGTACCCGAAGGTCACCTTCGGCATCATCGACGACGCCACCATCACGGCCGACAACGTCGCCGACATGGTCTTCCACGAGGAGCAGTCCTCGTACCTGGCGGGCGTGGCCGCGGCCAAGGCCACCAAGAAGAACCACATCGGGTTCATCGGCGGGGTGGACATCCCCCTGATCCACAAGTTCGAGGACGGGTTCGACCAGGGCGCCAAGTCCGTCAACCCGAACATCAAGATCGAGTCGCAGTACCTCACCCAGACGCCTCAGGAGGGCGGTTTCTCCAGCCCCGACAAGGGTGAGAGCGCGGCGAACGGCCAGATCGAGGCCGGCGCCGACGTCGTCTACCAGGCGGCCGGTCTGTCCGGCCAGGGCGTGATCAAGGCCGCCGCCGAGCACAAGGTGTGGGCCATCGGCGTCGACTCCGACCAGTACGCGCAGGCGGCGCTCGCCAAGTACAAGGACTACATCCTCGGCTCGGCCCTGAAGAACGTCGGCGGCGCGGTCTACGACCTGACCAAGTCCGTCGTCGAGGGCAAGCCGCTGAAGGGTGAGGTGCGTGGCGACCTCAAGTCCGGCGGCGTCGGCTTCGCCGACTCCAACCCGAAGTACCAGGCGATGACCGATGTCGTCGCCGCGGTCGACAAGGCCAAGGCGGACATCATCGCCGGCACGGTCACCGTCAAGACGCAGTAGCGTCCGGCCCCGGGAAGCGGGTCCGTGGGCCCGTCCGGATGTCTGTTCAGCCAGTGCGCCCCTTGCCTCCTGCAAGGGGCGCACTGCTGTCCGTAACCTGGGTGACGAATGCGGCCACAGCTCGGTAACGGACCGGACAGAAGGGGTTTTCCGTCTCGTCTACGCGCGTTACGCTGCGGCGGAACCAGCGCCTGGTTTGGGCGCTTGCACTAAGGAGTTTCGTTCCATGCGCCGGGTGTCCCGTATTGCGGTTGCAGGCGTTGCAACCGCAGCTCTTGCCGTCACTGTTTCCGCCTGCGGAAGCTCGTCCACCTCGTCCTCGTCCTCGAGCGGCGACAAGAACCTGGGCCTCGCCCTGGCGTACGACGTCGGCGGCAAGGGTGACCAGTCCTTCAACGACGCCGCCAGCGCCGGCCTGGACAAGGCCGACAAGGAGTTCGGCTACAAGAGCACGTCCGTCGAGCCGCAGGACGGCGAGTCGGACGCGGACAAGGTGCAGCGCCTGGAGACGCTGGCCAAGCAGGGCTACAACCCGGTGATCGGTGTCGGCTTCGCCTACGCGCCCGCCGTCAAGGAGGTCGCCGCGAAGTACCCGAAGACCACCTTCGGCATCGTGGACGACGAGACCATCAAGGCCGACAACGTCGCCGACCTGGTCTTCCACGAGGAGCAGGCCTCCTACCTCGCCGGCGTCGCCGCCGCCAAGGCCACGAAGACCAACACCGTCGGTTTCATCGGCGGCGTGGACGTCCCGCTGATCCACAAGTTCGGCGCCGGCTTCAAGCAGGGCGTCGAGGCCACCAAGCCGGGCGTCAAGGTCAAGGAGCAGTACCTGACCGAGACCGCGCAGGAGGGTGGCTTCTCCAGCCCCGACAAGGGTGAGAGCGCCGCCGAGGGCCAGATCGACGCGGGCGCCGACGTCGTCTACGCCGCCGCCGGTCTGTCCGGCCAGGGTGTCATCAAGGCCGCCAACGCGCACAAGGTCTGGGCGATCGGTGTCGACTCCGACCAGTACAACCAGGACGCGCTGGCGAAGTACAAGGACTCGATCCTGACCTCCGCCATGAAGAACGTCGAGGGCGCGGTCTACGACCTGGCCAAGTCCGTCCACGAGAAGAAGCCGGAGACCGGCACGGTCCGCGGCAGCCTGGACAACGGCGGCGTGAGCCTGTCGGACTCCAACCCGGCCTTCAAGAGCGACAGCGCCATCCAGGACGCCGTGAAGAAGGCCGAGGAAGGCATCAAGGCCGGCACCATCACGGTCAAGACCTCCTGAAACCCGCGGTCATAGCCCTGTCGTAGACATGGCCAAAAGGGCGCTGTAATGGCAGCGTTACGGCCGCGGAACGGGGTGCGGGGAGGATGTCCCCCCGCGCCCCGTTCGCGCGGCAGAATGCTCGGAACGGATCGTGAGCGAGTCGAGAACGATCAGGTTCGGGCACTATTTAAAGCAGGGGCGCTACGCGCGTAGAGCGGCCCCTTTCCCAAGGAGAGTCGCCATCGACGCGTCCAGCAGCCCTCCGCTCACCGCTCCGTCGACAGTCGCGGTCGAGCTGGCGGGGATCACCAAGCGGTTTCCCGGTGTCGTCGCCAACCACGACATCCACCTGACTGTCCGAAAAGGCACCGTCCACGCCCTCGTCGGCGAGAACGGCGCCGGCAAGTCGACACTGATGAAGATCCTCTACGGCATGCAGAAGCCGGACGAGGGGACCATCGCGGTCGGCGGCGAGCAGGTCAGCTTCGGCAGCCCCGCCGACGCCATCGTCCGTGGCATCGGCATGGTCCACCAGCACTTCATGCTGGCCGACAACCTGACCGTGCTGGAGAACGTGGTGCTGGGCAGCGAGAAGCTGTACGGCATCGGCGGCACCGCCCGTAAGAAGATCAAGGAGATCTCCGACCGGTACGGACTGGGCGTGCGCCCGGACGCCCTGGTCGAGGACCTCGGCGTCGCCGAGCGTCAGCGCGTCGAGATCCTCAAGGTCCTCTACCGCGGCGCCACGACGCTGATCCTCGACGAGCCGACCGCGGTCCTGGTGCCGCAGGAGGTCGACGCGCTCTTCGACAACCTGCGCGAGCTCAAGTCCGAGGGCCTCTCCGTCATCTTCATCTCGCACAAGCTGGGCGAGGTGCTGTCGGTCGCCGACGAGATCACGGTCATCCGGCGCGGCACCACCGTGGGCACGGCCGTCCCCGCCGAGACCACCCCCCGCCAGCTCGCCGAGATGATGGTCGGCAGCGAGCTGCCCACCCCGGAGACGGCGGAGTCGACGGTCACGGACAAGTCGGTGATCGAGGTCAGGAACCTCACCGTCTACGCCAGCGGCGGCGCCTCCCTCGGCGAGGCCGGGGAGCCCACCGGCGAGGGACTCACCGAGTTCGCGGGCGGCGGAGACGCCAAGCGCGTCCTCGACGACGTCAGCTTCACGATCCACGCCGGCGAGGTCATGGGCATCGCCGGTGTCGAGGGCAACGGCCAGACCGAGCTGATCGACGCCCTGATCGGCCTGAAGCACGCCGACTCCGGCTCCATCCACTTCCTGGGGGAGGACATCACCCCCTGGGCCACCCGCAAGCGCCGCGAGCGCGGCGTCGGCTACATCCCCGAGGACCGCCACCGCCAGGGCCTGCTCCTGGAGGCCCCCCTCTGGGAGAACCGCATCCTCGGCCACGTCACCGAGAAGCCCAACGCCAGGGGCTTCTGGCTGGACCCCAAGGGTGCCCAGGCCGACACCCGCCGGATCGTCGAGGAGTACGACGTCCGCACCCCCGGGATCGACGTCACCGCGGCCTCCCTCTCCGGCGGCAACCAGCAGAAGCTGATCGTCGGCCGCGAGATGAGCCACCACCCCAAGTTCCTGATCGCCGCCCACCCCACCCGCGGTGTGGACGTCGGCGCGCAGGCACAGATCTGGGACCGCATCCGTGAGGCCCGCCGCGAGGGCCTCGCCGTGCTCCTGATCTCCGCCGACCTGGACGAGCTGATCGGTCTGTCGGACACCCTGCGGGTGATCTACGACGGCAAGCTCGTCGCCGACGCCGATCCGGCGACCATCACCCCCGAGGAGCTCGGCACGGCCATGACCGGCGCCGCCTCCGGGCACCTGGAGCACGTCGAGGAAGAGACCGCCCCGGAGGACGAGGCCCGATGAAGAAGTTCGACAAGGAGCGCGTGCTCCTCGCGGTGGCCGGCCCGGTCATCGCGCTCGTCGCGGCGATCCTGCTGACCTCGGTCGTGCTGGTCGCCTCCGGCGACAACCCGTTCGAGCCGTACCGTCTGATGATCGAACAGGCCGGATTCTCCGATGTCCAGGTCCTGATCATCAACCAGGCTTCGCTGTACTACATCGCGGCCCTCGCGGTGGCCCTCGGCTTCCGGATGAACCTCTTCAACATCGGCGTGGACGGCCAGTACCGGCTCGGCGCCATGATGACCGCCGTCGTCGGCGCCCACCTGGCGCTGCCGTCGTTCCTCCAGATCCCGGTCCTGCTGCTCGTCGGCGCGCTCACCGGTGCCTTCTGGGCCGGTATCGCGGGTGTCCTGAAGGTGACCCGCGGCGTCAGCGAGGTCGTCGCGACGATCATGCTCAACGCGATCGCCACCAGCCTCATCGGCTACCTGACCCTCTCCGACGTCTGGGGCGTGCAGCTCGGCAACAACAGCACGACCGGTGTGATGAAGGAGTCCGGCTGGGTCCCCGGCATCGACCTGGGCTCGGACGTCGGCGAGATCTACGGCCTGGTCTTCCTCGCGATCGTTCTGGGTATCGCGTACTGGCTGGTCCTCAACCGCACCCGCTTCGGGTTCGACCTGCGGGCCACCGGCGAGTCCGAGACCGCCGCCGCGGCCTCCGGCGTGGACGCCAAGCGCATGGTGCTCACCGCGATGCTGATCTCCGGCGCGGTGGCGGGCCTGTCCGGCCTGCCGCTCCTGCTCGGCGACACCCACACCTACAGCCTGAGCTTCCCGGCCGGGCTCGGCTTCACGGCCATCGGCATCGCCCTGCTCGGACGCAACAACCCCGGCGGCATCGCGCTGGCCGCGCTGCTGTGGGCGTTCCTCGACAAGGCCTCTCCGGCTCTCGACTACGCGACCCCGGTGGCGTACGAGAAGGAGATCGCCACGATCATGCAGGGCCTGATCGTCTTCGCGGTCGTCATCTCGTACGAGGCCGTACGGCAGTGGGGTCTGCGCCGCCAGCAGAAGCAGGTCGGTGCGGAGCTCGCCGCGGCCGCCGCTCAGAACACCAAGAAGGAGGTGGCGGCCTGATGTCCACCGTGACCATCGCCAAGAAGCCGCAGGCGAAGCCGCGCAAGGGCGGCCGCCGCATGTCGCTCCCCGTACTCCTGCTGGTCATCGCGGGCGTACTGGTCCTGACCTCGATCGTCCGGCTGATCAGCGGCGCGGACGGCATCACGTCGACCGGCCAGATGTCCACGGCGCTGCGCCTGGCCGTCCCGATCGGCCTGGCCGGCCTCGGCGGTCTGTGGGCCGAGCGCGCGGGCGTCGTCAACATCGGCCTCGAAGGCATGATGATCCTCGGCACCTGGTTCGGTGCCTGGGCCGGCTACCAGTGGGGCCCGTGGGTCGGTGTCGCCTTCGGCATCATCGGCGGCGCGCTCGGCGCCGTCCTGCACGCCATCGCCACCGTGACCTTCAACGTCAACCACATCGTCTCCGGTGTGGCCATCAACATCCTGGCGCTGGGCACCACCCGCTACCTGTCGAAGTTCACCTTCGAGGACGCCCCGCAGGGCTCCGCCAAGCAGTCCCCGCCGATCGACTCGCTGGGCACCTTCGACATCCCCGGTCTGTCCAGCGCGCTGGACACCCTCAACGAGAAGCACTGGTTCCTGGTCTCGGACCTGGCCGGCCTCGTCGGCGGTCTGATCACCGACCTGTCGCCCCTCACTGTCGTCGCCGTCGCCCTCGTGCCGGTCAGCTGGTGGGTGCTGTGGCGCACCGCCTTCGGTCTGCGTCTGCGCTCCTGCGGTGAGAACCCGGTGGCGGCCGAGTCCCTCGGCGTCAACGTCTACAAGTACAAGTACATCGCCGTGATCATCTCGGGCGGCTTCGCCGGACTCGGCGGCGCCTTCCTGTCGATCGTCGCGTCCAACGTCTACCTGGACGGCCAGACGGCCGGCCGCGGGTACATCGGTCTCGCCGCGATGATCTTCGGCAACTGGATGCCGGGCGGCCTCGCCCTCGGCGCGGGCCTGTTCGGCTACACCGACAGCCTCAACCTGCGCGGTGGTACGACCAACGTCCACGCGCTGATCCTGCTGCTGGCGATCCTCCTGGTGTTCGGCGCGGCCTACCTCGCCTGGCAGAAGAAGTACGTGCCCGCCGTGATCACCGCCGTCATCTCGGCGCTGCTGTTCGTCTGGTACGCCAGCACGGGAGAGGTCCCGCGGCAGCTGGTGACGGCGACCCCGTACATCGTCACGCTGCTGGTGCTCGCCCTGTCGTCGCAGCGCCTGCGGATGCCGAAGGCGGACGGCCTGCCGTACCGCAGGGGGCAGGGCAAGTGACCCCGGACGACACCGCCGTCGCCGTCGACTGGGACGGACTGCGCGCGCTGGCCCGCGAGGCCATGTCCCGCGCGTACGCCCCCTACTCGGGTTTCCCGGTCGGGGCCGCCGCCCTGGTCGACGACGGCCGTACGGTCTCCGGCTGCAACGTCGAGAACGCCTCGTACGGGCTCGGGCTGTGCGCCGAGTGCGGTCTGGTCTCGGAGCTGCAGCGCACCGGGGGCGGCCGGCTGACGCACTTCACGTGCGTGGACGGCAAGGGCGACATCCTCGTCCCGTGCGGACGCTGCCGGCAGCTGCTGTACGAGTTCGGCGGACCGGACCTCTTCCTGGAGACCCCGGCGGGGATCCTGCCGCTGGTGGAGATGCTGCCGCAGGCCTTCGGCCCGGATCACCTCACCAAGTAACTCCCGTGCGGCCCCTCTGACTCGCGCAGAGGGGCCGCGCGCTTCGCACTTCCCCGGAAGGAAAGTCATGGCCATGGACGCCATCTCCGTCATCCGTACCAAGCGGGACCGCGGTGAGCTCAGCGACGAGCAGATCGACTGGGTCATCGACGCGTACACGCGTGGCGAGGTCGCCGACTACCAGATGGCGGCCCTCAACATGGCGATCCTGCTCAACGGCATGGACCGCCGTGAGATCGCCCGCTGGACCGCGGCGATGATCGCCTCGGGCGAGCGCATGGAGTTCTCCGCCCTCTCCCGTCCGACCGCCGACAAGCACTCCACGGGCGGTGTCGGCGACAAGATCACCCTGCCGCTGGCCCCGCTGGTGGCGGCCTGCGGTGCCGCCGTGCCCCAGCTGTCGGGCCGCGGCCTCGGCCACACCGGCGGCACGCTGGACAAGCTGGAGTCGATCCCCGGCTGGCGGGCGCTGCTGTCCAACGAGGAGATGCTGCACGTCCTCGACACCACCGGCGCCGTGATCTGCGCGGCCGGTGACGGCCTGGCCCCCGCCGACAAGAAGCTGTACGCGCTGCGCGACGTCACCGGCACGGTCGAGGCGATCCCGCTGATCGCCTCCTCGATCATGTCGAAGAAGATCGCCGAGGGCACCGGCTCCCTGGTGCTGGACGTGAAGGTCGGCACCGGCGCCTTCATGAAGACCATCGAGGACGCGCGGGAACTGGCCGCCACGATGGTGGGCCTGGGCACGGACCACGGGGTGAAGACGGTCGCGCTCCTGACGGACATGTCGACCCCGCTCGGTCTGACCGCGGGCAACGCGCTGGAGGTGCGCGAGTCGGTGGAGGTGCTGGCGGGCGGCGGCCCGGCGGACGTCGTCGAGCTCACTCTCGCGCTGGCCCGCGAGATGCTGGACGCGGCGGGCGTGAAGGACGCCGACCCGGCGAAGGCCCTGGCCGACGGTTCCGCGATGGACGTCTGGCGCCGCATGATCGCCGCGCAGGGCGGTGACCCGGACGCCCCGCTGCCCACGTCGAAGGAGCAGCACGTCGTCAAGGCCGCGGCCTCCGGCGTCCTGACCCGCCTCGACGCCTACGGCGTCGGTGTCGCCGCCTGGCGGCTGGGCGCGGGCCGCGCCCGCAAGGAGGACCCGGTGCAGGCGGGCGCGGGCGTCGAGCTGCACGCCAAGCCGGGCGACACGGTCGTCGAGGGCCAGCCGCTGATGACGCTGCACACCGACACCCCCGAGCGCTTCGAGTACGCGCTGGAGGCGGTCGAGGGCTCCTACGACGTCGCCGCGGCCGGCACGCCGTTCGCGGCGACGCCGGTCGTGCTGGAACGTATCGCCTGACCTGCGTTTTCCTCCTTCGGGTGAACGGGATCGGTGGACCTCCACCGGTCCCGTTCGGCATGCTGAGATCGGTGACGCACCGAAGGAGACCGGCATGAGGGCACTCACCGTGAGCCAGGACCCCGAGCGGAGCTGGGACGACCTCGTCCGGTTCTGGCGAGTCCCTGAAGCTGCCCGCGCCCTTCGACCTCGTCATCGACACCGGCGAGTCTCCCGTCGACTGAACGCCGTCACCCCAGCAACGCGGCCACGACCACCAGTACCGGCACCGACAGCGCCGTCGACAGCAGGATCGAGTCCCGGGCCAGCCGTTCGCCCACGCCGTAACTGGAGGCGTAGGTGAAGAGGTTCTGGGCGGCCGGGAGGGCGGAGGTCACCACCACGTCGAGCAACTGCGCTCCGTGCAGGCCGAAGACGCCCGCCGCCAGCGCCCAGGCGGCCGCCGGCTGGCCCACCGACTTCAGCGTGACCGACAGCAGCACCGGGAACCGGTCCGGGCCGCGGCCCGGCATCGTGCTGCCGCACAGGGAGATGCCGAAGGCGAGCAGGACCGCCGGCACCGACATGTTGCCGATCAGGGTCAGCGGGTCCAGGACCGGGGCGGGGATGCGCAGCCCGCTCGCCGAGACGACGACCCCGGCGAGCGAGCCGACCGCGATCGGGTTGCGCAGCGGCGTGAGCAGCCGCCGCCACAGCGGGCCCTTCGCGCCCTCGCCCGACAGGTCCAGGATCGTCAGCGCGACGGGCGTGACCCCGATGAGCTGGAACAGCAGCACCGGCGCCACCAGGGACGCGTCCCCCAGGACGTACACGGCGATCGGGATGCCGAGGTTGCCGGAGTTGACGTAGCTGGAACACAGCGCGCCGATCGTCGTCCGGCCCACGCCCCAGCGCCGCAGGACCCCCACCGCGACGAAGACACCGGCCGCCGCCGCCGTGCTCATCGCCGTGACCAGCAGCCGGCTGGAGAAGATCACCGACAGGTCGGCCCGCGCGAGCATGGTGAACAGCAGGGCGGGGGAGGCCACATGGAAGGCCAGCTTGGTCAGCACCTCGCGGCCGTGCTCCCCGAGATGACCGCCCCGCCCGAGCAGGTAGCCGACGCCGATGACGACCGCGATGACCGCGAAGCCGCTCAACACCCCCTGCACGGAACCCCCTCAGCGGCCGGTTCGGCAGGCAACGCGAGGGCGGGTGAGGCCGCTGGGCCGGGTGGCGAGGAAGTGGGCGCGGGCGATCTGTGAGGCATACAGGTAACCCTCCGGGGGCGGCCCCGGCCAGGTCAATGTGATCCTCACGGCCGCGCGGCACGGGTACGCCGGGCCGGCCGCGATGAGTTACGGCCCGCCTCCCGGTCTACCGCACGTGGACGCCATGACACCCGCCGTACTCGTGCTGTCGGGCCCCGCCACCCGGGACGAGGTGACGGGGCTCTGCGACGCTGTGCGGGCGCTGCTGGAGAGCACCGGGAGCGGGGTCGTCGTCTGCGATGTCGGCGGGCTCGGGCCGCCGGGCCTCGGGGCCGTGGACCTGCTGGCCCGGCTCGAACTGGCGGCCCGCCGGGCCGGGGGCCGCATCCGGCTGCGGGCCCCCGACGCCGCCCTACGCGCCCTCCTCCACCTGGTCGGTCTCCGCTTCGAGGTGGAGGGGCAGCCCGAACAGCGGGAACCACCGCTGCGTGTCGAGGAAGAAGTGGAACCCGGTGAGCCGGCCGTCTGAGATCTCCAGGACCTGGATCGCCCACGGCGAGAAGCCGCCCGCCTCCGGGTCCGGCTTGTACTGGGCGAAGCCCGGCAGCCCGTTGACCTCGACCGGCAGCAGCCGCGAACCCGCGCAGGCCGCGCCCACCGTCGTCATGAAGCCCGTGATGTCGTCGTGGCCGGTCAGCCACAGGTCGAACGGCGGCATCGTCATGATGGCGTCCTCGTGCAGCAACGCCGTCAGTGCCGTCATGTCATAGCCCTCGAACGCCGCCATATAGCGCTCCAGGAGCTTCTGCTGCTCCTCGTCCAGCGGGTTCGAGACCGCCGCGTCCGCACCGGAGTCGTCCCGCTCGGAGAGCGTCGCGCGGGCCCGCTGGAGCGCGCTGTTGACCGACGCCACCGAGGTGTCGAGCAGCTCCGCGACCTCGCTCGCCTTCCAGGCCAGCACCTCCCGCAGGATCAGCACCGCCCGCTGTTTGGGCGGCAGTTGCTGAAGGGCCGCCATGAAGGCGAGCCGCACCGACTCCTTGGCCACCGCGGCCTCCGCCGGATCCTGGACCGTCGGCAGCACCCGGCCGTCCGGCACCGGCTCCAGCCAGGTGTGGTCCGGGCGCGGCGAGAGAGCGGCCCGCGCGAGCGGGGTCGCCTCGGTCAGGTCCATGGGACGGGCCCGCTTGTTGCCGGCCGTGAGCATGTCCAGACACACGTTCGTCGCGATGCGGTAGAGCCAGGAGCGGAGGCTGGAGCGCCCCTCGAACTTCTCGTAGCTGCGCCAGGCGCGGACCATCGTGTCCTGCACCGCGTCCTCGGCCTCGAAGGAGGAGCCGAGCATGCGGTAGCAGTAGCCGGTCAGCTCGACCCGGTGTTTCTCCAGCCTGATGTCGAGGTCGTCCACCGTCGCCGTACCGTCACTCATGGTCCACCCACCCCTGTGGCCGTTCTGTCGCGCGCCTGTGCGCCCCAGCACTCCGGAAGCTACCGCACCCCACTGACAAAGGCCCCGGGAGTGCGCAAAAGCCCAGGTCAGACCAGTTGCTTCACGGACATGACCAGATGCCGGTGCGATCCGTCCGCCACCCCCTCGGAGACTCCGCCGACTCCGCCGAGCAGTGCCCGCTGTCCCGCCCCGAGCAGCTCCATCCGCAGCCCGGGCGCCTCGAACGAGGTCAGCGCGTCCAGCAGGTACGCCGGGCCGAAGGCCACCGTGACCTCCGCGGCGCCGGTCAGCACGGCCGGCAGCCGTTGCGCCGCCACATCGTCCCCGTACCCGGCCCGCACCAGCACCGACGCGTCGCCCGCCGAGAAGTCCAGGCGCACCGGACTGTTCGCCTCCGCCACGACCGACACCCGCCGCACCGCCTCCGCCAGCGCCGCCCGGTCGACCTCGGCGACGGCGGCCCCCGCCACGTCGAACAGCGAACCGTACTTCGGCAGCCGGCCCTCCAGCAGCCGTACGACGGTCCGCATGTCCCCGCCCTCGAACCCGACCAGGCCGCCGCCCACCCCGTCCAGCCCGATGCGCACGTCACCGCAGCGGGCCAGCGAACGCGCCACGTCCAGCAGCCGGCGCGCGGGCAGCAGCGCCTCCACCGTGGCGTCGGCGGCCGCCGCCTCCGGCTTCCACTCCAGCTCCCGTACGGCGTACCGGTAGCGGTCCGAGGCGGCCAGCGTCATCGTCCCGCCCTCCAGGCGCAGCTGTACGCCCGTCAGGACCGGGAGGGTGTCGTCGCGTCCGGCGGCCACCGCGACCTGGCCGACGGCGGTCGCGAACGCGGCGGCGTCCACCGTCCCGTACGGCGGGGGCGGCACCGGCAGGGCCGGATACTCCCCGAGGGGCAGCGTCGACAGCCCGAACCGGGTGCCGCCCGCCTCCACGGTGAACCGTGACCCCTCCAGCGCGCAGGTGACCGGTCCCTCCGGCAGCACCCGGCAGATGTCCAGCAGCCGACGGCCGAGGACGAGCACCTCGCCGTCCACCACCGTCCGCGCCTCCGCGCCGATGCGCACGGCCGCCTCGAAGTCGAAGCCGGACACGGTCAGCCGCCCGGCCGCCGCCTCCAGCAGCAGGCCGCCCAGCACCGGTACGGGGGTACGGGCGGGCAGCGCCCGTGCCGCCAGTCCGACGGCCTCCGCGAGGATCCCGCGCTCTGTTCGGAACTCCATGTGACGAACCCCCTGCTCGGCATGGTCGGCGTGTCCGCGGACGCTAGCCGGGGGCACTGACAACCGGTGCTGAGCAGGGGGTGAGAGGGAGGGGGGTGAGAGGGAGTGGGATGGGGGGCGGTGCGGAGGGCGGCGGTGTGGGACCCGCGGTCCCGGCCTCAGCCGCCGGGCCTGCCGAGACCGCTCCGGCCGGCCCGGGCGGGCTGCTCGCTCAAGCCGCCGCCACGCGCCGTTCCAGCCGTGCCGCCCGGGACCCGAACACCGTGATCGTCACGACGCCGAGCACCGCCAGGACGCCCACGCCCACGGTCCCCGCCCAGCCGCCGGAGTGGAAGGCGAGCGCGCCGACCGTGCTGCCGGCGCTGGAGCCGATGTAGTACGCGGACTGGTAGAGCGCCGACGCCTGGGCGCGACCGGTGGTGGCCGTCTTGCTGACCGCCGAGGACGCCACCGCGTGACCGGCGAAGAAGCCCGCCGTGATCAGGACCAGGCCGAGCAGCACCAGCGGGAGCGAGTCGGCCAGGGACAGCAGCAGGCCCGTCGCCGTCGTGCCGCCGGCCAGGTACAGGGCGCCGCGCCGGCCCAGTCGGCCGACCAGCCGGCCCGCCGTCGACGCCGACACCGTGCCGACCAGGTAGACCAGGAAGATCGAGCCGACGATGCCCTGCGGGAGCGAGAAGGGGGCTTCCGTGAGGCGGTAGCCGATGACCGTGTACACCCCGCCGAACACCGTCATGAACAGCGCGCCGATCGCGTACAGCCGGCGCAGCAGCGGGTCGGCGAGGTGGCAGCGGACCGTGCCGAGCAGGACCCGGGGCCGCAGGGAGCCCGCCTGGAAGTGCCGCGGGGCGGGGAGCAGCAGCCTGAAGGCCACCGCGCAGCCGACCGCGATCACCCCGATCGCGCCGACGGCCACCCGCCAGCCCCACTCCTGCGCGACCCAGCCGGTGATCACCCGGCCGCTCATCCCCCCGACGCTGTTGCCCGCGACGAACAGGCCGATCGCCGTGACCAGGGCCCTGGGGCGGACCTCCTCCGCCAGATACGCCGTCGCCGACGCCGGCAGTCCGGCCAGCGCCGCGCCCTGGAGCCCGCGCAGCACGATCAGCCACCCCAGCGACGGGGCGAAGGGGACCAGCATCCCGACGGTCACCGCGACCGCCAGCGACCACGTCATCACCGTACGGCGGCCGAACCGCTCCGAGAGCGCGCTCATCGGCAGCACGAACAGCGCGAGGCCGCCGGTCGCCGCCGCCACCGTCCAGCTCGCCTGGCCCGCCGTCACCGCGAACTCGCCGGAGATCAGGGGCAGCAGGGCCTGGGTGGAGTAGAGGAGCGCGAAGGTGGCGACGCCCGCGAGGAACAGCGCGAAGCTCATCCGGCGGTAGCCGGGGCCGCCGGGGGCCAGGCGGGAGTCGGGGGCGGGGAGGGACGGGACGGCGTCCACGAGGGTGGACGCCCCGGTACTGGCGGGAGACATACTTCGACGCTAGGCAGCCGGGTTTCATCCGTCCAATGCATGGAATCGTCATAATCGTTCCCATGGCGCATCAGTACAGGTCACAGGATCGACTGTCACCGACCGGTGACACAAAAGACAGGGACGACATCGTCTCGCTGCTCGCCCCGCGGCTGGCCCACTTCGCCGGTGTGGCCCGTACCGAGCACGTCACGCGAGCCGCCCACGAGATGCAGGTCCCGCAGTCCACCCTGTCCCGGGCCATGGTCCGCCTCGAACAGGATCTGGGGGTGGATCTCTTCGCGCGCCGCGGCCGCACGGTGTCGCTCACCCCGGCCGGCCGCACCTTCCTCGCGTCCGTCGAGCGTGCCCTCGCCGAGGTCGAGCGGGCCGCCGACGCGGTCCGCGCCGACGCCGACCCCGCCACCGGCAAGGTCGCCTTCGGGTTCCTGCACACCATGGGCGCCGAGACCGTACCAGGACTGCTGCACGCCTTCCGGGCCGACCACCCCCGCGTCCGCTTCAGTCTCGTCCAGAACTACGGCGAGGCGATGCTCGAAGGGCTCCGGGCGGGCGAGCTGGACCTCTGTCTGACCTCACCCGTCCCGGACGCCCCGGACCTCGTCGCGCGCCGCCTGGACGAACAGAAGCTGCGCCTGGTCGTCCCCGCCGACCACCGGCTGGCCACCCGCCGCCGCATCCGCCTCGCCGAGGCCGCCGACGAGACCTTCGTGACCCTGGAGTCCGGTTACGGGCTGCGCCGCATCACCGACGACCTCTGTCAGGAGGCCGGGTTCCGGCCCCGGGTCGCCTTCGAGGGCGAGGAGGCGGAGACGCTCCGGGGCCTGGTCGCGGCCGGGCTGGGGGTGGCCCTCCTGCCTCCGCCCGCCGTCGCCCGGCCGGGGGTGGTGGAGCTGACGGTCACCGCGCCGAGAGCGGTGCGTGAGATCGGTGTGGCCTGGCTGGACGGGCACCCGGACACGCCTCCGGTGGCGGCCTTCAAGAGGTTCCTCCTGTCGAAACGCGGCAACCTCCTGCCGGCCTGAGGGGAGGCGACCCGGGTGCGCGGGTGGGCGAGCGCCCGCGTCCGGCTCTCCGACCCCGGCCGGGCCCGCCGGCGGCCCCTCAGCGGCGCAGGGACTTGCCGAAGCCCACCGCCAGCGGCATCCGCAGTCCGAGGGGTGGCGGGGCCGCGAGCGCGTCCTCGACCGGTCGTGAGAACGTCCGCCCGAACAGCGCGCCCATCACGAAGTCCTCGGCCAACGCGTGCACTTCGTCCCGGTACTGGTGCAAGGCGTGGCCGTCGGTGTGCACTTCGAACCGGCACACGTCCCGGTTGGCCTTCTTCGCCCGTGCCGCCAGCCGGAAGGACAGCTCGGGATCGGTGCGTTCGTCGTTCGTGCCGTGCACGATCAGCACCCGGCGCCCGACGAGCTGCTTCACCGGTTCGGGTGTCGCGGCCGTGTCCTCCTCGGGCAGCCAAGGCGCGATCGCGAGCACGGAGTTGACGGCCTCGTGGCCACCCGCGTGCAGTGCGGCGCGGCCGCCCATGTCGACGCCGAGCAGACAGACGGAGACATCGCCGTAGCGTCGTAGTGCCTCGTCGACGGCCCAGGACGCGTCCCGCGCCAGATGGGCCTCGCTGCCGTTCCAGCCGCGCCACCGGTAGTGGACGACATGGGCGGCCAGGCCCTCGTCCCGGCCCGCGCGCGCGAGGCGGCGCCCCAACGCCCGTACGGAGGCCGCCGCGAGCATGGGTGAGGGTCTGCGGGAGGAGGTCTCCTCGCCGCCGGGGAGCAGTAGCACCACTCCGCTCACCGACGTCGGCTCGGGACCGGGCGCGCGCCCCAACCGGGCCGTGCGAACCGGTGTCGATTGCTGTGCCATGACAGAACAGTGTCAGAAGCGGTGGTGTACGCGACCCGTCGGTGGGGTCACCGTTACGTATCGGCGGTTGTGTACAACGAGAACTCTACGCGCGTAGGAGTTAAAGTGCGGAAATGACGAGCCAGACTGACCGGATCGGCACCACCCCGAGCTCGGACCAGATCCGCCGGGCGCCCAAGGTTCTGCTGCACGACCACCTCGACGGCGGTCTGCGTCCCGGGACCGTCGTCGACCTCGCCCGCGCCGCGGGCTACTCCCAACTCCCCGAGACCGACCCAGACAAGCTCGGCATCTGGTTCCGGGAGGCCGCCGACTCCGGTTCCCTGGAGCGGTATCTGGAGACCTTCTCGCACACCGTCGGCGTCATGCAGACCCGCGACGCGCTCGTCAGGGTCGCCGCCGAGTGCGCCGAGGACCTCGCCGAGGACGGTGTCGTCTACGCCGAGGTGCGTTACGCCCCCGAGCAGCATCTCGAAGGCGGCCTGACGCTCGAAGAGGTCGTCGAGGCCGTCAACGAGGGCTTTCGGGAAGGCGAGCGCATCGCCCGGGGCAACGGCCACCGCATCCGGGTCGGCGCCCTGCTCACCGCCATGCGGCACGCGGCCCGCTCCCTGGAGATCGCCGAACTGGCCAACCGCTACCGCGACCTGGGCGTCGTCGGCTTCGACATCGCGGGCGCCGAGGCCGGCTACCCGCCCACCCGGCACCTCGACGCCTTCGAGTACCTCAAGCGGGAGAACAACCACTTCACCATCCACGCGGGCGAGGCCTTCGGACTGCCGTCCATCTGGCAGGCCCTCCAGTGGTGCGGCGCCGACCGGTTGGGCCACGGCGTGCGCATCATCGACGACATCGAGGTCAAGGACGACGGGAGCGTGACGCTCGGGCGGCTCGCCTCCTACGTGCGCGACAAGCGCATCCCGCTGGAGCTCTGCCCGAGCTCCAACCTCCAGACCGGGGCGGCGGCCTCGTACGCCGAGCACCCGATCGGGTTGCTGCGCCGACTGCACTTCCGCGCCACGATCAACACGGACAACCGGCTGATGTCCCACACCAGCATGAGCCGGGAATTCGAGCACCTTGTCGACGCGTTCGGTTACACGCTCGACGACATGCAGTGGTTCTCCGTCAATGCGATGAAATCAGCGTTCATTCCTTTCGATGAACGCCTGGCCATGATCAATGACGTCATCAAGCCCGGATATGCAGAACTGAAATCCGAATGGCTGTTCCAGCAAACCGCCTCCACCAGCGGTTCTGTGGTCGTCGAAGGCTGATCGGGGGCGCTCGGGGAGCGCGGAACGCGGACGGACATTCACCATCCGTCCGCATTTCGATGTTTGCGGCGGGTGGCCCCGCGTGTTTACGGTCGTGGACCGCTCATATCCCCGTCATCCCCTTTTCGAGGACGCATCCACCATGAAGCAGTCTGCTGCCAAAACCCTCGGCGTCGCCGCTCTCGGTGCCGCCTTCGCCGCTGTCGGAGCGGGCGCCGCGAGTGCCGCCCCGGCCGTCCCGGACGCCTCCCAGGCCCTGGACACCGTCACGAAGACGCTGCCGGCGGAGAGTGTTGCCCAGGCGCTGCCGGGTGCCGGTGAGGCGCTGACCCAGGCGAAGCCGGCGCTCGAAGCGGGCGTGGCCGCGGCCAGGCCGGCCGCCGCGAAGATGCTCGCCGACGGTCCGACCGCCCCGGTCGCCGGGCTGCTCGGCGGTCTGCCGTTGCAGGGACTGCCCACGCACGGCCTGCCGGTGAACGGGATCCCGCTGGGCTGAGCGGAACGCGCGCACCGAAGGGGCGCACCCACGATCGGCGGGTGCGCCCCTTCGATGTGCGCGTACGACGACCCGTGCCGGTGCGCGCGTACGACGACGGCCTGTGCGGGTGCGCGCGTCCGACGATCCGTGCCGGTGTGCCTACGGCGACCGGTGTCGGTCTGTGCCTACGACGACCCGTGCGATCAAGTGGGGCTGTCCGAGGTCGGTTCGGGTTTCGTGTAGAGGATCTCGCGGGCCTGCTCCGCGGCGCGGGCGATGCTCTCGCTGACGAAGTCGAGGAAGCGGGCGATGTTCTCGAGGCGGGCGCCGGCGGGGGTGCCGGCGCCGAGGACGCCGACGCCCTGCCTCGCGGTCTCGACGAGCTGGGCGGTGGAGCGGGCGCTGGCCATCATCGACTGGTACCAGACGTCGTCGTCTACGAAGTAGCGCTCGCGGCGGCGTTCGTCGCGTTCCCGGCGGACGAGGCCCTGCTCCTCCAGGAAGGCGATCGCCTTGGAGATGGACGCGGGGCTGACCTGGAGACGCCGGACGAGTTCGGCCGCGGTGATGTTGCCCGCGTCGGTGGTGTAGAGGCAGACCAGCACCCGCGCCATCATCTTGGACAGACCCGACTGCATGAGAACGGTGGTGAACGTCTCCTCGTACTCGCGCACCGCCTCCGCGTCGCGTCCGTGGGCCTGCGGAAGCGTTTCCGGCCCCCGGGGTGCGGCCTGCCTGCGCCGATGGGTGCGGTGCTCGGTGGCGCGGTGGGCGAGGTCCGCGCGGTAGGCGGTGGGGCCGCCGTTGCGCATCACCTCGCGTGTGATCGTCGAGGTCGGGCGGTCGAGGCGTCTGGCGATCTCCGCGTAGGCGAGGCCGTCGGCCAGTCCCAGCGCGATCTGCTGACGTTCCTGCTGAGTGAGTCTGCCTCCGGGCATCCCGGCCTCCTCCGTGCTTCTCGGTGCCTCCACTATAGCGTTCACATTCAATTCATTGCAACGTACGCGCGACGCTTGTTGCATTAGATTTAGCTCCATTGCAACGAATTCTCTGCCTCTACCTGCATATACGTCATGCATGCGCAACGAGAGTGTTGCCAGAGTCGTGAATGCAACGTAGCTTTTCCATCAACGGAAACCGCGGGCCGATGGGGCCCGCGGTGCAGCAGAAGGAGAGAACGATGCA
>NZ_JBSFCK010000046.1:0-41591 GCF_053593435.1 Streptomyces sp. NPDC002306
CCGACGCCGTCAGCTCCGCGATCTGCTGCAACGTCGCACCGATGTCCGACGTACGCGTCGTCGTCATCGACTGCACCGAGACCGGCGCGTCCCCGCCGACCGCGACGGACCCGACCTGGATCTGCCGGCTCTTGCGGCGCTCGGCGAGCCTGGTCGGAACGGACGGCATGCCGAGAGAAATCGCAGTCATCTGCTGTGCAACCCCAAGTCGTGGATCAAGGTCTGGTCCCGTGAGCAGCGGGCTCCGAACTCCGAGATTACGGCACCGGCCTTGACCGGAGCACATCGCGCCGGTCAAACCCACTCAACGGATGACGGCCGGGAACCAAGGGTTCCCGGCCGTCACGAACGCCACATGGCTATGAGATTCGTACGGGGTTAACCACGTCTGCGATCAAGACCAGGATGGTGAAGCAGATGAAGATTCCGGCCACCACGTAGGCCACCGGCATCAGCTTCGCCACGTCGAACGGGCCCGGGTCCGGGCGGCGCAGGAGCTTGGCCGCCCGGCGGCGCAGGGACTCCCACAGGGCGCCCGCGATGTGCCCGCCGTCGAGCGGGAGCAGCGGGAGCATGTTGAAGAGGAACAGGGACAGGTTGAAGCCCGCGACCAGCATCAGCGCCATGGCGAGCTGCTGGGTCGGCGGGATGTCCAGCGTGAAGATCTCGCCGCCGACGCGAGCCGCGCCAACCACGCCCATCGGGGAGTCCGCCGCGCGGGGAGCGCCGTCGAAGGCCGCGTTCCACAGGGCCGGGATCTTGCCGGGCAGGCCCGCGATCGAGTCGACGGCCTCGCCGAGCCGGTCGCCCATCCAGGTCACGGAGTCGCCGAAGTCCTGGCGTACGACGCCGGTGGCGGCGCTGAAGCCGAGGAAGCCGGCGCTGACGTACTGGCCCTGGACGATCTGGCCGCTGGAGTCCTTCTTGGCGACCTGGTTGGTGGCGATCTTCGCGTGCAGGGTGACTTCCTGGCCCTTGCGGTCGACGACGATCGGCACCTCCTTGCCGGGGGTGGCGCGGATCAGGTCGGAGAGCTGGTTCCAGTCGTCCGTCTTCACGCCGTCGAAGGAGACGATCTTGTCGCCGGCCTTGAGGCCCGCCGCCGCGGCCGGGGAGGGCGCGTCGGAGTCCTTGCAGGTGTCGCGGTTCTGGCTCTGCGCGATGACGCACTGCGAGACCGAGCTCACGCTGGTGGTCTGCTGGGAGATGCCGAAGCCCATCAGGACGGTGAGGAACAGCGCCACCGCCAGGATCAGGTTCATGAAGGGGCCCGCGAACATCACGATGACCCGCTTCCACGGCTTGCGCGTGTAGAAGAGGCGGGACTCGTCGCCCGGTTCGAGTTCTTCGAAGGCGGCGGAGCGGGCGTCCTCGATCATGCCGCGCCACGGTGAGGTGGAGCGGGCCGAGATCCGGCCGTCGTCGCCCGGCGGGAACATCCCGATCATGCGGATGTAGCCGCCGAAGGGGACGGCCTTGACGCCGTACTCGGTCTCGCCCTTCTTCCGCGACCAGATGGTCGGGCCGAAGCCGACCATGTACTGCGGCACCCGGATGCCGAAGAGCTTGGCCGTGGAGAGATGCCCCAGCTCGTGCCAGGCGATCGAGACCAGCAGGCCCACCGCGAACACGACTATGCCGAGGATCATCATCAGGGTCGTCATGCACGGGCCTCCGCGGTCGCCGTCGTCTGTGCTGTCAGTTCCCCGGCCCGGGCACGCGCCCAGGCCTCCGCTGCGAGGACGTCCGACACGGTCAGGGAAGTTCCCGAGCGCGGGGTGCCGTGCTCCTCCACCACCCGTGTCACCGTCTCCATGATCGCGTTGAACGGCAGCGCGCCGCTGCGGAACGCCTCGACGCACTCCTCGTTTGCGGCATTGAACACCGCCGGAGCCGTGCCCGCGAGCTGTCCGACGTGCCGGGCGAGCCCGACGGAGGGGAAGGCCTCGTTGTCGAGCGGGAAGAACTCCCACGTCGAGGCCTTGCTCCAGTCGAAGGCGGGCGCCGCGTCCGGGACGCGTTCGGGCCAGCCCAGGCCGATGGCGATCGGCCCCCGCATGTCGGGGGGCGTCGCCTGGGCGAGAGTGGATCCGTCCGTGAACTCAACCATCGAGTGAACATACGACTGGGGATGCACGACGACCTCAATGCGGTCGAAGGGAATGTCGTACAGCAGGTGCGCCTCGATGACTTCGAGTCCCTTGTTGACGAGGGTCGCGGAGTTGATCGTGATCACCGGGCCCATGGCCCAGGTGGGGTGCGCGAGGGCGTCCTCGACGGTGACGTTCGCCAGTTCCGCCTTGGTCCGGCCGCGGAAGGGGCCCCCGGAGGCGGTGACGACCAGTTTACGGACGTCGGCCCGGGTGCCGGCCGCCAGCGCCTGGAAGAGGGCGGCGTGCTCGGAGTCCACGGGGATGATCTGTCCGGGCTTGGCGAGCGCCTTGACCAGCGGGCCGCCGACGATAAGCGACTCCTTGTTGGCCAGCGCGAGGGTGCGGCCCGCTTCGAGGGCGGCGAGTGTGGGGGCGAGGCCGATGGAGCCGGTGATGCCGTTGAGGACGGTGTGGCAGGCGGAGGCGGCGACCTGGGTGGCCGCCTCCGGTCCGGCGAGGATCTCGGGAAGCGGCTCCCCCGCCCCGTACTGCGCGGCGAGTGCCTCGCGCAGTGCCGGTACGACGTCCTCGCGGGCCACGGCGACCGTGCGCACCCGCAGCCGGTAGGCCTGCTCGGCCAGCAGTCCGACCCGGCCGCCCGCGGCGGACAGGGCGGTGACGCGGAAGCGGTCCGGGTTGCGCAGGACGAGGTCGATGGCCTGGGTGCCGATCGAGCCGGTGGACCCGAGGATCACCACGTCCTTGGGGCCGTCCCCCGCGACGGGGTCGAAGACGAGGTGCGGGTCGGCGAGCGGTGCCGGGCTGACGCGGCCGGCGGGGCGTTCGGTCATTCCCCCATTGTGGCGCGACCGGAGGCCGCCGCCGACAACGCGTCCGCGGGCGGGATGGTCCACGGTGTCGGTTCGTCCCTCCTGTCCCGGAGGTCGCGGCCAGATCGCGCCCAGGTCGCGGCCTCCGAGCCGCCTGCGCCGCACCCGGCCGTCGGGGCGGGGTGGGACAGGTTCTGGCGGTGGTCGGGCATGGGCCCTGGTGGTGGTCGGGCATGGGTTCTGGTGCTGTTCGGGCACGGGTTATGGCGGTGGTCGGGCACGGCCGACGGTACGGATTCGACGGCAGCCGGGGGCACCGGCGTTCCGGAGGAAGCGGCACGGGTGTCCGGCCGGGAGTGTCAGCGCTCCGGAAGTCAACGGATGGCGGGGGCGTCAGTCCTCGGGAAGCCAACAGTTGGTTGGGTGGCGGCGGCGGTCGGTCGGTCCGAGACCTTCAGCGGCCCGGGGATGCGGCCCCCGGGTCCATCAGCGGCCCGGACCCTCAGCGGTCCGGACCGCCAGTGGTCCGGACCCTCAGCGGTTCCAGGCCGTCAGCGACCCAGGCCGTCAGCGGTCAGGTCCGCCCGCTGACCGGACCGGGCGGCGGACGGGCCGGTCGATGGCGGGGCCGTCGGCGGGCCGGGCCGGTCAGCGGGCGTGATCGTGAGCGGATGAGGTCGTCAGCGGGGCGGGTCGTCAGCGGATGGGGCGGTGGACGTTGTCCCGCTTGCTCGGTCCGGGTGTCGCGTCGGCGATCCACGGTCCGTCGCCCGAGGGGTCGACGATGCCCTGTTCGAGCCACTCGTAGGTGCCCGCGAGGACGCCCTTGACGACCTTGCGGTCGAGGTCGTCGGTGTTGGACCACAGGCGGCCGAAGAGTTCCTCGACGCGGATGCGGGACTGGCGGCAGAACGCGTCGGCCAGTTGGTAGGCCTCGCGCCCGTGGTCGCCCTGGCTGCGCAGCAGTTCGGCGCGGACGCAGGCCGCGCTCATCGCGAACAGCTCCGCGCCGATGTCGACGACGCGGCCCAGGAAGCCCTGCTTGGTCTCCATGCGGCCCTGCCAGCGGGACATGGCGTAGAACGTGGAGCGGGCGAGCTTGCGGGCGTGTCGCTCGACGTAGCGCAGGTGTACGGAGAGGTCGACCTCGCGCTTGAACTCCGTGTAGGAGGTGGGGAGTTGGCCAGCCCCGGCGACCAGTTTCGGGAGCCACCTGGCGTAGAAGACACCGGCGTTGGCGCCCGCCTTGGCCTTGTCGGAGAGGGACTTCTCGGGGTCGATGAGGTCGCCCGCCACCGAGAGGTGGGCGTCGACGGCCTCGCGTGCGATCAGCAGGTGCATGATCTCCGTCGAGCCCTCGAAGATGCGGTTGATCCGCAGGTCGCGCAGGATCTGCTCGGCGGGCACGGCCCGCTCGCCGCGGGCCGCGAGGGAAGCGGCCGTCTCGAATCCGCGGCCGCCGCGGATCTGGACCAGTTCGTCGGCCATGAGGCAGGCCATCTCCGAGCCGTAGAGCTTGGCGAGGGCGGCCTCGATGCGGATGTCGTTACGGTCCTCGTCGGCCATCTGGGAGGAGAGGTCGACCACGGCTTCCAGCGCGAAGGTCGTGGCGGCGATGAAGCTGATCTTCGAGCCGACGGCCTCGTGCAGCGCGACCGGCTTGCCCCACTGCTCACGTACGCCCGTCCACTCACGGGCGATCTTCAGGCACCACTTGCCGGCGCCCACGCACATGGCGGGCAGGGACAGCCGTCCGGTGTTCAGCGTGGTCAGCGCGATCTTGAGACCCGCGCCCTCGGGGCCGATGCGGTTCGCGGCCGGGACGCGCACCTGGTGGAAGCGGGTGACGCCGTTCTCCAGGCCGCGCAGGCCCATGAAGGCGTTGCGGTTCTCGACGGTGACGCCGTCGGAGGCGGACTCCACGACGAAGGCGGTGATGCCGCCCTTGTGGCCCTCGGACTTCGGCACCCGGGCCATGACCACGAGGAGATCGGCGACGACCCCGTTGGTGGTCCACAGCTTGACCCCGTCGAGGACGTAGTCGTCGCCGTCCGGGACCGCGGTCGTCGCCAGCCGGGCCGGGTCCGAGCCGACGTCCGGTTCGGTCAGCAGGAAGGCGGAGATGTCGGTCCGGGCGCAGCGCGGCAGGAAGGTGTCCTTCTGCTCCTGGGTGCCGAAGAGCTTCAGCGGCTGCGGTACGCCGATCGACTGATGGGCGGAGAGCAGCGCGCCGATCGCCGGGTTCGCGGAGCCGACCAGGGCGAGGGCCTTGTTGTAGTAGACCTGGGTGAGGCCGAGGCCGCCGTACTTGGTGTCGATCTTCATGCCGAGGGCGCCGAGCTCCTTGAGCCCGTCGATCACCTCGTCCGGGATCTGCGCCTCGCGCTCGATGCGGGCCGAGTCGATCCGCGTCTCGCAGAAGTCGCGCAGTTTGGCGAGGAACTCCTCGCCGCGCTGGGCGTGCTCGTCGGTGGGCAGGGGGTGGGGGTGGATGAGGTCGAGCCGGAAGCGGCCGAGGAACAGTTCCTTGGCGAAGCTGGGCTTGCGCCAGTCCTGTTCCCGGGCCGCTTCCGCCACCTGACGTGCCTCACGCTCAGTGACGGTTGGTTTGTTGGTTGGTGCGGGCATGAGGCTCACCTCGCCGCGAATAGGGATCTTGGGGGCTTTCGTTACCGACCGGTGCTACTGGATCGTTCGTACCCGAATCCGGACGCGGCCACCAGTCCCCGTGCGCCGTTCAGATGACGTCGGGCCGGAACCGGGTCCGTGGAGTTGCGCCGGGGGCGCTTGCGGGGGACGGTTCGCCCTGCCCGCTCCCGGCGGCCGGCCCCGGAGGCGCGTACCGGGATACCTGCGACCGGCCCCGAACCCTGGAGTCCCGTACCGGGATCCGACGGTCGAAGCGCTTCGACAATCTATGGACACCCACCTCCACTGCGGCTACCGTCGAACCACCCCCACCCCCCTTCGCCCGCCCTCGTTCGCCCTGCGCACTGTCGAAGCGCTTCACACCACTGGGAGAGCTGGATGGTCACCCTCGCCGAGGTCGCCCAGCACGCCGGAGTCTCGGCGAGCACGGTGAGCTATGTCCTCAGCGGCAAGCGGTCCATCTCCGCGACCACCCGGCAGCGGGTCGAGCAGAGCATCCGGGATCTCGGCTACCACCCCAACGCCGGTGCCCGCGCCCTGGCCAGCAGCAGGTCGAACATCATCGCGCTGATGGTCCCGCTGCGCACGGACATGTACGTGCCGGTGATGATGGAGATCGCCATCGCGGTGGCCACCACGGCCCGCACGCACGGGTACGACGTCCTGCTGCTCACCGGCGAGGAGGGGCCCGACGCCGTCCGCCGCGTCACCGGCAGCGGTCTCGCCGACGCGATGATCCTGATGGACGTCCAACTCGACGACGAGCGACTGCCGTTGCTGCGCGGCACCGGCCAGCCGTCCGTCCTGATCGGTCTGCCCGCCGACGCCTCCGGACTGACCTGCGTCGACCTGGACTGGAGCGCGACCGGCGCGCTGTGCGTGGAGCATCTGGCGAAGCTGGGACACCACGACCTCGCCGTCATCGGTGAGGCGCCCGCGGTCTACGAACGCCACACCGGCTTCGCCGAGCGCACCCTCGACGGACTGCGCTCCCGGGCCCGGGAGTTGGACCTGCGGCTGCTGCACCGGCCGTGCGAGGGCGGGTACGACGCGCTGGCCGTGACGCTGGCCCGGATCCTCGACGAACGCCCGGGGACCACGGGGTTCGTCGTACAGAACGAGTCGGCGGTCGAACCGCTGCTGGCCCTGCTGCGCCAGCAGGGCCGCGCCGTGCCGGAGGACGTCTCGGTGGTCGCGATCTGCCCGGACCAAGTGGCCGTCCAGGCCTCGGTGCGGCTGACCTCCGTCGCCATCCCCGCGCAGGAGATGGGCCGGAGTGCCGTGGAGCACCTGGTCGCCAAGCTGGCCGGCCGAGGTGGCGAGGAAGTGGTGCTGCTCGCGCCGGAGTTGACGGTCAGGGCGAGCTCGGGACCGGTACCCGCCGCGTCCTGAACCCCCACCCACCCGCTGCCCGGCAAGGCCTGTACCCCGCCGGGGCACCCGCCCGCCCCACCTCTCCGCGCGCCCTCCTCCGCCCCCCCCACCTTCCTGACCGCCCCTCACCGCCCCTCCCCTCAGCTTCCTCATCGCTCGTCCCCTCCCCCGCACTCCTCGCTGTCCGCACTCCTCCAGGAGCACAGGAGCACGCCACGTGAATCAGCCTGCCGAAATCCAGCCCGAGGCCGTGACACAGCCCCAGGTCGGCCTCGCGCGGTCCGCCCCCACCGTCGGCACGTTCCGGGAGCGGGACGGGGCGCTGGAGTGGAGCGGCCGCCAGGAGACCGTGCGCGTCGAGCCGTGGGGGCCGGACGCCGTCCGGGTGCGCGCCCGGCTCGGCGGTCCGGTGCTGGAGGGTCTGCCGGGGGCGCTGCTCGACGAGCCGCCGGGCACCGGGAGCACGATCAAGATCGCTGACGGGGAGGCCCGCCTGACGGTCGGCTCGCTGACGGTGGAGGTCGACGCCGAGGGCCTGGTCCGCTTCCTGCGCACCGACGACTGCACCGAGCTTCTCGCCGAGGCGCGCGCCCACTTCTGGTGGCCGGGCCCGCGTCTCTACACCCCCGTGGGCAACGGCCACCACCGCCTGGAACAGCGTTTCGCCGCCTACGACGACGAGAAGCTCTACGGCCTGGGGCAGCACCAGCACGGCCGGCTGGACCAGAAGGGCCTGGTCCTGGACTTGGTCCAGCGCAATGCCGAGGTCGCCGTCCCGGTGCTCACCTCCAGCCGCGGCTACACGCTGTTGTGGAACAACCCGGCGATCGGCCGCGTGGAGCTGGCCGGCAACGGCACCCGCTGGGTGGCGGACTCCGCCCGTCAGATCGACTACTGGATCACCGCGGGCGACCCGGCCGACGCCCAGCGCCGCTACAGCGCGGTGAGCGGCCGTACGCCGATGCTGCCCGAGTGGGCGGCGGGCTTCTGGCAGTGCAAGCTGCGCTACCGCGACCAGGCCGAACTCCTCGCCGTGGCGCGGGAGTACAAGCGACGCGGGCTGCCCGTCTCGGCGATCGTCTGCGACTTCTTCCACTGGACGCACCTGGGCGAGTGGAAGTTCGACCCGGCGCAGTGGCCGGACCCGGGGGCCATGGTGCGCGAGCTGCGGGAGCTCGGCATCGAGCTGGTGGTGAGTGTCTGGCCGTCGGTCTCGCCGCTCTCCGAGAACCACCCGCTCATGGAACAGCGCGGCTACTTCATCGGCACCCAGTACGGTCCGATGGCGCACGCCGACTGGCCGGACAAGGGGGTCGACTCCACCGTCCAGGTCGCCTTCTACGACGCCACGAACCCCGAGGCCCGGGAGTTCGTCTGGTCGCGGGTGCGGGAGAACTACCTCGACCCGTACGGCATCACGGCGTTCTGGCTGGACGCCTGCGAGCCGGAACTGAAGCCGGGTTTCCCGGAGAACCTGCGCTACTGGGCGGGCCCCGGCCTGGAGGTCGGCAACAGCTATCCGGCCGAGAACTCCCGCACCTTCTACGAGGGCCTGCGGGCGTGCGGTGCCGGTGACGACGAGATCATCACCCTCAACCGCTCGGCGTGGGCGGGCAGTCAGCGCTACGGCGCCGCCCTGTGGTCCGGCGACATCGGCACCGACTTCCCGACCCTGCGCCGGCAGATCGCGGCCGGTCTCAACACCGGGCTGTCGGGCCTGCCGTGGTGGAACACCGACATCGGCGGCTTCCACGGCGGCGACCCGGACGACCCGGCGTACCGGGAGGTGATGGTCCGCTGGTTCCAGTTCGGCGCGCTGTCCCCGCTGATGCGTCTGCACGGCTTCCGCGACCCGGGCATGGCGCTGGGCCCGGACATGACGGGCGGCCCGAACGAGGTGTGGTCGTACGGCGTGGAGGCGGGCGCGATCCTGGAGAAGTACCTGCGGCTGCGCGAGCGTCTGAAGCCGTACGTTCTCTCGGTCATGCGGGAGGCCCACGAGGAGGGTCTGCCGGTGCTGCGGCCGTTGTTCCTGGAGTTCCCGAGGGACCGGGCGGCCTGGTCGGTGGACGACGCCTACCTGTTCGGCCGGGACCTGCTCGTCGCCCCGGTGCTGACCGCGGGCACGACGGCGCG
Source organism: Streptomyces sp. NPDC002306 (assembly GCF_053593435.1). Classification (NCBI taxonomy): domain Bacteria; kingdom Bacillati; phylum Actinomycetota; class Actinomycetes; order Kitasatosporales; family Streptomycetaceae; genus Streptomyces; species Streptomyces sp. NPDC002306. The sequence continues at coordinate 9,083 of NZ_JBSFCK010000046.1, forward strand.
TACGGCGTACCTGCCGGCGGGAGCGGACTGGACGGACGCGTGGACGGGTGAGACGTACCGGGGTGGTACGTCCGTGACGGTCGACGCGCCGCTGGACCGGATTCCGCTGTTCCTGCGGGACGGGGCGAAGCTCCCGGTCGTGGAGTGAGCGCGGCGGCGGCGCGGTCGCCGGGCCTGCCACGCCGTGGCGGCGGCAGCGGGGGCGGCCCGGTGCGGCTCGTGCGGGTCGGCTTCTCCGGCTGAGGGTCCGGACGGGGCCGGCCACGGAGAAGGGGCCCGGCACCTGGGTGATCGGCGCCGGGCCCCTTCGGGGTGCGGGGTGGGACGGCTCAGAGGGCGAGGCCCGTGAGCACCAGCACACGCTCGTACGTGTAGTCGTCCATCGCGAACTTCACGCCCTCGCGGCCCACACCGGACTGCTTGGCACCGCCGTACGGCATCTGGTCGGCGCGGTAGGAGGGCACGTCGCCGATGACGACTCCGCCGACCTCCAGGGCGCGGTGGGCGCGGAAGGCGGCCTGGAGGTCGTGCGTGAACACGCCCGCCTGGAGCCCGTACTTGGAGGAGTTGACCGCGGCGAACGCCTCGGCCTCGCCGTCCACCTTCTGCACGGTCAGGACCGGTCCGAAGACCTCCTCGCGGGCGAGGGTGGCGTCGGAGGGCACGCCGGTGAGGACGGTCGGCGCGTACGAGGCGCCGTCCCGCTTGCCGCCGGCCAGCAGAGCGGCGCCCGCGGCGACGGCCTCGTCGACCCAGGACTCGACGCGCTGCGCGGCGGCCTCGCTGACCAGCGGGCCGACGTCCGTGCCGTCGTCGTCCGGGTCGCCGGTGACCTGGGCCTCGACGGCCGCGACGATGCGCGGCAGCAGCCGGTCGTACACGGAGGCGTCCGCGATGACCCGCTGCACCGAGATGCAGGACTGGCCGCCCTGGTAGTTGGAGAAGGTGGCGATGCGGGTCGCGGCCCAGTCGAGGTCCGCGTCGCTCGCGAAGTCGCCGAGGACGACGGCCGCGCCGTTGCCGCCCAGCTCCAGGGTGCAGTGCTTGCGCGGCACCGAGTCCATGATCGCGTAGCCGACCGTCTCGGAACCGGTGAAGGAGATCACCGGCAGGCGCTCGTCCTGGACGAGGGTGGGCATGCGCTCGTTGGAGACCGTGAGGATGCTCCAGGAGCCGGCCGGCAGCTCGGTCTCGGCCAGCAGGTCGCCGAGGATCAGGCCGGACAGCGGGGTGGCGGGCGCCGGCTTGAGGATGATGGGCACCCCGGCCGCGATCGCCGGGGCGATCTTGTGGGCGCACAGGTTCAGCGGGAAGTTGAAGGGCGCGATACCGAGGACGACGCCCTTGGGGAAGCGGCGGGTCAGCGCCAGGCGGCCCTGGCCGCCGGCGTCGGTGTCGAGGCGCTGGGCCTCGCCGCCGTTGAAGCGGCGGGCCTCCTCGGCGGCGAAGCGGAACACGGAGACGGCCCGGCCGACCTCGCCGCGGGCCCACTTGATCGGCTTGCCGTTCTCCGCGGAGATGAGCCGCGCGATCTCCTCGGTGCGCTCGGCCAGGCGCCGGCTGACGTGGTCGAGGGCGGCGGCGCGCACATGGGCCGGGGTGGCGGCGAACTCGTCCCGTACGGCGTACGCGGCGGCGACGGCCTCCTCGACCTGGGCGTCCGTCGGCACGCCGACCTTGCCGACGACCCGGCCGTCCCACGGGGAGGTGACGTCGAAGCTGTCCTCGCCGGTGACCTGGCGGCCTGCGAGCCAGAAGGCGTGGGTGGAAGTCATGTGCGAGTCCCGGCCCTTCCGCGTAGGAGATGTTCTTGGCTTTCGTCGTCCACGGTAGGGCCGGGACCACGGCGGGACGTTTGTCCGGCGCGGAGTGGTGGGAGGCCGGGATGCTCCGATTCGGCACAGTCCCGTCATCGGGGACGCGTCCCGGCCGGTCTCAGCCCGGTCCGGCGTTCGAGGGCGAGGCCGTCACGGCCGAAGCGGGGCCGGGGAACACTGCCCCCTGGGGGACGGGCGTGGCCCGGGGAGCACTACCCGGGGATGGGCCTCACTCGGCCGTTCCCGCCGCCACCTTCAGCGCCAGCCACAGTTCCATCCGGGCGTCCGGGTCGTCCAGCGAGCGGCCGAGGATCTCCTCCACCCGCCGCATCCGGTAGCGCAGCGTGTGCCGGTGCACCCCCAGGTCCGCCGCCGCCGCGTCCCACTGTCCGTGCCGGGACAGCCACGCCCGCAGCGAGGCGACGAGGTCCCCCCGCCCGGTGGCGTCGTGCTCGTACAGCGGCCGCAGCAGTCCGTCGGCGAACGCCTTCACCGCGTCGTCGGCGAGCAGCGGGACCATGGACCCGGCGGCCAGCTGCTCGTGCTCGACGAACACCCGTCCGCGTCGCCGGGCCACGGACAGCGCCTGCTCGGCCTGCTTGTAAGCGGCCGCGGCCGCGATCGGGCCGGCCGGCGCCGACAGACCCACGACGAGCTCGTCCTCCTCGCCGCCCGCCGGCTGCTCCCGGGTGCCCGCGGCCCGCGCCGCCTCCAGCGCCGTCGCGTACTCCCCGCACGCCGCCACGGCCGCGCCCCCGTCCACGGCCAGGACGACCAGCCGCTCCCCCTCCGGGACGATCAGCACGGCCTCCCCGGACCGCGCCGCGGCGGACTCGACGGTCTCGGCCAGCCCGCCGAGCGGATCACCGCCCGCCTCGGCGGCGAGCAGCGCGGCCGCGGACGGCTTGGCGGCGGTCACGGGCGCGGGCGCGTCGGCGTGCGTGCGCGCGGCCGCGGCGGACGCGGACGCCGACTCGGCGACGACGACCCGGAAGGGCGCGTCGAGCAGCCCGCCGTAGAGGTCCCCGGCGACGGTCCGGGCGTGGTCCGGTTCCCCGGCGAGGAGCATGCGCAGCACGGCGGCGCCCACGCGCTGCTCGGCCGCGTGCAGCGAGCGGGACCGTTCCGTGGTCAGGGTGAGCAGCGCGATGGCCGAGTGGACGGCGTAGCGCTCGGCGGTGCCGAGGGCGGCCGCCGTGCCCACGGCGAGCGCCGCCCGCGGGCGCCTGCCGGTGCCGAGGGAGTGGAGTTCGACCCGGTCCTCGTTGCCGGGGCCGCCGACGACCGACGAGGCCGGGGCGGGCCGCTCGCGCAGCCGCTCCACGTCCGCCGTGAGCCGGGCGGCCCGGCGCAGCGCCCAGTCGGGCGCCGTGGCGACGACGGCGCCCGAGGCGTCGTAGAGCGCGGCCCAGCCGTCGACCTGGGCGGCCAGCGCGGCGAGCAGGCCCTCGGGGCCGGAGTTCAGCGTCTGCCGGGTCAGTTCGCGCTGGGCGGCGAAGCCCGCGGTGACGGCGCGGTACTGGTCGGCGGCGATCGCGGCGGACACGGCCTTGCTGATGGCGAGGAACGGCGTGCGGCGCGGCACCTCGAGCAGCGGAAGCCCCTCCTGCCCCGCGGCGTCGACGAGGGCGGCCGGGATGTCCTCGTAGTTGACGCCGACGGCGAAGCCGAGCCCCACCACGCCCGCGCCCACCAGCCGCTTCACGTACCGCCGCATCGCCTGCGGATCCTCCGCGTCCAGCGTCAGCGCGGTGATCAGCAGCAGTTCCCCGCCCTCCATGTAGGGGACGGGGTCGGCGAGCTCGCTGACGTGCGCCCACCGGACGGGCACGTCCAGGCGGTCCTCCCCCGCCCGCACGGTCAGCTTGAGCGCGGAGTGGTGGACGAGTGAGGCGAGCGTGGGGGGCATGAGGCCTTCAGGTCTGTGTGTTCGGCGTGGTCCGTGTGGTCCGTGTGATCATCGCGATCTTTTGGCCGCTACGTATGAACAACCTATGCCGATTCTGCCTCACCGTACGGTCACCGGGTGACCGTACGGTGACACACGCAGCTCAGCGGTCCCGGGCCGCCCGCCCGTCGCCCAGGTCCACCAGCAGGGGCGGCGTGTGGTCGCCTCCGACCGTGGTCAGCGACAGCACCGCGTGCCCCGGGGGCACCCCGTGCGCGAGCTCGGACGCCGACCAGCGTTCCCGCTCGACCTGGCGCACCGTGACCGCCTCCGTGGTCACCGCCTTGCCCGTGACCAGCTTGCGCAGCGCGTGGATGGCACGGGTCATCGGCTGGTCCGCGAAAACCGTGTGCTCGGCCACGTCCCGGGTCTCCACCCATTCGGTGCCCCAGGCGGCCGCGAACCGGCTGCCGTCCCAGGTCGTGACCCCGGACAGGGCCATGCGGCAGCCGACCGCCCCGTACAGCGGCCCGTGCAGGGCCTCGGGGACGTCGGCGACCGTACGCAGCGCCAGCACCACGCCCGCGTTGCGCGAGCGCAGCCGCTGCGTCCGGCGCACCGACTCGATGGTGACCGTGCCGGTGGCGTCGTCGAGGACGAGCCCGGCGAAGTGTGTCCGGTCACCGTCGCGGACGACGGCGGCGAACTGGGCCAGGACGAGCCGGCTGATCAGCCGCGAGGCTTCCTCGTGGCCCTGCTCGGGGACGTCGATACGGACCCGGAGGGGATGGTGCGCCACCGCGCGCAGCGAGAACGGGCGGCTCGCGGAGGCCGCCGCGCCGCCCGCGCCGCCCGCGCCGCCCGCGCCGAAGAAGTCGGCGAAGGCCGGCCGGTCCAGCAGGGCGAGCCGGTCGGCGAGGGCCGGGGCGGGGTCGGCGGGCGTGCCGGCCTGCCGCGCCCGGGCGTCCAGCTCCCGGCGCATCGGGGCGTGCCCTTCGTGCGCCAGCGCCTCGCGCAGCGCCGCCAGGGCCCCCGCGTCCCCCTCCAGGAGCTCCCGCAGGACGGGCAGCGAGGGGAACGCGCCGTACGCGGCCCGGTACGGGCCGAGCAGCTGGGCGAGCGCCGTCGCGGCCCGCTGGGTGCCCACGGTGTCGAGGTCGCCGGCCAGCGCCTCGGCGAGCAGGGCGGCGGCCTCGTCGGGGTCCTCGGACTCGGCGTAGGGGTCGAGGTCGTGGACGGACCCGGGGTCGCCGACACGCACGACGACGTCGAACGCCGAGTCCGGGCCGAGCGCCGTCCCGGCGGCGCAGACGGCGACGACGGCGCACCGCCCGGTCAGCGCCTGGAGGGCGAGGGACTCGACGACGGGGGCGATCACGTGCCGGGTCTTGCCGGCCCCGGACGGCCCGACGACGAGCAGCGACGTGCCGAGTGTCTCCGGCCCGAGGGCCGCGCCGACCCCGCCGTAGGCGAGCGGCGTACGGTCTACGTCCGCCCAGCGTCCGATGCGCACCTGGCCCGCGAGCAGGTCGTGCCGGGCACGGCGGCCGGGCAGGTCGCGGGCGCCGGAGGGGTGGGTGAGCGCGGCGGCGCCCTGGCGCAGCACGGCGTCGGAGAAGGCGGCGAGTCGCGCCCGGCTCCTGGCCTGCGTCCAGGCGTGCCCGATCCGGGCGCAGTCCACGTCGTTCATCCGGCCGGCGAGCACCTCGGCGGTGAGGAGGTCCGCCGCCTCGTGCTGCCCGGCCTCGCGCAGCTCGGGCCAGCGGGTGCGGGGCTCGTCGGGCGCGGGCTGCGGGGTCCGGTCGGCCGCCGCGGGGCGGCGCGCGGCGCGCCAGGCGCGGGCCAGGGACCACCAGCCGCCGATCCTGGCGAACGGCCACAGGACGAGCAGGGTGATCAGGGCGTAGAGGGCGTCCGTGGTCAGGGCCGAGGTGAAGACGTCGTAGCCGCCGGTGATCAGGACGACGAGGGAGAACAGCGGGTCCACCACGGGCAGGGCGTCCCAGCCGACGCCGGGGAAGGCGCTCGGGAAGACGAGGCTCAGCGTGGCCAGGGCGCCGAGGCCCGCGATCAGGGCACGGGCGGGCTGCGCGCGCCGGGTGACCACGTGCCGGACGATGTCGCCCCAGCTGCCGAGCCGGCCCATGGCGTACACCAGCACCGCGAAGAAGACACCGTCGTAGACCACCCTGGCCTCGGCGCCCTGCATGCCCTTGGGGGACGCCAGGGTCCCGCCCCACCACCAGTCGTCCGGGGTGAACAGGCGCAGCAGGGCCCACTGGTACGGCAGGCTGCCGCGCCGCCACAGGGACCACAGGACCAGCGCGACCACCAGCGGGACGAGCACGCCGACGATCGTGACCGGGGCCAGCCGTTGCGCGGCCCGGGCGGCCTTGGGCAGGCGGTATCCGAAACGCCAGATGCCGGGCCCTGCCTCCGGCCGGGGCGCGTCCAGCCAGTCGGCGACGGCCGGCCGGCTGCGCGCGACCCGCTCCGGGGAGCGCGCGGGCGGCGGCGGGACCTTCGGCCGCGCCGGCACGTTCGGCGGCCCCGCCGGGCGCGGCACAGGATTCGCGTGCGTACCCCGTGCGTCCTGCGTCCCGTCGCTGTCCATCGCCGTCGCCCCCTGACCAGCCGCTCCGTCCACCATCAGCGAGCCAATCTAACGCCCCCGCAAGGGGAGTTCACCGCATACGCGGCCGGGCCCTCGGTGATGCTCCGACGGCCCTCTATGTCCACGGCGGACAACCGCGGTGGCCGAAAACGCCCACATGGAGCATGCCCACCCCTCGCTCCCCGCCCTAGCCTGCGAGAAAAGAAAGCAAGCGTCCGAAAAACGCCGCCCGGATTCTCCGGTTTCGCAAGATCATCAGGGAGCCCCCATGACCGCAGTCCCGCAGGAGCGCCGCGTCGTCACCGCCATCCCCGGCCCGAAGTCGCAGGAGCTGCAGGCCCGCCGGGTCGCCGCGGTCGCGGCCGGCGTGGGGTCCACGCTCCCGGTCTTCACGGCCCGTGCGGGCGGCGGCATCATCGAGGACGTCGACGGCAACCGTCTGATCGACTTCGGCTCCGGCATCGCCGTGACCTCCGTCGGCGCCTCCGCCGAGGCCGTCGTGCGCCGCGCCTCCGCGCAGCTCGCCGACTTCACCCACACCTGTTTCATGGTCACCCCGTACGAGGGCTACGTGGCGGTCGCCGAGGCCCTCGCCGAGCTCACCCCGGGTGACCACGCCAAGAAGTCCGCGCTGTTCAACAGCGGCGCCGAGGCCGTCGAGAACGCCGTCAAGATCGCGCGGGCGTACACCAAGCGCCAGGCGGTCGTCGTGTTCGACCACGGCTACCACGGCCGGACGAACCTCACGATGGCCCTGACGGCGAAGAACATGCCGTACAAGCACGGCTTCGGCCCGTTCGCGCCCGAGGTCTACCGGGTGCCGGTGGCCTACGGCTACCGCTGGCTCACCGGCGCCGAGAACGCCGGCGCCGAGGCCTCCGCCCAGGCCATCGACATCATCAGCAAGCAGATCGGCGCGGACAACGTCGCCGCGATCATCATCGAGCCGGTGCTCGGCGAGGGCGGCTTCATCGAGCCCGCGAAGGGCTTCCTGCCGGCCATCAGCCAGTTCGCCAAGGACAACGGCATCGTCTTCGTCGCGGACGAGATCCAGTCCGGCTTCTGCCGCACCGGCCAGTGGTTCGCGTGCGAGGACGAGGGCATCGTCCCGGACCTGATCACCACCGCCAAGGGCATCGCGGGCGGTCTGCCGCTCGCCGCCGTGACCGGCCGCGCCGAGATCATGGACGCCGCGCACGCGGGCGGCCTGGGCGGCACCTACGGCGGCAACCCGGTGGCCTGCGCCGGCGCGCTCGGCGCGATCGAGACGATGAAGGAGCTCGACCTCAACGCCAAGGCCAGGAACATCGAGGCGATCATGAAGCCGCGCCTCACCGCCATGGCCGAGAAGTTCGACATCATCGGCGACATCCGCGGCCGTGGCGCGATGATCGCCATCGAGCTGGTCAAGGACCGCGCCACCAAGGAGCCGAACCCGGAGGCGACCGCCGCCCTGGCCAAGGCCTGCCACCAGGAGGGCCTGCTGGTCCTGACCTGTGGCACCTACGGCAACGTGCTCCGCTTCCTGCCCCCGCTGGTCATCGGCGAGGACCTCCTCACCGAGGGCCTCGACATCATCGAGCAGGCCTTCGCGCGCATCTGAGCCACCCTCCCGCACGTCTGACGCCGGTGCGGGGGCGGGTGTGAAGAACGTGTGCGGGGTAGGTGGCAGGACTCGATTCCGGCTGCCGAACGGGGATCCCCTGCCGTAGGTTCTCTCCAGATGAGAGATACACCCGCGGGGGACCGCGGGTGACCTCAGGCCGGGGCCTCCCCAAGCTTCGACCTGGTCGTGCCCTCGCGCACACAACCGGGGCCTTCGGCTTCGGATTTCCTCACCGATCGGACAGTCGCCCGCCCCAAACCCCCCGGGGCGCGCGGCGTCCCGATCCGGCCGGCCGCCCCGGAACGCCCCCCCTGTTCCCGGGCGGCCGACCCATGTCCGGCCCGCATGACAGGCTGGCCCCCATGCCGACCCGCCCGGACCCGCCGACCGAGGCGCCTCCCGCGCCGCCGACCGCCGGACGCCCGGTCTCCCCGCCGCTGCTCCTGCCCGGGGTGTCCGCGCTGCTGTTCGCGCTGATCACCTGGCAGGTCGTGGCCGACGGTCCGCTGCTGCGCGTCGACGAACGGCTCAGCGGTCTCCTGGTCCGTCCGGGCCGCCTCTGGGAACTGCTCGCCGACCTGGGCGGTGTCCCGGTCGCGGTGCCCGTCCTGGCCGTCGTCCTCGGCCAGGTGGCCCTGTCCGCCCGCTCGGCCGGACAGGACCGCTGGTGGGTGCCGTCCGCCGCCGCGGCGGTGCTGATGGCGGCCGTGGCGGTGGTGATCGTGCCCCTGAAAGAGCTGGTCGCCCGCCCGGGCCCACCGGTCATGGGCCCGGGAACGGGCTTCTACCCCTCGGGGCACACCGCGACGGCCGCCGTCGCCTACGGCGCGGCGACCCTGCTCCTCCTGCCGCGGCTGCGCACCGCCCGAGCCCGCCGCGGGCTCGTCGCGCTGTGCGTCGCCCTGAACCTCGCGGTCGCCTGCGGCCTGGTCCGCCGCGGGTACCACTGGCCGCTGGACGTGCTGGCGAGCTGGTGCCTGTCCGCGGTGCTGCTCACGGCGCTGGCCCTGTTCCTCGGCCGGGAGGTCAGCCGAAGTAGCCGTCGAAGTTGCGCTGGAACTCCCAGCCCGCGAAGCGGTCCCAGTTGACCGACCACGTCATCAGGCCGCGCAGTGCGGGCCAGGTGCCGTGCGGGGCGTACGAGCCGCAGTTCGTCCTCTTCGTCAGGCAGTCCAGCGCCTTGTTCACCTCCGTCGGGGAGACGTAGCCGTTGCCCGCGTTCGTCGAGGCCGGCATGCCGATGGCGATCTGGTCGGGGCGCAGCGGCGGGAAGACGTTGCCGGTGTCGCCCGCCACCGGGAAGCCGGTCAGCAGCATGTCGGTCATGGCGATGTGGAAGTCCGCCCCGCCCATGGAGTGGTACTGGTTGTCGAGGCCCATGATCGAGCCCGAGTTGTAGTCCTGGACGTGCAGCAGCGTGAGGTCGTCGCGCAGCGCGTGGATCACCGGGAGGTAGGCGCCGGCCCGCGGGTCCTGGCCGCCCCACTTTCCCGTGCCGTAGTACTGGTAGCCGAGCTGGACGAAGAAGGTCTCCGGGGCCATCGTGAGGACGAAGCCGGCGCCGTACCTCGCCTTCAGGGTCTTCAGCGCGGAGATCAGGTTCACGATCACCGGTGTCGTCGGGCTCTTGAAGTTCGTGTCGCTCGCGTCCAGCGAGAGCGAGTGACCCTCGAAGTCGATGTCCAGTCCGTCGAGTCCGTAGGTGTCGATGATCTTCGAGACCGAGGAGACGAAGGTGTCGCGGGCGGCCGCGGTGGTCAGCTGCACCTGGCCGTTCTGGCCGCCGATCGATATCAGCACCTTCTTGCCCGCGGCCTGCTTGGCCTTGATCGCCGCCTTGAAGTCGGCGTCGCTCTCGACCGTGGGGCACTCGGTGACCGGGCAGCGGGTGAAGCGGATGTCGCCGGACGTGGTCGAGGTCGGTTCACCGAAGGCCAGGTCGATGACGTCCCAGCTGTCCGGGACGTCGGCCATCCGGGTGTAGCCGGCGCCGTTGGCGAAGCTCGCGTGGAGGTAGCCCACCAGGGCGTGCGGCGGAAGGCCGCCCGAGCCGCCGGAGCCCGCGGAGGTGGTCGCCGTCACCGTGGCCGACTTCGCCGACTCCCCCGCGTCGTTGGTCGCGGCGACCTGGAAGGCGTACGCCGTCGAGGGCGTGAGTCCGCCCACCGTGGCCGAGGTCCCGGTGGCCGTCTGGACCCTGACGCCGTCGCGGTAGAGCGCGTAACCCGTCGCGCCGGTCACCGCCGACCAGGACAGCGCGACGGTCGAGGAGGTGACCGTGCCGGCCTTCAGCCCGGTGGGGGCGGCCGGGGGCTGGCCCACGTCGACCCCGGGACCGACGAGGGAGAGGTCGTCGGCGTAGTAGGCACCGGTGCCGTACCAGCCGTGGGTGTAGATCGTGACCCTGGTGGTGGACGGGCCGGTGCGGAAGGTCGTGGAGAGCCGCTGCCAGTCGGGCGCGGACGGGGTCCAGGTGGAGACGTCGGTGGTGCCGGTGCCGCTCGCGCCGAGGTAGACGTAGTTGCCCCGGACGTACCCGGCGAGGGTGTACTGCGCGTCGGGTCTCACGGTCACCGTCTGCGAGCACTGCGCGTTGTCGCTGCCGGCCGGGGTCGCCCGCAGCGCCGAGCCGCCGCTTCTCACCGGCGAGTTCACGGCGGCGCCCGCCGTACAGGACCAGCCGTCGAGGCCGGTCTCGAAGCCGCCGTTCCTGACCAGGTCCGCGTCGGCCGCACGGGCGGCCGACGAGAGCGCGGCGAGGCCGGGTACGGCCAGTGCCGTGGCCGTGCAGACGGCCAGCAGCCTGCGCCGGAGCGGGAGTGAGCGGCCGGGGCCCTTGCGTTCGGTGCGTTCCACAACTGCCTCCAGGCATGGGGGAATTCAGGAGGGAGGAGCGCGCCCAACCTGGTCCAGACCAATCCGGTTGTCAAGACCTCTGCCGGTCGGCGTCCGTTCGTCGCCCCGCCGGCGTCGCGTCGGCACCCGGTCCGCGTTCCGTCCGCGTCCCGTCGGCGCCCGGTGCGCGTCCCGCCCGCGTCCCGTCGGCATCCCGTCGGCATCCGGTCCGCGTCCCGTCGGCGGCACGGACCGGGCGGCCCACGGACATCGCGGCGACCGGTCCGAGGGGGACGCCGCCGCGGCTACCGGTCCTCCTGCCCGGCCAGACCCGCCGCCGCCTCGTGCATGGCCAGTTCGAGGAGGGCGGGATCGGTGAGGGTGCCGGAGCCGTCCGGCGGGACCAGCCAGCGGACCCCGCCGGTCGACCGGCCCGGGTACGGCACCACGATCCAGGTGCCGGCGCCGGCCGTGCGGATCCCGGTGCCGAGCCAGCGGGTCGCGGTGCCGGGAGGTACGAGGAAGCCCATCCGCGCGTCACCGAAGTCGACCAGCACGGGCCCGGGCTGGTCGAGGATGCGGGTGAGCACGTCGAGCGTGGGATAGCCGAGCTCCCCCGGCAGGATCAGCACGTCCCAGGCCTTGCCGGCCGGCAGCAGCGCGATCCCGAGGGGGTTGCGCTCCCACTCCCAGCGGCAGGCCTCGGGATCCGGTGCGACGGATGCCAGCCAGTCGACCGCCGTCTTCGCCCCTGTCATGAGAGGACCTCCCTGTCTCTCGTCGACGCTGTCGCGTCACGAGGGAGAGGGAGGTCGTCCCGCCGCATTACGCGGGTTCCGGCCCCTCGAACGAGTGAACCGGGTCACACCCCACGTCGAGGGGCCGGCCGGTCAGCTGTCGAAGCCGAGGCCCAGCCGGTCCATGGTCTTCAGCCACAGGTTGCGCCGGCCGCCGTGGGCGTCGGCCCGGGCCAGCGACCACTTGGTGAGCGCGATCCCCGTCCAGGCGAACGGCTCGGGCGGGAAGGGCAGCGGCTTCTTGCGCACCATCTCCAGCTCGGTGCGCTCGGTCGGCTCCCCCGCCAGCAGGTCCAGCATCACGTCCGCGCCGAAGCGCGTCGCGCCGACGCCCAGCCCGGTGAAACCGGCCGCGTAGGCGACCTTCCCCTGGTGGGCCGTGCCGAAGAACGCCGAGAAGCGCGAGCAGGTGTCGATCGCCCCGCCCCACGCGTGGGTGAAGCGGACGCCCTCCAGCTGCGGGAAGCAGGTGAAGAAGTGCCCGGCGAGCTTGGCGTACGTCTCCGGGCGGTCGTCGTACTCGGCGCGCACCCGGCCGCCGTACGGGTAGATCGCGTCGTAGCCGCCCCACAGGATCCGGTTGTCCGCCGACAGCCGGAAGTAGTGGAACTGGTTCGCCGAGTCGCCGAGGCCCTGACGGTTCTTCCAGCCGACCGACGCCAGCTGCCCGTCGCTCAGCGGCTCGGTCATCAGCGCGTAGTCGTAGACCGGGACTGTGTACGCCCGTACGCGCTTGACCAGGCTGGGGAAGATGTTCGTGCCGAGCGCGACCCGGCGGGCGCGGACCTCGCCGTACGGGGTGCCGACGGTCATCCCGGCGCCGTACGGCTTGAGCGTCAGCGCGGGGGTGTGCTCGTGGACGCGGACGCCGAGCGCGAGGCACGCCTTCTTCAGGCCCCAGGCCAGCTTCGCCGGGTCGACCATGGCCACGCCCCGCCGGTCCCACAGACCCGCCTGGAAGGTCGGCGAGGCGACCTGCTCGCGCACCGCTTCGGCGTCCAGGAAGTCGATGTCCTCGGCGAGCCCCTTCTCCTCCAACTCCGTGTACCAGTCGCGCAGTTCCCACGCCTGGTACGTCTCGGTGGCCACGTCGATCTCGCCGGTGCGCTCGAAGTCGCAGTCGAGGGAGTAGCGGGCGACCGCCTTCTCGATCTCGTCGAGGTTGCGGACGCCCAGCTCCTGGAGTTTGTGGATCTCGTCCGGCCAGCGGGCCAGGCCGTTGGGCAGACCGTGTGTGAGGGAGGCGGCGCAGAAGCCTCCGTTGCGGCCCGAGGCGGCCCAGCCCACCTCGCGGCCTTCCAGCAGCACCACGTCGCGGTGCGGATCGCGTTCCTTGGCGATCAGCGCGGTCCACAGTCCGCTGTAGCCGCCGCCCACGACCAGCAGGTCGCAGGTCTCGGCGCCGGTGAGCGCGGGCTCGGGGTGGGGCTTGCCGGGATCTTCGAGCCAGTACGGGACCGGCTGCGCTTCGGAAAGAGAGGTGGTCCACCGGGTCATGGCGCTTGGGGCCATGATTTTCAACTCCCTACGGTGCGTTCACGCCTTTTGCTTGGTGCGGCGATTGGTGATGACCATCGAGACCAGGACGAACAGTACGGCGACGAGGAACATGGCCGTACCGATGACATTGATCTGAACCGGCGTTCCGCGTTGTGCCGAGCCCCACACGAACATGGGGAAGGTGACGGTCGAGCCCGCGTTGAAATTGGTGATGATGAAATCGTCGAAGGAGAGCGCGAAGGACAGCAGCGCGCCCGCGGCGATCCCGGGGGCCGCGATGGGCAGGGTGACACGCAGGAAGGTCTGCGCCGGTCCGGCGTAGAGGTCCTGTGCGGCCTGCTCCAGGCGCGGGTCCATCGACATCACGCGCGCCTTGACCGCGGTGACGACGAAGCTGAGGCAGAACATGATGTGGGCGATCAGGATCGTCCAGAAGCCGAGCTGGGCGCCCATGTTGAGGAACAGCGTGAGCAGCGAGGCGGCCATGACGACCTCGGGCATCGCCATCGGCAGGAAGATCAGCGAGTTCACGGCGCCGCGGGCGCGGAACCGGTAGCGGACCAGCGCGAAGGCGATCATCGTGCCGAGGAGCGTGGCGCCGACCGTCGCCCAGAACGCGATCTGGAGGCTGATCGAGAGCGAGCCGCACAGGTCGGCGACACCGCACGGGTCCTTCCAGGCGTCCGTGGAGAACCGCTGCCACGCGTAGTTGAAGCGCCCCTTCGGCTTGTTGAAGGAGAACACCGTGACAACGACGTTCGGCAGCAGCAGATAAGCGAGGGTCAGCAGTCCCGCGATGACCACGAAATGGCGCTTGAGCCAGTTGACGAAGGGCATTTAGACCAGATCCTCCGTCCCGGACCTGCGGATGTAGAGGGTGACCATGAGAAGAATGGCGGCCATGAGGATGAAGGAGAGCGCCGCGGCGGTCGGATAGTCGAGGATGCGCAGGAACTGCGTCTGGATGACGTTTCCGATCATGCGGGTGTCGGTGGAGCCGAGGAGTTCGGCGTTCACGTAGTCGCCGGCCGCCGGGATGAAGGTCAGCAGCGTGCCGGAGACCACGCCCGGCATCGACAGCGGGAAGGTGACCTTGCGGAAGGTCGTGAACGGCTTGGCGTACAGGTCGCCCGCCGCCTCGTGGAGCCGTCCGTCGATGCGCTCCAGCGAGGTGTAGAGCGGCAGGATCATGAACGGCAGGAAGTTGTACGTCAGACCGCACACCACCGCCAGCGGCGTGGCCAGCACGCGGTCGCCCGAGGTCCAGCCGAGCCAGCTGGTGGCGTCCAGGACGTGCAGCGTGTTGAGGGCGCCGACGACCGGGCCGCCGTCCGCGAGGATCGTCTTCCAGGCGAGGGTGCGGATCAGGAAGCTGGTGAAGAACGGCGCGATCACCAGGACCATGATCAGGTTGCGCCAGCGGCCCGCGCGGAAGGCGATCAGGTACGCCAGCGGGTACCCCAGCACCAGGCACAGCACGGTGGCGGCGCCCGCGTAGAGGACCGAGCGCAGGAACTGCGGCCAGTACTCGCTCAGCGCGTCCCAGTAGGTCGCGAAGTGCCAGGTGACCTTGTAGCCCTGCTCCAGCGAGCCCGTCTGCACGGACGTGGAGGCCTGGTAGATCATCGGCAGCGCGAAGAAGACGACCAGCCAGAGGATGCCGGGCAGCAGCAGCCAGTACGGGGTCCAGCGGCCGCGTCTGCGCGCGGGCTTCGTCACGGTCGCCTCCGGCGTGAGCGGCGGGGGCGCCTCGGTCAGCGTCGACATCAGACGGCCGCTCCCTCTTCCGACCCGGCCGTCTCGGCACCGGCGGAGCCCACCGTCCCGGCGAGCGGGGACTGAGCCGCGTCCAGGCCGAAGGTGTGCGCCGGGTTCCAGTGCAGGACGACCTCCGCGCCGGGCACCAGCCGGGCGTCGCGGTCGATGTTCTGGGCGTAGACCTCGAACTCGGGGCAGACCGGGCTGTCGATGACGTACTGCGTGGAGACCCCGATGAAGCTGGAGTCGGCGATCCGGCCGGTGATGCGGTTGCGGCCCTCGGGTATCTCGCCGGCCTGGTCGGCGTGGGTGAGGGAGATCTTCTCCGGGCGGACGCCGACCAGCACTTTGCCGCCGGTCTCCGTGGGCGCGGAACAGCGCGCCTGGGGCAGGACGAGCTTGCCGCCGCCCGCCTTCAGGACGAGGTCGTCGCCGCTCCTGGTGTCGACCTCGGCCTCGATGAGGTTGGAGGTGCCGAGGAAGTTGGCGACGAAGGTGGTGTTCGGGTTCTCGTAGAGGTCGGCGGGCGAGCCGAGTTGCTCGACCCGGCCCGCGTTCATCACGGCGACCGTGTCGGCCATGGTCATGGCCTCCTCCTGGTCGTGCGTGACGTGCACGAAGGTGATGCCGACCTCGGTCTGGATGCGCTTGAGCTCCAGCTGCATCTGGCGGCGCAGCTTGAGGTCGAGGGCGCCGAGCGGCTCGTCGAGGAGCAGCACCTTGGGGTGGTTGATCAGCGCGCGGGCGACGGCGACGCGCTGCTGTTGGCCGCCGGAGAGCTGGTGCGGCTTCTTACGTGCCTGCTCGCCCAGTTGGACGAGTTCGAGCATGTCCTCGACCTGCTTCTTCACCGACTTGATGCCGCGTCGGCGCAGACCGAAGGCGACGTTCTCGAAGATGTCGAGGTGCGGGAAGAGCGCGTACGACTGGAAGACCGTGTTCACCGGCCGCTTGTACGGGGGCAGACGCGTCACCTCTTGGTCGCCGAGGAAGACCGTGCCGGAGGAGGGCTCCTCCAGGCCGGCGATCATGCGCAGGGTGGTGGTCTTGCCGCAGCCGGAGGCGCCGAGCAGGGCGAAGAAGGAGCCCTGCGGCACGGTCAGGTCGAGCGGGTGCACGGCCGTGAAGGAGCCGTAGGTCTTGCTGATCCCGGAGAGGCGGACGTCGCCGCTGTTGTCGTTCTTCATCATGGTCACGCCCCTGTGAGCTTCGCGAACTTACCTTCGTAGGCCGTCTCTTCCTTGCCGCTCAGCGAGCGGAAGGCGTGGGACTTGGCGGCCATGGCCTTGTCGGGAATGATCAGTGGATTGTTCGCCGCGTCCTCGTCGATCTTCGCGAGGTAGGGCTTCACCCCGTCGACGGGACACACGTAGTTGATGTACGCGGCGAGTTCCGCGGCCGGTTCGGGCTCGTAGTAGTAGTCGATGAGCCGCTCGGCGTTCGTCTTGTGGCGTGCCTTGTTCGGGACCAGCATGTTGTCGGTCGACGTCATGTAGCCGCTGTCCGGGATGATGAAGTCGATGTCCGGGCTGTCCGCCTTGAGCTGGACGACGTCACCGGCCCAGGCGACACAGGCGGCGAAGTCGCCGGACGTGAGGTCGGACGTGTAGTCGTTGCCCGTGAAGCGGCGTATCTGGCCCTTGTCGACCGCCTTCTGGAGGCGGGCGATCACCGCGTCGAAGTCGTCGTCGGTGAACTTCGCCGGGTCCTTGCCCATGTCCAGCAGCGTCATGCCGATGCTGTCGCGCATCTCCGACAGGAAACCGACGCGCCCCTTGAGCCCGGGGTTGTCGAGCAGGTCCGAGACCGACCTCACCTCGATGCCGTCGAGTGCCTTCTTGTTGTAGGCGATGACGGTCGAAATGCCCTGCCAGGGATAGGAGTAGGCGCGGCCCGGGTCCCAGTCGGGGTCGCGGAACTGCGCCGACAGGTTGGTGTAGGCGTGCGGCAGGTTGGACGCGTCCAGTTTCTGGACCCACCCCAGGCGGATCAGGCGGGCGGCCAGCCAGTCGGTGAGGACGATGAGGTCGCGGCCGGTGTCCTGGCCCGCGGCGAGCTGCGGCTTGATCTTGCCGAAGAACTCGTTGTTGTCGTTGATGTCCTCGGTGTACTTGACCTTGATGCCGGTCCGCTCGGCGAAGGCGTCGAGCGTGGGGTGGTGCTTGCCGCTGTCGTCGACGTCCATGTACTCGGTCCAGTTGGAGAAGCCGATGGTCTTCTCCTTCGCCGAGTGGTCCTCGGTGGCGGTGCCGCCCTGCGTCTTGCCGGCCGCGGGGATCCCGCAGCCGCTCAGCGCGCCGAGTCCGCCGACCGCGAGCGCACCGCCCGCGGAGGCGCGCAGCAGCGACCGGCGTGTCATGGCCGCCCTGCCGTTGCGGAGACTGCGCCGCACGGCGGCCGTCTGGGCCGGGGTCAGGCGGTCGGGCTCGTACTGCTCCATGCGCGTGGTGCCCTTTCGGGAGGGTGGGCGGCCGCGGGTCGGGCGGCCTGGATTCTCGCCCGGCGGTGGTCGGCTGTACCAGCTCTCCGACTACGGCCGGTCCCCGAAGACCGTGCGGTGCCAGTCCTTGCGGGCCACCGCGGTGTTGTCGAACATGACGTGCTTGATCTGGGTGTACTCCTCGAACGAGTACGCGGACATGTCCTTGCCGAAGCCGGACTGCCCGTAGCCGCCGTGCGGCATCTCGCTGATGATCGGGATGTGGTCGTTGATCCACACACACCCGGCCTTGATCTCGCGGGTCGCGCGGTTGGCCCGGTACACGTCCCGGCTCCAGGCGGAGGCGGCGAGGCCGTAGGGGGTGTCATTGGCCAGCCGGATCCCCTCCTCGTCACCGTCGAACGGCAGGACCACCAGCACCGGACCGAAGATCTCCGACTGGACGATCTCACTGTCCTGCGCGGCGTCCGCGACGAGGGTGGGGAGATAGTACGCGCCGTTCTTGAGATCTCCCTGAGGAGCCTCGCCGCCGGTCACCACGCGCGCGTAGGCCCGCGCCCGGTCGACGAAGGCGGCGACCCGGTCACGCTGGACGTGTGAGATCAGCGGCCCGAGATCGGTACCGGAGGCGAAGGGGTCGCCGAGCCGGACCGTCTCCATGAGCTCGGCCGTGCGGGCCACGAACGCCTCGTACAGCGGGCGTTGCACGTACGCGCGCGTGGCGGCCGTGCAGTCCTGGCCGGTGTTGATGAGGGCGCCCGCGACGGCGCCGTTGGCCGCGGCCTCCAGGTCGGCGTCGTCGAAGACGACGAACGGGGCCTTGCCGCCCAGCTCCAGGTGGATCCGCTTGACGGTGGCGGTCGCGATCTCGGCGACGCGCTTGCCGACGGCGGTGGAGCCGGTGAACGAGGTCATGGCCACGTCGGGGTGACCGACCAGGCGCTCGCCGGCCTCCCTGCCGGTACCGGTGACGATGTTGACGACCCCGTCCGGGATTCCGGCGTCGGTCGCGGCCAGGGCGAAGAGCAGGGAGGTGAGCGGGGTGAGTTCGGCGGGCTTCAGCACGATCGTGTTGCCCGCGGCGATCGCCGGCAGGATCTTCCAGGCGGCCATCTGGAGGGGGTAGTTCCAGGGCGCGATGGAGCCGACCACGCCGATGGCCTCGCGGCGGACGTACGAGGTGTGGTCACCCGAGTACTCGCCCGCGGACTGACCCTGGAGGTGCCGGGCGGCCCCCGCGAAGTAGGAGATGTTGTCGATGGTCCCCGGTACGTCGAACTCCCGGCTCAGCTTGAGGGGTTTGCCGCACTGGAGGGACTCGGCGCGGGCGAAGTCCTCCGCGCGCTCGGCGACCACGGCGGCGAACCGGTGGAGCGCGTCGGAGCGTTCGCCGGGCGTGGCACCCGACCAGTCGGGGAACGCGGCGCGGGCGGCGGCGACGGCCGCGTCCACGTCGTCGGGACCGGCCAGTTCGTAGGTGAAGACCTCCTCGCCGGTGGCGGGGTCCACGACCGCGTGCGTACGACCGGAAGTGCCCTTCGTGAGACGCCCCGCGATGAACTGCGCGCCCTGCGCGAAACGCTCCTGGGCGGCAAACCGGTCCGGGGTGGCGTTGGCTGTGCCCGGGTTCTGCATGTCGCTCTCCTCCGCCGTCGCCCCGCCTGCGTAGGGGGCGGGTGGCGTAGCTCCAGCTCGATTTGAGTGCCGATCCTGACAGAGCAGAGGGACTCCAACAAGTGATTCCGTTGTTGCCTTTTGGTTACGCGACGGAATCTGTCGACCAGGTGTCGAGTCGGCCTGAAAAAGGCGGGACGGAGTGTCAGTGGTGCGTGCCAGACTCGCGTGCATGGGGAAGATCGATTCTTGGGAAGCCCTGGTCAGGGAGGTCCGTGCGGGCGCGAGAGTCAAGTACCTGCACTTCTGGGGGCACCGTCCGTCACCCGACGGCCGGATCGGGACGAGCTGTCTGAGCCAGTGGTGGCCCGCGCCGTTCACGGTCGACGACGTCGTCTACGCGACCGCGGAGCACTGGATGATGGCGGGCAAGGCCCGGCTGTTCGGCGACGCGGAGGCGGAGCGGCGGGCGCTGACCGCGGCCCATCCCTCGCAGGCGAAGAACGCCGGGCGGCTGGTGCGCGACTTCGACGAGACCCGGTGGGAACGCGAGCGGTTCCGGATCGTGGTCGAGGGCAGCGTCCACAAGTTCAGCGCCGATCCCGCGCTGCGGGACTACCTGCTCGGCACGGGCGAGCGGGTCCTCGTGGAGGCGAGTCCCGTCGACCGTGTGTGGGGCATAGGCCTCGCCGCGGCCGACGAGGCGGCGGCGGATCCGGAGCGGTGGCGGGGGCCGAACCTGCTGGGGTTCGCGCTGATGGAGGCGCGGGAGCGACTGCGGGCCCAGACGGGCTGACCTGGTGATCGGCTGACGGGCCGACCGGCCGCGCGGACGAGCCCTCGCGGCTCGTCCCGCCTCCGTCCGCCCTCCGTCCGGCCTCAGGAAGCGACGAACAGCAGGAAGATCATTCCGATGCCCAGGGCGATGCCCACTCCGCCGCAGATGGCGCCCGCCAGGGCCTGGCCCCCGTTCGAGGCCTCGCCCCGGTTGCCCCGCTTGCGGCCGATCACGCCGAAGATCACGGCGAGGACGCCCAGGACGATCGCGATCGGCCAGAGACAGAACACGATGGCCGACAGGATGCCGAGCACGAGCCCGGCCGTACCCAACCCGTTGTTCATCAGCGGCTGCATACCCGGCCAGCCGTAGTAGCCGGGCGCACCGGCTCCCGGGGCGTGGGCGCCGCCGTAGCCCGGCTGTGCCGGATAGGGGTAGCCGCCGGGGTAGCCGTACGGCATCTGTCCGGGACCGCCCGGAGCGATCGGCGGCGGCGGGACGGGCTCGCCGCCGGCGTGCACCGGGGGTGCGAAGGGGTTGCCGGGCGCACCGGCCGGACCGCCTGCCGCTGTCATGGGGTGCGGCGGCGGGAAGGCGCCGGCCTGACCGCCGGGGTTCGGCGTGGCGAACGGGCTGGCCCACGGCTGGGCCGCCGCGCCGGAGGGGTACGCGCCGTTGTGCGGGGCGCCGTAGGGGGTGCCTCCCGTGCCGTTGTCCGTGCCGGGCACGGCCATGACCGTCCGCTGGTCGTGGACGGACGGGGGCGCGGGGTCCGACGCGACACCCGCGGCGATGGTGTGGCCGGGACCGTCCGCCGGCGCGGCCCAGGGGTTCACTTCCTGAGGCGCGGCAGCCGCGGGAACCCCGCCGGTACCGGGGGCCTCGGGGATCGCGTCCCGCACGGGCGGTGTCCGCTCGGCCGCCCCCTTGTCGAAGGAGATCCGGTCCGCCGGCTCGGCGTCCGCCGGCTCCTTGCCGAAGGACACCCGGGCACCCGCGTCGCCGGTCGGAGCCGGGCCCTGCGGGGCCGCGTTCTCCGGTGCCTTCGGCGTCGGCGCGTCGTCGGACATGCGCGGATCCCCTCTGTTGTACGTACCGTCATGCTAAGGCCCGGGCCAGCGCGTCGCGGGCCGGGCCTACGATGATCCCTGAACCACCGATCAGCCGATCACCCGCGTCCCGCTCGGCCGCCACAGCGCCCGGGACGCCCGTCCCGGGGAGGCCCCCTTGACCGCTCACGCCGACACCGAACGCGACCCGCTCAGCCCGCGTGACCTGCACGCCTTCATCGCCGGGCTGCCCAAGGCCGAACTGCACGTGCACCACGTCGGCTCCGCCTCCCCGCGCATCGTCTCCGAACTGGCCGCCCGCCACCCCGACTCCAGGGTCCCCACCGACCCCGAGGCCCTGGCCGACTACTTCACGTTCACGGACTTCGCGCACTTCATCGACGTGTACCTGTCCGTCGTCGACCTGATCCGCACCCCGGAGGACGTACGGCTGCTCACCTACGAGGTGGCCCGGGACCTGGCCCGGCAGCAGGTGCGCTACGCCGAGCTGACCATCACCCCGTTCTCCTCGACCCGGCGCGGCATCGACGAGGTCGCCTTCATGGCCGCGATCGAGGACGCCCGCAAGGCCGCCGAGGCCGAGTTCGGGACCGTACTGCGCTGGTGCTTCGACATCCCCGGCGAGGCGGGCCTGGAGTCGGCCGAGGAGACGGTACGGCTGGCCACCACCGACCGGCTGCGGCCCGAGGGCCTGGTCTCCTTCGGGCTCGGCGGCCCCGAGATCGGTGTCCCCCGGCCGCAGTTCAAGCCGTACTTCGACCGGGCGATCGCCGCCGGGCTGCACTCGGTGCCGCACGCCGGCGAGACCACCGGCCCCGAGACGGTGTGGGACGCCCTGCGCCACCTGGGCGCCGAGCGCATCGGGCACGGCACCAGTTCCGCCCAGGACCCCCGGCTGCTCGCCCACCTCGCCGAGCACCGCATCGCGCTGGAGGTGTGCCCGACCTCCAACATCGCCACCCGCGCGGTCCGCACCCTGGACGAGCACCCCATCAAGGAGTTCGTCCAGGCCGGCGTCCTCGTCACGATCAACTCCGACGACCCGCCGATGTTCGGCACCGACCTCAACAACGAGTACGCGGTCGCCGCCCGGCTGCTGGACCTCGACGAGCGGGGCCTGGCGGCGCTGGCCAAGAACGCGGTCGAGGCGTCCTTCCTGGACGAGCCGGGCAAGGCGAGGCTGACGGCCGAGATCGACACGTACACCTCGGGGTGGCTCGCCCCCTGACGCCCCGCACAATGGGCCCATGCAGACCGTGACTGCCGTGGCCCATCGCGGCGACCCCTACCGCTTCCGTGAGAACACGACCGACTCGCTGCGTTCCGCGCTCGAACAGGGCGCGGACGCGGTCGAGATCGACGTCCGGCTCACCAGGGACGGTGTGCCCGTGCTGCTGCACGACGAGACGCTGAACCGGCTGTGGGGGCACGACCGCCCGCTGCGGTCCCTGTCCGCCCAGGAGGTGCGCGGGCTCACGGCGGGCGGGGTGCCGACCCTGGCCGAGGCGCTGGCGGCGACCGCCGACAGCCGGGTGATGATCGACCTGCCGGGCGAGCCGGACGTGCGGGCGGTACGGCGGGTCGTCGACGTCGTACGGGAGAGCGAGGCCCAGGACCGGGTCTACTACTGCGCGGGCGCCGCCGCCATGCTCGCCGTGCGGGCCACCGACCCGGCCGCCGAGATCGCCCTGACCTGGACGACACTGGCCCCGCCGCGCCCAGCGCTGCTCGCGGCCGTCACCCCCCGCTGGCTCAACTACCGCTTCGGGCTGGTCGACCGCGACCTCGCCGTCCGCGTCCACCACGGTGGCCACCTGCTGTCCGTCTGGACCCCCGACACCCGGCGCTCGATGCGCCGCCTGCTCGACCTGGGCGTCGACTCGATCACGACCAACCGCGTCGACGTCCTGCGCGTCGTGCGCCATCGCCAGGAGAGCTGACCGGCCGGACCGGACTACCGGGTCGCGCTCAGCGTCTCCAGGAGCTTGATCCGCTTCCGTACGACGTACAGCGGGATCACCCCGAAGACCCCGAACGACAGGTCGACGACCGTCCACCAGAAGGGGATTCCGCGCACCGGCCCGCAGATCAGGGCGAGCGGGACGATCCCGGCGCAGGCGATCATCCCGAACTCGACGACCCAGATGTTGCGCACCGGATCGCGGTAGGGGCCGTAGAAGGCGACCGCGATGACGAGGTGCGCGAAGGCGAGCCAGTCCGTGCCGTACAGCACGAACGGGTACTCGGCGTCGACGGTGTCGAGGCCGGTGCGTACGCGCACGATCCAGTCCATGAGGGCGGGCAGGTGCTCCGGCACGGCCAGGGCCCGCAACAGGTCCTCCGTCCAGCGGAGTTCGTGCACCAGCGGGAAGGCCGTGGCGCCACTGAGCACCAGGCACACGACAAAGATGACCAGCCACACGCGAATGCCCCTCAACAGGGCGGCTCTGTCGCTCATGACCCGAGCGTACGCCCATAGTTGAACGCGTTCAAAACTGCCTCGCCCCCTCCGGAACCCCCTCCGGAATCCCACCCGGAGGCGGTCCCGACGCTCTCCGCACCGCCGGTGCGCCGAAAATCCGCGACATAGCAGTAAATTTCCGAGCACTACTTCGCGGTGCCACCGGCGGACGGGACATCAGGATGAGCACGGACGACCGGTTCGCGGTGACGACCGGGATCGCACGACTGCACGCGTCACCCGGACTCGCCGGGCCCGGCCGGCTCGGGCTGGTGACCAACCACACCGGTGTCCTGCCCGACCTGCGCCCGGCCGCGCCCGCGCTGCTGGAAGCGGGCGCGCGGCTGGTCGCCCTGTTCGGCCCCGAGCACGGACTGCACGGAACCGGCCAGGCCGGTGAGAGCGAGGCCGGCCGGACGGACCCCGCCACCGGCCTGCCCGTCCACGACACCTACCGGTGCGGCGGCGATCAGCTCGACGGACTGCTGCTCGACAGCGGTGTCGACGCCCTGGTGTACGACCTCCAGGACATCGGGGCCAGGTTCTACACCTATGTGTCGACCATGTTCGACCTGATGGTCTCGGCGGCCCGTACGGGGGTCCGGTTCGTGGTCGCCGACCGGCCGAATCCCCTCGGTGGGCTCGTCAGCGAGGGCCCGCTGCTCGACCCCGCGTGGGCCAGTTTCGTCGGGCGCGCCCCGACACCCGTCCGGCACGGCCTCACCTGCGGCGAGCTCGCCCGGTACCTCAACGCCTCGCTCGTTCCCGACGCCGCGGGTGAGAGCGCCGACCTGACGGTGATCGAGGCGGCCGGCTGGCAGCGCGCCATGGACGCGCGGGCCACCGGCCTGCCGTGGGTCGCACCCTCACCGAACATGCCGACGCCCGCCACGGCCACCGTCTACCCGGGCACCTGCCTGTTCGAGGGGACGAACCTCTCCGAGGGGCGTGGCACGACGCAGCCCTTCGAGTTCGTCGGAGCCCCGTACATCGACGCGCGGTTCGCGCCCGCGCTCGCCGAACTCGCCCTGCCCGGGGTGCGCTTCCGTGACCTCAGATTCGTGCCGACCTTCCACAAACACGCCGGACGGCCGCTGCGCGGGGTCCAGTTGCACCTCACGGACCGCACGCAATTCGCGCCCGTACGGACGGCCGTGGCGATGCTCGCCACGCTGCGCCGGCTGTACCCGGACGACTTCGCCTGGCTCACGGCGGACGATGGCGCGGAACGTACCGGCCACCGGCACTTCATCGACCTGCTGTGGGGATCCGACCGGTTGCGGCGCACCGTCGACGCGGGCGGCGACCCGCTGCCGCTGTGCGATCCGCCGGCGCCACCGGGCCGGTGGGCCGGCGACGACGTACTGCTCTACCCCGAGGCGGCGCCGCGGGGCACGTTCGACACCGTCCGGGCCCCGCGTACGGAAGGACAACCCTGCCGATGACCGAGAGCGCGACGCGAACCCGGGCCGAGACCCGTGGCTTTCGCGCGGGCGACGGCCCGCGGCTGCTGGCGGCGTGGCGCCGGAGTCTGCCGGCCGACCCGATCAGCCCGGACCGCTTCCGCTCCCTGGTGCTGCTCGACGCCAACTTCGACCCGGAGGGACTGCGCATCGCCTTCGAGGGCGGCCGTGTCGTCGGCGCCGCCTACGCGGTGCGCCGGCTGACGCCGATGACCGGCACCGACCTGGAGCCGGAACAGGGCTGGATCCCGTTCTTCTTCGTCGACCCGGCCGCCCGGGGGCGCGGCCTCGGCCGGCTGCTGCTGACCGAGGCTCTCGACTGGCTGCACGGCCACGGCCGCACCCGGGTGGACTTCTCCTCGTACACCCCGCACTACATCCTGCCGGGCCTGGACGCCGAGGCGTACCCGGAAGCGGCCGGACTCCTACATTCCCTGGGCTTTCGCACACGGTACGAGGCGGCGGCGATGGACCGCTGCCTGGTCGGCCACCGCCTCCCGGCTGAGGTCGCGCTGCGCCGGGACGAACTGACCGCGCGAGGCCACCGGTTCGCCACCCCGGACGACGACGACCTGGTCGAACTCCTCGCGCTCGCCGGGAACCACTTCAACCCGGACTGGGCCCGCGCGATCCGGCAGTGCCTGGCCGCGGGCACCCCGCTCGACCGGATCGTCGTCGTCCGCGACCCGTCCGGCCGCCTGGTCGGCTGGGCGATGCACGGCGCGTACGAGTCGGTGGACGAACGGTTCGGTCCGTTCGGCGTGCTGGAGGAGACGCGCGGCACCGGACTCGGCAAGGTCCTGCTGCACCTGGTCCTGGAGCGGATGCGGGCGAGCGGCGCGCACTCGGCGTGGTTCCTGTGGACCGGGGAGCGGTCCGCCGCGGGCCACCTGTACCGCAGGGCCGGCTTCACCACGACCCGGGTGTTCCGCGTGCTGCGCCGGGAGGCCACCCGATGACGCCGTCGCCGCGGCCCCGCACCGCCGGACCGAGCCGCCGTCACATCGCGCTCGCGCTCCCCTCGGCGCTGCTCGCCTCCGGCTGCGCCGCGCCGCACCAGGGCACCGGACGGCCCGGGGATCCGATCGTCCTCACCCTGCTCTCCCACTACGCGAGCGGAGAGCTCAAGCAGGCGCTCCAGGGCCCGGTCGACGAGTGGAACGCCACGCACGACCGGGTCAAGGTGCGGACGACGGCCGTCGAGTTCTCCGACCTGCTGACCACGTTCATGGTTCGGCAGGCCGCGGGCCAGGGCGCCGACATCCTCCACCCGTACTGCCTGTGGAACGGCCAGCTCGTCCGGGCCGGCGTCCTGCGGCCCGCACCGGCCGAGCACGCCGGGGACATCAGGAGCGGCTACGGCGCGGCCGCGGTCGCCGCCTCCTCGGTGGGCGGCACGGTCTACGGCTACCCCACCGAGGTCCAGACGTACGCCCTCTACTACAACCGGCGGCTGCTGCGCGAGGCCGGGCTCGACGGCCCTCCGCGCACCTGGCGGGAGCTGGAGGAGGCGGCGCTGCGCACCACCAGACGGGACCGC
Source organism: Streptomyces sp. NPDC002306 (assembly GCF_053593435.1). NCBI lineage: Bacteria > Bacillati > Actinomycetota > Actinomycetes > Kitasatosporales > Streptomycetaceae > Streptomyces > Streptomyces sp. NPDC002306. Next base: position 35,264 of record NZ_JBSFCK010000046.1, read on the forward strand.
TACGGCAACACCCTGGTCCAGGGGTTCGGGCTCTCGACCTACGACGACTCCACCACCGTCGGCCAGACCCTCGCGCTGCTCAACGCCGCCGGCGGCAGGTTCGTCGCCGCGGACGGCAGGACCACCGCCATCGACTCGCCGGCCGGCCGGGCCGTGTTCGACCTGGAACACCGCCTGGTCGTGGAGGGCGCGAGCGCCCCCGGCGTCAACGTCTACCGGGCCTTCCCCTCCGGGCAGGTGGCCATGGTGGTCAGCGCCGGCTGGTGGACCGGGAACCTGAAGTCCCTGATGGGCGCCGACTACCGCGATGTCGGTGTCGCGCCCGTGCCCGTGCCGGAAGCGGGCGACCGGCGCGCCACGCTCTCCACCGGCTTCATGCTCGGGGTCAACACGGCCAGCGCGCACCCGGGCGAGGCCTGGGAGTTCCTGCGCTGGCTCAACACCGAGAAGGTGGGCGCGCGCAACGCCGGGAAGAGGGCGACGGCGACCCGGATGAGCCGGTTGCAGGTCTCGGTCGGCTCCCTGACCGGCCGGGCCGACGACATGCGGACGCTCCTGGGCGGGGGCGAGGGAGGCGGCGGAGTCGGGGGCGGAAAGGTCGACGGGGCCGGGAGCGCGGGCAGCGCGGCCGCCAAGGACGGTGACCCGAACCTGCTCCCGTTCCTGGACGCGCTGGCGTACGCGGTGCCGGAGCCGAACGTGCCGGGCGCGCAGCAGGCCAAGTCGCTGTTGCGCAAGAACATCGAGGCGTTGTGGACCGGTCAGCAATCCGTCGACCAGGCCCTGCGCACCACCCGCCGCCAGGTCGACCAGGAGGTGTCGCGCTCATGGTGAACGTGCTGGTGCCGGAGACGACCGAGCGGGCGCACCTCGCGCGGCCGGCCGAGCCCGCCGTCGATCCCCGCCGCCGGGGCCGGCGCCGCCAGGTCGTCGTCGCCTATCTCTTCCTGACCCCGGCCCTGCTGTTCTTCGCGGTCTTCCTGCTCCTGCCGCTCGGCTTCGCGTTGCTGCTGTCGATGTCCCGCTGGGCCGGGTTCGCGCTCGGCGACATCGATCCGGTGGGCCTGGACAACTTCACCGGTCTGTTCGCGGACGGATCGACGTTCCTGACGCCGATCCTCACCAACACCCTGCTGTTCGCCCTCGGTACGGTGACCCTCGCGCTCGCGGGCTCCGTGCTCGTCGCCACCTGCATCGACAGACTGCGGTACCAGGGGCTGTGGCGCACGCTGTACTTCCTGCCGATCGTGACGACCGTCGTCGCCGTCGGCAACGTATGGAAGTACATGTACGAGCCGGGCGGCTTGGTGAACGGCGTGCTCAACGCCCTCGGGCTCGGATCGGTGGCGTTCCTCCAGGACGCCGACACCGCGCTGCCCGCGGTGGTGGTCGTCCAGGCCTGGGCCTCGCTCGGCTCGGCGATCCTCGTCCTGACCGCCGGGCTCAAGTCCATCCCCGAGTCGTACTACGAGGCCGCCGCGCTCGACGGCGCCGGACCCGGAACGGTCTTCTGGAAGGTCACCCTGCCGTTGCTGAGGCCGTCCCTGCTGCTCGTGTGCGTCACCCAGTTCATCACCGGCCTCCAGTCGTTCGCGCTGATCATCGTGATGACCAAGGGCGGCCCGGGTGACGCGACCAACGTCGCCGCGCTGGAGATGTACCGGCAGGCCTTCTCGTACGGCGACTGGGGCGCCGCGAGCGCCGCCGCCTTCGTGCTGTTCGTGGTGGTCCTCGCGGTCACCCTGGTGCAGTTGTGGATCTTCCGGCGCAAGGGGGAGGACGCGTGATCCGCCAACGCTTCCCGTGGTTGTCGTACCTGCTGGTGGTGACCGGGGCCGTGCTCACGGTGGTGCCGTTCCTGGACATGGTGATGACGTCCTTCAAGGGGCCCGGCGAGTCCGGCACGCTGCCGTACCGGTTCCTGCCCGAAGCCTTCGACCTCTCCAACTACCGGGCGGCGGTGGACCAGCTCGATCTTCCGGTGCTGTTCCGCAACAGCGTCGTCGCGACCGCGCTGATCACCGGCTCGGTGCTGCTCACGTCGTCGCTCGCCGGCTACGCGCTCGCCAAACTCCGCTTCCCCGGACGGGACTTCATCTTCCGTCTGGTGCTGTCGACGATGATGTTCCCTCCGTTCCTCTTCTTCATCCCGCACTTCCTGATCCTGGTGCACTGGCCGCTGGCGGGCGGCAACGACCTGTTCGGGCGCGGCGGCGCGGGCCTGACCGTCAGCATCGCGGCACTCGCGATGCCGTTCCTGGTCAACGGCTTCGGGATCTTCCTGACCCGTCAGTTCATGGTCGCGATCCCGGACGAGGTCCTGGAGGCCGCGCGCATCGACGGGGCGGGCGAGTTCGCCGTGTGGTGGCGGATCGTGCTGCCGCAGACCAGGCCGGTCCTGGTGACGCTGGGGTTGCTGACCTTCGTGAACGCCTGGAACGAGTACATCTGGGCGCTGCTGATCTCGACCGCCGACCCGGACGTGATGACCCTGCCCGTCGGCATCCAGCTCCTCCAGGACCATGTCGACCCGACCCGCACGATGCCCATCGTCATGGCGGGCCTCGTCCTGAGCGTCCTCCCGGTCCTGATCCTCTTCCTGCTGCTCCAGAAGCACTACATCCGCGGGGTCATGCTCAGCGGGCTGAAGTAACACCCGAGGGTCGCCGCCCTGAGCCGGCATCCTTCGTCCGGCAGCTCTCGTCCGGCGGCTCTCGTCCGGCAGCTCTCGTCCGAAGCCAGTACCCCTGGTCCGGAGCCGGCGTCCCTCGTCCTGGCTGCCGAACCCGTCCTCACAACCCCACGATCGCGTTCCACCGCTCGGCGAACTCGACGCGTTCACCGGCGGTGATGTCCCGCGCGATCGCGAGCCGCTCGCGCATCCCCGCGTCGGGGAAGATCAGCGGGTTCTCGGCGAGGGCGGCGGTGTCCTCGTCGTCGGAGGCGGCCAGGATGTCCCGCGCCGCCGGAACCGGGCAGACGTAGTTCACCCAGGCCGCGAGTTCGGCGGCGACCTCGGGCCGGTAGTAGTGGTCGATCAGCCGCTCGGCGTTCGCCTTGTGCCGGGCCAGGTTGGGGATCATCAGCGAGTCCGCCCACAACTCGGCGCCCTCCTCGGGCACGACGAAGCGGATGTCGGGGTTGTCCGCCTGGAGCTGGATGACGTCGCCCGAGTACGCCTGGCAGGCCAGGACGTCACCGCTGACCAGGTCCTTGGCGTAGTCGTTGCCGGTGAAGCGGCGGATGTGGCCCTGGCCGACGTACTTCTCCACCTGGTCGCACACGGTGTGGAAGTCGTCCCGCGTCCACCGGGTGACGTCGACGCCGTCGCCCTGCATCAGCAGCGCGAACGACTCGTCGAGACCGGACAGCAGCGTGACCCGGCCCTTCAGGTCCTTCGCCCACAGGTCGGAGACCTGGCGTATCTCCCGGCCCAGCTTGCGGCGGTCGTACGCGATGCCGGTGATGCCGGACTGCCACGGCACCGTGAACCTGCGGCCGGGTCGAACCCGGGTGAGCGCAGCAACGGGTCGAGGTTCCGCGTCACATGGGCCTGGCGGGCCCGGTCCATCTCCTGCACCCAGCCGAGCCGTACGAACCGCGCGCACATCCAGTCGCTGATGACGATCAGGTCGCGGCCCGTCGGCTGACGGTTCATCAGCGCGGGGCTGATCTTGCCGAAGAACTCGTCGTTGTCGTTGATCTCCTCGGCATAGTCGACGGAGATGCCCGTGCGCTCACGGAACGCCTCCAGCGTGGGCCGCCGATCGGGGTCGTCGTCGTCCGTGTCGATGTACAACGGCCAGTTCGCCCACGTCAACCGCTTGTCGTGGGAGGAGAGATCGGCGGCCGCACGGTCGCCGGGCCCTACGTAGGCGGCGGGTACCCCGCAGCCCGCGAGGGCGCCGAGGGCGGCGGTGCCGCCGAGCGCGCGCAACAGGGAACGGCGGGAGAGGGCGGCGGTCCTCGGAGTCTGGGGCACCACCGCAGCATGCCGTCCGCCGCCGCGGCCGGACAATCGACGGTGCGTCGAGCGGACCGGGCCGGACCCGACACCTTGTCGATCAGCGGCGCGGGGCGTAACGGGACGGAGGACGCGCGCGGCCCCCGGACGGTCGTCCTCCGTCCGGGGCCGGGCACACGGCGATGGCCGCTCGGTACGTCACCCGCCGACAGACCTCGTGCGCCGCGCGACGTCGAGCGCCGACAAACGTCGAGCGCCGCGCGGCCCTCACGCGCCGAACGGCGCCACACGCCCCGCGGCCTCACCCGACGAGCGCCTCACGCAACAAGCGCCCCGCTCGACGAGCGCCTCACGCGTCGAGCGACGTCATCACGTGCTTGATGCGGGTGTAGTCGTCGAAGCCGTACGCCGACAGGTCCTTGCCGTAGCCGGACTTCTTGAAGCCGCCGTGCGGCATCTCGGCGACCAGCGGGATGTGGGTGTTGATCCACACGCAGCCGAAGTCGAGCTTCTTGGACATCCGCATGGCGCGGGAGTGGTCCTTGGTCCACACCGAGGACGCGAGGGCGAACTCGACGCCGTTGGCCCACTCCACCGCCTGGTCCTCGTCCGTGAAGGACTGGACGGTGATGACCGGACCGAAGACCTCGTTCTGGATGATCTCGTCGTCCTGCTTCAGACCGGAGACGACGGTCGGGGCGTAGAAGTAGCCCTTGTCGCCGACCTGGTGGCCGCCCGCCTCGACCTTGGCGTGGGCGGGCAGCCGCTCGACGAACCCGGAGACCTGCTTGAGCTGGCTGGGGTTGTTGAGCGGGCCGTACAGCACGTCCTCGTCGTCCGGCAGGCCGGTCTTGGTCTCGGCGGCGGCCTTGGCCAGCGCGGCCACGAACTCGTCGTGGATGCCCGCCTGGACGAGGACGCGGGTGGCGGCCGTACAGTCCTGGCCCGCGTTGAAGAAGCCCGCCACGGAGATGTCCTCGACGGCCTTGGCGATGTCGGTGTCCTCGAACACCACGACCGGCGCCTTGCCGCCCAGCTCCAGGTGGACCCGCTTGACGTCCTTGGCGGCCGACTCGGCGACCGACATGCCGGCCCGCACGGAGCCGGTGATGGAGGCCATCGCCGGGGTCGGGTGCTCGACCATCGCGCGGCCGGTGTCGCGGTCGCCGCAGATGACGTTGAAGACGCCCTTGGGCAGGATCGTGCCGAGGATGTCGGCGATCAGGACGGTGGACGCGGGCGTGGTGTCCGAGGGCTTCAGGACGACCGTGTTGCCCGCCGCGATCGCCGGGGCGAACTTCCACACGGCCATCATCATCGGGTAGTTCCACGGCGCGACCTGGGCGCACACGCCGACCGGCTCGCGCCGGACGATCGAGGTCATGCCCTCCATGTACTCACCGGCCGAGCGGCCTTCGAGCATCCGCGCGGCGCCCGCGAAGAAGCGGATCTGGTCGACCATCGGCGGGATCTCCTCGGACCGGGTGAGTCCGACGGGCTTGCCCGTGTTCTCCACCTCGGCCGCGATGAGCTCCTCGGCCCGCTCCTCGAACGCGTCCGCGATCTTCAGGAGGGCCCTCTGGCGCTCGGCGGGGGTCGTGTCGCGCCAGGCGGGGAAGGCCGCCGCGGCGGCCGCCATCGCGGCGTCGACGTCCGCCTGTCCGGACAGCGGCGCGGTCGCGTACGCCTCGCCTGTCGCGGGGTTGACCACCTCGGTGGTCCGTCCGTCGGTGGCGTCCCGGAACTCACCATCGATGTAGTTGCGCAGACGACGCAGCTCGGTGCTCACTGCCGGCCTCCTGTCGGGTCGAACTGTCCAATCACTGAGACACCCACCCTAATCGGCCGCTCCACGTTTTCAACACCCCCGATCGCATCACGGCTGCGAAATCCGCAGGTCTAGTAGGTCTAAACAACGAATTTCATCGCTACGGCCTTGCGGAACCGTCGAGACGTCGTGCACAGTGAGGCCGTGGCCAGTCGAAGCGCAGACCAGAGGGACTCGCCCCGCGAGCCCAGGAACGGCACCCCCCACCTGGATGCCGTCTCCCTCGCGATCATCCAGCAGCTCCAGGAGGACGGCCGCCGTCCGTACGCCGCGATCGGCAAGGCCGTCGGCCTCTCCGAGGCGGCCGTGCGCCAGCGCGTCCAGAAGCTGCTCGACCAGGGCGTGATGCAGATCGTCGCCGTGACGGACCCGCTCACCGTGGGCTTCCGCCGGCAGGCGATGGTCGGGGTCAACGTCGAGGGCGAACTGGACCCCGTGGCCGACGCGCTGACCGGCATGTCGGAAGTCGAGTACGTGGTGATGACCGCGGGCTCGTTCGACATCCTCGCCGAGATCGTCTGCGAGGACGACGACCA
>NZ_JBSFCK010000047.1:0-38885 GCF_053593435.1 Streptomyces sp. NPDC002306
GACCTGCAACGACAGCAACTGACACAACCACGAGAGCACACGATGGCCCACGATTGACCCGCTCAAACTGGCCTCAAATTGAGCCGCTGCCGACAGGTGCTTCTACCCGGTGACGGAGACCCGGTCGGGACCATCCCCGCGGGTGCGGGGAGCAGGTCTCTTCGGCTCGTCGGAGTGCGTCGTCTGCGGGACCATCCCCGCGGGTGCGGGGAGCAGGTGGCCGTGTTCGAGGCCGTGGCTCCCGTGCCGGGACCATCCCCGCGGGTGCGGGGAGCAGTCCGGAGGTACGAAAGCGCCTCCCGTGGTCCCGGGACCATCCCCGCGGGTGCGGGGAGCAGCGCTACCTCAACCGGCACCGCGACAACGGCAGGGGACCATCCCCGCGGGTGCGGGGAGCAGCAGCAGGGTCTCTTCCCAGCTGTCGACGAGAAGGGACCATCCCCGCGGGTGCGGGGAGCAGTGCAGGTTGTCATGTCCGCTCCTGACTCGCTGGGGACCATCCCCGCGGGTGCGGGGAGCAGCGCGTCCGGGTGACCGGCGCCCGCAATCTCGTGGGACCATCCCCGCGGGTGCGGGGAGCAGGACGTACCGGTCGTCAGCGGCACGGTGCAGGTGGGACCATCCCCGCGGGTGCGGGGAGCAGGCCTCCTGCTCGTGCAGCGGGCAGTGGCGTTCGGGACCATCCCCGCGGGTGCGGGGAGCAGCCGCTGATGAAGGCCCAGGCGATGGGCTCGCTGGGACCATCCCCGCGGGTGCGGGGAGCAGACGGCCACCGTCCACGGGCCGGCGGGTGAGCAGGGACCATCCCCGCGGGTGCGGGGAGCAGTTCCTCACGGCCGTCGCCGCGGGCAAGCTGTCGGGACCATCCCCGCGGGTGCGGGGAGCAGCGACGGTCCCCAGTACCTGCGTAGCGCAGCAGCGGGACCATCCCCGCGGGTGCGGGGAGCAGGACGACCTGTCCGTGGGCGGGGTGGGGATGGCGGGACCATCCCCGCGGGTGCGGGGAGCAGGTGAAATCGATCGGCCTCCCCATCGGCCACGCGGGACCATCCCCGCGGGTGCGGGGAGCAGACTCAATGACCTGCAGTTTTACCGTGGCCGCTGCTGCTTTCCGACCACTTTCTTAAATTCCGGCGAAAGGTTCATATCGTGCGTCCATTGTTAGCCCTTGCCGAAGCGTCGGCGTTTGGACGCCTTGCTCCAGCCGGTTGGTGGGCTCTGAGCGCTGGTGGGTGAGGTGGTGCCGGATACAGAACGCGGCGCGGGCGCGTTCGGGTCGGGGCGACGGATGAGGGTGATGCCTTCGTGGTCGGTGGGATGCCAGGCGTGGTCGTGGGTGCGGAAGGTGAAGCCCTGTTCGTTGTTGGTGGTGTGGGCGAGCAGGGCGCGGCCCTGGCCGGCGTACTGCTGGACTTCGTCCCAGAGGACGTCGCGGATACGGGCGCTGGGATTGCCGACGAACACGCCCGCGGAGATTTCGAGGAGCCAGCGGGTGAGGAAGCCTCGGAGGCCGGCGGGGCAGTTGGTGAGGACGATGACAGTCACCAGAGTCCGCCTGCGTAATCGTCAGGGCCGTCGTGGTTGATGCCGGAGGCGACATGGTGGCCGCCGTCGCTCTGGAGCATGACCACGTCCCGGTCATCGCCTGCGGGAGCAGCGTCTGCCGTCGCCGGCAGCAGGAGCTGTTTGATGTCGTCGACGCACTGGTTGAGGAGAGAAGTTTCGTTGATGCGGTCGCGCAGGGCGCGGCGGGTGCGGGAGCCGATGTCCTCGTCACCAAGGGCGGCAACGTCAAAAGCGAGAGGGATCCCGATGTGGGTCTTGTAGAGGTCGGCGATGTCGAGGACGAAGGAGAGTTCGTGGCCGGAGTGGACGAAGCCGAGGGCGGGGCTGCAGCCCAGTGAGGTGACGACGGCGTGGGCGATGCCGTACATGCACTGGGCGGCGGCGGTGATGGCCTGGTTGACGGCGTCCCCGCTGCTGAAGTCGCCGGGGGTGTAACGCCGGCCGTGCCAGGGGATGCCGGTGCGGGCGGCCTGGGCGCGGTAGCAGTCTTTGACTCTTTTGCCTTCGTGGCCGAGCAGTTCGCGTCGGGTGAGGCCGGCGGGGTCTTCGTCGGGGAAGCGCAGGCGGTACATCTCGCGGGCGACGGTGAGGCGGGTGCGGGGGTTGGCCCACTGCTGGGCCTGGGCTTCCATGAGGGCGGAGGAGCGGGTCAGGGCGCGGCCGGAGGCGTAGTAGCGCACGCCCTGTTCGCCGACCCAGGCGACGGCGGCGCCGGTCTCCCCGAGGACGCTCATGGCCTGGTGGGTGACACGGGTGCCGGGGCCGAGGAGAAGGGTGCCGATGGTGGCGGCGGGGATGTGGGTGGTGCCTTCGGCGTCCTGGGCGGTGATGGCGTTGGCGTCCCGGTGGACGATGCAGCGTTCCAGATAGACGAAAGAAAGACGGTCGGCGGTGCGGGTGAGGTGTCGCGGGGTGAGCGCCTGGCGCTGGGAGACCGTGCTCACGGGCCGGCCGGTGGGGCGGGTGCGCTGAGCGGTGCGAGGGTGAGGAGGCCGCAGCCGTAGGCTTTGGCGCGGCCGATGCCGTGGGTGAGGGCGTGGCGCAGGGCGGTGGGGTCGGTGACTTCGAGGCGGCCGTCGTAGGTGACGGTGACGAGGCTGACGGGTTTTCCGTTCTTGTTTTCCGCCGTGTTTCTGGACTTGTCGAAGGGGCGGCTGTTGTGGTCGCGTACGGACAGTTCGTACTGGTCGCCGTGGTGCTGGTGCTTGCCGTGGTAGGTCGTCCCAGAAGGCAGCAGCCGCTTGTCGTCGCTTTTTTCCAGGATGCGGAAGCCGCAGCGTTCCTGGCGTTCGAGGAGCCACCGCATCTGGTGGACGGGCGTGAGGTGGGCGGTGATCTTGCGGGGTTCGCTGTCCTTGCGGCGGATGGTGTGGACGGGGTTGGCGGTCAGCCGGAAGGCCCAGCTCTCGCCTGGAGAAAGCTTGTCGAGGAGCGGGGCGTAGGGCTTGGTCTGCCATCCGGGCGTGGCGGGGTCGGCGGCCGCGGCCGGCCAGCCGGCTTGTTCGACCAGGTGGGTCAGGTCCGGGCGGTCGGGGCTGACGATGTACAGGAGCACTTCGGCGCGGGCCTGGTGGTCCAGGCGCCACAGCACGCGCGGCCCGTCCGGGCTGGGAGTGTCGCTGGGCAGCAGGGTGGGGAATGCGGACATGACGGCGGCGTGCATGACCTGCGGTGAGGACAGCAGGCGCCGGGCGCCGGGCCGCGCCGTGTTGACGCGGAAACGGGAGAGGAACATCAGCTGCTCTCATCCTCCAGGGCATCGAACGGGTCATGCGCCGGGACGCCGGCCGGGATGGCGGCCGGGACGCCGGGCAGGGGCACGCTGGTGGTGACGACGGTGCGCAGGGCGTGGCGGCGGTGTGCGGCGGCGAAGCTGACCGGCTGGTCGTGCAGGCTGTCCGCAGGGGTGTGTTCGGAGGCTGCCGCCTCGCGCAGCACGGTCAGTTCTGCCGGGGTGTGGCGGCGGTGCTGTCTGCGATACCAGGCGGATGCCTGCCACGGCACCTGCGCCAGGACGCTCTCCAGTACAGCGTTCTCGTGCAGGCCCAGCTCGAGCTGCTCGGCCGGGGGGCAGGAGCGACGGCCCAGAAACGGCGGATACACCGGTGCTTGGAGAGCGGCGTAGGCCTGTGTCAGTACGGTGTGCTCGCCTTCCAGGGCGGCGACGAACACGGCGTCCGCGAGGTAGAAACGCTCCGACAGTGGCATCGACTTGCCGCTGACGGCGTGGTGGGCGGTCTGGAAGTCCCTGATGCGGGTGCCGGGCTGGTCGATGCGGACGCCGAACCGCAACGCGGCCAGCGGCGCCAGCGCCGTGTCATCGCCGCGTTGAATACCTGCGGCGGCGGCGAGCAGGCCGATGACACCGCTCTTGGTGGGGGCGGATTCGGTGGTGCGGCGGGTGAAACGGGAGGAGGCCCCCCAGGACTGCAGGGGGCCTGCCAAACGCAGAACGAGCACGCTGCTCATGCGGGCTGCTCCAGCCGTTCGGCGACGGCCTGGCCGACGGCGGCGACGAGGTCGCTGAGGGTGTCGGACTCGGTGCCGAGGTCGGCGAGTTTGAGGGTGTTGGGGCCGACGCGCAGCACCCAGGTGAGGGTGGATTCCTCGTTGCCGTAGGCGCGTTCGATGTCGGGGATGTAGGCGGCGAGCCGGTCGGAGGCTTCGCGGACGTGGCCGCCCTGGTCACCGCGGATGGGGTCTTCGAAGGCGGCGACGAAGCTGATCGGGCGGGTGGTGCGCAGCTTGACGACGACCGCGTCGGGCAGGGTGTGATGACCGAATGTGTTGATCTTGCCGGTGGGCAGTGAGGCGACGAAGCTGTGCACGAACGCCTCCACGGCACGGCGCACCGGATCGGTGCGCGGCTCGTCCTCGCGCAGTCCCTCACCGAGGTTCGCAGCGAGCTGGTGCACACCCAGCGCGGCATAGCGGTAGAGGGTGGCGGAGTTGAAGTCGACGGTGCCGATCATTCCGGCGCCGGTTTCCTCCTCCGTGTTCTCGTCGTCGACAGCGGTGTAGTAGTCGGATTCGTTCTCCACCCGGTGGACGCTGAGGGCGTGGGCGACCTGGACCGCGGCGTCGACGTTGTAGTCGGCGGCGTCGGCGACCATCCGTCCGAACAGCGCAATGTCGACGGAGTGACGGCTGTCCGCGATCTCCTTCGCCTTGTCCTTGTTCGCCTTGTCCTTCAGATAGGCGGTGATGTCGCTGGCGCCGTCGACAGCGAGGCGGGCCAAGCCGTCGAGCTGACGGGAGCTGAGAAACACCAGATACTTCGCCTCCGGCGCAGCAGCCGTCCCGGTCTCCTTCGCGGCGTCCGCTTTCCGCTTGGGCACCTCGGTCTTCAGCCCGGTGGCTTTCACCGTCTCGTCGGCGAGCTCGAGCGCCTGCTGCCCGCGCAGCGACTCATCCAGCAGAGCGATCCGCTCGGCAAGCACCTCCACGACCTTCTTCGTCCGCACCCCGAGCTCGCTCGGCGCAAGCAGCTGCTCCTCGTCGAAGTAGGTACGGGTGGCCCGCTTCCACGCCTGACTGGAGACACGGGCCCGCGGCACACCCCCATACACAGCCGTCTTGGGTGCACCGGTGTCGTCCCGGTTCAAGTTGCTCGGCGGGACGGTCTGCAGGGCGTGCACGTCCAGGAAGATGCGGTTCACGAGGCGTCCTTGTCACGGTCCGTGGGATGAGAGGGGTTGTCGTCAGCGTTCTCGCGCGCAGGAGTGTCGTCCGCGTCCTGCCACGAGTGGAAGGAGCGGCCCCACTCGCGGCGGATGGTGCCGGCGCCGCCGGGCCACTGCCACGCGTAGAGCTGCCCGGCGAGCAGGCCGTAGTCGAGGGGAATGTCCGCGCGGCGCAACAGCACGATCAGGTCGCGCAGCCGCTGCGACAGGCTCGTCAGATCGGGTGCGGTGCCGGCCCGCACCAGACGCTTGCGCACCGGCTCGTCGATAGCGCCCGGCGGCATCAAGCGGCGTGCAGCCGCGCCCAGTCCGGCCGGCTGCTTCAATGCGTGCGAGCGGTGCATGCGCGCGCCGCGGGACTGCTGGTGCAGCGCCCACAACGTGAGCGCCGCATGCAGGGCGTTCTCGGCCCGCACCAGCTCGTCCTCGCTCAGGGGTCGCACACCCTCGAGGCGGGTGTGCAGCGGCGCCGTGTCGACCAGCGTCCACAAGTCGGGCAGGTCGGCGGCGTCGCGGCCTGCGCCGCGGCGCAGGCGGGCGAGCGCGGCGACATCCTTGGGCCGGTCGTTGAGGTAGCCCTCCTGCCATCCGGTGATCTGCGCTGCGGCCAGCTCGGCGACCCGCATACGGACGGACGGTGCAGCGGTCGTGGTGGTGGTCATGCGGACACCTTCGGGTCGGTCACGGACGGGACGGGCGCCGCCAGTTCAGAGGCGTGAGGGGAGGCGGGAGCCGGCAGCGCGAGCCCGCTGCCGGGTGCTGCGTCCTGCGTGGCCGCGCCGGGCAGGGTGCGGGCCAGGCGGCCGCGGAACCACCGGTCGGCCAGGCCCGCATTCAGCCACTGCGTGCCCTTTTTGTCGGTGACGGTCCTGCCCTGCCAGGCGGCATCACCGGCCTGCGTGATGAGCCGGCCGCCGAGCCGGCCGATCAGACGGTGCACGTCGCGCTGCCACACCTGGCGCCGCTCGAACGGGTCGGTGCCGTCCTGCGCGAGAGCCACAAGCCACGCACGGTAGGGCTCCTCCACCGCGGCAAATCCCAGGTCACGGGCCGCCAACCGCGGCCCCTCACCCTCCGAGCCGGCAGCACGCGCCAGATCGGTGGCCAGGTCACCGAGCGCACGGACCGCGAGGTCGGCGTCCTCGGCCGCACCGATCGCCTGCCGGGCACACGTCCGGTCCTGCCGGTGCAACAGCACCACCGGCATCGCCAGCCGGTCATCGACCACCTCGTCGATCACCGACTGCTGCGTCCCGTACGCGGCACCCACGATCCGAGCCCTGATCAGGAAACCCCGCGGCAACTCCCCGTCGGTGACCAGCCGGGCGATCCACTCCAGCATCCCCGGCCGCAGATACGCGGCAGCCTCCGCACCCTGACTGGTCTCCGCCCGGTCAGCGACAAGCGAGGCAACACCACGCCACGCCGACCGGGCCGGATCATGTTCCCTCGGCAGGTAGACCGGCGACTGGCCCAGCTTCTTCTCCTGGGCGAGGCTGCGCCGCCACGCCGTCATCGGCTCATAGCGGTGCATGTTCCGGGAAGCGAGCGGATCACCGTAACCGAGCACCACACCGTGAACACCGCTGTCATCGTGGTGCAGCCGCAGTCTGCGCGACTGCCACGTATACACGTCCCGCACACCACTGGGGGTGCGTCCGCTGCTGCCGGGACCGCACGGCTCACGCCGCCAGGCCGGCCGGTCACCAGCCGCGAACTCCACTTCACTGGTGTCCGCGGCCACCAGGTTCAGCAGCAGCGTCTCACGCAGCGTGTCGCCTTCCGCGAAAACGCCACCCAGACCACCGGCCCACCCGGTGCCCAGCGGATACACCTTGCCGCCCTTGACCCGGTCATCGCCCACCGCACCGGACTTGATCCCCGACGTGTCGAAGGCGTGCGCGTGCACGACCCAGCGGGCCGCCTCAGCGAACGTCAACCGCTCCACGGTAGGCATCCGCGCGGTGAAAAACGCTTCACCGTTGGGCACATCGGCCACGATCCGCGCCAGCGGAAAAACCTCGTCCTTCGCTGTGCGCAACGCCGCAGTCTGGAAAAACGGCACAGCCGGATGCAGCAGATCGAACCGGTCACGGTGCTCATCGAGATAGGCGCCCACCCCGGCAAAACACTCCGGATCGGCCCACACGTCAGCCCAGTGCTCGATGTCGCGCGGCCCGTCGAGGGCATCGTGGGCGACGGCCAGCAGCAGCCGCAGCAGAGCGAACTCCTGCGTGGGCAGCTCCCCCACGATCCGGCGCACTGCACCAGCCTGGGCGAACACCTCCCGCAGCGACAACTCCCGCTGCACACCGTCCACGCCGAGGACCTCGATCCACGGCCGGCTCGTCAGATCGAAACACGCAACACAATCCGCGCCACTGCCGATCGGTTCAGACACGGGTCACCTCCAGGCCATCCAGCTGGCTGTAGCAGAGCGCAAAGCCTGCCAGCTGGGTCTGACAATCCTCATCGAGCGCAAGAATCAGCTGACCGGCAAGCCACGGACTGTCCTTGCCCTGCCACGCCCGCACATGCAGCCGCTCCAGCTCCCCGATCGCCCGGTCCATCGTCTCCGCGTACGAAAACTGCATCGGCAGCCGCAGCCCGCAACTCGCCGCCGCACGCGCCGCAAACGATGCAGGTGTCTGATCCTGCGGCAGCTCAACACCGCCGCGCGGCCGCCCCTTCGAGTCGGCTTCCAGCCACGGCAGCGTGGTGAGCGTGCCATCAGCCTTCCGCTGCACCACGACAACTTCCAGGCTCTCCCGGCTGTCACGCACCTGCGCCCGCCCGGCACGCGAGTCATCCGCATCGCCCACCCCGGCGGCCACCCACCCGAACAGCGGCCGGCCCGCACGGCCCACCTCACCGAGCCGGAACACCGCCGCCCGCTCCGCCTGATCCACGCGATGACGCTCGAACCGCTCCCGCGCCACCGCCAACGCCGGCGCCCACGCCTGCGGCCCCACCGGGGCGTCCGCGTACGCGCCCTGCACCAGCACACTGATGTCCGCAGGCAACCGCACCGGCCGCCCCGCCCCGCCGTCCAGATGAGGAAGCAGCACCGCCGCCGACCGCAGCAGCGCATACGCCCCATACACCGCGACCGACCCCCGCACCGGGAGGGGCACCGAAGCATCCCAGTCCACCCCGGTCAGCAGACACCGCGCCGACCGCAGCCCCACCGGCCGCTCCGCCTGGCCTGCACCGCGCTGGTGCCGGTGCAGCCGGCCCATCCGCTGCAGCAGCAGGTCCACCGGACACAGATCACTGACCAGCAGATCGAAATCCACGTCCAGAGACTGCTCGGCCACCTGGCTGGCCACCACAATGTGCAAGCCCCCAGGCCGTCCCGTCGCCCTGTCCGGCGGCCCGAACCGCCGCAGCAGGTCACTGTCCTTCGCCGCCCGGTCGACATCGACGAAACACGAGTGCGCCACCGTCACGTTCTGTTCCCCGAACCGCTCCCGCAGCACCCGAGCGGTCTCCAGCACCCGCTTGACGGTATTCCGCACAACCAGCACACACCCGCCGTCCACCAGCTCCCGCTCGAGCCGGCCGGCCAGAACATCCAGTCCATCCGCCAGACGCTCCACCTGGACATCCGTGCTGCGGGCCGACGCTCCTGGGTGACGCACCACCGGGCTGCGGCCCGGCGCCACAGCCGTCAGCAGCGGATACGCCACCTCGTCCGACAGGCTCTCGCCCGAAGCGTCCGGCACGCCGGCGTATGCCTCGACCAGCTGCTGCCGGCGCCTGGCCGGCAACGTCGCCGACAGCACCACCACCGGAACCCGGTAGGCGCCCAGCCACGCCAGCACCCGGTCCAGGTAGACACTCATATACGTGTCGTAGGCGTGCGCCTCATCGATCACGACGACCTTGCCCGCCACCGCCAGATGACGAAGCGCCAGGTGACGACTCTTCAGCCCTGCGAACAACAGCTGATCGACCGTACCGGCCACGAACGACGCCAGCATCGCCTTCTTACGGCCCCGCAACCACGCATGCGCGACCAGCTCGCTGCCCGCAAACCGCACATCCTGCCCAGGCCCTGGCGCCGCCGGCACGGCAGCGTCTACGTCCACCGCCGCTACCCGCCCACCCCGAGCCAGCAACCCCGCGAAAACCTCATTCAAGGCCGCCTTGGAATGGGCCAGATGCACCGAGTGACGCCCACCGTCCGCAGCGGGCAGCAACTTCAGCCACTCCAGCAGCCGCGGGAACATGGCATTGCCCGTCGCCATCGTCGGCAACGCGAAAAACACCCCGCCCGCACCCGAACGCGCCGCAAAAACCTCTGCCACAGCAAGCGCCGCCTCCGTCTTGCCCTCCCCCATCGGCGCCTCAATGACCATCAGCCCCGGCGCATCCATCTCCCGCGCCAGCCCCACCGCCGCCTCCTGCACCGGCCGGACCTTCGCTCCCACCGGAAGCCCGAACCGCGATGCAAACAACTCCTGCACATCCTCGACCGGCTCGGCCGGCCGCCACGCAGCCGGAAGATCCAGCCCCCGCCACGCCGCCGCCAGCCGCTCCTGCCCATCACAGGACGCAGCCTCCGGAAAGTACGGGAACAGATCCGGATTGCTTGCGATCCAGTCGGAGACGATGACCAACGCCGTCAGCAGCACCTGCACCGGCTGCGGCAGTTTCGCCGTCTGCCACGACTCAAGCCTGCCCCGCACACCGAAAGCGTCAGCACACGCGTCCAGCAACTCGGTCTGCACCTGCCGCCACACCCCGCTGCTGGGTCCCGGCGTACGCAGCAACTCCTCATGGTCGTACAACGCCTTGATCTGCCCGTTCTCCGGCGGAACCCCATGATGGCCACCCACCGCAACACTGAACTGGCCCGTCAACCGCGCCGCCCACCCATACCGCTCCTGAAGCCACTCCCCCAACAAAACTTGCCCCGCCAAGCCATGCGGCGCCAGCCGCCGATCCGCCCCCATCGCCTGACGAGACCGCATCTCCAGCCCCTGCGCCCGCATCACGTCAGCGAGCTGGTCAACCTGACAAGCAAAAGCCGGCGTCGCTTTGCCGATGTCATGCACACCAGCCAGCCACACAGCGAGCTTCCGCCCGTCCGCCTCGCCACCAGGCAGCTCCTCAGAGATCAGCCGCCGCACACCAGCCGGCAGCCACTCATCCCACAGCAAGCCGGCAACAGCGGCAGTGTCCTCCATGTGCCGCCACAACGGCAGCCACCCATCAGCATCACGATCATGCTTCGCCCACACCGACCGCGCCGGCGCATGAAGCTGCAAGAGCAAGCCGGAGCGGAGACCTCCCCCGTGAGTCATGCAAGATAAATACATGTAAACCCAGCCTCAGCAGGCGAGATTGATGAAATAGGCCTGATCGACAACTGATGTAGCTGTCTACGGCACGGAAGACACCCTCAAGCAATAGGCTGACCCATTCGCTACCGGCAGTCGAATGGGAGATATGCACCTAATGGGCTGTTGGTCGGAATCTGGACAAGTTGTCAGAAGCTCGCGTTGGCCGAGATAAAGCCGCAGGTCATCCAGACTGCTCCCCGCACCCGCGGGGATGGCCCCACGGTCCCGAGGAGGATGTAGAGCGCGGCGCGCTGCTCCCCGCACCCGCGGGGATGGCCCCATCACGCCTCCGCTGGCCGACATCCAGGGAATCTGCTCCCCGCACCCGCGGGGATGGCCCCAACACCCCGCTCCCCGACCGCGTCAACGTCAGCTGCTCCCCGCACCCGCGGGGATGGCCCCGGCCGGGTGCTCATGGTTCGCCGCCGGATCTCCTGCTCCCCGCACCCGCGGGGATGGCCCCGGTCCCTGGAAGTAGTGCCGTCCGATGCTGTCCTGCTCCCCGCACCCGCGGGGATGGCCCCCTCCTTGCGGGTCAGCACCCGCCGGGACGACACTGCTCCCCGCACCCGCGGGGATGGCCCCCAATCGGGCGGGTTCGGTCGTGATCCAGATCGCTGCTCCCCGCACCCGCGGGGATGGCCCCTTCGCGCCCTCCGGCGCCGCGAACGGGCTGTACTGCTCCCCGCACCCGCGGGGATGGCCCCGGATGCTGGGCAACGAACGCTTCCGTGCACGCCTGCTCCCCGCACCCGCGGGGATGGCCCCCTCACCGCCAAGGACCCGCGCCTGGTCATCCGCTGCTCCCCGCACCCGCGGGGATGGCCCCATCAGGGTGCCGGGTGCCTCCGGGGACTGGCCCTGCTCCCCGCACCCGCGGGGATGGCCCCGAGTAGTGGTTGCCCTGGCCGTAGGTCATGTTCTGCTCCCCGCACCCGCGGGGATGGCCCCGTCCAAGCGGCCCCTGCCGGAGAACATGTTCTCTGCTCCCCGCACCCGCGGGGATGGCCCCGGCGTGGACTTCGTGACCGTGTGGTGGATCATCTGCTCCCCGCACCCGCGGGGATGGCCCCGGGTGGGGGAGCACGGACAGCGGCGAGACGTGCTGCTCCCCGCACCCGCGGGGATGGCCCCGCCTGTTGGGGCGGCGTCCCTTGGGCTTGGCCCTGCTCCCCGCACCCGCGGGGATGGCCCCTGGATCTCCACGTTGTCGCCCTCGAACAGGATCTGCTCCCCGCACCCGCGGGGATGGCCCCTGGCCGGGCTACGCGTCATGGTGCAGCACTGGCTGCTCCCCGCACCCGCGGGGATGGCCCCTCGGGGTGGGCGCCGTCGGCCTGGACCATGCTCTGCTCCCCGCACCCGCGGGGATGGCCCCTCCGTGTCCGACGCCTTCGGGCGCACGGTCAGCTGCTCCCCGCACCCGCGGGGATGGCCCCTCGTCGGCCGAACGCCGCTCTGCAGCGGCTGCCTGCTCCCCGCACCCGCGGGGATGGCCCCTACTACCGGTCCCTTCCCGCCCGAGCCCGGCGCTGCTCCCCGCACCCGCGGGGATGGCCCCGGCCAGTCCGGGGGAACCTTCCGCCGATGCCGCTGCTCCCCGCACCCGCGGGGATGGCCCCCTGTGGCGGAAGATGGACGCGGCCGCGCGGTACTGCTCCCCGCACCCGCGGGGATGGCCCCGCGGTGCCGCGCTGGGGCTGCGACCCCACCAACTGCTCCCCGCACCCGCGGGGATGGCCCCGTCCCGGACACTGTGATGTTCTCGATGGTGATCTGCTCCCCGCACCCGCGGGGATGGCCCCGGGCGTGGAACCGAGTTGGTCCGCGACGCCTTCTGCTCCCCGCACCCGCGGGGATGGCCCCTAGGCGCCCGGTAGCGGGCACGGAAGCGTGAACTGCTCCCCGCACCCGCGGGGATGGCCCCTTCCAGGCGCACCTTCACCGCAAGGGTGAGACCTGCTCCCCGCACCCGCGGGGATGGCCCCAACGGCGCCACGGGCCGCCGGGATGAGCGGGCCTGCTCCCCGCACCCGCGGGGATGGCCCCATCGCCCTGGGCAGGCTGGCGTACTACGCGTCCTGCTCCCCGCACCCGCGGGGATGGCCCCGTGCTCGCGCACGACGTGACCAGGTAGTAACCCTGCTCCCCGCACCCGCGGGGATGGCCCCGGCGGCCACACCGCGAAATCGTTGAGAGTGGCCTGCTCCCCGCACCCGCGGGGATGGCCCCCACCCACGCGACACGACAGGATGAACCCCATGCTGCTCCCCGCACCGCTCCCCGCACCCGCGGGGATGGCCCCCAGGGCGGCGACATGTGGCGGGAGATCCTGCACTGCTCCCCGCACCCGCGGGGATGGCCCCAACTACCGGACCGTGCTCCGCATCCGGATCGGCTGCTCCCCGCACCCGCGGGGATGGCCCCACCTCGACCACCTCCCGGAAGAGACCAGCATCCTGCTCCCCGCACCCGTGGGGATGGCCCCGCCGAGACGGTACGAGTCTTCCGCCTGCACGCCTGCTCCCCGCACCCGCGGGGATGGCCCCTGCACGGCAACCATGTTCGAGTACCCGGAGGACTGCTCCCCGCACCCGCGGGGATGGCCCCGCGGATGAAGCCCATCAAGGTGGTCCGGAAACTGCTCCCCGCACCCGCGGGGATGGCCCCCAGCCCACCCCACAGCCCCTGCACGCCCGGATCTGCTCCCCGCACCCGCGGGGATGGCCCCGCTGCGCGCCTTCGTCGACTACCTGTGGAACCCTGCTCCCCGCACCCGCGGGGATGGCCCGGCGAGGGCGTTGCGGACGTCGGCGCACGGTGCTGCTCCCCGCACCCGCGGGGATGGCCCCGTAGACATCAGGCGTCACGACGAGGAGCGAAGCTGCTCCCCGCACCCGCGGGGATGGCCCCGGCGACACGGACGGCAAGGTCTGCCCGATGCGCTGCTCCCCGCACCCGCGGGGATGGCCCCCAGGGATCCCCCTGGGTGATCAGGTTCATCGACTGCTCCCCGCACCCGCGGGGATGGCCCCCACACCGCCGCTCTCGGCATCGCCCGCATCCGCTGCTCCCCGCACCCGCGGGGATGGCCCCTCCTGCTGGACGCCGCCGAACAGGCGGGCATCCTGCTCCCCGCACCCGCGGGGATGGCCCGCATCCCGTCGAGGGAGTAGAACCGGCTGCCCGCTGCTCCCCGCACCCGCGGGGATGGCCCCATCTCCACCCGCACGACCTGCTCGCCGTCAAACTGCTCCCCGCACCCGCGGGGATGGCCCCGCTGGGGTGAAGATGATCATAAGTCAGCCTGTCTGCTCCCCGCACCCGCGGGGATGGCCCCTGCTACGCCCTCACCATGGCCAAGCGCCTCAACTGCTCCCCGCACCCGCGGGGATGGCCCCGTCACACCCGACCCAGACGAGATAGTCCAGGATTGCTCCCCGCACCCGCGGGTGTCGGCGACGGTTGAAATGGGTTCAGGCACGGATTCCGTGAAGTGGATCGTGCTGCCGTGCGCCGGTGACGCTCCGTCATTCGGGGCGTCATCCTTCGGTCGTGTGAGACGTTGCTGGAGTTGGTGTTCCCGCACCTGGTGACGGTGTTGGTGGAACGCGTGGTGGTGGAGAGCGGTGTGCTGCGGGTCGCGGCAAGCACGAAGGACGGGACGGCGGCCGTCTGTCCAGGGTGCGGGACGTTGTCGACACGGGTGCACAGCCGCTACGGACGCAGGATCGCCGATGCGCCGGTCGGCGCCCGGCCGGTAGTCATCGAGTTGTCGGTGCGTCGGCTGTTCTGCGACAGCGGCGACTACGCGAGGGTGACCTTTGCCGAGCAGGTCGAGGGGCTGCCAGCCGCTACGGTCGGCGAACGCCCGTCCTGCAACGGATCGTCGGTACTCTTGGTGTCGTTCTGGCCGCTCGCGCCGTGGTCCGGCTGGTACTGGGCATTGTGCTCAGCCGGATGACCGTGCTTCGCGTGGTGATGGCGCTGCCGGATCCGGTCTGGGCGGTGCCGCGGGTGCTGGAAGTGGACGAGTTCGCGACCAGGAAGGGCCGTCGGTACGGCACGATCCTGATCGACTGCGAGACCCATCAGCCGTTGGACCTGCTGCCCGCCCGCGAGGCCGAGACCCTGGCCGCATGGCTGCGCGAGCACCCCGGCGTCGAGATCGTCTGCCGCGACCGTGCGACGTTCTTCACCGAAGGCGCCCGCGCCGGCGCCCCGCAGGCCCAGCATTGCGCTGACAAATGGCATGTCTGGCACAACCTCGGCAAAGCCGTCGAACGCCTGGTATCCCACCACCGCGCTCTCCTCCGCAACCTCGTCGAGCCGGGGCCTTCGCACGAACCCGAACCGGTGTCCGTGCAGACCTCGATCGGCCAGGAGCCACCCGAGCCCTATCCGTCGGGGAAGTTCCTGGACCGGCTCCGCGACACCCACGCTGCGGTCCACGCCCAGGTCGAGCAGGGCCTGAGCCTTCGCGACTGCTCCCCGCACCCGCGGGGATAGTCCCATGATCTGGGCCGGTGGGAAGGTCCGGGTGAACTGCTCCCCGCACCCGCGGGGATGGTCCCCACTCCGGCCACGACGGGAGGGCGTTCCCTGCCTGCTCCCCGCACCCGCGGGGATGGCCCCGTCGGAAGCTGGGCCAAGGACGTCGTCGTCGGCTGCTCCCCGCACCCGCGGGGATGGCCCCGCACCGCGCCGGGTGGCGCCCTCGGTGGTGGCCTGCTCCCCGCACCCGCGGGGATGGTCCCGACTGACGGGTGGTGCGGGCCGGCCTGGACGCCTGCTCCCCGCGCACGCGGGGATGGCCCCGGCCTGCGTCGCCGCGAAGTCCACCCTGCACCCTGCTCGCTGCCCCGTCAGGGGGGCGTGACTGGTGGCTCCCGAAGGGCACGTGGCCGGATTGCAGCCTATGTATCAGTTTGAGTGGAATGGGAGATTCGGTGAAAGTGGTGAAAAGCTTGCTGGCGCAGCGGGAGACTTACAGGTGACACAGTCTGCTCCCCGCACCCGCGGGGATGTCCCCCGGTGGCTCGTCGACTGCCCGTGCGGTTCTGCCTGCTCCCCGCACCCGCGGGGATGTCCCCGCGCGCATGGGCGTCGCCACGCTGGTAGCGGGCTGCTCCCCGCACCCGCGGGGATGTCCCGCGGGCTGACGCGCAGTGGATCGGGTTCGTGGCTGCTCCCCGCACGCGCGGGGATGGTCCCCGCTCCATGCTGGCCTTGGTGTCTTCGCCGTCCCGCTCCCCGCACCCGCGGGGATGGTCCCGGGTTGATCGGCCGCCAGGCGCTGCCGTTCCACTGCTCCCCGCACCCGCGGGGATGGTCCCGGCGTGACCATGTCGTCGCCGTGGTGCTCCGTCTGCTCCCCGCACCCGCGGGGAGGGCCCCCCGACGATCGTGTCACTGTGAAGGAGGTGAATCTGCTCCCCGCACCCGCGGGGATGGCCCCGGTACGTCCTGATCCCTGCCGGTCTCGCCGCGCTGCTCCCCGCACCCGCGGGGATGGCCCCCTCCTCGACGACCTCGCCGGCTGCCACCCCGGCTGCTCCCCGCACCCGCGGGGATGGCCCCTGGTCCACGCCGAGGAAGACGGGGTCGGTGAACTGCTCCCCGCACCCGCAGGGATGGCCCCTCGCCGTCGAGGACCGCCCCGGGGCCCTCCTTCTGCTCCCCGCACCCGCGGGGATGGCCCCTGCAGGGAGCCCACTCGTGAGTGACGACATGTCTGCTCCCCGCACCCGCGGGGATGGCCCCGCTGCCGGTACCGGGATCGTGACCAACTCGTCCTGCTCCCCGCACCCGCGGGGATGGCCCCGCCGAGGTGTCTCGCCGCTTCGACGAGCTGATCTGCTCCCCGCACCCGCGGGGATGGCCCCGCCTCACGCGGGCCCTGGGCCCTCTAGCTTCCCTGCTCCCCGCACCCGCGGGGATGGCCCCGTCATGACCGTGCTGGGCATGATCCTCGACGACTGCTCCCCGCACCCGCGGGGATGGCCCCTCGCTTCCAACGTTCAGCCCACCGCCTACGACCTGCTCCCCGCACGCGCGGGGATGGCCCATCGGATTGATCAAATCCAAAATGATCTAAGATTTGCTGCCCGCACGCGCGGGGATGGTCCTGGCCTGCGTCGCCGCGACGGCTACCCCGCACGCTGCTCCCCGCTCCGTCAGGGGAGGCCGTGATGGAGCGGCTCCCGAAAGGCGCGTGGCCGGATTAGCGCTTATGTGTCAGTTTGAGTGGAATGAGAGATTCGGTGAAAGTGGCGAAAAGCTTGTCTGCGGCGGGGATGGTCCCACAGAGCGGGACATCGCACTTATGGCGAACGACTGCTCCCCGCGCACGCGGGGATGGTCCCAAGATCCTCACCATGGTCAGCGACTTCGGGTCCTGCTCCCCGCGCACGCGGGGATGGTCCCAAAGACCTCGAGAAGGTCGCCGACCGGGTAGGCTGCTCCCCGCGCACGCGGGGATGGTCCCTTCGCGGTCTCCTTTACATTGCCGAGGGCGTCCTGCTCCCCGCGCACGCGGGGATGGTCCCGCGGGCGTGTCGTCGGTCGACCAGACGCTGATGCTGCTCCCCGCGCACGCGGGGATGGTCCCTTAAGGCGGTATGTAGTCACGCGCAAGTCTGGCTGCTCCCCGCGCACGCGGGGATGGTCCCAATGCGATCTGCTCGTACTTCCTCCAGGCCTGCTGCTCCCCGCGCACGCGGGGATGGTCCCCGCCCCACCTGGTACCGCCGACTCGACCAGCACTGCTCCCCGCGCACGCGGGGATGGTCCCCATGTGCCGTGTTTGATGAGGTCGCGCAGGGTCTGCTCCCCGCGCACGCGGGGATGGTCCCAGTGCTATTGCGGCCACGCCTGACCGGCAGCCCTGCTCCCCGCGCACGCGGGGATGGTCCCCCGTCGTCGAACGCTTCGCACGACGTGTTCAACTGCTCCCCGCGCACGCGGGGATGGTCCCGACCCGGGTGTCCTGGGTGGGCACGGTGGTCACTGCTCCCCGCGCACGCGGGGATGGTCCCGAAGAGCGTCGTCCGCCACGTTGGCGACGATGCTGCTCCCCGCGCACGCGGGGATGGTCCCCACCCGATCACGAGGAGAACCTCGCAAGTTGCCTGCTCCCCGCGCACGCGGGGATGGTCCCGCCAAGTCCGGCCGCATGTCCGCCGTCCTCGTCTGCTCCCCGCGCACGCGGGGATGGTCCCGAGCCCCGGACGCGGAGATTCCAGCTCCGGCCCTGCTCCCCGCGCACGCGGGGATGGTCCCTGGGAGTACGAGCACACCCCGTCCGAACGAACCTGCTCCCCGCGCACGCGGGGATGGTCCCCAACGTCGTCGGCCGGTCGCTTCGGTCGCTCACTGCTCCCCGCGCACGCGGGGATGGTCCCGTCGAGTCCGCCCTGGATCTGTGATCGGCCACTGGCCCCCGTGTACGCGGGGATGCTGCCTACGCGGCCGGTCCGTTCCTGTGTGCTGCAGCCGCTGCTCACAACGACGCACAGCGTTCAAGCGCGTTGGCCGAGCGGGGGCAGCAGGTCATCGCCCGGCCAGAGGTCTCGCTCCGCAACGATGCGGGCAAGGAACGTGCTTGCCTCGGCGAGGACAGTGCCACGCTCCGTTGGCCCGTAGGCGATGAACTCCCCGCTCACGCCGTGCAGGGCGCGTACAACGCTGTGCGGGCCGGTACAGACGAGGGCGCGCGCGATCCCGGACATGCCCATGCTGAGGGCGTCGCACTCCCCGTTCCTGACGAGCTGTAGCAGGTCGGTGGTGACGCGTTCCCAGTCGCCGATGGTGGGCCAGTCGGCGCCGCCGCGTAGTTCGTGGGTGAGGGTGGCCAGCGGCACGATTTCTCCGCGCTCACGATTCTGGGTGAGGCGGTCGTGGATCCGGACGCCGTCGGGCTGCTGTACCCGCGGGTGGAGCAGCGAAGCTGCGGCCAAAATGGTGGTGTTGATCTCTTGGGTGCCGGGGCCGGGGTAGTACGGCTCGTGTGCGAAGAGCAGGTAGACACCCGAGATGCGGACGGCATCGTCGGACGAGGGTGGCGTCTGTGGCATGGGGTGGTGTCCCTTCGGTGGTGGGGTGTCGAGGGGGCGCCGACTGCTGTGGGGGCCGCCGCCGACGCGCGGGCTGTCACGGGGCGTGTCCTTGGGGCTGGCCGCTCAGGGCGGAGGCGCATGTCGTGCAGCGGCCGTCGCTGTCGGGGTGGGCCCGTCTGCGGGTCGGGCCGGGGCAGGTGCGGCAGGGCGGCCAGCCGAGGCAGGCTGGACAGAGGTCTTCGCCGGGGGCGGTAGCGGGCACGCCGCAGCCGGCGCATTCGACGAGGGCTCGGTAGGCAAGAGCTGCGGTGACCGTGCGGGCTGCCGCAGCGGTCGTAGAGCGTGGCAAGGGTGACGGTTCGGCCGCCGGCAGGTGGTCTTTGACGGTGGTGGGTGGCGGGTAGGCCTGTGCTGCCCGGAGCCGGGCGGCGACGATCGCACCCACACTGGTGCGCACCGGGTGGGGAAGGGGACGGCCGGTGATGACGTGGCGCAGCTGCTCGTTGCTCCAGCCGGCCTCCATCATCACGGTCGCAACGCGGCCCTGATCGGTGAGCGCCTTCCCGGTCAGCAGGAGGTCGGGGCGGCCGGCTCCGATCTCGAGCAGTAGCCGGATGCCTGGATGCATCTCGTCTGCCGGGAAAGCGGGCCGGGTGGGGGCTGGTGCATCGGGTTGGTCGCTGCCCTCCGGTGTGGTGCCCCCTGCGTGGTCGCACGGACGGATGGGGGTGGTGTTCTGCTTGTTGGTCTTCTTAACGGTGGTGTTCTTAGCGGGGCGGTGAGCCGACGTCGGGTCACCCACTGGTGGAAATCCCGACAGCGGTTGTGACCTGCTGCCTTTCGCGGCGGGGAGGTCGGTGATGAGGTATGCCGTCGCGCCGAGCGTTCCGTCGGAATGGCGCTCGCGTTCCCGGGTCAGGAAGCCGTGCTTCTCCAGCTCCCGCAGGCCGCTCTTGACGGCTGCTTCGCCGTCGCAGCTGCGGCGCGCCAGGTCTGCCACGCTCATGCGCCAGCCGTCCCGGTGCGTGCTGATGAGTCCGAACAAGCCCTTGGCTTTGAGCGACAACCGAGGATCGCGGAAGAGGTCATTGGCGATCTGCGTGAACTGGTCGGCGGCCATCACCCCTCGCCGCACCCCCGCCTCGCCACGGGGCACCGCTTCGCCCGGTGCAGTGGCGCCGGCAGGCTTGTCCTTGGTGGATGTCGGCACGGCGTCGAGGGGGGCGGGGTGGTCCGTGATCGAGTAGACGATCTCGCCGAGTGTTCCGTCGCTGTGTCTGAGTTGTTCGCGGATGAGGTAGCTGTGGCGCTGTAGTTCGCTCAGGGCGGCGCGCACGGCGTCGCGCCCGTCTGGTCCGGCGCGCACGAGGTCGGCAACGGTGACGTGCCAGCCGGCGCGGTGGGTGCTGATGAAGCCGAAGATCCCCTTCGCTTTGAATGTCAGCCGAGAGTCGCGGAAGAATCCGTTGGCGATCTGCGTGAACTGGTCCGCCGCCATCACTCCACGGCGGACTCCCGCCCCGAAGCGGCTCATCTCCGATCCCAAGGTGCTGTGATCGCGTAATTGTTGAGGCTTTCGAGGGGGCGGGCAGGCGCGAGATGCCCGAGGTGACGGCGTGAGGTGAGGCGGGCGGGATCCATTCCCTCAGCTCAGCCGCCGACCACGACCAGGAGGCCGACCAGCAGCCCCGACCACCGGTCACGATCGGGCAACATGCGCACCCGGCAGCCATGGTCGGACCCGTGGTCGGTCCGACCATGGCCGTCCCCGCAGGCCCGGGATGGATGGGCAATCCTCATTGCGGGATCGGCCGACTGCGCGTTGCGCAGGTGGCTGTGCAATGCATCCGAACCTGCGTAACTGGACGAGTGCGCAGGCACGTCCGACTGTGCAGGCGCCTGTGCAAGAGGGCTGCGGTGCTGCGCAATCGGGTGCACAGTCGTGGTCTCAGTGGGCGCCGTGGACTTGCGCATGTCGTGCGCAGCCTGGCTGGCTGGCTGGCTGGCTGGCTGGCTGCAGCGCGGCCTGCCCATTCGCCGCGGGCGTGCCGATCCTTCGCGTGGTCGAGCCTTGTCTGTCCGGCGCCTGGTCCGTCCCCCTCACGACGGTGGGGCTGGTTCATGGGCCGTGGTGGGGTTCATGGTCGGCCCGACCATGAGACCGACCACGGGATTTGTGTCCTCATCGTGACCTTGGTCGGGCCTTCGTGGTCGGTGGTTCGGTTGGGGGCGGCCGATGTCCTCAGCGTCAGCAACCACCCACACTGACCTGGGAGTTCGATCATGCGCCCCAATCAGGCCCGCGAGGGCGAGGCGGCCGCTGCGATGGCTGCAGGCGTCGGGCTGGACAGAATGAGGCGCCGCGTGCGCCTGTCCCGGCTGGCCGTGTTCACCGCCATCGCAGCCGGCCCCGTCGCTCTCGGCGTCGCCGTGCTGTCCAGCCCGGCCACGGTGGCCGCCGCTCCCTCCAGCACACCCACCCCAGTGCGCACGACGGCCGTGGCGACCGACCCGGCCGGCTATGCGCAACTGTTCATTGGTGCCTGGCTGCGCAGCAGCGCGAACGATGCGACGAGTGCGCAGGCGCGGCTTGCGCAGTCGATGGCGCC
Source organism: Streptomyces sp. NPDC002306 (assembly GCF_053593435.1). Lineage (NCBI taxonomy): Bacteria > Bacillati > Actinomycetota > Actinomycetes > Kitasatosporales > Streptomycetaceae > Streptomyces > Streptomyces sp. NPDC002306. The sequence goes on from NZ_JBSFCK010000047.1 coordinate 21,264, forward strand.
GGATGTCGAACTGCCCGACCCGGTTGCGGATGCGCAGTCGGGGCTGGTGTCGGTGATAGCGGTGCGCAGTGTGCAGCACGAGGGTGCGTGGTCGGTGACGGTGGCCGCGCAATACGCCGACGCACCTGCGCGTTACTTCGTCGTCCCGGTGACCGCCACCGTTTCGGGGGACTCCGTCACGGTAACGGGCGCACCGGGGATGGTGGCCGGCCCGATGCGTGCTGACGCTGCGGCGTCGTCGTTCTCGGTGGCGGTGCCGTCCGACGGTGATCTGCATTCCGCGGTCGTGGAGTTCCTGTCCGCGTATCTGACGGGGGCCGGCGAGGTGGACCGTTATGTCGCGCCCGGGGTCCAGATGGCGCCGGTCTCCCCTGCCCCGTATGCCTCGGTCACGGTGCAGGAGGCGTGGGGATCCGAGGAGGCGGTGGCCGCAGAGCGGGTGCCGGCCGACGGCGTCACGGTTCACGTGGCGGTGCGGGTCGAGGCTCGGGATGCGGACGGGCGGTGGCCGCTGGGATACGAACTGGTGCTCAGGGGCCGCTCGGGTCGGTGGGATGTGGCCGGGCTGGAGTCCGGGTCGGGGGCCGCCCGGGATGGGGTCGTCCGGGAGGGGGATGCCCGGTGAGTACCGTGTACGGCTTGATGCTCGCCGGGCAGCTCGATGATCTCGGTGATTCGTGGATCGCCATGTTCAGGGACTGGGCGACGAAGGGCTTGCAGGCCGGTCTGGTCGTGCTCGTGGTCGTCATCATGATCCAGAAGTTCAGCCTGAAGGCGGGGATCGGCGCCCTGCTGCTGATGATCATCGCGTTGGGGTTGTACAACTCCCGCGAAGACCTGGCGCAGATGTTCGAGGACGAGGTCAAGAACCCCGCCCAGGGCGCAACTGCCGTCTCCGGCGTCATCCAGGGTCCTGCCCGGGGCGCGGACGGGCACTCTGCTGGTCCGGGAGGCCGGCTGTGAGCCAGGTGCGCGTGGGGCGGTTCTACACCGCGGCCCGCCGGCACCCCTGGGTGCTGGGCAAGGTCGGCGATTGGAAGATCCCCCTCGGCCCCTATACACCCGCGCAGATCGCGGTCGCTGTCGGCGGCGGCTTTCTTCTCGTCAAGACGATCAGCTGGTGGTCGTGGATGGGCCCGGTACCGATCGTCGCCTGGCTGCTGGCGGTCTGGGCGGTGCGCCGTCCGAAGATCAAGGGACGTGCCCCCATGCACGCCGCCCTGGGGTGGCTGCTGCTCGCGATACAGCCGCACGGCGGCCGGGTCGGCGGGCGGGCCGCCCGTGACCGTACTGCCCGCGCGCTGCTGGGTGGCTTCACCGTCGAAGGGGCTCTGCCGGCTGCTGCCAGTGCGGCTGTGCCGTGCCCGATAATGCGGCCCGGTCCCGGGCGGACGTCCGGCTTCGCCCCGCTCCGACATCCGGCGTCGCTACGGCCGATGTCGGGTGTGCAGCAGCTGCTCGACCGGGCCGTTCAGGGCGGGGGTGTGCGGTGAGGGTGCCGATCCGTCACATCGCCGGACATCTCGCCTGGTCGACGCACGGCAGCGTGTGGGCCGTCTACCGCCTGCATCCCGGACCCGGCGCTGACGGCCGTCGTGAGGAGACGGTGCAGGGCGCGTATGTGCCGGGCGTGGTCCGTGACGAGCAGTTGGCAAAGGTGACGCACCTGGTCCGGTCTCTTTCCGGGGCGCCGCGGCTGTTCGGGCTGTGCGCGCAGGTCGACCCGGGTGAGATCGCCCTGCGCATGATCGAGGGCATCGAACCCGGCGCATTCTCGGCCGACAGCGTGCATCCGTGGGTGGAGAGCGTGGAAGCCGCCTTGGATCTGCTGACTGATCAGGAGATGCACCGTCGCGTCCTGTGGCTGGCCGTGCCGCTGGACCGCCCCGCGGTCGGCGGCCAATTCACCGCGTCGCTTGGCGCAGTGTGGGCGGACATGGCGCCGATGCTAGGCATGCGAGCTGCTCCTGTTCCCCGGCGTGATGTGAGCGCCTTCCTCGAGCAGGCATCCCGGGTGGAGGCCGCGCTCGGCGGCGGTATCGCCTTCCGCCCGGCCCGGCCGGCGGAGATCGTGTGGATGATCCAGCACGCTCTGCACCGCGGCCAGTCGGAGCCGCTGCTCACCGAGGCCGAGACGAGTGACTTGTTCGGCGGGCAGGTCCGCAAAGGTGTCCTGCACTCCCCCAGTTACGCGGACCTGGGGCAGTTCCGTCTGCAGGAAGGCGGGATAGATCCCGCGGTCGACGACACGGACGAGCTGGCCGGCGCGGACCGGATCGCGCGTTCCGGCCGGTCCGCCTGGTGGCGGCTGAAGGCCTCGTCACCGCTTCGGCGGCGGTGGCTTCAGGTGGAATCTGACACCGGGGTCGGCTATCAGGCGCAGTTGGCGCTGGCCGAGTGCCCGACTGCGGTCGGCCAAGGCGCCGCCGACCTGTTTGCGCAGCTGGAGACGCTGGACTTTCCCGTCGACTACACGGTCGACCTGACGCTGGTGCCGGCGGAGAAGGCCCGTGAGCAGGTGCGGCGCAAGAAGACCGAGCTGATCGACCAGGCTGATCAGTACGATGCCCGCCCCACCGGTATGCCTGGCTCGCTGACCGATGCCGCCCGTGACCTGGGCGAGCTCGACGCCCGACTCTCGCGTACCTCGGTCGAGGTGGAGGTGCAGTCCGTCACCGTGCTGACGGTGTGGGGGCCGAGCGCCGCCGTGTGCGACGCTCGTGCCCGGGCGCTGGCGGCGCTGCTGGGCGGCGCGGACTACCGGGCGGTGCGCCCGGCCGGCCTGCAGGAGGCCCTGTTCACCCTGGGACTGCCCGGGACCGTCCGCCCTGGCGTGGCGCGGGAGTTCACCCAGCACCAGGTCTCTGAGGACTGGGCGTTGGGCGGCGCCTTCACAGCTGCCGAGGTCGGCGACCCCCACGGCATGTTTCTCGGTATCGACCTGGACTGCGGCACCACCCGGCCCGTGACCATCAACGTGGCGGACGCGCCCAAGCAGGACGCTTCGGCTTCGGTGGGGATCGTCGGCGATCTCGGCGCGGGCAAGAGCGTGCTGCAGAAGCTGATAGCGGAGGCGGTATGGGCGCGCGGCGGATGCGCGATCTGCATTGACCGCACCCCGGTACGGGAGTGGGCCACCTTCGCTCGCACTGCGGCTGCCGGACGGTGTCAGATCATCGACGCCGCGCAGGCCGAGGTGTCCATCGACCCGCTGCGGATGTTCGACGGACCCGAGGGCCGCCATTACGCCCTGTCGTACCTGACGCTCCAGCTCGGCATCGGCCCGATGAGTACGAGCGGGGAGGTCCTGCACCATGCCGTGGAGCAGGCCGCGGCCAGTGACGTGCCGTCCATGCACCGGGTCCTTGAGGTCCTTGACGAGATGGCCCGGGCGGGCGCCGGGAAGCGTCAGGACGCCGCCGCCACCCTGGTGGGACTGCTGCGGGTAGTGGCCACGAACCCGCTCGCGGCCATGGTGTTCGACCCCGCTCTGCCGTCGGTGCGGCTGGATGCATCCGATGCCTCCGACATGATCGTGATCACGACGACCGGTCTGAAGCTGCCGCCCAAGACGGCGTTCGACAAGCCTGAAGTGCTGCACCAGCAGCCCCTGGAGGCTTTGATCGGGCGGGCCGTGCTCTATCTGATCGCCGCGATCGCCCGGCAGACCGCGTTCGAGGATCCCGAGCGTTTCACCGCCGTGGTGCTGGACGAGCTGTACTGGCTCACCAGCTCCGCCGAGGGCACCGCCCTGGTGCACGAGATCCTCCACGACGGCCGTAAGCACGGAGCCGGTCTCATCGCCGGCTCGCACGACGCCGAGGAACTCGGCCCCGACCGCGGGCTGATGGCCTACCGGGCGCTGGCCCGCACCGCGGACCGCGAACGTGCCCGCCGTGGGCTGGAGTTCGTCGGCCTCGACCCCACCGACCCTGATCTGCTGCGGCTGGTGACGACCGGGCTGTCTCCGGTCGGGCAGCGCGGTCGCGAAGGCGAGTTCCTTCTCACCTGTCCGCGGCAGAACACCGGCCGGATCAAGGTGGTCATCCCCCGTATCGCGCGGGTCTCCTCCTCCATCATCACGACCCCAGGCCGCAGCACGATGTCCGCGCCACTCACCGACGTAGCTGTGACTCACCGTCCGGAGGGTCTTCGATGACGTCTTTCGCACCCGGCCGTTCCCGGCTCCTGGCCGCCGTCGGCGCCCTCGCAGTGATCGCCGTCGCCGCCTGCGTCCTCGTCCTGGCCCTCAAGGTGAGCCTGCCGCAGGCATGGTGGCCGCACACCGGGCAGGCCTTCACCGCCGGCGCCCCGTCCCGCGACGACGACCGCTGCGCACGGATATCCGGCCCTGCCAGGAAGTACTGCGAGCGCGGCACCGTGTACACCGCTTCCGCCGGGCATGACGGCGCCACTGCCGGTCTCTGGCGGCTGGTGCCTGTCGGCGCAGGTCTGGCGGCTCTGGTGCTGTGGCGGCGCCGTGGCACCGGGCGGAGGCAGGGCTGAGATGGTGCGCCCAGAGCGTGGCACGCTGCGTGCGGCCGGCTTCGTCCTGCTGCTCGCCGGTGTGTTCGTCATGGTCAACTCCCAGGTCGTCTACGCGGCGAGCACGGCCAGTGAGAGCGGGGACTTGCTGTCGCCGTTGGACATCACCTCGTCCGAGGGGGTGCCGATCGCCGGCTATGAGCTGAATGCCGACGGCGGTTCCATCGTCGCCTTCCGCTCCCAGGCCCTCGCCTTCGCCCTGTCCGGACTGTTCACTCTGATCCGGATGCTGGTCGGGCTCGCGGGGTGGGCGATCGAGCTTGCTTTCCGGTTCCCGCTGCTGAAGGTGCTTGCCGCTCCGGCGCAGAAGGTCGCCGGTGTCTACACCACGCTGGTCGTGGACACGCTGGGGTTGAAGGGGCTGCTGCTGGCGTGGGCGTTCGTGTTCGCCGCGTTCATGATCGTGCGTGGTCGTGTCGGCCGTGGTCTGGGTGAGATCTTCTTGACGCTGCTGATTGCGGCGTTCGCCGCGTCGGCGTTCGTGCGGCCCGACTATCTGCTGGCGCAGGACGGGCCGTTGGGGCAGTCTCAGCAGGTCGGTGCTGCGGTCGCGCAGGAGTCCGTGAACGCCTACGACTGGGGTGGCAAGCTCGCCAGCGAGGGACCGTGCGACGGTCTGGCCGGCATGCAGGAGGTCAGGTGCCTGCAGGAGGCTGGCGCAGGGCCGGTTGCGGCGGCGGAGGTGGCGCGTCCGGTCCAGGATTCGATCACCAATGCGCTGATCGTGAAGCCGTACATGCTGCTGCAGTACGGGCGCATCCTCGACCCCGCCAAGGAGTCGGACCGCAGAGCGTATGCCGTGCATCTGAAGTGGGTTGTCGGCGGATACAAGGTGGGCGCGAGGGTCTCCGAGAAAGGCAAGGAGGTCTGCAGCAAGATCCACGGTCCGGCGAGGAAGTACTGCGAGCGCGGCTTCATCGAAGGCGTGCCCGGCAGTAGCGGCGGGGATGGTCTGCCGGAGCTCACGCCCGGCGGTGAGCTGCTGGACACTTCCAACGCGATCGTGACGGATGAGGACCGTGAGTTCGCGGCGTTCCTCGAGGACATGAAACGTGCCGGCCCTGTCGGCAAGTCCTGTGCGGCCTATGCCGAGAAGCCGACGTGGTGGCGGGTCGGCGGTGCCGGGCTGCTGCTGGTCGCTGCCTTGTTCGTGTGCGGGATGCTGCTGTCCAGCGCGATCGTGCTGCTGGGTACACAGGGCATCTGTGCGGCGGCCGCGGCGGCGGGCGGGATCACCTTTGTCGCCGGGATGCTGCCGGGGCCGGCGCGGCAGTCGGTGTGGAAGTGGCTGTCGCTGTGGGGGATCTCGGTGATGGCGCTGGTGGGGGTCTGCGCGTTCGTGCCGCTTTTCGGTATCGCTGTCGATGCGACCATCACTCACGGCCCGGACCTGGTGGTGGAGCGGATCCTGCTGATCGATGTCCTGGCGATCGCCGGGGCGGCCGGGCATCGCCGTCTGCTGACGGGGATCGCGTCTTTCGGTCGGCGTATGGCGATGCGGATGCGGTACGCCAAGGTCGGCGGCACTCATCTGCCCGGCGACAGCTCCGAGCTCGGTGCCGCCCTGGCCATGAACTCCCCCGCCGGCATGGGCGGATACGGCGGCGGGCTGCGTGCCTTCGCCGGCGGTGGGGGCGGCCGGTTCGGGCTGCTGGGTACCCGCCGGCGTCTGATGGGCGCTCTGGGCTCGCTGGCCGACGGTGCGGGGATGCCCGTCGACACCGGCCGGATCCTCGCTGACGCCACTGCCGAAGCCGGGCGGGGCATCGCTCCGCTCACGGCGGCGGCCGCTGTGGGCGGGCTGGGAGCCCGGCTGGGGGTGAAGGGCGCGCACTGGCTGCTGATCGGGCGGCGGCCGGACCGGGAGAAGCTGGCCAAGTGGCGCAAGCCGACCGCCGACGGCGGCCCCGACGCGAGCGGGCCGTCGGGCCGGCCGGGCGACGGTCCAGGCGGCGTTCCGGGCAGCGGCGGCAGCAACGCCCCGGGAGGCGGGCCGTTCGACGGTTCGCGTCAGCCTGGTGGTCCGCCCGACCGGTACCGCAACGAGGACGGCCAGATCGTCGACCGCCGCACGGGCCAGGTCCTGCACGACCAGCACGGTGACCGCACCCTGTTGTCGACCCGCGCCCACAACCGTCTCGTGCGGTTGCGCGGTTATCGCATCCTGCACCGCGGCGGCCGGGCCGCCTACGGCGCCACGGTCGGTCTTCCCGCCACCATCCGCCGGGGCCGCGAGGGTGGTTCGCGCTACTCCCAGGACGCCCGCCGGCAGGTACAGGTGTGGGGCAATACCGTCCGCGAGGACCGTCAGGCGTGGGCGGACGCGGGACGGCGCACCGCTCAAGCCCGTGGCCGCCGCCTGCCGACTGCCCCGGGCCCTGCACCTTCCCCGCGCCCGGCGCCGCCGGCATCACCTGCGGACCCCGCCACAGGCGGCCCGGGGCCGGCCGCCATGCGGCCGAGCTCGCCGAGGGCTCCGGCCGGAGCAGGCAGCACGCAAACGGGCGCCCCGCCACCCCCGACCCGGCGCGCAGGAAGGGGCAGCGCAGCCCCGGCAAGTCCGGCGTCCAGCACGGCTGGATCCGCTCTTCCCGGCGCGGGCAGTGCCGGAGGCCGGGCGCGTGAGGAGGCGCGGCGGCGGATGCAGGAGTTGCTGGAGCGCACCGCGCCCGAGGCTGAGCGGCTGCGCCAGGAGCGCAGTCGGCGCCATCGGCGGGAGCCGTCTGAGGACGGTGAGGGCGAGTGAGTCGGGTGCGGCGCCGTCTGGGGCGGTGGGGGTGTGTGGGCGTGGTGTTGTTGTTCAGCGCGGTGTGCTGCGCGGCGCCGGTGTCGAACGCGATCAGCGCGTATGTCGCGTTGCCGACGGGTGCACGCAACAACGGTCCGGTGGCCGGGGACGGCACGGCTGCAGGCATCCCGCCGCGGATGCTGACCGCTTACAAGAAGGCGTCCGCGCAGGCCGGCAGCCGTGTGCTGGCGTGCCGGGGCATGCGCTGGCCGGTCCTGGCCGGGATCGCCAAAGTCGAGTCCAACCATGCCCTGGGTCACACCATCGCCGGCAACGGCGACATACGCCCGAAGATCTACGGTGTACTCCTCAACGGCTCCGGTACTGGAGGCAACACCACCACGTTCCCCGACACCGACGGCGGCCGGTGGGACGGCACGGCTGCCGGTGAGCGTGCGGTGGGCCCCTTCCAGTTCCTGCCGTCCACATGGAGGGGCGTCGGCCAGGACGCCAACGGTGACAGGTCGGCTGATCCGCACAACGCCGACGACGCGGCGCTCGGGGCCGCCGTCTACCTGTGCGGCAACGGACGGAACCTGGCCCGGCGCGACCAGCTCAAGGCCGCGATCTGGCAGTACAACCACTCCAGCGCGTACGTCACGAACGTGCTGGGCTGGATCGACCAGTACACAGCAGCCGCCGCCAACCCGGACCTGAACCACGGGAGCGGGAAGGTGCGCGCCGTCATCGACGCTGCCCTCGCTCAAAAAGGCGTGCCCTACTCCTGGGGCGGGGGCAACGCCGCGGGCCCGTCGTACGGCATCTGCTGCACGCCGAGCGGCAGGAGCGGCACCGACGTCAGGGGTTTCGACTGCTCGGGGCTGACCCTCTACGCCTACGCCCGGGCCGGCATCCGGCTTCCCCGCACTGCGGCCGCCCAGGCGGGAGCCGGACAGCGGATCCCCGCCGGCCGCGGCACCGGCGCGCTCAGGCCCGGCGACCTCGTCTTCTACGCCTACGTGCCCGGCCGCGACTCGACGATCTACCACGTCGGGATCTATCTCGGCAGCGGCCGGATGATCAACGCGCCCCGGCCCGGGGCGGCCGTACGGCTGGACGCAGTCAACGCCATGTCCGGATTCGCGGGAGGAGCCCGCCTGTTATGACGCCCATGCTCTGCAACGTCCGCCGGCAGGAGGCAGTGTCCACGTGATGTGTCGCCACCGTGTCAGCCTGCACGCAGAGCTGCGTGCAGGTTCGGTCTCGCCGGTGTGGTTCGGGCTTCGTCCTGGCTCAGCGGCAGAGCTCCATGATCGTGTCGTCGAAGTCCGCGAACTCCTGGGCTGCCTGCTCGATCACGGCTGCGGCCGGCTGCTGCCGGTCGGGGGCGAATCGCCTCGCGACGGCGGCGAATGCCTCATGGGGCTGCGGGGTCCGGTCGGGCTCGTAGTCGGTGGCAGCCTCCTGGGGGCCGAAGCCGTCGGCGAGCAGCCACAGGAAGTCACCGAGGCTTCGGGCCACGACGCCGGTTTCGCCCTCGGAGCCGAGGAAGACGACCGGCTGCTGGTCGAGCGGCTGGTCGGGGCGCACCAGCCAGAGGGCCGCATATCCTCCGGTGCCGTCCTGGCCGAACACGCGGAAGGCGTCGCCGCTCAGCTGTGGATTGCCGGTCCAGGACTGGAACCAGTCAGTGGTGTCCTCAGCGGTGAGGAAGGCCGGGAACGGTTCGAAGTCGACGCCGTCGCCTTCGTCGTAATCGAAAGGAATCGCAAGGGCGGCGGCGAGCGCGGCAGGAAACTGTCGGTCATCAGTAAATGGCACGCCGACAGACTAATGACCACCGCTGACACCGGATCGCGGGCGCCCGAAGCAACCGTGATCGGCCCGGCCCTGTCGAAGGCACTGCGCCAGCGTGCCCGACCGTGCAGCCGGCCCTCGCCGCGCGCATCGCGGACGGCGGCGGATCAGACCGGCGACGGCGTTGCCACCCTGCCTGGCCAACTGCCCGTAGCAGCGGGTCACAAGGCGGGCCGATGACACGCGCGGACGGGACCGGCAGGTCCCCCCGGCCGTGGCGTCTGCTGCTGCTCACCACCGTGATCCTCACAGCTGCAGGAGTCGTCCTGCTGGTGCCGGACCGGGGCATGCGCCCGCAGCAGACACCCTCGGCAGCGATGTCGCCGACCGTCGGCACGTCGCTTCCCGCACCCCCGCTGTCCGCCATGCCCGTGTCCACGAGAGCACCCCACAGCGCCACGGCACCTGCGACTGCGACTGCGACCGGAGCATCGCAGCTGCCTCCACAGGGGGAGAACGCTGCGGGCGATGCCGTCATCCAGACGGCGCTGGAAGCCGCGTGGCCCGCCGATCTTCCTGCGCACGACGAGGTTCAGCTGCTCGCGGCCGGGCGGGACCTGTTGCGGGCCGACGCCACCGGGTTCGGCCGCGGCCGATGGCCGGGCGTCTTCGCTTCCGCCGGGCAGGTGCTGGCCCCTGCGTTCGGCAGCGGCCGCTTCCGGGTCCAGGCGGCGATCGCCCGCCGTGACGGCGGCCCGGACCGGGCGGTGGTGCATCTGGTGTGGGCGGGTGCTGACCGTGGCGGCACCTTCACCGACGGCCGTATCGCCGACTGGCACTTCACCCGCATCACCTCGCAGAAGGGAGTCACCTCGTGGCGAGCGCGGTCCCGTATCTGAGCGGCCAGTCCGTGTCGTGGGCATCCGGCGCCGTACCCGGTCTGGTCAGCGGCCTCGTGCACGCGGTGGGCTGGATCGTCGCCTGCTGGTATGTGCCCGCTGCGGCCGTGGTCGTCGTCTGGGCCGTCTGCGAGGCGGTGGTGCGTCGTCTGGCACGCAAGGCGTCGGCCGAGCGGATGGCGCTGGAGCTGGTGCCGGCGCGGCACTTCGATCCCGCTCTGGAGGAGATCTTCCGGCGGGGTGTGCAGCTCGCCCGTGCCTCGACGAGCATGCCGTGGTGGGCCCCGCGCCGGTCGAAGGCGGTGCAGATCCGGTTGCGGGCGGACGGTTCGCGTCCTTTGCGCTACCGCGTCGAGGGTCCGGCCGGTGGTGAACGGCTGCTGTCGATCACGCCGTTCGGTCCGCACGTCACCGTGGACCGGGCCCGTCCGATCGTCGACAAGCCCCGTGATCATGTGGTGCGTGCGGAGTTCATCCTGCGGGGGAAGCTCACCTCTGCGCTGCGGGAGGTGCCGCTGGCTCCCGATCCGCTGCAGCCGCTGGTAGACGCGGTCTGCGACCTGCGGGCCGAGCTCGGGGATCTGGCGGAGATCCGGCTCGACATCCAGCGCGCCCCGAAGTGGACGCTGCGGGTGCGCCGTGTGCAGCTGATGAACGCCGCCCGCCGCGCGGAACAGCGCGAGGCCCAGCGTGCTACCAGCTGGCTGCGCCGGGACGCGGCCGGCACCGAGGACTCGCTGGCCTGGCAGCTGCAGCAGCTTCTCCGCGGCAACGATACGGCGGGCGGCGCGCGGCGGCTGGTCGTGCCGCCGGTGCCGCGCCGGGTGGATCCGGCCGAGGCGCTGGGCAAGCTCGCCGATGACGACCACCTCGTGCGTGTGCAGCTGCTGGTGATGTGCGCCTCCAACGTGGAGGGCCGCGCGCAGGCGCGGCTCGGCCAACTGCAGGCCGCGTTCGATGTGTTCGGCGGACGGGCGCGCTGGGCCATGCGCGGGTGGCGGGTCGGGCCGTGGCGGCTGGGCGCGGACCGCTGGCCCAGCAGGCAGGGTTTCGAGCGGCGGTGGGCGCTGGGGCACTGTCAGCCGCCCCGGGCGAACTGGGTCCGCCTGGAGGAGCTGACGGGTCTGCTCAAGCCGCCGACGGTGCACTGCCGGCTGCCGCTGCTCGCCGCCGATCTTCCGAGTTTCGCCTTCGGTGACCCTGAGTTGCTGCTGCAGGGCATCTACCGTGCCCCGGACGGGCACAGGCGCCTGGTCGCCACCTTTGCGAGGGAGACCCTGTTCGAAGTCGGTGTGGGCAAAGCCGGCGGCGGTAAGACCGAGCGGGCGCTGGCGCAGGCGATCGGCTGGGCCCATGCCGGCGGCGGCCTCATGTTTGTGGATCCGCACCGCGACTCCTGGCCGCGCGCCGTGCCGTTCCTGGCCCATGACGCGCTGATGGAGCGGATCGCGCTCATCGATCTGAACGCGAGCGGTCCTGCTGCGCAGGTCAGTTCATGGAATCCGATCGGCATGCATCAGGGACAGAGTGCCCATGAGGTCGTCGAGGCGGTCACCGACGCCTACGCGGCGGCGCTCGGCTGGGATGACGCCGGCGCGCCGCGCGCCCTGACGGTCCTCACCGCGTGCCTGGCTGTTCTCGTCGCGGTCAACGAGGCCGCCTGTCAGGCCGGACGGCCCGACGGGCAGGCCACCGTGTTCCAGGTGCGGCCGCTGCTCACCGATCCTGCTTTTCGTGCCGCAGCTCTCACCGCGGTGCAGGGGCAGCTGAGTGAGGAGACCCATGCGTGGTGGCAGAGCGTGTTCCCGGCCCTGCCTGCGGACGCGTTCACCGTCGTCCTCAACCCCCTCGCGCGCCTGGCAGCCAATCCCGTCACCCGCGCGTTCCTCGGCCAGCCGGCCGGCACGTACAACATCCGTGCCGCCATGGACAACCGGATGATCGTGTGGGTGTGTCCGGGCGGCAGCGGGCCCACCGACCGGCTGGTCACCGCGCTGCTCGCGCGGGATCTGCTGCGTGCTGTGCGCTCGCGGCGGGACACCCCCGAAGAGCGGCGGGTGCCGTTTCGTGCGTACTTCGACGAGCTGATCACGCTGACCGGGGCGGCGCCCGAGACGATCGCGGCGATGTTCGAGGACTTCCGTAAGTACCGGGTCCACGTCCACGGCATGACCCAGCTCCTGGCCCGTCTGCCCGCTGCGGTGCGGCTGTCGCTGGTGCAGAACGCCTCCACGCTCGCCACCACCGCGGGCTCGCAGTCCGCTGTCGCGCCCGTCACCGCCGAATGGGGCGACAGTCCCGGCCCCGCTCTGGTGGCGGCGCTGGACCGGTTCGAGCACTACGTGTCCCTCACCGTCGGCGGGCGGCGGATCGGCCCCGTCCGCCTGACCGGCCCGCATCTTGACGACGTGTTCGCCAGCCTCGCCCGTCCCCGGCACGCGGCGGCCCTCGAACGCTCCGCCCGTGCGCTGGCCGGCGCGGCGCCCCTGGACCAGCTCGCCCTGCGCGCCGACGGCCAGCTCGGCCGGGTCAGCGCCTTCCTCGCCCAGCACCTGCCTGCCACCTCCGCGGCCGTGCAGCTGCAGATGGAGGACTACCAATGACCGTCATCCCCCCACCCTCTCCGGGCCGCCCGGCCGCCAGCGACACCGCTGCCTACGGCCGGGGCGACGTACTGCCCGGGCACACGCCGCGCTCGGTCGAGCCGCTGGCGCACCAGCTGCTGGCCGCGCTCGCCCAGCACCGCATGGCCACCGCCGGGCAGCTGCGCTGCCTGCTGCGCCCGCACGCGTCCCGGCAGGCGATATCGCAGCCGCTGAACAGGCTGCGCGGCCAGGGCCTGGTCCACTACACGGTGCTGCCCGGCTCGCACCGCACCCGCGCCTGGTATCTCAGCGGCGAAGGGGCCCATCTGATGCGGGATATGCCGGCATTGCGCGGCCGGCCGCCGTATCCGGTCACCTCCGCCACGGCTGCTTCGCTGAAGACCGCGCACACGCTCACGGTGCTGCGCGCCCACTTGGCCTTCGTCACCGATGCCCGCCGTCGCGGGGATGAGCACGGCCCTCTCGACTGGAGCCCCGAGGTCAGCCACGCTCTGGGGGACAGGGAGCGCCTCACTGCTGATGCGGTGCTGTACTACACGCTCAGCGGGCCCGATCGGCGCACCAAGCTGCGGGCGTTCGTCGAGGTCGACCGTACGACGATGAGCAGTGAGCGTCTTGCGATGAAGCTCATCGACTATGCGCGGCTGTGGACGTACCGGCCGCAGCCTGTCGGGCGCCGGTCCAGGACGGCTGTCGCAGCGGACGGTCCGGGGTGGCTGCGCTGGTATCCCGTCTTTCCCCGGGTCCTGTTCGTGCTGACCGGTGCTTCCCGGCGCAGTCTCGAGCAGCGCATGCACGATCTGCGGGCCATGACCGCCCAGCATCCCCATGTCGCTGCACTCGCGCGGGAGGTGCCTCTGGGCGCGGCCGTCCTGGACGATCTCGAGGATCGGGGGCCCACCGACGAGGTGTGGATGCCGCTGGCGGGCGGTGAACGCCGTTCCTGGACCGAACTGTGATGCGGCTTCGCTGCGTGCACGGGCCAGGGAACGGGGGCGTGCCGCGGGAGTGCGGGCGGCGGGCGCGGCGGTGCGGGCCGACGTATGAGGCGGGCGGTCAAGGTTCGCGCCCTGAGGGTGCGCGCATCGCCCGACGTTGCTTTCGGGGTGGCGGCGGCTCGCATTGCGCGCTTCGCGGCCGCGCAGGCAACCGGCTTTCCCTGTAGCGGAGTTGATGGGGCGCATAGTCCTGAGTATTTTCCCCCACCCTCTTGAGATTTGCTCTAGCGAAGCTTTACCGTTGCATCGTTCGTGTCCATCACCCCTTCAACATCCCCCATCCCAGGAAGAAGAGGACACGCTCCATGACTCACCATCTCGCAGACATTCGCACTACCGAAGATTCGGTGCGACCCGTGTGGCCGGCCGGCACAGGTGAAGTGACCCAGCACGGCGACGCCTGGGTGGCCACGGGCGCCGTCGACTTCACCCTCGCCGACGTCCACCTCGTGCGCCGTCACTTCCCCGGCCGCCACGTCACCCTCGACGGCAACGCCATCACCGTCTGGCCGCGCACCCGCCTCAGCCGATAACCCGGCCTGCGCACCGCCTTCCCGCAGGGCCCGCGGCCGCATGCACCCCGCACTCCCTGCCCAGCCCCTTTCCGGCACGCCCACGGCGGCGGCCGGCGCCGGCACCGATCTCGGCCTGTACGGCCGGCGCCACACACCGCTTCGCCCTCACAGAGAGGTTGCTTCATGAATTTCTCGCCCCACCAGGTGCCCGTCCCGCGCCGGGCCGTTCTCACGCTCGCAGCAACCCTGGCCATGGCAGCGTCCGGATGCTCGCCCAGCCACCCCGGTACGGACACCGTGGCCGCCACCTCCACCGCCGGCCCGCACGCCTCCCCAGCCGGCAAAGGCAGCAGACCCTCCCCGCCCTTAGCCGTCCTGGCCGGCCAGCACCGCCTGCGCCTCACCCTCACCTCGGCCCGGCGCCTGCCGCCCGGCGCACTCACCGTGCGCGGCACCCTCAAGAACACCGGGAGCTCGCTCGTCATCGTCCCCGCCGAACTGCGCGGCAACGAAACAGCCGTCCTGAAGAACGGGCCCTCCCTCGCCGGCGCCACCCTGGTGGACTTCACCGCAGGCAAGCGCTACTACGTCCTGCGCGACACCGACGCCCAACCACTGACCACCACCGGGCTCTCCCAGCTGAGGCCCGGCGAAAGCGTGCCCGTCTTCCTGCAATTCCCCGCACCGCCCGCCACCACCACCCACGTCGACTTCGAACTGCCCCTCTTCGACTCCGCGACCATCCCCCTGTCGAAGTGAGCACGATCATGACCCGCCTGCCGCCGCGCCGCGCGGCCTGGATGCTCCTTCTGCCCCTGCTCGCCGCACTGCCCGCAGCAGCCGGCCACACTCCCGCCGCGCCATGCGCGTGCACGCCCCGCCCGGCCGCCGGCCCCAGCGAGACGCTCGCCCTGCGCCCCGGCGCGAAGCTCGCAGCCCCGCGAATCCTCACCGTTGCCTCCCCCGCCCGCGGCCTGCGCCAAGCCCGCCAGGACCTCACCCCCGCTCCCGGACAGCAGTCCTCCGGCCCCGTCGGAACGGCGCGTCCGAGCACCAGTCCGACGGAGTCCTCCTCCCTCACAGCGCCGTCCGCCACCAGCGTCTTCCCGCCACAAGCGGCCGCACCGTCCGCCACACCCCACGCCTCCGACACGCCCCACGCCTCCGCCCGCCCTACACCCTCACCTGCAGCCCAGCCCTCCCCCGGCCCGCACTTCCTGCCCGTGTCCACGACGTTGGGCATCGGTGCACTGGCCGCCGCAGCCCTCACCGCGGCCCTGGCCGCCCGGCGCGCCCGCCGGACAAGACCTGCCGCCGACGCCCCGGCGTCCGCGCACACCACCCACACCGAAGCAGACTTCACCCGGCTGGAGCGAGCCCTGCACGCCCTCACTCGCGACGAAGACGGCAACCTGCCCGCCGTCCGCGCAGCGCTCCTCACCTCCCACACCGTCCGCCTCCTGCCCGACACCTCCCACACGCCGCCCCCACCGCCGTTCACCGACGATCCCGACGGCTGGTGGACCCTGCCTCACAGCACCGACCTGCCCGACGAGGCGGCCGCCCGTCAGCCGGAGGCGCCGTATCCGGCCCTGGTTACGATCGGCCACACCCCGTCCGGCGACCTGATGCTGCTCAACCTGGCCCGCACACCCGCCGTCCTGCTGGACGGCCAGCCGGACCACATCACCGAGGTGTGCACGTCCCTCGCCCTGGAACTCGCCATGAGCCCCTGGGCCGGGCGGAGCGAGATCGTCACCGTGGGCTTCGGCGAGGACCTGCCCCAGCTGCTGCCCGGCGCACGGATCACGCACCTGCGCAACGCCGCCCACGCGCGGCGCGATCTCAGCGAACGGCTGCTCGAAGCACACCAAATGCCCGGCACACCGCACCCGCCATATGTACTGCTGTGCACAAGCACCCTGGACGCGGGCACCGCACGCGAGCTCGCCGGCCTCATCGGCAAGACAGCCACGCTGCCCGTCACCCTCATCGCCCCGGCCCACGCGGCCACCCCTCACTTCCCTGAGGCGGACATCCTCGACGCCTCGCTCAGCGGGCCGCAGCCCCTGCACTCCACCGGCACCGACATCATCCTGCAGCGCCTGGACCAGGCCGACTTCCTCCAGATCACCACCGCACTCGCCGCAGCCGGCCAGGACACGGCCCAGGAACCGCAGTACGAAGGCCATGACGAAACCGGCCCCGCCGTGCAGCCCGAACCGCCGGCACAGTCCGGCCGGCGCACCGCGCAAGACACACTCCTGCCCGCCGATGTCTCGTCCGCAAGCGGGGACAGCGAGGTGTTCCCGGCCCTGCTGGCCGCCTCCAGCGATCCGGCGGCGCCCCGTCTGGTCGGACAGCGCGTGCCGCACGGCGCGCAGACGCCAGGCGCGGTGCCGTCCGGGAAGACTCCCGCCGCCGGCGCGCTCTACGCCCGCCCAGTCAGCGCCTCACCTTCGGCATCCGCGGCGTCCGAACGCACCGGGGACAAGGGTGAGGACGGCGCAGCAGACGCTCTGCACGCGCCGGAGATCCGGGTGCTGGGCCCGATCGAGGTGAGCGGTGTGCCCAGCACCGGGCATGGCCCGCGCATCGCCCAGCTCGCCGCTCTGCTCTACTTCCGTCCCGGCCGCAGCGCAGACGCCCTGTGCGCCGACATGGACCCGGCCAGCCCCTGGTCCCACACGACTCTCAACGCCCGCATCCACGGCCTGCGCCGCGCCCTGGGCAACGACAGAGCCGGCCGGCCCTACGTGCCGCGCCGCGCTGCAGGCGAGGACCCCTACCGCCTGGCGCCTGCCGTGCGCTGTGACTGGACCCGCTTCCTCCAGCTCATCGAAGAGGCCCTGCCGATGGGCCCGGCCGGGCTGCCCGGCCTCGAACGCGCGCTCGCCCTGGTGCGCGGACGTCCCTTCGGCGCTCATCCCTTGCCCTGGGCACAGCCCCACCAGCAGGAGATGATCACCCGGATCATCGACGTCGCCCGCACCGTCGCCGCCCACCGCACCGCGTCCGGCCCGAACCGTGACCTCACCCTGGCGCGTCAGGCCATCGCCACCGGACTCGACATCGACGACAGCGCCGAAATCCTCTACCGGGCGTGGATCCGGGTTGAAGACGCAGCCGGCAACCGGCCGGGCCTGCACACGGCCATCGCCCGTATCCAGCACATCGCCCAGACCCTCGACGTCCCGCTCCAGCCGGAGACCCAGCACCTCATCCAGCAACTGCTGCAGACCTCCGGACACGAACGGAACCCCCAACCGTGACCCCCGCGCACCCGCCCCCGCAGCCCACGCAGCCGGCACTCGGCAGCAGCACAGCGCGGGAAGGCCGTCATCGCCCACCCCACGCCCGCGCCGGCGGCGCACGCATGCAGCGCGCTCACCGGATCCTGACGGCCGTCATCACCGCCGCCACCCTCAGCGTCGCCGGTATCGGCTTCGCCGGTTCGTACGCGGCGGTCCGTGAGCTGGCGATCAAAAAGGGCTTCGGGGACTTCGCCTACGTCTTCCCGATCGGCATCGACGC
>NZ_JBSFCK010000048.1:0-38594 GCF_053593435.1 Streptomyces sp. NPDC002306
GTCGGCTCCTCCCTCATCGGCCAGTCCTACAACCTGCCGCTCAAGAAGGGCCAGGAGACCCCGGACCCCGACCTCAAGTGGTTCCAGGGCCGGCCCGCCAGGGGGCTCGGGACGAACTCGGTCAACACGCAGTACAAGCTCATCCTGTCCGGCGCGACCAACCGGGCGGGTGACAACAAGGACCTGATCGACTGGGTGACCGCCGCCAAGAAGGCCGTCATCAAGGACAACTCGGTGAACGGTTACACGGTCAGGCCCTCCGGGGTGCCCGCCGACGCGGTCACGTCCTCCGGTTCGGGTCTCGACCCGGACATCTCCCCGGAGTACGCCGACCTCCAGGTCCACCGGATCGCGGAGAGGAACGGCCTGTCCGTCGCCCAGGTGCGGAAGCTGGTCGACGAGCACACCGAGGGCCGTACCCTCGGCTTCATCGGTGAGCCCCGCGTCAACGTCCTCGAACTGAACATCGCGCTCAAGGCCCTCGTGGCGAAGAGCTGATGGACCCGGACGCGCCACACGTCAGGGGCCTGGCGGCTCCGCCGCAGGGAGCGTCGGGTCGCACGGGCCGCCGACTTCGCCGGGGCTGTGGTGCCGTACCGGCTGAGCCTGCGAGGGGTGCTGGGCTCAGCCGGTACGGGGTCAGAGAAGGCCGTCGGCGATGGTGCCGAGGGACAGGGCCGGCAGGAAGTTGAGCAGCGCCAGGATGACGGCCGCGGCGGTGGCGAGGACGACGAAGTTGACGCCCTGGGCACGGAGCGTGCCGACCGTGACGACACCTGGCTGCTGCTTGGCCAGGCGTCCGGCCAGGGCCAGGACGCAGACCATCGGAAGGTAACGGCCGGCCAGCATCGCGACCACCATCAGGAGGTTGTGGAAGTCGGTGGCGCCGTTGAAGCCCGCCATCGCGCTTCCGTTGCTGTTGGTGTTGCTGGTGTAGGCGTAGATGAGTTCGGTCAGGCCGTGTGCTCCCGGGTTCCCCATCGAGGACTGGCCGTCGCCGAAGGCGAGCGCGACGCCCGCGCACGCGAGAATCACGGTGGGCGGGATCAGCGCGTACACCACGACCCAGCGCATCTCCCCGTAGCCGATGCGCTTGCGCAGGTACTCGGGCGTGCGGCCGACCATCAGGCCGCCGATGAACACGGCCACCAGGACCACCATGATCAGGCCGTAGAGCCCGCTGCCGGTGCCGCCGGGGGCGATCTCGCCGAGCATCATCGCGGACAGCAGCACCCCGCCGCCGAGGCTGGAGAAGCTGTCGTACGAGGAGTTGGCCGCGCCGTCCGCGGAGCCCGTGGCCCCCACGCCGAAGAGCGTCGAGCCGGGGATGCCGAAGCGGGTCTCCGTGCCCTCGTACTGCCCGCCGACCGCCTGGGTGACCGTGCCGGTGTGCGCGGACTGGGCCAGTGTCGCGGCCGCGAGGAGCAGGCCGAAGAGGATGCCCACGACCGTCAGCAGGGTCCAGCTCTGCTTGAGGCTGCCGATCATCCGGCCGAACATGCGCACGCAGGCCGTCGGGATGAGCAGCATCAGCACGATCTCGAAGGCGTTCGTCCAGCTGTTCGGGTTCTCGAAGGGGTGGGCGCTGTTGGCGTTGAAGACGCCGCCGCCGTCACCGGTGAACAGCTTGATCGGCTCCCAGGAGCCCACCGGTCCGTCCAGGATCGTCTGCCGCGCACCCGCGATCGTGGTGACGGTGTGTCCGTCGCCGAGGCCCTGGACGACACCGCCCGCCATCAGGATGAGGCCGCCGACGACCGCCATCGGGACCAGGACGCGGAAGACCGTGCGCAGCAGGTCGACCCAGAAGTTGCCGAGGTCGTCCGTGGACCGCCGGACCAGGCCCCGGACCAGCGCCAGAGCCACGCAGATGCCGACCGCCGCCGACGCGAACGCCTGGACGCCCAGGCCCGCCATGACGGCGAGATGCCCGGTGGTCGACTCGCCGGCGTAGTTCTGCCAGCTGGTGTTGGTCGTGAAGGAGACGGCGGTGTGCAGCGCGAGCCGCCACGGCATGCCCTCGTGCCCCGTCGACCAGGGCAGCTTGCCCTGAAGGGTGAAGAGGGCGAAGAGCGCCGCGACGCTCATGGCGGAGAAGGCGAGCAGGGCGGTGAGATAGTGCCGCCAGGTCTGCTCCCTGTCCGGGTCGACTCCGCAGACGCGATAGAGGAGCTTCTCTCCCCTCCAGTGCTTCCCCCCGTCGAGCGCGCGGGCCATGTAGTCGCCGAGCGGGACATGGAGCCCCACGACCACGGCGAGGATGATCGATGCCTGGATCCAGGCCGCCATGATCAGGCTCCCTGCTTCGGAGACGACGCGGACCTCGCGGTCGTCGGATACTTGCGGTCGAGCGCGAGGTTCAGCTCGACGACGTTCACGCCCGGCTCACCGAGCACACCGAGAGCGCGCCCGGTGGTGTACTTCGCGATCAGCCCCCGGACGTCGGCGACGCTCGCGCCACGCTCGCGGGCGACGCGCGGCGCCTGGAGCTTCGCGTAGGCGGGGCTGATGTGCGGGTCGAGGCCGCTGCCGCTCGCGGTGACCGCGTCGGCGGGAACGACCGGGTCCGCCGGTGCGTCGCCGCGCACGGGGACGGTCACGGCGCGGCCGTAGTCCGCGCCGGGCTTCGCGCACGTGACACGAACTCCCTGGTACATGGCGAGGAACGGCTGCGCGGGGCATGCCTGGTTGAGGCTGACCACCGCGGTGACACGACCGCTCGTGCCGCCCTCGTGGAAGACGCCGAGGACCGCGCCGACGCCCTCGTCCGTGCAGTACGGGCGCGAACCGTCGACGCCATCGAGGTCGCCGACCGCCTTGCTGCGCCCGCAGACCAGGGTGAGCAGGCTCGGCTTGTCCTTCGTGTCGACGACGGACTCGGGGCCCTGGTTGCCGGCCCCGGACGCCGTGGCGTCGTAGCCCGTACCGGCGTTGGAGGGCCGGGACTGGAAGTACTTCTTGACGGGGTTGCCCTCGGCGTCGGTGAAGGACTGGCCGATGAGCGAGGATCCGGCAGGTTTGCCGTCGGCTCCGGTGACCTCCGACCTGGCGTCGAACCCGGGGACTTGGGCCGCCGCCACCATGGCCAGCGGATAGGCCAGGCCGGTCAGGAGAGTCAGGACGAGGACCACCCTGAGCGCTGCGATGTGCTGGGCGAGCCAGTGTGGGATGCGTGTCATGGTCAGATCCCCGGGATGAACTGGACGAGGGCGAAGTCGATGAGTTTGATGGCCAGGAACGGGACGATCACGCCGCCGAGTCCGTAGATCCACAGGTTGCGGGTGAGCAGGGCCGAAGCGGACGAGGGCCGGTAGCGCACCCCGCGCAGGGCGAGGGGGATCAGCGCCACGATGACCACCGCGTTGAAGACGACCGCGGAGAGGATCGCGGACAGCGGCGAGTGCAGGTCCATGATGTTGAGGCGGCCGAGTCCCGGGTACACGGCGGCGAACATCGCGGGCAGGATCGCGAAGTACTTGGCGATGTCGTTGGCGATCGAGAACGTCGTCAACGCACCCCGCGTGATGAGGAGTTGCTTGCCGATCTCGACAATCTCGATGATCTTCGTCGGGTCGGAGTCGAGGTCGACCATGTTGCCGGCCTCCTTCGCGGCCGACGTACCCGTGTTCATCGCCACGCCGACGTCCGCCTGCGCCAGGGCCGGGGCGTCGTTGGTGCCGTCACCGGTCATCGCGATGAGGTGACCGCCGGCCTGCTCCCGCTTGATCAGCTCCAGCTTGTCCTCGGGAGTGGCCTCGGCGAGGAAGTCGTCGACACCCGCCTCCTCGGCGATCGCCTTCGCGGTGACCGGGTTGTCGCCGGTGATCATCACCGTGCGGATGCCCATGCGGCGCAGCTCGGCGAACCGTTCACGCAGGCCAGGCTTGACGACGTCCTTGAGGTGGACGACGCCCAGCACCTCGGCCTGGCCGTCGCGCGTGGACCGCGCCACGGCCAGCGGGGTGCCGCCGGACGCGGAGACCTGCTGGACGGTGTCCTCGAGCGCGGGCGGGACCTCGCCGCCCTGCTCGCGCACCCACGCGGCGATCGACGCCGCCGCACCCTTGCGCAGCCGCTCGCCGCCGGGAAGGTCGACTCCGGACATGCGGGTGGCCGCGGTGAACGGCACCCACTCGGCGCCGCTCGCGACCTGCTCCGTCAACGCGTACGTCTCGTAGGCGTATTCGACGATGGAACGGCCCTCGGGCGTCTCGTCGGCCAGGCTCGAAAGGAGCGCGGCCTGCGCCAGCCGCTCCAGGGGGACCGCCCCGACCGGGAGGAACGCGCTCGCCCGCCGGTTGCCGAAGGTGATCGTGCCCGTCTTGTCGAGCAGCAGGGTGTTGACGTCACCCGCCGCCTCGACCGCCCTGCCGGACATGGCCAGTACGTTGCGCTGCACCAGCCGGTCCATGCCCGCGATACCGATCGCCGACAGCAGCGCGCCGATCGTCGTCGGGATCAGACAGACGAGCAGGGAGACGAGGACGATGGCGGTGACACCGCTCGTGGTCAGCGCCGCGGTGTCGTGCGCGGCGGCCATCGCGTCCTTGGAAAAGATCGCCATCGGCTGCAGGGTCACGACCGCGACCAGGAAGACGAAGGTCAGCATCACCAGCAGCAGGTTCAGCGCCAGCTCGTTGGGGGTCTTCTGCCGCTTGGCACCCTCGACCAAGGCGATCATCCGGTCGAGGAAACTCGCCCCGGGCTCCTGGGTGATGCGGACGACGAGGTGGTCGGAGAGCACCCGGGTACCGCCGGTGACCGCGCTGCGGTCGCCGCCCGACTCGCGGATGACCGGCGCGGACTCACCGGTGATCGCCGACTCGTCGACGCTCGCCGCGCCTTCGACGACATCACCGTCACCGGGGATGAACTCCCCGGCCGGCACGGACACGATGTCGCCGCGCCTCAACTCCGAGGCGGCGACCGCCTCTTCGACGTAGGCGTCCGCGGCGGCGCCGGGCTCCCAGCCCGCGAGCCGCCAGGCGGTGGTCTGCTGCCGAGTCCTGCGCAGCGAGTCGGCTTGCGCCTTGCCGCGGCTCTCCGCCACGGCCTCGGCGAGGTTGGCGAAGAGCACCGTGAGCCAGAGCCAGCCGGTGATCAGCCAGCCGAAGAGGCTGGGGTGGACCACCGCGATGCCCGTGGTCAGCGCCGCGCCGACTTCGGTCACGAACATGACAGGGTTACGGAACAGGGCCACCGGATTCAACTTGGTGAACGCCTGCGGGAGCGCGCGCCACAACTGCGTCGGATCGAGCATTCCGGCGCCGACCCGGCGCGGCGGGGTCTCGGTCCCCGGCGGAGGGGAGTCCGGCACAGCTGCGGGCAGCGTCGGGGCGGGGGCGGACATCAGAACTTCTCCGGATTGATCAGGGCGAGAACCAGGTAGCCGAGCAGGGCGACGGCCACGATCAGGCCGACGGTGTTTTCGACGGTCATCGAGACCTCGTCCTCACAGGTAGGGGGATGGGCAAGAACCGGACAGGGGCATGGACGAGCAGCCGTGCGGGATCGTCGTGATCCCGGGATCACGCGCATGGCGCCGGTCCGCCGCCGGGCGGAAGCCTCGGCGGCGGACCGGAGTGACAGGGGGTACTACAGGCCGATGTCCCGCCGGTTGATGTCGTCCAGCGACTCGCGTCGCACGAGGACACGGGCGTCACCGTCGGACACCGCGACCACCGGGGGCCGGCCGACCATGTTGTAGCCGGAGGCCATGGAGAGGTGATACGCGCCGGCCGCGGGTACGGCGAGCAGGTCGCCGGGGCCCACATCGCCCGGAAGCGCCACGTCGTCCGCGAGGACGTCACCCGCCTCGCAGTGCCGGCCCACGACGGTGACCAGGCGGGGCGGGACGTCGGACGAGCGCCCGATCAGCCGGGGCGCGTACCGCACCCCGTACAGCGCGGGCCGCGGATTGTCGCTCATGCCGCCGTCGACGGCGACGAAGGTGTGCTCCCCGGTGCGCTTGACCGTGAGGACCCGGTAGACGACGACGCCGGCGGGGCCGACGATCGCCCGCCCGGGTTCGAGGGTGAGCCGGGGCACGGGCAGCCCGGCGCGCGAGCAGCTCTCCTCGAGTTCGGCGCGGACCCGGCCGGCCAGGACGCCGATGTTCAGGCTCTCCTCGCCGGGCCGGTAGGCGATGCCGTGGCCGCCGCCGATGTCCAGCTGGGGGAGGGTGACGCCGTGCTCGTCGCGGACCCAGGCCATCATCTCGACCACACGACGCAGCGCCTCGACGTACGGCTGCACCGAGGAGATCTGCGAGCCGATGTGGCAGTGCAGGCCGACGAGTTCGAGTCGCGGCTGGTCGAGGATCTGCGCGACGGCCCGCTGCGCGGACCCGTCCGTGAGCGACAGACCGAACTTCTGGTCGTCGGTCCCCGTGCGCACCTTGGCGTGCCCACCTGCCGCGATGCCGGGCACCACCCGCACCATGACCTTCTGGCGGGTGCCGGCGGGAGCGATCGCGGCCAGCTGGGCGATCTCCGAGCTGCTGTCCACGACGATACGGCCGACACCGAGCCTGAGCGCCGCGCTCAGGTCCTCCTGGCTCTTGGCGTTGCCGTGCATCACGATCTTCTCCGGCGGGAACCCGGTCGTGACGGCCAGCGCGAGTTCCCCGCCGGAGCAGACGTCGAGACCGAGGCCCTCCTCCTGCACCCAGTGCACCATGGCCCGGCACAGGAACGCCTTGGCCGCGTAGACGACGTCGGCCCCGGGGAACGCCGTGCGGTACGTACGGCAGCGTTCGCGGACCTCCTGCTCGTCGAGTACGTAGACGGGCGTGCCGAACCGCTCGGCGGCCTCGGTGAGGGAGACCCCGCCCACCTCGACGTCGGCGGCGGCGGAGGAGCGGGCGGAGCGGGGCCAGACGGACAGACCGTCGGCGTCCCTCGTGTCGGCGTCGCCGTCGGCGCCCAGGGGGCGGGACGGTCGCTCGAGGGACAGGTCCTGAAGGGGGGCGTCCTGTACGGACATGGTGGCTCCTCAGCCGATCAGCAGGTTCAGGCACGCGACGACGGCCGCGGCACCGGTCACACGCAGGGCACCGACGTGCTCGGGGTGCCAGCGGCGCCAGGAGTTCTCGCGCTCGGGGACCGTGACCGCGGTGCGGTCGGCCGCGGGGGCGGAGAACTGCGGGTCGACGGTGAGGGCGGTGACGCCCAGGGGGGCGGCGAGGGTGCGCAGCGCGGGTTCGGAGAGCCGGATGGAGGCCTGGTCCGGGCCGAGTGCGGCGGTGAGCCTGGCGGCCGAGGTGAAGCCGACGGCCGTACGGTCACCCAGGGGGGTGCGGAAGAATCGGGCGGTGCAGCCCGTGGGCCCCGACCGGACGGGGACGAAGAGAGGTCCGGCCGGGAGACGTTCGGGAGGCTCGGGGTCCTCGGAATGCTTGACTGGAGACATGGTGCTGCTCCTCGAAGAAGGCGACGTACGCCGCCCGGCAAGGCCGCCCGGGCGCTTCGATGAAGCTATGCCCGACCGGCCGGATGCCGGGCCCCTCACTGACGCATGCTTGACGGGAAGCCCCCGACCCATAACGCGACGCTGACGGGCGGGAGGATGCCTGGTCAGCGGCGCGCCCGAGGCGGCGGGGAGAACCGCACCGACCTCACCGCCGCCGCTGACCGGCGGGACGGGGGTGGCGGGACGCCGGTCGCCGGCCGCGAGGGCTGACACCGACGCGGGATCTCCGCTGCACGGGATCCCGGTACAGGGCATGATCACGCCTGTGGGTGTGATGTATGACTACTTCTCCGCGGCCTCGGACGAGTCGGCCGCCACGACCATCGATCTGCCCGGCGGACCGGACGGCGCGGGAGCGCAACTGCCGATGCCCGTCTCCGAGATAGTGCGACGGTACGGGCGCGACGGCCTTCGCGAGCTCCTCCAACCGCGGCTTCGGCTGGCCGAGACGGGGTTTCACGTCGTGGCGACCAAGGGGTTCGACTCGACGACCGACCTCGGAGCGATCGAGGGGATCCTGACCGGTGTCGGCTTCGACGAGTTCCTGGGCCGGCCCCGAACCTCCCACTCCGTCGCCGAACGCGACGGAGGCGAGCGCCTGGTGCTGACCATCAGCGATGAGCTCCAAGACGTGCTGGCGAGGGCGGAGGCTGCCGCCTTGACCGCGGCGGCGCGGGAGTGGGTTGAGGAGCAGGGGTCCGGAGACAGCGATGTGATCGGCGGCCTGCTGCGGGAGTTGGCGGAACTCGCCCGTGGGGCACAACGGCGCGGGGAACGCCTGTACTGCTGGATCTGCGTCTGATGGATCTGGGTTCCGCACCATCGGTGGACTGATCGGCGGGGCCGTCACATCAGCCGGCCGACCGCGTGGCGTGTACCTCACTGCTACGGCTGCGGGCGACCTTCCACCTTTCCTGACGGCCTCGCACGCCGCGCGTCCTCGGGACGCGGCGGCGTGCGAACGGCCGTGCTGTCAGCGGACTTCGTCGAGCCTGCCGGTGGCCACGTCGAAGACGAAGCCCCTGACGCGGTCCTTGTGCACGATGAAGGGGTCCGCCTTGATCCGGGCGATGGACTGCCTCACGTCCGTGTCCAGATCACCGAACGCCTCCGCCGCCCACGGCGGACGGATCCCGGTCTCCTTCTGGACCGCGTCCTTGAAGCCGTCGTCGGTGAACGTCAGCATGCCGCAGTCGGTGTGGTGGATGAGGATGATCTCCTCGGTGCCCAGCAGGCGTTGGCTGATGGCGAGCGAGCGGATCTCGTCCTGGGTGACCACACCGCCGGCGTTGCGGATGACGTGCGCCTCCCCGTCGTTGAGGCCGAGGAGCCCGTAGACGTTCAGCCGTGCGTCCATGCAGGCCACGACGGCGACCTGCTTGGAGGGAGGCAGCGGGAGCGGGCCGGAGAAGGTCTCGGCGTAGCGGGCGTTGTTGGCCAGGAGTTCATCGGTCACGGACATGGTCGACCTCGGTTCTCGAGCGATGCGGATCGGGCGGGAGAGGAGAGGATGAGCCCCGCGTGCCCGGAGCGCCGGGCACGCGGGGGCGTGCTCACACGTCCCGGCGACAGAACACGTCGAAGAGGTCCACACGACGCGAGGGCCAGAAGCCCGTCAGCGTGGCGACGAAGGTCGGCATCGGTCCAGTGAACCCCCTCGGCGGCCGAGTCGGCAATGCAAAGGGTGTTCGGCCGGGGCTTCACCGCACGCGCGATGTTCCAGAGCGTGGACAGCCGCTGGTGCGGTGCGCTCTCGCTGCTGTACAACTTCTCTCGTGATCCACGAAACCTTGGTGCGCCGTCTGGTCGTCGACCTGTGCCGCCGTTCCGTTTCGTGTTGTTGATCCTCCACGTCTGAGGTGCCGTAGCAGTCCGAGGGCGGCTTCCCCGCGGCTGCCGTCACCTGTCCGCGCCTTGTGCCCCGCCGCCTTGCGTGCGGGTGCGTTCGTCGTTCCCTTTCGAGGCCCGTGGAGGTCCTCCGTGTCCACAGCACCCGCTGTGCCCGAGATCCTGCCCGACACCGGCGACAGCGATGCGGCCCGCTCCCGCCGCCCGGCCCGCTCCCCGCCGGCGGCTTCGACCCGTCGCCTGGCGCTGCCGCTCGGTTCTGTCCTGCTGTTCCTGGTCGTCTGGCAGTCGGTGGCGGCCACCGGCGCCTGGAGCGAGACGCTCGTCCCGCCGCTGGCCTTCGCCCCCTCATGATGAGGATCCGCCATGCCCGCACCCACTCCCGCCGGTCACCGCCACGAAACCGACTACGACCGCCACAGGCTGCGCCAGTGGCTGGCCGGTGAGGCCAGGGCCGACGGGGTCACCCGCCGTCGACTGCTCACCCTGCTCGCCGTCACCGCCGCCGGAACCGCGTTCGGCATCGGGCGGCCCGCCCACGCCGCCGACAGTCAGATCGTCAAGCCCCTGCCGCCCGAGTGGTTCATCGCGCGCGGCACCAACGCCGAAACCCGCTGGGAGGCACTGCGCGGCACGGGTCACCACACCCCCAACGAGCTGTTCTTCGTGCGCAACCACACCACCACCCCCGTCCTGGAGGCCGACGACTGGCGGCTGCGGCTGTGGGGGAGCGGCCTGCGCGGCACACCCGGTGAGGACCGGCCGGTGGAGTTCGGCTACGACGACCTGCGTGCCCTGCCGGCCGTCACCCGTACCGCCTTCGTCGAGTGCGCCGGAAACGGCCGTTCCTACTACACGACGCAGCAGGGCGAGACGGTCACCGGCACCGCGTGGACCCTGGGAGCCATCGGCGTCGCACGCTGGCGCGGAGCGCGCCTGTCCGACGTGCTGCGCAGAGCCGGGCTGTCCTCCCACGCCGTGGACGTGCAGCCGCGCGGCCTGGACGCCGAGTACGTCAGCGGCGGTGAGAGCCTGGGCCGGGTACGCCGTCCACTGCCGCTGTCCAAAGCGCTGGACGACGTCCTGCTGGCGTACGAGATGAACGGTGAGCCGCTGCCGTACGACCACGGGTATCCGGTGCGGGTGCTGGTGCCCTCCTGGGTGGGGATCGCGTCGATCAAGTGGGTGGGTGACATCGAGGTGTCCGCGCAGCCTCTCTTCTCGCCCTGGAACACCACCTTCTACCGCCTGTTCGGTGCCGCCTATCCGGAGGGCGGCAGCGAGCCGCTCACCCGGCAGGCCACGAAGAGTGCCTTCGAGTTGGCGAGCGGGGCCACGTTCGCGGCGGGCCGCAGACACGTCCTGCACGGCCGGTCGTGGTCGGGTGCCGGTGCTGTCGCCCGGGTGGACGTGAGCACCGACGGCGGGGCCAACTGGCGGCGCGCGCGGCTGCACGACCGGCCCCGCTCGGGAACCTGGACCCGCTGGACCCTGGGTTGGCGGCCCGACGCGCCGGGCGCCACCCACCTGCTGGCCCGCGCCACGGACACGGCCGGGCGCACGCAGCCGGACATCGCCGTGCCCAACACACAGGGCTACCTGTTCGGTGGGGTGGTGCGGCATCCGGTGAGCGTGGTGTGAGGACCGGTCCCGGCCGATGCCGAACGGCGCCGGGGCGACGTCACCGGCCCGGTCCCGCACGGCGACCATGGCCCCGCCCGCACCTGGGCCGGGCCTTGGCCGCATTGACCACGGAATGCGTGGAACGCGCATGTCGGGGGCTGGACTTGAATCAGATCATCGCCGTGGCGCCGTTGGGACATGTCACACCTGTGACACCTGAGAGGCGTGACGCGAGCTCCGTCATCAGCGGACTCTGTCACACAACGTGTGACCGTACGCTGAACGAAAGGTGCTCGGCCGATGACATGGATCCGCCTTACGGCGGCTGTATCAACAGGGCTGCTGCTGACCACCGGGAGCGTGCAGTCCGCTTCCGCCCGGACGTCCCAGGACAGTGTGGCGAAGTCCTTCGCCGCGCCGGGGGCCCACGCCGAGACGGTACGACTGGTGACCGGGGACCGAGTGACGGTCACGCCCGGCGCCGACGGCCGCTCCATGGCGTCGGTGGAGCCGGGACCCGGCCGGGACGCGATCGTGTTCCGGACGTACCAGGAAGACGGCGGCGACCTGACGGTGCTGCCGTCGGACGCCGCGGACCTGGTCGCCGCCGGCACGCTCGACCGGCGTCTGTTCGACGTCTCCACGCTGATAGCCCAGGGCTACGACGAGGCCGGCACGACCGCGCTGCCCCTGATCGTCTCGGCCGACCCGAGCGCCGACGTGGCCCGGACGACGGCGAAGAGCGAGAAGGCGGCGGCCGCCCTCGCGGACCGCGTCGCCGCGTTCAACGACGCGTCGGCCCCCGCACGCACACTGAAGAGCATGCACGCGCGGTCGCTGCGCGTCGCGGACGACGACCTCGGCGCCTTCTGGAAGGCGCTGACCCCGGGAACCGCCGAGGGCGCCGCCCGTGCCGCCGCGACCCCGCGGGTGTGGCTGGACGGCCGGGTCTCGCCGGTGCTGGACCGCAGCACGGCGCAGATCAACGCGCCGGCCGCGTGGAAGGCCGGGTACGAGGGCCAGGGCGTGAAGGTGGCGGTGCTGGACACGGGTGTGGACGCCACGCACCCGGATCTGGCGGGCCGGATCGCGGAGGCCAAGGACTTCTCCGACAGCGCGAACACCGTGGACCACTTCGGCCACGGCACGCATGTGGCGTCGATCGTCGGCGGTACGGGTGCGGCGTCCTCCGGCACCCGCCGTGGTGTGGCGCCGAAGGCCGAGCTGCTGATCGGCAAGGTGCTCGGTGACGACGGCTACGGTTCGGAGTCGCAGGTCATCGCCGGTATGGAGTGGGCCGTCGCCGAGCACGCGAAGGTCATCAACATGAGCCTGGGCTCGGACTCCCCGACCGACGGCACCGACCCGATGAGCCAGGCACTCAACACGCTCTCCGCCGACGCCGACACCCTCTTCGTGGTCGCCGCGGGCAACGCCGGTGAGAACGGCGACTCCACGATCGGTTCGCCCGGCGCGGCCGACGCGGCGCTGACCGTGGGCGCCGTGGACCGCGACGACTCCCTCGCCTCCTTCTCCAGCCGCGGCCCGCGCCTCGGCGACAGGGCCGTCAAGCCGGACGTGACCGCTCCCGGCGTCGGCATCGTCGCCGCGCGTGCCGCGGGCACGACGATGGGCGGCCCGGTCGACGCCAACTACACGGCCGCCTCCGGTACGTCGATGGCGACACCGCACGTCGCCGGCGCTGTGGCGCTGCTGGCCCAGCAGCATCCCGGCTGGACCGGGCAGCAGTTGAAGGACGCGCTCATCAGCACCGCGCACACCGTCTCCGGTGAGCGGGTGACCGAGCAGGGCGGCGGGCGGATCGACATCGCCTCGGCGATGGGCGCGGTCACGGCCACCGGCAGCATCACGCTGCCGGCCCTCCAGATCGGCGGTGGCCGGCAGCAGTCGGCGACCCTGCGCTACACCAACACCACCGACCGCGCTGTCGACTTGAAGCTGTCGGTCGCCCTGGCCACCTCCGACGGCGTCGCCCTGACGGCCGGTGTCGTCACGCCCGGCACCACCACCGTGCACCTCGCCCCCGGCGCCATTGCCGACGTGCCCCTGAGCACCGACGCGAAGAACGCCAAGCGAGGCGCGTACTACGGCTACGCCACCCTGACCGGTGCCGACGGCGCCGTCGTCGCCCACACCACGCTCTCCCTGGTCGTGCGCGCGCCGCTGCACCGGCTCACCGTGATCACCCGCGACCGCGCCGGGAAGGTGCTGCCGGGCTGGCTGCCGACCATCTGGGGCCAGGACGGCTTCGTGTCGTACACCAGCGCCGAACCCGCCGTCGCCGTCGTCGAGGAGGGCACCTACCAGGTCGACTACAGCAGCCTGGACAACGCCGCCGACGGCCAGGAACTGGTCGCGGTGATCAACCCGCAGGTGACGGTGGCCAAGGACACCACGGTGACGCTGGACGCCTCCAAGGTCACCGAGGTGCAGATCCGCACACCCAAGCCCGCCGAGCAGCGCGGCATCCTCAGCTACCAGACATACCGCAAGATCGCCGGACACGGCCTGATCCAGGGCGTGATGTTCTTCGACGTCGCCAAGCGGATCTACGTCAGCCCCACCGCTCAGGTCACCGACGGCACCTTCGAGTTCGCCTCACGCTGGCAGATGACGGCCCCGCAGCTGCGGGTGAAGGTGTCCGGCAGCTCCACCGGCTTCACCCCGTACTACCTGCCCACCTCCCCGGCCTTCGACGACAAGGGCGCCCGGCTGACCGCGGTGGACGCCGGCGCGGGCACCGCCGCCGACCTCAAGGCCGCCCACGTGCGGGGCAAGCTCGCCGTCATCCGGTACGACTTCGGCAACGACACCGAACTGGCGAAGGCCGCCGCGGACGCCGGGGCCAAGGCACTGATGCTGGTGATGCCGCAGGGCTTCTACCCCTGGACGCGCTGGCAGCCGGACGGCGACCGCCTTTCCCTGCCCATCATGCGGGCCGGCTCGAAGGAGGGCACCGACCTGCTCAAGCGCGCCGGACAGCGCACCACCACGGTCGAGTTCTCCGGTACGGTCAAGAGCCCCTACCTGTACGACGTGATGCAGGTGTCGCAGCAGCGCGTTCCCGAGCACGTCGTGTACACGGTCACCGACCGCAACAGCGCGGTCGTTCGCGCCACTTACACGCGCACCGGGGCCTCGGCCTGGGGCAGCGAGCAGCGCTTCGGATGGCGGCCCTACCAGGACACCGCCTGGAACCAGTACACCCGCGACGTTCCGATGGGCCGGGAACGCGTGGAGTACGTGACGGCCGGCGACACGTGGTGGACGCACACCGTGCACCACAACACCGTCGCGGACCGTGACATCGAGCTGGGCGTCGGCATGCGCGACGCCGCCCATACCTACAAGCCCGGACAGCGGGCCACGGAGCGGTGGTTCGCGGCCCCGGTGCGCCCGTCGATCCCGCACGGAGTGACAGGCTGGCCCGCCTCGGTGCGCAACGGCGACACCCTGTCGCTGTACGTCCCGGAGTTCGCCGACTCCCAGGCCGGCCACTGGTCGTTCGCCGAGGCGGGCGCGTTCGGCGGCGGTGGAGTCGGCACCCGATCGCCCGCGGCGGCCGACGCGAACGACGTGACCCGAGCCGAACTTTACCGCGCCGGCACGCTCGTGGCGAAGTCCGACAACGGAGCGTGGGGCGCCTTCGAGGTGCCCGCGGGCAAGGCCGGCTACCGGCTCGACCTGACCACCGCCCGTACCTCCGCCGACTGGCGGTTCGGCACCGGCACCAAGACGTCCTGGACCTTCACCTCGGACAGCGCGGCGACCGCCACGCTGCTGCCGCTGCTCCAGGTCGACTACGACGCTCCGGTGGACGCCCAGAACGCAGTGGGGCCGAACCGGTCGTACTCGCTGGGGCTGGGCGTGCGTCTGCCGGACGGCCTGCCGGCTCCGCGCGGGGTCACCCTCAAGGCCGAGGTGTCGTACGACGACGGCTCGACCTGGACCACCGCCCGCACGAAGCGGCTCGGCAACGGTACGGGCTTCACCGCCACCGTGGAGCGGCCGGCCCGGGTGCACCGCGACGCGTACGTGACGCTGCGGATCACCGCGACGGACAGCGCGGGCAACAGCGTCCGCCAGACCGTGGACCGCGCGTTCCTGCACCGCGGTTCCTCCACGGGACGGTGACGGCGGACCGCACCGGCGACTGAACAGGCACGGCGGGTGCCCGGGCGACCAGCCCCGGGCACCCGCCTGCTTGTCCGGACCGTGCGCCGTGCGCGGAGGGGCCCGAGGCCCCGACGGCCAGGGTGAGACTCAGACCGACGCCCCGGCGACAAATCCCGCTGTGACGTGCACGGTGCGCGGACGCGCCCGCCCGTCGATCTGCTCCAGCAGGAGTTGAGCCGCGACGCGTCCGACCTCGCGCGCCGAGTAGCGGATGGTCGTCAGACGAGGCCTGACGAGGGCGGCGAAGTCGATGTCGTCGTGGCCCACCAGAGCCACGTCACGGGGGATGTCGAGTCCGAGCCGCTCAGCCGTGTCCATGGCGCCGACCGCCGTGACGTCGTTGACGCACAGCACCGCCTCGGGCGGACATGAGGAGAGCATCAGGCGCTCGAAGGCCTGTGCTCCCGCCTCGCGGGTGTGCTCGCCATGGACAACGTTTTCCTCGGCCATCGACAGCCCCGCGGCGGCCGCGTGTTTTCTGATGCGGTCCAGTCGCGGATCCCCGCCGGTGGCATCGCGGGGTCCCGCGACGACACCTATACGGCGGCGACCTGTGCGGGCCACATGCGCCAACGCCTGCTGGATGGCGTCGTCCGCGTCGGGAGTCACCAGATCCACGTCCCCGAACGGTGTGTCCGCGCTGACGACAACGGGGATTCCGGCGCCACGGAGCACATCGAAGGCATCGGGGGGCAGCCGGAAGGGCGTCATGACGACGCCGGCGACCTGCTGTTGCACGGTCTCCTGGAGAAACGTCAGCTCTTCCTCACGGCCCGCCTCGGTATTGCACACCACGACGTGGTAGCGGCGGCCTCGCAACTCATCCTGAAGGGAGCGGGCGAGTAGTGCGTAAAAGGGATTCGCGATGTCCGGGACGATGAGGGCGATCATCATCGATCTGCCCGTACGCAGGGTCCGGGCAACGGGGTTGAGCGTGAATCCGAGCCGATCGATCGCGCCGAGCACCGCCTGACGCGTTTCCTCCGCGACGGGCCGCTTGCCGCTCAGCACGTAAGAGACCGTTGCCGACGACACCCCCGCAGCCCGCGCGACGTCGCTCATGTTCACCCGCTGCCGCACCTCGCACACCCCTTCCTCGGACGCAACTCTACTTGCGCCACCGGACCGGTGAACGCCGCTCGGCGGCGCCGCACCGAATCCGTGGGGAGTGTGATCAAGCGGGCCATGTCTTTGTTCCGTGCCCCGGCGCCCGACCGCTGCCGGGCGCCGGAGCACTGCGGTGTCCGCGGTGCCGTCCCTGTCTACGGCCAGGTGTAGACAGGAGCCGGCCGTCTCGGCTCGGACGGCCGGCACACCGGGTGGGCCCGGAACTGTGCGCTGTGCAGACCGAAGGAGCGGTCGAGCTTGGGCACCCAGTACGCGTCCTCGTGGCGGCCGGGGCCGCCCTGGTGGTCGTAGGCGATGCCCTTGGCGGTCAGCTCCGCGCCCATCCGGACGGCCGCCTGACCGAAACCGAAGTCGTCGGACTCGCCGCCGTCGACATAGTAGGTGTGACGACGGAGCTGACGGGTGCTCATGGCGGCCACGAGGGTGAGTGGTTCGAGCGAGGCACTGGCGGCCTGCTCCTCGGGCGTACCGGCGAGCGGGGGCAGGCTGAGCGCGCCCATGTGGCTGGCGATGGAGCTGAAGAGCGCGGGGTTCTTCAGACCGATGGTGAAAGCGCCCTGTCCGCCCATGGACACGCCGCTGATACCGCGGTGGTCGCGGTCCGCGATGGTCCGGTAGGCCCGGTCGACCAGCGGGACGAGTTCATCGACGACCATGCTGCGGTAGTTGCCTGCCGAACTGTCGACCCACCAGCCGCTCGCCCCGTCAGGGAAGATCACAACGGACTGCTCGACGTTCTTCCGGGCGATCAGACCATCCAGCACCGCGTCCATGTCGCGGGCCTCCCACTCGACGTTGCTGCCGTTGACACCGTGCAGCATGTACACCGTCGGGAAGCGTCTCGCCGTGGTGCGGGTGTAGTCCGGCGGCAGGTAGACGTCGAACTGGACGCGCCGGCCCATCGCGGCCGACCGGTAGCTGTCGCGGAAGAACCGCGCGTGGTCGCCGAGCTCTGTGAACGTGCGCGGGGCGAGGTAGAGGAATTCGCGGTTCGGCGGGGAGAGGACGGTGCCGTCGGCCGCCACCCAGCTGCGGATGGTGTCGACGACGAGCCGGCCCTGCGGGTCGACGAACACCTCGGCCTGTTCGTCGACGAGCGTCACGCCCGGCTTCCCGCCCCGCCGCGCGGCCGTCATCTCGCGCAGGGCGGCGAGCCTGCGGGCCGCGGTGTCACCTTGGTGGAAGAAGTCCCGGTCGAGTGTCGCGGCGTAGCGGTGGAGGTCGCCCTCGGCGACGGCCTCGTGCTGCCGGTCGAGGACGGCGCAGGCGTGGGCGAGCTGAGCGGGGCTTGCCGCCGTGCCGTCGAGTCCGGACAGGCCGCGCAGGTGGGCCTTGGAGTACAGACCGATCGGGCCCTTGTAGAGACCGCCGCCACCTGTGCCGTCGTACACGCGCACGGCGAGGACGTTGGTGCCGCCCCAGTGCAGCAGGCCGTTCGCAGGGTAGTACTCGCGCGGCACTTCCCAGGTGGAGTCGAAGGCCGGCGGGAAGGCTCCGGTTCGGCCGATCTCCCGGCCGTTGAGGAAGGTCTGATCGGCGTCGTCGATGTTGCCGACGGTGGCGATGATCGAGGCGTCGGTGATGCCGTCGGGCCGCTCGGGGAGGGTGAACGTTCTGCGGTACCAGGCGTAGCCGTCGTAGGTGGACAGCTCCGCCGACTGGCCCCAATTGTCCGGTACCGCCCAGGAGTTCCATGAAGCGTCGGAGTAGTCCGCCCCGGCCCAGGCGGGATCGTCACCGGTACGGAAGCGCCAGCCGCCGCCGGACAGGTCGATGCCGAAGTCCGGAGAGGCGGTGGTGGCGCAGGCGGCGTGGGACGTTGAGGCCTCGCCGTGCGGGGTCGCGGCGCCGGCTGTGGTGGGGATGCCGATCAGCGAAGTCAGCAGGAGAAGGACTGTGGCGCGGCGTCGTAAGGATCGTCCGCAATCAACGGCTCTTCGGAACAAGGCGGTTTCCCCTTTCAAGGGCGGTCGGCAGCAGAGGGAGAGAGGGGCCGGGAGCGCTTGTCCCGTTGCTCGAGGCGGTGGTCCGGTGCCGGGTACTGAGCGGCCGCCCGCGGCGATCGACGACGGCCGTCACGGCGCGGCCGCCTTCCGCCGCCGCGCCGCACCCCGCTCGCGCTCCTTGGCCAGTTCTCTGAGATACGCCCCCGCGTCCACCTGGATGGTGTGCCGGGCCGATGCCACGTAGCGGCGGGCCAGGTGGGAGCGGTAGCGGCGGATCTCGTCGAGCATCTCGGGGCCCGCGGGCAGGGCGCACCGCTCCTGCACCAAGTCGGCGACCCAGTGCGACTGCGCCTCCGCCAGCGGCATGATCGCTCCGAGCGGCTGGACGAGGCCGATGAAGTACAGGCCGGGACGGTCGGGTGACACCACACGGTGATAGAGACCCGGAGCGTTGTCGGTGGGGTCGATCAACTCGCCCCCGAGGAACGGGAACGAGATGTCGTATCCCGTGCAGTAGATGATCGCGTCGATCTCCTCCGCGCTGCCGTCGTCGAAGAACACCCGGGTGGAGTCCATCCGGAGCGGGGCGGGCTTCACCCCTATGTCGCCATGGCCCAGTCGGCTCAGCAGGTCGTCCGAGATCGTCGGATGCGCGGCGAGGACGCCGTGGAGCGGCCTGGGCAGGCCGTAGTCCACCAGCCGTCCGCGACTCAGCCGCAGCAGAAGCCGCATCCCGCGGTCCTGTACCGCCAAGGGGGCCCGGGCCAGCCACGAGCCGGTCAGGTGGTCGGTGGGAATGCCGAACATGTACTTGGGCAGGATGTGCGCGCCGCGGCGCATGGCGAGGAACGTCCGTCGCGCGACGCGTGACGTCTCCACCGCTATGTCGCAGGCGGAATTCCCGATGCCGACCACCAGGACACGGCGGTCGGTGAACGCCTCCGGTGTCCGGTAGTCGTGCGAGTGGGTCTGGGCGCCGGTGAACTCCTCGGCTCCTGCCAGACCCGGCCGCGGCCAACGAGGCTTCCAGTGATGGCCGTTGGCGACCAGGACGGCGTCGTAGCGCGTCCGCGTCCGCTGTCCCGTGTCGCGGTGGCGGGCGGCCACCGACCACAGCCCTTCCTCGGTCGGGGAGACATCCACCACCTCGGTGCGGAACGTGATCGACGCGCGCAGTCCGAAGTGGTCCACGAAGGCGTCGAAGTAGCGCGCGATGTGCGCGTGACCCGGGTAGACCGGGTAGTCCTCGGACATGGGGTAGCTGGCGTACTCCATGATCTGGCGCGAGGTGTTGATGTGCAGCGAGCGGTACGCGGACGACAGGCCGTTGTCGTTCATGTAGCGCCAGTTCCCGCCGACCTGGGAGCCGATCTCGTAGCAGTCGTAGGGGATCCCGCGTTCCGCGAGCACTTGGCAGGCGGCGATGCCCGACGACCCCGCCCCGACCACACAGACCCTTGGCACGCACGGACCTCCTGGTGACCACGCGGTCACGTGACCGGGTGGTCATAGGCTGATGCGCGCGCCGTGCGGTGTCAATGGGAGTGGCCGCGACCGCCAAAGTCCCGCCGTGCCGCCCTCATTGACATCCGGCGCGCACCGCCCTCACGATGACCGGGTGGTCACATGACCGTCCGGTCACATGGCCGTCCAGCCACAGCAGGAGCGCCCATGCCCACAGCCACCTGGACGCGACTCTCACCGTCCCGGCGCGAACGCGTCCTGGTCGCGGCGATGGACGAGTTCGGAACCCACGGCTACTCGACGGGCAGCCTCAACGTCATCGCGCGTGAGGCCGGTGTCGCCAAGGGATCGCTCTTCCAGTACTTCGCCGGAAAGCTCGACCTGTTCACCTACGTCGCGGAGCAGACCTCGCTGCGGATCTACGCGCGCATGCAGCCCTGGCTCGACGGCTACGACGGCACCACCGCGTTCTCCGACCACCTGGTCGGCGCACTGGAAGCCTGGCTCGACTACTTCACCTCGCACCCGCTGGAGCGCGGGGTCACCGCGGCCACGAACATGGAGATGGACCCGGCGGTCCGTGACGCCGTACATGGACCGGTGAACAGGATCTACCTGGCCGGTCTGCGCCCTCTGCTGGAACGGGCCGTCGACACCGGTGACTTGCGCAAGGACGCCGACCTGGACGCCCTGCTCGTGCTGCTTCTCGTCCTGCTGCCGCACCTCGCCCTCGTCGCGCACGCGCCGGGAACGGACGGTCCTCTCCCGCTCACCGGCGTGCATCCGCAGATCCGGCGCGAGAACCTCGAACGGCTCGTCACCCCCCTGCTGGCCGATTTCGCCGGACGAGGCGACCGATGACCACCGTCGATCACGACGTCCTCGTCATCGGCTCCGGCTTCGGTGGCAGCGTCACCGCGTTACGGCTCACCGAGAAGGGTTACCGGGTGGGCGTCCTGGAGGCCGGCCGCCGCTTCGCCGACACCGACTTCCCGCGTACGTCCTGGCACATCCGCGACTACCTCTTCGCGCCCCGCCTCGGATGCACCGGCATCCTGCGCATGACCCTGCTCGGCGACGTACTCGTGCTCAGCGGCGCGGGCGTGGGCGGCGGTTCTCTCGGATACGCCAACACGCTCTACGAACCGTCCGCCGCCTTCTACGAGGGATCCGCCTGGGCCGCCCTCACCGACTGGCGACGCGAACTCGCCCCCCACTTCGCACAGGCCCGCCGCATGCTGGGTGTGACACCCAACCCCGTGTTCACCGAGGCCGACCGGCTCTTGAAGGACGTGGCACGGGACCTGGGCCGCGAGGACACGTTCCGTCCCACCCCGGTCGGCGTGCACTTCGGCCCGCCCGGCACCCGCCCCGGCGAACCCGTCGCCGATCCCTACTTCGGCGGCGTCGGACCCACCCGCAACGCCTGCCTCAACTGCGGCGCCTGCATGACCGGTTGCCGGCACAACGCGAAGAACACCCTGCCCAAGAACTACCTCGGCCTGGCCGAGCGGGCCGGTGCCGCCGTGTACGAACGCCGCACGGTCACCGGCGTCACCAAGAGGGGCGAGGACTGGGCTGTCACCTCCGTGCGCACGGGTGCCTTCGCGCGCCGCAACCGCCGTACTCTCACCGCTCGGCATGTCGTCTTCGCCGCGGGCGCTCTGGGCACCCAACGATTACTGCACCAGCTCCGCGCGGACGGCTCCCTCCCACACCTCTCGCAGCGGCTCGGACGGCTGACCCGGACCAACTCCGAGGCGATCCTCGCCGTCCGCGCCAAGGAGCGGGACGCCGACTACACGCAGGGGGTCGCCATCACCTCCTCCGTCCACCTCGACGCCACCACCCACGTCGAGCCGGTCCGCTACGGCCGCGGCAGCAACCTGCTCGGACTGCTGGGCGCCATGCTCGTCGACCCCGTCGCCGGGCGGTCCCGCCTGCTCGTCGGACTCGCCGTCATGGCACGCAACGCACGTCATCTGCCCGCCGTCCACAATCCGCGTCGCTGGGCGGAGCAGTCGGTGGTCCTGCTCGTCATGCAGAGCGTCGACAATTCCCTCACGACCTACCTCCGGCGCACCTGGACCGGGCGCCGCCGCCTTACCGGCCGTCCCGGCGAAGGAGCCCCCAACCCGACCTGGATACCCGCCGGACACCAGGTCGCCCGCACCGCCGCCGAGCGGATCGGCGGCCAGGCCTGCGGCACCTGGGGCGACCTCTTCGACGTCCCGACCACCGGCCACCTGATCGGCGGTTGCACGGTCGGCGACAGCGCGGGGACCGGCGTCGTCGACCCCTACCACCGCCTGCACGGCTACCCGGGACTGCACATCATCGACGGGTCCACCATCTCCGCCAACCTCGGCGTCAACCCCTCGCTGACCATCACCGCGCTCGCCGAGCGCGCCACCGCCCTGTGGCCCAACAAGGGCGAGGAGGACCCTCGTCCCGCCCCCGGCCGGCCGTACCGCAGCGTCGAACCTGTCCCGCCACACCGGCCGGTGGTGCCGGCCACCGCCCCCGGGGCCCTGCGTCTGCCCCCACCGACCGGAAAGGACCCGGAGTGACCACTCCCGCCGATCCAACCGGAACGCCCCCTCATCCGGACGCGACGCCTCAGCCGGAACGCCCCCCAGCGGCCGCCTACCCCGAGGAACCCTGGCATCTCGCGGGCCAGATGTATCTCTCGCTGTGGCTGGTGCCACGCCCCGAACTGCCCGCCGTCGCGCCCCGCACCCGGCCCGTCACGATCGCCGGGCGTGGCATGGTCGGCGCCGCCTGGGTCGTCTACGAGAACGACAGCGTCCTGCACTACAACGAACTGCTGCGCGCGGTCCTCGTGCGGGACGGCGCACGCCCGCGGGTCTGCATCACCGACATCTGGGTCGACAGCGAGGTCTCGCGGGCCGGCGGCCGGGCCATGTGGGGCATCCCGAAGCAGATGGCCGTCTTCGACGTCGACCGGGCCGACGACATGCGGGGCGCCGCCATGAGCGAGGACGCGCCCTTGGCCGCGATCCGCTTCACCGAGACCCGCCGCCTTCCCGGCCGTTGGCCGCTCACGTACCGAGTCGCCCAGACGCTGAACGGGCGGCTCAAGACGAGTCCGGTGCGCAGCAGAACCGCTCTCACCCTCGCGCGGGCCCGCTGGAGTGCGCCGGGGGGCAGTCCCCTGGGCGCGTTGGGACGACGACGGCCCCTGACCAGCATGGCCCTGCGCGACTTCAGCCTGCGCTTCGGCGGCTGAGCACCCTTGCCGGATCAGGATTGTCATGCACCTGACTGTGCATGTCCGTGTACCTGACCCTGCACACCTGACGTCCGATGTGCCGGAAACACCGAATCCGTCCCCACACAGAGAAGGTGAACCCGTGTTCCGTAAACTTCTCAGGGCCGCGCCCGCGTTGTTCATCGTGGCAGCCCTGTTCACCGCCGCGCCTGCCGCCGGCGCCGTCCCCGCACAAGACCTGCCGGCCGCCGCGGTGGTGGACCCGTCGACGACCGGCTCCTTCCCCGTCGCCTATACCGATCTGACGGTGTCGGCCTCCGGCCGCTCATTCAGCGCACGGGTCTGGTATCCGGGAACCACCGCCGGCGCCAATGCCCCCGTCGCGGCCGGGACGCACCCTGGACTCGCTTTCGGGCACGGCTTCTTCCAGGACATCTCGCAGTACCAGAGCCTGCTGAAGCACTACGCGTCCTGGGGATTCATCACCGTCGCCCCCAAGTCCCAGGGAGGTCTGTTCCCCAGCCATTCGGCGTTCGCCGATGACCTGAATGCCGCGCTCACCTGGCTGACCGCACAGAACACCACCAGTGGCTCGCGATTCGCCGGCGCCGTCAATACAGCGCACCTCGGCACGTCCGGCCATTCCATGGGCGGCGGCGCGGCACTGCTGGCAGCGAGCCGTAACAGCGCCGTAAGGAGTGTTTCCACGCTGGCGGCGGCGGAGACCAACCCTTCCGCTGTCACCGCTTCCGGGACACTCGGCATTCCCGCTCAGTACGTCGGTGGCAGCGCGGACTCGATCGCCGGGGTCGCCGACAACCAGCGGAAGATGTTCGACGCCAAATCGGCGCCCACCCAACTCCGCGTCATCACCGGCGGGTTCCACTGCGGATTCGAGGACAGTTCCGGCTTCGGCTGCGACAGCGGAACCATCACCCGTGCCGCCCAGCAGAAACTCACCCAGGGCGTCACCACCGCCTACCTCCTCTACACCCTCGATGGCGACAGCTCCCTGTACGACCAGGTATGGGGCTCCGCCGCGCAGAACCTGTCGGGCGTGGTGTACGCGGCCAAGCCCTGAGCGAACCGGCGTCGCGGCTTGACGCCGCTGACACCTGCGAGTCTGTGAACGCACGCGCCCCGCAGCGGGCGGCCTGGCGGCCTCCAGTCTCCCCACCTCGGGCTGGTGGCCGCCGTTGGCCGCCAACGGCCGCACGGCGACGTCCGGGAGGCATATGCCGATTTCCGTAGCAACGCGCTATCTGTGCGAAGACCCGCCGATCGGTCACTTCGACGTCTAAGGTACGTGAGTGCGGGGGCTCGTAATCGA
Source organism: Streptomyces sp. NPDC002306 (assembly GCF_053593435.1). Taxonomy (NCBI): domain Bacteria; kingdom Bacillati; phylum Actinomycetota; class Actinomycetes; order Kitasatosporales; family Streptomycetaceae; genus Streptomyces; species Streptomyces sp. NPDC002306. The sequence continues at coordinate 24,239 of NZ_JBSFCK010000048.1, forward strand.
TTGCGCATGGCCTGTACCTTCGGGGATCCGGAAGCATTGCCCGCGTTCGCCTTTCCCGAAGAGGCGCCGATCGCCGGACAAGGAGTGGCCGAACACAGCGACCTGGACCCTCGGTTGTACTAGTCGGATGGAGCGGGATGGTGTCGACGCCTACTGGTGGAGACCGCTACGGCACGCCTCAACAGCATGCGTCTTATGAGCAAAGCAACTTCTTGTCCCCCTCAGGGCGGACACCTCACGTCCCCGCGAAATGGGTGACCCGCCCACAGCAGTCCGGACTCGTCCGGCCGTACGCGATGACCGGTGGCCGCACCCGGCCCAGCTACCAGTTGGCCATCGAGGCGCTGGTCAGCACCTCCGCCAACCTCGCGCAGATGCAGGATCAGTCGCCGGAGTCCTATCGGATCGGGCTCCTGTGCCGAGAGGTCAAGTCGGTCGCGGAGATCTCCGCGCTCCTGGCGATCCCTCTCGGCGTCACCCGCATCCTGGTGGCGGACCTCGCGCAGGCGGGGCTGGTCGTCGTGCACCAGGCTCATTCCGACGATGCCGCCGGGGGACGCCCGCATGTGACCCTTCTCGAAAAGGTGCTCGTCGGACTGCGCAACCTCTGACGGCAACCCGACCTCCGATCGCCACGGGCACGGACTGTTCCGCGGGATGCGGTGAACGTACCGGCGGTGCCGCTCCGGTTCTGTCGGGTGCGGTTCTGTAGGCGCCCCGCCCGCGCGGCGGCGTGCGCTCGCAGCCTCCGAGCGCGGTGACATGACTTCATGGTGTCGCGGGCCGACTACTGCGTGTCGCCGCGAGGCGCATGCCCCCGCGATACGGCCCGCGGCGCGTCCCGGGTGTCACTTTGCAGGCGCAGGACGGCAGACCTAGCGTAGAAAAATGCCCGATCTCGACGCCGCGTCCGGTGCCGGTTCGGCGTACGGCAACGCCGGCGTGGCGCTGGCGGTCGTCGGCCGGGGCGGGGTGGTGGCCCGGTGGACGGACGCCGCCGAGCGACTCCTCGGTCACCGGGCGGAGGAGATCTTGGGTCGGCCGGCCGAGCGGCTGGTGGCCTCGCCGGGGGAGGCCGCGGGCTGCTTCGGCCGCGAGTGGGCGGGACGTACGCTCCTGCGCCGTCGCGACGGGCGGACCGTGCGGGTGAGTCTGCGGGTGTCCGCGCTTCCGGGACCGGACGGGACGGTGGACTGGCTGGTCTCGGTGCTCGGAGCGGCGGAATCGACGCTCGCGGTCTCGGTCGCGGAGAACAATCCCTTTCCCACTGCGGTCTGGGACGGCGGACTGCGCATGGTGTGGCTGAACGCGGCCCTGGCGCGCGCCTACGGGCCCACCTGGCCGGAACGGCTGGGCCGGCCCCTGGAGCAGTCGCCGCTGTACGCGGACACCGACCAGGTCAGGGCGCTGTTCCGGCAGGTTCTGGAGAGCGGCGTCCCGGTGATCGACCGCGAGCTCTGCCAGCGGGACCGTCGCTGGCGCCGTACCTATGCGCTGTCGGTGTTCCCGGTGGAGAACGCACGGGACGGTGAGCCCGGCGTGTGCTCGACGAACGTGGACGTCACCGCCTCACGGCGGGCGCGGGACCGGGTCACGCTGCTGAGCCGGGCGGGCACCCGCATCGGCACCACCCTGGACATCATGCAGACCGCCCAGGATCTGGCCGACGTCCTGGTGCCCGCGATGGCGGACTATGCGACCGTCGACCTCGCGGGCGTGGTCGAACTCGGCGACGAGCCGCTCGCCCGGCTCGGCACGACCGGCTCCGGCGCCGTCCCCGCCTTCCACCGCGGAGGCGTGGCGTCGATCCGCGACGGCATCCCGGAATCCCTCTGGGCACGTGGCGATCCGGTGTTCGTCCCCCCGCACTCGCCCTTCATCGAGGTACTGCGCACCGGCCGCTCCCACCTGGAGGCCGTCCTGGACACGTCACCTGGAACGTGGCTGGACCATGACACGGGCCGACGCGAGAAGATCATCTCCCTCGGTATGCACAGCCTGCTGGTCATACCCATTCACGCCCGAGGCGAGGTTCTGGGCGTGGCCGTGCTCGTCCGTACGGAGACCGTGGTCCCGTTCGACGAGAACGACCGCATGGTCGCCGAGGAACTGGTCAGCCGGGCGGCACTGAGCCTGGACAACGCACGCAGCTACACCCGCGAGCACACGGCGGCCCTGGCACTGCAACGCGACCTGCTGCCACGCAACCCGAGCGGCGGGAACGCCCTGGACGTGGTGTGGCGCTATCTGCCGTCCGACCGGAGCGCCGGTGTCGGCGGCGACTGGTTCGACGTCGTCGAGCTGTCCGGCGCCCGGATCGCCCTGGTGGTCGGCGACGTGGTCGGCCACGGCATCAGCGCCGCCGCGAGCATGGGACGGATCCGCGCCGCGATGCTCACGCTCGCCGCTCTGGACCTGCCCCCGGACGCGGTCCTGGCGCACCTCGACGATCTCCTCGCCCGCCTGGCGGCGGATAATCTCGAGTCGAAGACCATGCCCCCCACCATCAGCGGGGCCACCTGCCTCTACATCGTCTACGACCCGGTCACCCGGCGGTGCCGCGCGGCACGGGCGGGCCACCCGCCGCCCGCGCTCGTCGACCTCGCCGGCGCCGTCACGCTGCTGGACATCCCCCCTGGGGCACCGCTCGGTGTGGGCGGGCAGACCTACGAGGACGTGGAGCTGGAGCTGAGCGAGGGCAGCACGCTCGTCCTCTACACCGACGGTCTCGTGGAGACCCGTGACCATGACATCGACTTCGGACTGGAGCGTCTGAGGGGCGCTCTGACCCAGCGGCCAGGGGCTTCGCTGGAGGACCTGTGCGCGGCGGCCGTCGCCATCGTTCCGGCCGGCGAGCAGGCCGACGATGTCATGGTGCTCCTGGCGCGGACCCGGTCCCTGGGTCCGGACCAGATCAGGGAATGGGAACTGGACGCCGACCCGTCCGCCGTCGGCGGTGTCCGCGCGGCGGCCGTGCGGGCACTGGCGGAGTGGGGACTGGAGCGGCTGGTGCCCGCAGGCGAGCAGATCATCGGTGAGCTGCTGGCGAACGCCGTGCTCCACGCGGTGGGGCCGCTGCGGCTGCGACTGATCCGCGACCAGGTGCTGGTGTGCGAGGTCTTCGACAGCAGTCACGACGTGCTCCGTACGGTCAGCGCCGGACCGGACGACGAGGACGGACGCGGACTGGCGATCATCGCCGCGCTGGCGTCCCGTCACGGCTCCAGGGTGACACCGGCCGGCAAGTGCGTCTGGGCCGAACTCCGGTTGCCAATGGGATCGAGAGTGACCAGAGACAGCGTCTGAGCTGCGCGCGTGCCGGGTTGGGGCGGCCGGAGAGGCACGGGTCCCCTCACATCGGTCGACTGGGCCCGCTGAAGGTCGACTTCGACGCACGGAAAGGCGCGTGTGGGACCGCCGCGCCGACAGGGGAGGAGATGTCTCGGCGGTGGCGGCGGACGGGCGACGTCGGTGGGTCGAATCCTCTCCGCGCCGGCTTCCCGCCTTAGCATGAGCGGCGCCACGAGGAGCCAAGCCGCCTTGTCCTCGCGCGAGTGGCACGACACGGGTGCGAGGTGGGCGATGCGTGCACATCCACAAGCCGGAAGGCCGGCGGGGGAAGAGCTCGATCAAGGCGGTGGCTCGGAAGGCACGCAGTCATCAGACGGGCCGGACGCGGGCGGGAAGCCGGTGAACTGCGCACCGGAGAGCAGCGTCCTCGACCGCTTGACCGCTCTGCAGTGCGCGGCGGGAAATGCCGCCGTTGTACGTCTTCTGAGTCCCCCGTAGGGGGAGTGGCGAGAGCGACGGCCGAGCGGGAAGGCCGTCCAGCCGGCGACGAAGGCGCGGGCTGAGCGGAAGGCAGCGAAGGCTCGACGTGCTCAACCCCCGCCGCCGCCACACCACTTCGACAGCGCGGGCTTCAGCCCGCCCCACCCGGGTCGTCGAAGTTCTTGTACTTGTCGATCGGGAAGCCGCCCGTGATTCCGGCCACCTGGCCTGCGTCATCGCCAGTGGGCCTGTAATGACCGCTGTCGTTCGTCCACTTGTCCAGGACGCCGTTGGTGAACACGGCAGTGCCTGCCCAGTACACGTGCCCGTCCCCGGCCTTGGTGGCTTTGGCGAGGGCGGAATGCCCCTCCTCGTGCTCGGTGCCGACCTGCGAAGCCATGATCTTGTCCGGCTTTCGGACGGGGATCACGAAGTTGTACTTGCCGTTCGCCGGCTCGGGTGTTCCGTACTGCTTGCGACCCTCGTGCGGTGCGGCGGAGTACAGCATCGTCGAGAGGTCCAGGGTGAGCTTGTAACGTCGGCCGTGGCGCTGCTGGACCAGCATGTCGTTGGCGAACGCGACCGTTCCCTCCAGGGGAAGGGGAAGCGACTTGTTCAGCTGGTCCTCCAGCTTGGCGGCCATCTCGTCCTTGCCCTGGGAACGCAGCAGCCTGGCGGTCCGTGCCATCGCCGCCGTGGACCGGGACGCCTCCATGTCCTCTCGGGTCGCCCGCCGGGTGCGCTGTACCGCGGCGGCGGCGCCGCCGGCGACACGCTGCACGTCGTGCCCGCAGGCGTGACTGTGCCGGTGCCGCTCGACCTCGTCCGTCCGCCCGCCGGAGGCGATCCTCTGGACGGGCGCGGGCCCCCGCATGACCCGTTCCGCCGTGTCGACCGCGTGACGTTCGCCGGCGTCCCCCGGCTCCGAGATGCTCAGGCCCGCGCCGTTGTCCACGCCGGGGACGGATCCCCTCGCCTGGTCGAGGGTGTGTGCCAGCTCGTGCGCCCAGTCCTTCTGGCTCATCCCACCGCCGTCGACGATGTGCTGACCGGTGGTGAACGCCTTGGCCTCGACGACGGCCGCCGCCTCCTTCGCGGCAGGTCCGTCGTGCACCCGGACACGGCTGAAGTCGGCGCCGTCGAAACGCGCCTGCATCTCGGCCTCGACGCCGGGGTCAAGCCGGCGTGACGGCGACTGCAGGGCGTTGTCCACCGCGGCGCGCTGCACTTGGGCGTGGTCCGCGACGTTTCCCTCACGGTCGGCGGTTCCGCTCCCGCCCGCCGCCACACGTTGCAAGTGGGTCAGCCAGGCGCCCGTCAGTCCCGCGTGAGGCGTGCCGGCACGCGAAGCGGGTGAGGGGTGTTCGATCCTCCGAGCGTGTCCGTGTCCTAGGTGATGCACGCAAGTCCTCTCCGACGGCAAGGGAGTTGCGCCCCGTTCTAAGTCACCGCGACGGCTGCGGGCAAGGTCCTTCCGGCCAGACCGCCTGCCCTCCTGGTGCGCGTTCGGGCAGGACGACCGCCAGCGAAACCGTTGACCTCTCCCCGCGGCTCCGCGCCGATGCGGTCGAGGTACTCGCCCGGCGACCGACCGCGAGATCCCCGCCGAGGACCGCTCCGGTGTTCTCCTCGACATCACCGACGGCCACAACAGGCGCACCCGCGTCGAACCCCTCGATCCCGCCCGTCAAGAGCGAGGCGGCGCCACCTCGATGATTTCGGCGGTGCCGACGGCGGCTCGGACCTCGTGCATGGTGATCACATCGCCGGCCTTCACATGCCGCCACCGCTCGGACCGTAGGGGAGCGAGGCGAACGGCGGCCGTCTCTCCAGGGCCGAGTCGCGGCGCGGAGTCCACCCAGAGCCCCGCGATGTTCAGATCCCGCTGCCCGTCCGCGGTGCGGTTCCCGATGTCCCACAGAGGTCTGAGCCGGCCGTCCCCTGCGAAGGAACTCTTGCGTCCGCCCTCGTCGGCCCCCAGTAGGGTCAAGGTCGCGCGGATCGTGCCGTGTTCGGCTTCCCAGCCCCGCCACTCGCACCGACGGCCGCTGCGCTCGAGCGTCATCTGCCGAGCGGCCTTGGAGAGCATCTCCCAGAAGGTCTTGGATACCGGCTGGACATCGGCGATCTCGATGAGCACGTCGAGTGCCAACTCCCATTCCTGGAGCTCGATCGCTGTGCGAACATCTCCCGCAGCCAGGCCGTTCTCCGCGACGGCGTCCTCGGCCAGGAGGTCGGCGGCTCGCCGAAGGAGTGTGAACGCGTCATCCATGTGCTGGATTGTCTCCTGGTGCCGGGCGATACGGGACCCGCCGGAACCGGCGCGGACGGGGAGAGCGGCACCACCGGTTCGTAGAACGTGAGGCGCCCCGCAGTACTGGCCCCGGCGCGCGGTCGTCGGACCGTCGTCCCCGACGGTCGTGCCATGACGCCGACGGCCCCTCCGGATGACCAGTAGTGGTTCATCCGGAGGGGCCGCTCGCTACTGGCGCCGCCTCGCGAGGATCAGTGGGATCCTGGCGCGGTTGCGCGGGACGCGGCTTGTCGGGCTGTCACAGCGTGCCCGTCGCCGCGGGGATCCGCATGGGCTCCGCCCACTCCGTCGCCGGGGACCAGAGTCCGGTGTCGTCGGCGGAGCCTGCTCCGTCGCCTCCGGGGCTCCACAGGCTCAGTCCTCCGGTGGCACTGTCGTCGCCGTCGCCGCCGGCCGCGACCGGTCGGTCATCGCGGTCCGTGGACTGGAACCCGACCGTGTAGGTCCGGGTGACCGAACCGTTGGCCGAGGTCACCTTGATGGTGCGCGTGGTGAACCGGTGCCCGCTCGACGAGAGCACCGAGCTGCCGTCGGTGACCCTCACCCGCGCGCCGGACTGGGCCGGTACGGCGGAGACGGCCGGGATCCTCCTGTTCTTCGGCCAGTCGACGACGTACGTGGACACGTCCGGATCGAACCCGTCGATCGCGACACCTCCGACGGTGATCGCCTTCGCGTCGGCGATCGAGGCCCTGGTGGCGTCCGAGAAGTTCTTCACCGTGACCGACCCGTCGGCGTTGACGACGACCTTCGCCGCCATCGCGGCCGCCAGGTTGATCCGCTGCCAGCCGGCTCCGCCGTCCCCGGTGAGGTCGAGCGGGTACCCGGAGTCCGTCGCGGTCTGCTCCAGGATCTGGGTGCGCTGCTCGGTGGTGAGGTCCGGGAAGGACGTGATCAGCAGGGCTGCCGCGTCGGACGGCGCCTTCAGCGCCTGCCCGGACTTGCCGACCTGCGAGAACCCGTAGGTCAGGCGCCGCGTGTACAGGTCGACGTCCTGTGCCTTGCTCAGGCCGGCGTAGGCGTCGCCCTCGCAGGCCGCGAGCGTGTCGCCGTATCCCTCCTTCTCGCACTGCGCGAGCAGTACGTTCTCCATCTCGGTGTGGGCCTGCGTCAGCAGATTCGCGAACGCGGGGTCCGCCCACCGGTGCGCGACGGTCGCCTGTGCGGAGATCCGGCCGCCCATGACGTCCAGCGGGTAGTGGAACCCGAGGACGATGCGGTTGTCCCCGTACTCCGAGGTGCGCGCGAGGATCGACGGTGCCAGCTCCGGCAGGAGCGTGGCGAGGATGGTGCCGGCCTCGTAGCCGCCGTAGGTGTGGCCGCTCGGGTACGAGCCGCTGGTGGCGAGGCCGCCGTACGAGCCGTCCTGGGACTCGTAGATGGAGCCGCCGTCGCCGACGAACCCGAGCCGCACGTACGGGCGCAGGTAGCCGTAGTTGTTCTTCGCCGCGTCGACCTTGTCGAGGTTCTTCGTGACTCGGGAGAACAGGGCGCTGGTCTTCGGCAGCCGGCCGCCGTTGAGGGCGTCGAGGTAGAGCTTGCCGAGCCGGGAGCCCAGGCCGTCGGCCATCGTGACGGTGGAGCTGTTGGTCGCGTCGACCTCGGCCCGGTCCACCTCCTTCTGCGTCGCCGCGTTGTTGATGCGTACGGCGATCCGGTCGTTCTCGGCGGTCGGCGGGGTGCCCGCGGGCACCTTGGTGTTGGCGCCGAGGATGCCGGAGTCGAGGTCGTCGATGCCGTTGAGCAGGCCGTAGAAGTAGTCGGTCCCGTCACCGGTGCCCGGCCACTTGTCCGACGCGTAGGTCGCGTTGAGCGTGTCGTCCGGGAAGGGGGACGGCTCGTACGCCGGGTCGGAGGCGTCCGCCGAGACCGTGGCGGCGGAGGTGTCCGCCGACGTGGTCGCGGTGGAGTCGTCCGAGGTTCCGGCCAGGGTGACCGCGGTGACGGTGGCCGTGTGGGCCTTCGCCTTGTCCGTGGTGGTCAGCAGCGCCGTGTCCGTGGTGGCGGAGACGTGCGCGGTGGTTCCGTCGCCGAGGGCCACGGTGTAGCCGATGACCGGGAACCCGCCGTCGCCTGCGGCCCGCCAGGTCACGCGGACCTGCTTGCCGTCGGTGATCACGCCCGTCACGCCCGGCTTCTGCGGCTTGCCGCCGCCGGTCACCACGGGTGCCGTGGCGGCACTCGGGTTCGAGGTGCCGACCGCGTTCACCGCCTGGACGCGTGCCGTGTACGACCGGCCGGCCCGCAGCCAGGTGAACGTCGTGCTCAGGGTGCCGGGATCGTGGATCTTGATCTGGTGGCCGTCGTCGAGGGTGATCCTGTAGCCGGTGACCGGTGAGCCGCCGGTGTCCTTGGGCGCGGACCAGGCGACCGTCACGCTCGTGCCGGACGACGTGGCCGACACCGCGTCAGGCGCGGCAGGCACCGTCCTGGGCTTCGTGGTGAGCGCGGACATGGCGTGCTGGAGGGCGTCGTACCGCGCGGTGAGGGTCGCGTCCGTGGCCGTGTCGCTCGCGACCGCGGCCTTCGCCTCGGTGAGTGCCGTGGTGAACGCCTTCCACGTCGCGTCCGTGTAGCGCGTGTCCTGCAGGGCCGACGCCGTCGCGACCAGGTCATCGAGGCGCAGCCTCGGGACCGGGATCAGCTGCTTGGCGGCGAGGGTGAGACTGCGGGTCTGGGTGTCGACCTCCAGCTGGGTCACGCCGTCGGCGTCGACGAGGGCGTGGGCGGCGGCGAGTTCGCGCCGGTACACACCGAAGTCGATCGCGTCGTAGCGCGCCGCGTCCGCCGAAAGCCCCTCGTACTGCTCGATCGCCTTCCGCAGGGCGGACTTGTCCGTGACGGCGGGCGTGTCGACGTGGTTGAAGGTGATCCGGCCCAGGTTCGCGACGTACGGGTGCGAGGAGTCCGGGGTGGTCGTCAGCCGCAGGTAGACGGTGTGCGTGCCGGTGATCGCCTTGGGCAGCGTCAGGCTCGTCGTCCCGCCCGACGACCACGCGGCTCCCGTGACCGGCAGCGGCACGGTCGCGTACGGCGTGCCGGGGTTGGCCGGGTCGAAGGAGTCCATGTAGAGCTGGACGGCCGAACCGATGCCGCAGCGCGAGGAGTTGTTGACGTAGGTGATCGTGACGGTGCTCTTCGGGGAGCTGCCGAAGGCGATGTCCCCGTAGTTGAGCCAGGCCCCGTTGTAGGTGCCGCCGAGGTCGGTGGTGGAACCCGCCCCGGTCCAGCCGACCGGCTCGCTCTTGAGCCCGCCGCCACTGTGCGAGCGGAACGCGGTGGCGTCGAAGCCCGTGGGGGTGTCGGCGGCCTGCGTCAGGGTCAGCGCGTAGATGTTGCCCACGTACGGCTGGGAGGACGACTGCGTGCTGGAGACGAAGTCGGCGTACACGTCCTGGACGCCGGTGAAGACGCTCCGGTCGAGGTGCACGCTCGTGCTGGCGATGGTTCCCCAGCCCGAACCGCTGTAGTCGAGGGGGATGTTGACCGTCTTCGGGCCGTCCTTCGAACCGAGGTGCAGTTCGATGTGCGAGTCCGAGGCCGCGCGCGACTGCGGCTTGTCATAGCGGACGGTGACGGTGTCGGCGCCGTCGCGGAGATCGGTGTCCTTCCACTGCGCCCACGCGCCGTTCGTCACGTTCTCGAAGATGCCGTTCGAGAGATTGAGCGGGAGCGAACCGGCGCCGGTCGTGGTGCTGTTCACCGCGGTCAGCGTGGCGAGCGTGGTGGTGGGGGACGTCGAGACGTCGTACGGCGAGAACTGGTACCAGTCGAAGTTCGACACCCACTGCTGGCCGGCCGGGGCGTGGAACACGAACGTCGCACTCGACGCGCCCAGCAGGGCGGCCGGGTCGGTGACGGTCGCCTGCACCGTGTTGTAGTACTGCCAGCCGCCCGTTCCGGGAAGCTGGACGGTGGCGACGACAGGCCCGTCGGCAGCGCCGGCGTGGATGTCGACACTGCTCGGCTTGGCGTTCGTCGCCTGCGAGTTCGCGTAGCGGACCGAGATGGTCCGCGGGGCGACCCCGCCGAAGTCCAGCTTGGTGTACCGCTCCCACGCGCCCTCGGTGACTCCGCCGAGGTTGCCGTCCGAGTTGTTCCGCTCGCTGATGAGGCTGGGGCCCTCCTTCTGGTCGGGCGACTCGGCCTGCAGGACGGCGTAGCCGCCCTCGTCGATGGTGAGCGTGCCGATGGCGGACCGCAGCGCGTCGTTCGCGGCCATGATCGTGCCCGTCGCGGAGGTGGTGTCCGCGAGGACGGTCCGCGCGCGTTCGAGCGCCGACCGGAACAGGGTCCACGAGCCGTCGGAGTAGTTGCCGCTGCGCACCAGGGACGCCTGGTCGACGAGTGCGCCGAGGGCCTTGCGCTGCACCGCGGCGGCGGAGATGACGAGCGGGTCGGTCGGGGATATCCCGGTGCCCTTCACCGTCGCGGCCCGCACACCGTGGGCGAAGGCCTCGTCGTGGAAGGTGATGCCGAAGTGCGCGTCGACCTGCGCGGTACCGGTGAGCGACAGCGTCGCCGTGCGCGAGCCGCTGACGCGCAGGTCCGCCGTGACACCGCCCGGCAGGCCGGTCACGGTCGCCGCGCCGGCCTTGGTCAGGCTGCTTCCGTTGCGGGCGGCGAACGAGGCCGGTCCGGACAGGGTGAGCTTCACACTGTCGTCGACACGGCCGTCCGCATGGGTGTCGACGGTGTCCGGACGGGCGGAGACGACGGTGTCGCCCTTGCCCGTTCCCGCGTCGCCGTCACCCGTGTCGCCCTTGTCGGTGTCCAGCGAGTACGCGGGCTCCGTGTGGGCGCCCCACTGCGAGGGCTTGGAACCCATGGTGAAGTCCAGGGTCCCGCCGGCGATGATCTGGGAGTAGTCGAGCCACGTGTTGCTGAACCGCTTGCCGTTGAGGGTCGCGCTCTGCACGTAGTAGTTGCTCGGCGACACGCCGTCGGCCTTCACCGTGAATCGGGAGCCGTTGGCGTAGCTGATCGTCGTGGAGTCGAAGAACGGGCTGCCGATCTGGAACTGGCTGGAGCCGGCGGTCACCGGGAACAGGCCCAGGGCCGCGCCGACGAACATGGTCGACATGGTGCCGGCGTCGTTGTCCATGGTCGGCAGGAAGCCGTTCGGGGAGAGCTTGTAGACCTGGGTCTTGACCGGCGGGGTGAACTGGCCGCCGGAGCTGGGGGCTTCGTTCGACGAGCCGGTCGCGATGTAGCGGTTCCAGGTCGTGCCGGTGTAGATGGCACGCACCCACTTCTGCGTCAGGCTCGGCTCACCGACGTAGTTGAAGAGGTACGGGGCCTGGAGGTCGATCTCGTTCGCGTTGGAGTGCAGCATGGTCGAGCCGTCGTCGACGCTGGAGTCCTCGCCGAACATGTGCTTGACCGCGGCCTTGCCGGCCTTGTCGCCGCCCATGGCCTTGATGAGGCCGCCCATGTCGTACGCGTCGTACCAGTGGTACTGCCAGAGCGTGCCCTGGTAGAGGCCCGCCGCCTCGAACTTCTCGTAGTCGGCGCTCTGCCAGTCGCCACTCGCGGCGCGCGGGGTGAGCAGACCGACCTCGGTGCCGTCGGCCGCCGTCCAGGCGCCGGACTTCACGAGGTTGTCGATCGCCATGGTCGACTGGGTGCGCAGCTTCTTCGCGTCCGCGTCCTTGCCGAGCGCGTCGGCGATGACGGACAGCGCCCACTGGTCGTAGCCGCGCTGGACGGTCGTACCGGGATCACCGGTGACGTAGCCCTGCCGCAGCTGCGCACCCGTGTAGTAGCCGGAGTACGACAGCAGCGCCGGGTACGCCTCGTCGAGCCGGTCGAAGTTCTTGAAGCCCTTCGACAGCGCGTCGGCGACCAGCACGGCCGAGCGCTCCCAGCGCACGGTCGGGACCGAGTGGGTGAGGCTGCCGAGGCTCTTGCCCGAGGTGCGCGCGTCGGCGAACAGCTCGATCAGCGACTGCACCATGTCCCGGTAGGTGGCCGGGTCGATGTACGCCTCGACGGAGTACTTGCGGAAGTCGTCCCAGGTCGACCAGCCGTCGTAGTACGTGAAGCCGTTCGCCTTGTGCACCGCTCCGTCGACGCCGCGGTACGTTCCGCTGGTGCTCGTGGCGTTCACCGGCAGCGCGTACATGCGGTACAGGTGCGTGTAGAACTCCTTGGTGAGCGTCGACCCGGGGTCGGACTTCGCCGAGGAGCGGACGGCGACGGCGCCGAGCGCGCTGTTCCAGTCCGCCTTGGTCTGCTCGCGGGCCTGGTCGAAGGTGAGCCCGCCCACCTCGTTCCGCTGGTCGGTCGCGGCCTGCTCCGCGCTGATCGGCGACAGCGTGATACGCAGTTCGATGTCGTTCGCGGCGGCCTTGTCGAACCCGAGGACGGCGCCGGTGTCGGAGCCGTCCTGCGCGGTCGCGTCGCTCAGCTTGCCGTCGTTGCCCCAGCTCTTGAGGGAGGTGACCGGGACGTTCGTGGTGGCGTTGTAGTACAGCTGGTACGAGGCGCCGTTGAACGATCCCGCGATGAGTCCGGAGATCGAGGTGGTCCCGTTCGGGAGGGTCGTCGCCTTCATCGTCGAGCGGGTGCGGCTGGTGAAGTTGTTCGCCAGGTCGAGGACGAGTTCGGGGTTCGACCCGGCGGGGAAGCTGTACCGCTCGAGCGCGGTGCGCGTCGTCGCGGTCATCTCGGCCTTGATGGTGCCGGAGTCCTGCTGCACCGACGAGCCGGTGCCCGAGATGGCGCCGAGGCCCACCTGATAGGCGCCCGGCGTCGAGCTCTCGTCGTCGTGGCTGTACGTGTGGGCGTACGTGCTGGGGGCGGGGCGCTTGTCGTACTGCACGGAGGTCGGGACGACGAGCAGGTCGCCACCGCCTCCGGAGCCGCCGACGCCGTCGAGGTTCGTCGCGGTGAAGCCCGCGATGTGGTCCTCGTTGTAGTCGTACCCGGTGTGGTTGCGGTTCGGCGTGGTCAGCGGGTTGACCTTGGCCAGACTGTGGGGCGCCTGGGCGCCCGGCAGGTCGTTGCCGTCGTCGCCGGCGGTCGACACGAACGGGTCGACGAGTTTCGTGTAGTCGGTTCCGGCGGACGTCCCGCCCGACCCGGCGGAGGTGGTCGCTCCGGGCAGTGCCACGGCCGCGCTGCCACCCGCCAGCGCGGCGACGCCGAGCGCCCCGGTGACCAGCATCGCGACGGTCGCGCGCAGGGGCCGGCGATGCCGACCGGTTCTAGGAAGGACCGCGGGGGGCAAGGGGGGATGAGATCTGATGGGCACGTAACCTCTCCAGCGTCGCTGTACGCACGCACGGTCCGCCCACACCAGTAGACAACGTTGTCAGCCCGGGGCACCGGGCGTGCAACCCAGAGTGAATCGGCAGTGGACACTCAGGATGGCACCCGTACACCGGATTGCATCCGCCGCGTTCACGACCGTCCGCCATCCCACACGGAGAAGGCGTACAACAGGCGAACAGTATTCGTACGGTGCACGCGTACCGGACGCCGCGAAGGCGACGTCCAGGGAAAGTGGTTGACCTCTCGCGGCGGAAGACGGGCGTTGTCGGTGAAGGTTGGTGACCGCAGGGTCTTCCCGGCGACGGTTGGGTGATCGTTCAAGGCTGACTGTCCGGGGAGACGGTGGGGGAACCGGTACAACTTGTCGCTGCCGACGACTGGGACGATGCGTAGCTGTGGACATAACCCCTCCGAGCCACACCCGCGTCGATGCGGGTGGGCAGAAGGTTCGTGTCGACGGACGGGTCCGTAATACTGGGTCTCCGGTCCCCTGCGTGGCGAGTCCGTGGGGCCGGCTGTGACGCCACGACAGGCCGTCATGAGGGTGGTCGACCGTCTCCCTCCGGACCGCGGACCTGCCTTCGTCGGAACCCGCGATGAACTCGCCGCACGCGATGTCGCGATCCTGTCCGCGGCCCCCGAGGCCGGGGACGCCAATCGCTCCACGAGCCGCTTCCAGTTCCCGCCCGCGTCTCACCTGGCCGACGGTTCGCACGGGGACCGCCGTCGTCGCGTGATGTGACATGGCGACGGCGCCGGTCCCGGGAAGGGGGCGGCGCCGTCGCGGGGGTGTGGGTCAGGCTGCGTCGATGATGCCGGAGGCGGCGATCTCGACCTTGGCCTTGGGGGCGCCGGACTGGCTGCCGAGGGACTCGATCTTGTCGACGAGTTCCTTGCCCTGGACGACCTCGCCGAAGACGACGTGCTTGCCGTCGAGCCACGAGGTGACGACCGTGGTGACGAAGAACTGCGAGCCGTTGGTGTTGCGGCCGGCGT
>NZ_JBSFCK010000049.1:0-37469 GCF_053593435.1 Streptomyces sp. NPDC002306
GAGCACGGCTTCCGGGACATCAAGATCTCGGTGAAGCACAACGACCCGGTCATCATGGTCGAGGCGTACCGGCAGCTGGCCGCGCAGTGCGACTATCCGCTGCACCTGGGCGTGACGGAGGCGGGTCCCGCTTTCCAGGGCACGATCAAGTCGGCGGTCGCCTTCGGCGCGCTCCTCTCCCAGGGCATCGGCGACACCATCCGGGTGTCCCTGTCCGCGCCTCCCGTGGAGGAGGTCAAGGTCGGCAACCAGATTCTGGAGTCCCTCAACCTCAGGCAGCGCGGCCTGGAGATCGTCTCCTGCCCGTCCTGCGGCCGTGCCCAGGTCGACGTCTACAAGCTGGCCGAGGAGGTCACCGCGGGTCTTGAGGGCATGGAGGTCCCGCTGCGTGTGGCGGTCATGGGCTGCGTGGTGAACGGTCCGGGCGAGGCCCGTGAGGCCGACCTCGGTGTCGCCTCCGGCAACGGCAAGGGGCAGATCTTCGTGAAGGGCGAGGTCATCAAGACCGTCCCCGAGTCGAAGATCGTGGAGACCCTGATCGAGGAGGCCATGAAGATCGCCGAGCAGATGGAGGCGGACGGCATCGCCTCGGGCGAGCCGTCGGTGTCGGTGGCGGGCTGAGCGTGAGCGGAGCGGGCGCACTCGCCGACGAGTGAGCCCGCTCCCAGGCAGTCATGGCGAGGGCGCCCTCGGAAGGCCGAGGCGGGGGTGCCCGGGAGTCGAGTACGAAAGCACCAGTGGTCTCCGGACGGGCTCCGGTGGCCGTCGTGCTCGAGCGTGCGCCGGTGAATACGGCTCCCCCCAAGGGCCAAGGGCCAAAAAAACCCAAGGCCCAAGGCCCAAGTGCCCAAGTGCCCAAGGCCCGTGGCGCTCAGAGATGCCGCATCCAGACGTTCGGCTCCTCGTACACCCCCGTGTCCGCGTCCCGGTCCACGCGCAGCACACTCAGTCCGTCCGGGATCACGTACTCCCCGGACGCCGGCAGGACCAGCCCCGTCCAGGCCTCCCACTCGGCGACCGTGCCGGTCATCGTCTGGGACGCCGGTGCCGCCGCGAGGATCTCGGCCCGAGCCGCTCATGGGTCCGGATCCAGGGATCGAGCGCGGTGCCGTCCGCGCGGCGCCACGTCATGAACGACTCGATCGGGGTCAGCGGATACCGCGCCTTCGTCGTCGGCCGCACCGGCGCGACGACCCGGGTCAGCCCCGCCTCCCCGGCGGCCTCCCGCAGCGCCGTCAGCATCCGCCCGGCCAGCCCGCGCCCCTTCAGCGCCGGGGTGACGACCGCCCCGCAGATCACCAGCGTGTCAGGCGCGACGTCCTGCTCCCGTCCCTCGACCGCGCGTATCAGCGCCCGCGTGTAGCCGCCCGGTAGGTCCTCGGTCCGGCCGTCCCAACGGATCGGCACCCCCCACCCGCCGGCCACGGGCACTCCGTTCCCGTCCACCAGGAACAGATCCAGGCCGGCGAACCACTCCCTGACCCGGCCGATGTACTCGGGCACCAGCCGGTCGGCCGTGATGAAGGCGGGAAACCCCTCGCCGAACAGTTCCGCGAGCCGCTCCGCGGGCCACGCACGCGCGTCCGACCGCTCCGTCGTCAAGATCATGCGGTGTGGATAGCACAGGTGCGCCGGTCCCCGACAGTGCCGTCTTCCCGGCCCTCGTGTCCCGTTGTTCCCGGCCCTCGTGTCCCGTCGTTGCTGGCCCGGCACCCCATCAGGCGGCGCGCCACATTTTCGGCAGGTACAGTGCGGAGATCAGCAGACCCCAGTGTGAGGCCCCGCGCTTGTTGACCCAGACCACCTCCCGGGTCCTCGAACCGAGCGACCTGGACGCCGCTCTCGCCGTCCTCGACCGCGACCCCGTCACGAACGCCTTCGTGACGTCCCGGGTGCAGGTCGCGGGCCTCGATCCGTGGCGTCTCGGCGGCGAGATGTGGGGCTGGTACGAGGACGGCATGCTGACGTCCCTCTGCTACGCGGGTGCCAATCTCGTCCCCATCTGCGCCACACCCCGGGCCGTACGCGCCTTCGCGGACCGGGCGCGCAGGGGCGGCCGCCGCTGCTCCTCGATCGTCGGCCCCGCCGAGCCCACCGCGCAGCTGTGGCGGCTGCTCGAACCCAGCTGGGGTCCGGCCCGCGAGGTCCGCGGCCACCAGCCGCTCATGGTCACCGACCGTATGCCCGACACCGTCGTCCCGGATCCCTACGTCCGTCGCATCCGCAAGGACGAGATGGAGACGATCATGCCGGCGTGCGTGGCGATGTTCACCGAAGAGGTCGGCATCTCCCCGATGGCGGGCGACGGCGGCCTGCTCTACCAGGCCCGCGTCGCCGAACTCGTCGGCTCCGGTCGCTCCTTCGCCCGCCTCGACGAACACGGCCGGGTCGCCTTCAAGGCGGAGATCGGCGCGGCCACGTCCCGGGCGTGTCAGATCCAGGGCGTGTGGGTGGCCCCCGAGTACCGGGGCAAGGGCCTCGCGGCCCCGGGCATGGCGGCGGTGCTGCGGTACGCGCTGGCCGACGTGGCCCCGGTCGCGAGCCTGTACGTCAACGACTTCAACACCCCGGCCCGGCGGACCTACCTGAAGGTGGGGTTCCAGGAGGTCGGCGCTTTCATGAGCGTTCTGTTCTAGCCGCACTTCACAGTGCTGTTCTGAGCCTCGTACGGGCCCTGTAGTCTCCCCGGCATGCTGCGCATCCCCGGTCACGGACACCGCAACCCCGACGACGTCGTGATCGGCCCGCTCGACCTGTCGGCCCGGGTCGACGATGCGCTCGCCGTCCAGGCCGTCGCCTTCGGACTCGGTGCGGACGAGGTCGCCGTGCGGCGCCAGATCGTGCTGCGGCACATGGCCTACCCCGGCGCCCGCGCCCTGGGTGCCACCACCGCCGACGGCCGGCTCGCCGGCTTCGTCTACGGCATGCCCAACGACCGCGGTCACTGGTGGTCCACCGTGGTGGAGCCGTATCTGCGCGCCGAGGGCCATGACTTCTGGCTCGACCAGTCCTTCGTGATCACCGAGCTGCACGTCCACCCGCGCTACCAGAACCGCGGTGTCGGCCGTTCCCTGATCACCACGATCACCGACAGCGCCGCCGAACCCCGCTCGATCCTCTCCGCGATCGACACCGACAGCCCGGCCCGCGGCCTCTACCACTCGCTCGGCTACGAGGACCTGGCCCGCCAGGTCCTCTTCCCCAGCGCTCCGAAGCCGTACGCGGTGATGGGAGCCCCGCTTCCCCTGAGCCGCCGCCGGACCAGGCCATAGGCGGGGTCCGCCCGGCCGGTCGCGGCACGGACGCGGGTCCGGCCGGGCCTTAACCGATTTCCACCGGGATGGACCGCCCGGCTAACCTCCTGCCATCACCCTCCCCGACTGGAGGGACCCCCAGCAGCAGGAGTACGAGAATGGCGAACGCACCGGTCCAGCGCATGTCGAATCTGATGGCGAAGACATTGCGTGACGACCCGGCGGACGCCGAGGTCCTCAGCCACAAGCTGCTCGTCCGCGCCGGCTACGTCCGCCGCACGGCCGCCGGCGTGTGGACCTGGCTGCCGCTCGGCAAGCGGGTCCTCGCCAACGTCGAGCGGATCGTCCGCGAGGAGATGGACGCGATCGGCGCCCAGGAGGTGCTGCTCCCCGCCCTGCTGCCGCGGGAGCCGTACGACGCGACCGGCCGCTGGGACGAGTACGGCCCGGAGCTGTTCCGCCTCCAGGACCGCCGGGGCGGCGACTACCTCCTCGGCCCCACCCACGAGGAGATCTTCACGCTGATCGTGAAGGACCAGGCGTCCTCCTACAAGGACCTTCCGGTCATCCTCTACCAGATCCAGACCAAGTTCCGTGACGAGGCCCGTCCCCGCGCGGGCATCCTGCGCGGCCGCGAGTTCCTGATGAAGGACTCCTACTCCTTCGACCTGGAGGACGAGGGCCTCGCCCACTCGTACGCCCTGCACCGTCAGGCCTACCAGCGGATCTTCGAGCGTCTCGGCCTCGACTACCGCATCTGCGCCGCGACCGCCGGCGCGATGGGCGGCTCCAAGTCGGAGGAGTTCCTCGCCCCGGCCGCCGCCGGCGAGGACACCTTCGCCGACTGCCCGAACTGCGACTTCGCGGCCAACACCGAGGCGATCAGCTACGAGCTCAAGCCCGTCGACGGCTCCACCGTGCCGGCCGCCGAGGAGATCCCGACGCCCGACACCCCGACCATCGAGACCCTCGCCGCCTCCCTCGGCGTCCCGGCCTCGGCCACCCTGAAGAACCTCCTGGTCAAGGTCGACGGCGAGATCGTCGCCATCGGCGTCCCCGGTGACCGTGAGGTCGACATGGGCAAGGTCGAGGCGCACTTCGCCCCCGCCGCCGTCGAGCTGGTCACCGCCGACGACTTCGCGGACCGCGCCGACCTGGTCCGCGGTTACGTCGGCCCGCAGGGTCTGGAGAAGGTCACCTACATCGCCGACCCGCGGGTGGCTCCGGGCACGGCGTGGATCACGGGCGCCAACAAGGAGCACACGCACGCGAAGAACGTCGTCGCGGGCCGGGACTTCGAGGTCGGCGAGTACGTCGACGTCGTGGTCGTGCAGGAGGGCGACCCCTGCCCGAAGTGCGGCACCGGGCTCAAGCTCGACCGCGCCATCGAGATCGGCCACATCTTCCAGCTGGGCCGCAAGTACGCCGACGCCCTCAAGCTCGACGTCCTCGGCCAGCAGGGCAAGCCGGTCCGGGTGACCATGGGCTCCTACGGCGTCGGCGTCTCCCGCGCGGTCGCCGCGCTCGCCGAGCAGACCGCCGACGAGCAGGGCCTGTGCTGGCCCAGGGAGGTCGCTCCGGCCGACGTGCACGTCGTCGCCGCCGGCAAGGCCCTCCAGACCGAACTGGCTCTCGACGTCGCGGAGAAGCTGGCCTCCGTCGGCCTGCGCGTGCTGGTCGACGACCGGGCCGGGGTCTCCCCGGGCGTGAAGTTCACGGACGCCGAGCTCATCGGCGTACCGAAGATCCTGGTGGCGGGCCGCCGCTCCGCCGAAGGTGTCCTGGAGCTGAAGGACCGCAAGACCGGTGAGCGCGAGGAGCTGACGGTCGACGAGGCGATCGCCCGCCTCGCGGACTGACGCCCGGTTCGGGTGGGTCTTCTGCGCGGCAGCCGCAGACCGCGCAGAAGCCCCGGCCGGCATGACCATGCCCCCGACCCCGGCCCTGTGCTCCCGGCCGGTCACGACCATGCGCCTACCCCTGTGCTTCGCCCGGGGCACGGCCACGGCCGAGGTCCCGGCCGGGCGAAGCCGTGATCCCGCCCTGCCCGGTGGATCACAGCCGGCATTCCTCGACCGCACCAGAGCCGGATCTCGCGGCCGCCCGGCAACGGGAGTCCCGGCTACATCCCAGCCGAGGCCGCGTCCGGACCGAGGCCGAGATCCCGGCCGAACCACAGCCGGTTTCGGGGTCGGATTGCAGCCGGGGGGCTGTCCGGGGCAGTACCGGACTACGGCCGAATCACGGCCGAGGGTCCCGGCCGGATCATCACCGCCGGTGTTCCGATAGCGGGGGCGCTATCGGATTCCTCGGCAGGACTGCAACCGGCATCCGAGTCGTAATGCAGCCGGGGGAGCTGTTTGGGCCAGAACCGGGCCACGGCCGGATCCCAGCGGCGGCGGTCCCGTCCGGACCACAGCCGCAGTCCCGACCGAATGACAGCCAGCCGGTGTCCCGTCCGGGTCCCAGCCGGTGTCCCCTCCAGGGCACCGTCGCAGTCCCGTCACGGCCGCAGTCGGGCTACAGCCAGCTCGCGAACTCCAGGAGCAGTTCCGCGTCCTGGGGGCGGCCGACACGGCGGGCCCGGACGCCGGACTCCACCGCCCGGAACAGGGTCCAGCCCCGCAGCCGCTCCTGGTCCACCTCCAGCGACTCCGCCAGCCGCTTCACGCGCCGCCGGGTGATCGACGCCCCGGACGGCGAGGCGATCAGGTCCTCCACCCGGTCGCGGACCAGTCGCGCCAGGTCGAACGCGCACTCGCCGACCACCGGGTCGGGCCCCACGGCCAGCCACGGCAGCCGGTCCCCGGCCAGTACCTTGCTCTGCCGGAACGTGCCGTGCAGCAGCCGGTGCTCGGGAGGTGCCTCCAGCAGCTCCTCGCGGGCCGCGAGGGCCACCTCGACGAGCGGAGCCACCTCGGGATCGGCCGCGGCGCTCGCGCGCATCGCCTCGGCCTGCCGTCCGGTCCGCTCGGCCACCGTCTCGAAGACGGGGGCGGTGGCGTCGGCGGGCGGCGCCACCCACAGCCGGCGCAGCGTGCCCGCCGCCTCCAGCAGCGCCTTCGCCTCGGGCAGCGACCGCACGGACACATCCGGGTGCAGCCGCTCCAGCAGCAGTACGCCCTCGGTGGTGACATCGTCGAGGAGCTGTACGGCGCCCAGGCCGCCCCAGTGCGCGAGCGCGGCCCGCTCGCTCTCCGGACGGGACCGCTGCGGCACGAGCTTCAGCACCGCCGGCATCCCGTCGGGCCGCCGCACCAGGACCACCAGACTGCTCCGGCCACCCGGCACCTGCACTCGTTCCACGGTCAACTCGCGCAGGGCGACGGCCTGTCGGGCCGCCTCCGGCAGCCGCTCCAGCCAGTCGTCACCCTCCGGTGCCGTCTCGCCGAGCGCCCGCTCCAGACGCTGTGGCGGTTCGAAAGCCATGCGCGAGTCGTTCCCTTCCTCTCCGGGTCAAGCCGTCGGTGTCGCCGAGGCGGAGGCCGAGGTCGGGGCGGGGGTCACGGTCGCATCCGTGCCCGAGCCCCCGGCCGCGCCCGTGCCCGCCCACTCGGCGAGACCAGGGAAGGCTACGCTCCCGCCGCGCCAGCGCACCGCCCGGACCGCCGCCTCGCGCAGCGCCCCGGCCGCTCCGGCGCGCCGTTGCGCGGCGCTCGCGCGCACCAGGTCGGAATAGACACCGGCCACCCGGTCCTCCAGCTCGGCGGCGAGCCGGACGGCCGTGGCCGAGTCCGCCACCGGGAACGGCAGCGCGTACGCCGCACTGGCCGCGACGGGCTCGCCGCCCAGGTCGCGCACCTCGCGCACCAGCGCGTCCCGCCGCGCCCGGTGCGCGTCGTACCCGGCTCGCGCCTCCGTGCGCCGCCCCTCGCTGATGAGACCGCCGACGACGCCGTACCCGTACACGGCCGCGTGCTCGGCCGCCAGGACCGCCTGCAACGCCTCCATCTCCGGCTTCTCCGTCTCGCTCACCTGGCACCCTCCGTCAGCAGATACGCGTGTGCGGCCCCGGCCGCCGCCACCGAGGCCAGTAGCCGGGCCAGTTCGCCCGGCAGGTCGAGCAGTGCCTTCGCCCGCTGGTCCGCGAGCGTCCGCTCGGCGGTGGCGAGCCCGGCGAGCGCGTCCTTCTCGGTTCCCGCGCCGGCCGGGGACGAGGCGGTCGACGACGGGGACCCGGTCGGCCCCGAGAGCGACGAGGAGGAGGCGGAGACGGACGACGTAGACGATGAGGAAGGCGTGGAAGGCGACGCGGACGATGAGCGTGACCGCGTCGAGGGAGACGCGCTCGTCTTGTCGGTCTCGAACGCCTGCACGTGCCGCAGGGCCTCCGCCCGCAGCGGCCCCAGCCGCTCCGCCAGCCCCGGATGCGCGACGATCACCACGTCGTATTGTTCAACGATCCCTTGGCTGTCCCGGGCCGCACGCGCGCGTGCCTTCTCGGCGGCCGACGGGCTGTCGCCCGCGCTCTCCTCGGCGTCCTCGCCCGCGGTGGAGCAGCCCACGAGCAGGGCGGCCCCGGCGGCGGAGGTGAGCAGGGTTCTTCTGCGCGGCCCCGAGGGGGTGCGCGACGGCGGAGGGTACGGCACGGCAGACGTCCTCGGGGGGCTCGTACGAACACACGGACGGGGAGGGCGGCCCCGCCGGTGATCACGGTACCCGCGCGTCCCGCCGGCATCACCCATCGGCACCGCCCGTGCACAGGTGGACGGCAACACTCCCCGCGACCGGATACCCTTTGACCAGACACGCGCCCCATCCCACAACAGCACACGCGGCCGAGGAGTCACCCGGATGAGCACCACCCAGAGCGAGAGGCTGCGGGAACTACTGGAACCGCTCATCACCTCCCAGGGCCTGGATCTCGAAGAGATCGCCGTGGACTCCGTAGGGCGAAAGCGAGTGCTGAGCGTCGTCGTCGACTCCGACACCGGAGCGGACCTGGACCAGATCGCCGATGTGAGCCGCGCGCTCTCGGCGAAGCTCGACGAGACGGACGCGATGGGCGAGGGCGAATACACCCTCGAGGTGGGAACCCCGGGCGCGGAGCGCGCCCTCACCGAGTACCGCCACTACGTGCGTGCCCTGGACCGGCTGGTGAGATTCCAGCTGACCGGGGGCGACGAGCTGACCGCCCGGATCCTGGAGGTCGACGACGCGGGTCTCGACGTCGAGGTGCCGGGAGTGAAGGGCCGTAAGGCCACCTCCCGCAGGCTCGCCTTCGACGACGTCGCCAAGGCCCGGGTCCAGGTCGAGTTCAGCCGCAAGGACAGCAAGGACATGAAGGACATGAAGGAAGAGGAGGAGGCGTAGCCGTGGACATCGACATGAGTGCCCTGCGGGGCTTGGTGCGGGAGAAGGAGATCTCCTTCGGCCTGCTGGTCGAAGCGATCGAGTCGGCCCTCCTCATCGCCTACCACCGCACCGAGGGAAGCCGCCGTCACGCGCGCGTGGAGCTCAACCGGGAGACCGGACATGTGACCGTGTGGGCGAAGGAGGACCCCGAGGACCTCGAGGAGGGCCAGGAGCCCCGCGAGTTCGACGACACCCCTTCCGGCTTCGGCCGGATCGCCGCCACCACCGCCAAGCAGGTGATCCTGCAGCGTCTGCGCGACGCCGAGGACGACGCGACGCTCGGCGAGTACGCCGGCCGTGAGGGCGACATCGTCACCGGCGTGGTGCAGCAGGGCCGTGACCCGAAGAACGTGCTCGTGGACATCGGCAAGCTGGAGGCGATCCTGCCGGTGCAGGAGCAGGTGCCGGGTGAGACGTACCCGCACGGCCTGCGGCTGCGCTCGTACGTCGTCCGGGTGGCGAAGGGTGTGCGCGGTCCGTCCGTGACCCTCTCCCGGACGCACCCCAATCTGGTGAAGAAGCTCTTCGCGCTCGAGGTGCCGGAGATCGCCGACGGGTCCGTCGAGATCGCCGCCATCGCGCGCGAGGCGGGTCACCGCACCAAGATCGCCGTCAGGTCCACCCGTTCGGGCCTGAACGCCAAGGGCGCGTGCATCGGCCCGATGGGCGGCCGAGTCCGCAATGTGATGGGCGAACTGAACGGCGAGAAGATCGATATCGTCGACTGGTCGGACGACCCGGCCGAGATGGTCGGCAACGCCCTGTCGCCGGCCCGCGTCAACAAGGTGGAGGTCGTGGACCTGGCGACCCGCTCCGCGCGCGTGACCGTGCCCGACTACCAGCTCTCGCTGGCGATCGGCAAGGAAGGGCAGAACGCCCGGCTCGCGGCCCGGCTCACCGGCTGGCGGATCGACATCCGACCGGACATCGAACCGGTGACCGAGCCGGTGACCGAGCCGGTGACCGAGCGGGACTCCCGCCGGAGTGGGGAATAGATCCAAGCCTCAGCCCGCTTGGATCACGACAACAACCGTTCGATTCTTGCCCCAAAGGGGTGAGGTCGGTGCGGGGAGGTAGACTTAGCAGTGTCTGGCCGGACGCGAGCCCGCGCATGCCCTGAACGCACCTGTGTGGGGTGCCGGGAGCGAGCGGCCAAGACCGATCTGCTGCGCATCGTGGCGGTCGGGGACGCATGCGTCCCCGATCCTCGCGGTACGCTGCCCGGCCGGGGTGCGTACGTACACCCCGCCCCGGTCTGTCTCGACCTGGCGATACGCCGCCGGGCGTTCCCGAGGGGGCTTCGCGTCCCGGGACCGCTCGACGTAAAGGTGTTGCGCCAGTACGTCGAACAGACAGAACGTTGCTGAGGCAGGCAACACCGTAAGAAGCGTCGCGCGGACCTCCGTGCGGCCCAGGTACCCCGCGAGTTGGAAGTAGGTCGAGATTGCGATGAGCACTCGATGAGCACGCGATGAGTACGCCCATGAAGTAGCGACGGTCCGGACGCAACCCGGACCTAAAAGGAGCGAAGTGGCTAAGGTCCGGGTATACGAACTCGCCAAGGAGTTCGGTGTGGAGAGCAAGGTCGTCATGGCCAAGCTCCAGGAACTCGGTGAGTTCGTCCGATCGGCGTCTTCGACGATCGAGGCGCCCGTAGTGCGCAAACTGACAGACGCCTTGCAGGGTGGTGGCAACGGCAAGTCCGCCGGTCGGCCCGCCCCGCGCAAGGCTGCCCCCAAGCCCGGCGCGCCCTCCCCGGCGCAGACGGCACGTCCGGCCGCCCCGAAGCCCCCCGTGGCTCCGCAGCCCGCGGCCCCGTCGGCTCCGGCCGCCCCGTCGGCTCAGGCGGCTCCGGCCGCCCCGTCGGCCCCCGCGCCGGCCGCTTCCGGATCGCGTCCGGTGCCGGGCCCCAAGCCCGCGCCGCGTCCCGCCCCGGCGGCGCCCACGACGCCGGAGTTCACCGCTCCGCCGTCGGCCCCGGCCGCTCCGGCCGCCCCCGCGGCCGCCCAGGCCTCGCGTCCGGGTGCCCGTCCGGGCCCCGGCGGTCCGAAGCCCGGCTCCCGTCAGGGCGGTCCCGGCCAGGGTCAAGGCCAGGGCCAGGGTCAGGGCCAGGCTTCCCGTCCGGACCGTGGCGCCTCGCGCCCCGGCGGTCAGGCCCCGCGTCCGGGTGCCCGTCCGGCCGGTCCCCGTCCGGGCAACAACCCCTTCACCTCCGGTGGTTCCACCGGCATGGCGCGTCCGCAGGCGCCGCGTCCGCAGGGCGCGCGTCCCGGCGGTCCCGGTGCCCCCGGCGCCGGTCCCCGTCCGCAGGCGCCCGGCGCCCCGGGCGGCGGTCCGCGTCCGCAGACTCCGGGCGGTTCGCGTCCTTCGCCGTCCGGCATGCCCCGCCCGCAGGGCGGCGGTCCCCGTCCTGGAGGCGGCCCCGCGGGTCCGCGTCCGAACCCCGGCATGATGCCGCAGCGTCCCGCTGCCGGCCCGCGTCCCGGCGGTGGCCCCGGCGGTGGCCGTGGTCCCGGTGCCGGCGGCGGTCGTCCCGGTGGTGGCGGCGGCGGTCGTCCCGGTGGCGGCGGCGGCTTCGCCGGTCGTCCGGGTGGCGGCGGCGGTGGCGGCTTCGCCGGCCGTCCCGGTGCCCCCGGTGCCGGTGGTGGCGGCGGCTTCGCCGGTCGTCCCGGTGCTCCCGGTGCGGGTGGCGGCGGTGGCCGTCCCGGCTTCGGTGGTCGTCCCGGTGGTCCCGGTGGCCGTGGTGGCACGCAGGGCGCCTTCGGTCGTCCCGGCGGTCCCGCGCGTCGTGGTCGCAAGTCGAAGCGGCAGAGGCGCCAGGAGTACGAGGCCATGCAGGCCCCGTCGGTCGGCGGCGTGATGCTGCCTCGCGGCAACGGCGAGAGCATTCGCCTGTCGCGCGGTGCGTCCCTCACCGACTTCGCCGAGAAGATCAACGCCAACCCGGCGTCGCTCGTCGCGGTCATGATGAACCTCGGCGAGATGGTCACGGCCACGCAGTCCGTCTCGGACGAGACGCTGCAGCTCCTCGCCGGCGAGATGAACTACACGGTTCAGATCGTCAGCCCCGAGGAGGAGGACCGCGAGCTGCTCGAGTCCTTCGACATCGAGTTCGGCGAGGACGAGGGCGGCGAGGAGGACCTCGTGGTCCGTCCGCCGGTCGTCACCGTCATGGGTCACGTCGACCACGGTAAGACCCGACTGCTCGACGCCATCCGCAAGACGAACGTCATCGCGGGCGAGGCCGGCGGCATCACCCAGCACATCGGTGCCTACCAGGTCGCGACCGAGGTCAACGAGGAAGAGCGCAAGATCACCTTCATCGACACCCCGGGTCACGAGGCGTTCACCGCCATGCGTGCCCGTGGTGCGCGGTCGACGGACATCGCGATCCTCGTCGTCGCGGCCAACGACGGCGTCATGCCGCAGACGGTCGAGGCGCTCAACCACGCCAAGGCGGCCGACGTCCCGATCGTCGTCGCGGTCAACAAGATCGACGTCGAGGGCGCCGACCCGACCAAGGTGCGCGGTCAGCTGACCGAGTACGGCCTGGTGGCCGAGGAGTACGGCGGCGACACCATGTTCGTCGACATCTCCGCCAAGCAGGGTCTGCACATCGACTCCCTGCTGGAGGCCGTGATCCTCACGGCCGACGCCTCGCTCGACCTGCGGGCCAACCCGCACCAGGACGCGCAGGGCATCTCGATCGAGTCCCGGCTCGACCGCGGCCGCGGTGCCGTCTCCACGGTCCTCGTCCAGCGAGGCACGCTGCGGGTCGGCGACACGATGGTCGTGGGCGACGCCTACGGCCGTGTGCGCGCCATGCTCGACGACAACGGCAACAATGTCGCCGAGGCCGGCCCGTCGACGCCGGTCCAGGTCCTGGGCCTGACCAACGTCCCGGGTGCGGGCGACAACTTCCTCGTCGTCGACGAGGACCGCACCGCCCGCCAGATCGCGGAGAAGCGCGCCGCCCGTGAGCGCAACGCGGCCTTCGCGAAGCGCACGCGCCGCGTGTCCCTCGAGGACCTGGACAAGGTGCTCAAGGCCGGCGAGGTCCAGCAGCTGAACCTGATCATCAAGGGTGACGCTTCCGGTTCCGTCGAGGCGCTCGAGTCGTCCCTGCTCCAGCTGGACGTCGGCGAAGAGGTCGACATCCGCGTCCTGCACCGCGGTGTCGGTGCGGTCACGGAGTCGGACATCGACCTGGCGATGGGCTCCGACGCCATCGTGATCGGCTTCAACGTCCGTGCGGCAGGCCGCGCGGCGCAGATGGCCGAGCGCGAGGGCGTGGACGTCCGGTACTACTCGGTCATCTACCAGGCGATCGAAGAGATCGAGGCGGCCCTGAAGGGCATGCTGAAGCCGGAGTACGAGGAGGTCGAGCTCGGTACGGCGGAGATCCGCGAGGTCTTCAAGTCGTCCAAGCTGGGCAACATCGCCGGTGTCCTCATCCGTTCCGGCGAGGTCAAGCGGAACACCAAGGCCCGACTGGTCCGCGATGGCAAGGTCATCGCGGAGAGCCTCAACATCGAGGGCCTGCGTCGCTTCAAGGACGACGTCACCGAGATCCGCGAAGGGTTCGAGGGCGGTATCAACCTCGGCAACTTCAACGACATCAAGGTCGACGACGTCATCGCGACCTACGAGATGCGCGAGAAGCCGCGGGCGTAAGGCCGTGGCCCGAGGTGGTCGGCGGGACAGTTTCCCGCCGGCCGCCTCGGCGTGTTTCCGGCTACGGGCAGGGTGCGGCGGGGCAGAACAATCCCGTCGAGTACCCCGCCCGTTCGTTGTACCGTTCTTGATGTCCCTGCCAGTGGATGGCGGGGCCATCGATCCCGTACCGGCGGGTGAACCGGATACACATGTACGTAGGGACTCTGTCCTTCGACCTGCTCCTCGGCGACATTCGGTCACTGAAGGAGAAGCGTTCCGTCGTCCGCCCGATCGTCGCTGAACTCCAGCGGAAATACGCGGTGAGCGCCGCCGAGGTCGACCACCTGGACCTCCACCGCCGGGCCGGCATCGGCCTCGCGATGGTGTCGGGCGACGCCGCTCATCTCAGCGACGTACTGGACCGGTGCGAACGGCTGGTCGCCGGACGCCCCGAGGTGGAACTGCTGTCCGTGCGACGGCGCCTCCATGGCGAAGACGACTGACCAAGAACTCAGATCAGGAAAGAACGGGAGACGGACCAGTGGCCGACAACGCGCGGGCTAAGAGGCTGGCGGACCTCATCCGAGAGGTGGTGGCCCAGAAGCTGCAGCGCGGGATCAAGGACCCGCGGCTCGGCTCGCATGTCACCATCACGGACACCCGGGTGACGGGTGATCTGCGGGAGGCGACCGTCTTCTACACGGTGTACGGGGACGACGAGGAGCGGGCCGCGGCGGCCGCGGGCCTGGAGAGCGCCAAGGGCGTGCTCCGCTCGGCGGTGGGTGCGGCGGCGGGCGTGAAGTTCACGCCGACCCTGGCCTTCGTGGCGGACGCCCTGCCGGACACCGCCAAGACCATCGAGGACCTGCTCGACAAGGCACGCGCCTCGGACGCGAAGGTCCGCGAGGTCTCGGCGGGCGCCAGCTTCGCGGGTGAAGCCGACCCGTACCGCAAGCCGGGCGAGGAAGACGAGGCCGCCGAGGCCGCCGAAGCCGCCGAAGCCGCTGAGGCGGCCGGGGCGGCCGAGAAGGCTGTCGAGAAGGACGGCGAAGCCGCGGAATGACCGAGAAGCACAGGACGCCCGACGGCCTTGTCATCGTCGACAAGCCGTCGGGCTTCACCTCGCACGACGTGGTCGCCAAGATGCGCGGGATCGCCCGGACCCGCCGCGTCGGCCACGCCGGCACCCTCGACCCCATGGCGACGGGCGTCCTCGTCCTCGGCGTGGAGCGGGCGACCAAGCTCCTCGGGCATCTCGCCCTCACGGAGAAGGAGTACCTGGGGACGATCCGCCTCGGGCAGAACACCCTCACGGACGACGCCGAAGGGGAGATCATCTCCTCCACGGACGCCTCCGCGGTGACCCGGGACGCCGTCGACGCCGGGATCGCCAAGCTGAGCGGCGACATCATGCAGGTGCCGTCCAAGGTCAGCGCCATCAAGATCGACGGCGTGCGCTCGTACAAGCGGGCCCGCGAGGGCGAGGAGTTCGAGATCCCGGCGCGCCCGGTCACCATCTCCTCCTTCGCCGTGTACGACGTCCGCGAGGCCGTCGCCGACAACGGCACCCCCGTGCTCGACCTGGTGGTGTCGGTGGTCTGCTCGTCCGGCACGTACATCCGCGCCCTCGCCCGTGACCTGGGCGCCGACCTCGGCGTCGGCGGTCATCTCACCGCGCTGCGCCGCACCCGGGTCGGCCCCTACAAGCTGGACGCGGCGAAGACCCTGGACCAGCTCCAGCAGGAACTGACGGTGATGCCGATCGCCGAGGCGGCCACGGCCGCGTTCCCGCGCTGGGACGTGGACACGAAGAGGGCCCGGCTGCTCCTCAACGGCGTGCGCCTCGAGATGCCGGACGTCTACGAAGGCTCCGGCGCCGTCGCCGTCTTCGACCCCGAGGACCACTTCCTGGCCCTGGTCGAGGCACAGCGCGGCAAGGCGAAGAGCCTGGCTGTCTTCGGCTGAGGCGAGGAGCCCCGCGGCCTTCGGGCGAGGCGAGGAACTCGGCCGTCTCCGGACGGAGACGGACGGAGGTGGACGGCCGGCCGTCTCGGGCAGGCTCGGCCGTCTTCGGGCGAGGTGAGGAGCCGGGCCGTCGTCGGCCGGGTCGGAGGGCTCGGCTCGCTTCGGCTCAGGCGGCTTCTGCGGCTCGGGCGAAGACCTCGGCCGTCCCCGGCCGGGACGGCGGCACCGCCCGGCGTGGGGGTGTGGTGCCCGTGGAGCGGCGAGCACGGGGTCTTCCTCTGCCGCCGCTCCACGGTCCCCCCTCGGTTCCCCCACCCCTAGGGTGTATCCAGCGACCCCGCCCTATTCACCCGTCCGGGCAGGCGCTCGGAGTGAACCGACGGAGCGTGAGGGGGCGCGTTCGTCCCGCGATCTGTCCCGCCGATCACCGCGCGCCTACCGTCGAACGCAGGGCACGCGCGCAGGGCGGGGAGGTACGACCATGCCGGGACGGGGCCGGGCGGGCGGCGCCCGCCGCACACCGGACGACGCCGGGACCACCGCACCCGGCCACCGCGACGATCCCCCGGACACGGCCCTCGTCCGTATCCACGACCTGGCCGGCCGCCCCCGCGGCGCGGGCTTCGTCGCCGACCACCACGGCACGGTGATCACCAGCCACGAGGCGGTCGACGGCCTGCCCCGCGTCGTCCTGCACGCCGCCGACCGCACCTGCGTGGTCAGCGCCGACGCGGTGACCCCACTGCCCGCTCTGGACCTGGCCCTCGTCCGCACCGAGGGCCTCGGCGCGGACCCGCTGCCCGTCACGGTGCGCGGCCGGGCCGAGCCGGGAACCTACGTACGCGTCGCCGCCGGCCGCTGGCGGGAGGCGCGGGTGCTGGGCGGGACCTCGGTGACGTACACGGCCACGGACCGCTTCCATCTCCTCGACGACGCACTGGAGTTGGCGATCGGCACGGCGGGCCGGGACGCCCTGCGCCTCGGCGGCGGGGCGGCCGGGGGACCGGTGCTCGACGCGGTGACCGGCGCCGTCGTCGGGGTCGTCGGCACCGCCCTGCAGTCCGGCCACTCCGGCACGGGGTTCGCCGTGCCGCTGTTCGCGCGGGCTCCCGGCATCACCGGACCGCAGGACGCCTTCCACGCCGAGCACGGTCCGCTCGCCGAGCTGCTCGCCCGGAACGCGGCGACGGTGCCCGCCTACGGCGCCGACCTCAACCTGGCCGGTGTACTGGAGCTCACGGCCACCTCCGTGGGCTCGGACGGGCCGCCCGGCACACGCGCGGGCCAGGTCGCCGGACACGGCCCTCCGATCGAGCCCGTCGAACGGGCCGCGACCGCGCGGGAGTTGGCCCTGTTCGCGCAGAGCCCGGCCGTCGTCCTCGGCCTGGTCGGCGCACCCGGAAGCGGCCGTACGACGGAACTCGCGGCCCTGGCCGCCCGCCGCGACCGGGGACCGGCACCGGCGCCCACGCTGTGGCTGCGCGGTGCCGACCTCCAGGACGGCGACGGCTCCGTGGCGGACGCCGCCCGCCGGGCGCTGACCCGCGCCGCCCGCATCGTGACGGCCTCCGGGCCGGGCCTGCCCGCCGACCTCGGCGACATCACCCCGGAACGCGTGGCCCGCCTCGCCCACACCGTCGGCCGCCCGCTGCTGCTCCTGCTCGACGGCCCCGAGGAGATGCCGCCCGCGCTCGCCCACCGCCTGCCCGAGTGGACCACCGGCACCGCGACCTGGCTGCGCGAGGCGGGCGCACGCCTGGTGGTGGGCTGCCGCGCGGAGTACTGGGAACGAGCGGGCGCGCAATTCCCGCGGGAGGCGCTGTACGCCGGTGATTCGGTCGGGCCGGGGGCGGTGTACGGCGGTGATGGCTTGGTCGGGCCGGATCCGCTGTACGGCGGTGGTGGCCCGACCGGGCCGGAGGCACCGTTCGGCGTCGGCCCGGTCGGGTCGCAGGTACCGTTCGGCGCCGGCCAGGGCGGGTCGCAGGCGTCGTACGGCGGTCGGTCCGCGAGCCAGGACCTGGTCCACGTCCTCCCGCCCTGCGTGCACCTCGGCGACCTGCGCGACGACGAGTCCCGGCTCGCCCGCGAGCGCTACGGCATCCCCGACACCGCCCTCAGCGAGCCGCACGCCCGCCACCCCCTCACCCTCCGGCTCCTGTGCGAGGTCCGCGCCGCCCTCCCCGACGCCCCGGACACCCCGCTCGACGGGGACGACGTCCTCGCCGCACACCTGGATCTGATGTGCCTGCGCGTCGCCGTCCGCCTCGCCGCCGAGAACGGCCTGCGCGGCACCGCCGTACGACGGCTCGCCGCTAAGGTCTCCGGCCAGGTCCACGAGGCCGCCCGGCGCAGCCTCGGACCCGGCCAGGGCGAACTGGACCGGGAGTCGTTCGAGGCGGTGTTCCCCTGGGGACCCGCCCCGGCCCGGCTCGGCGGCGGCACCGGCTGGGCGTCCGCCGTCCTCACCGAGGGCCTCCTCGTCCCCGCCGGCGACGGCTACCGCTTCGCCCACGAGGAACTCGCCGACTGGATCCAGGGACTGCACCTCGACCTGGACGAGGCGCTGCGCGTCCTGGTCCACCGCCCGCCGCCGGACACCCTGGCGCTGCCCGTACCGCCCCACCGCATCGGCCCGGTCGTCCAGTCCCTGCTGCTCCTGGCCCGCCAGCACGGCACCCTGCGGCTCGCCGTACGCCTGGAGGAACTCGCCCGCGCCCTGGACGCGGACCCGTACTCCTGGTGGGCGGCCCGGCTGCTCGCCGAGGTGCTGAGCCGCGTACCGGACGCGATGCCGTACGCCGGTGTACTGCGCCTGCTCGCCGACCGGATCGTCGGCCGCCGACGGCAACAGCGGCCCGCGCTAGGGGAGTTCGGCCCCGCTTTCTGGACGGCCCTGGCCGTCCCCGACGCCGTCCGCCTCGACCTCCTGCGCCGGCTCCTCCCCGCCGACGGCACACCGCACGCCACCGGGCCGCCCCGCCACCTCGACGCGGCGGCCGCGCTCCTGGCCGCCGACCCCGTCGCCGTACAACCGCACCTCACCCGCTGGTTCGACGACGAGCGGCCGCTGCCCGCGACCCCGCACGCCACCGTGGCGACGGCCGCGCAGGCGCTCCTGCACACCCACCGGCACCGGGCCCTCGACGACCTCACCGAGCTCCTCGTCGACCGCGCGCACCGGCGCGCCGACGAACTCCTCGCCGTCCTCGCCGAGGACGAGCCGTCCGCCGTGTGCCGGGCCGTCGACCGGTGGGCGCGCGACGAACGCCCGGCCCGACGGGTGGCGGCGATGGCGTACGGGCTGCGCGCGGCCCCGCACGTGCGTACCGAGGCCGACCGCGAGCTGCTGCGCCGCCTGGCCCTCGACCTGCTGGCCCGTCCCGCCGACAGCACCCTGCACGGCGGGGCGCTCGCCCTCCTCGTACGCGATCCGCACACCCGCGCCGACCACCTCCCGCGGGCGCTGAAGTACTTCTCGGCGGCCGATCCGCAGCTTCCGCCGAGCGCGCTGGTGCCCGCCCTGGCCACCCACCCCGATCCGGTGCTGGCCGCCTTCCGGGCCCGGCTGCGCAGGTCGGACGCCGGTGAGGCACTGCGCACCCTCGCCGACGTCACCACCCCGACCCTGGCCCGCCGGGTCGCGGCGCTGGTGCGAGAAGCCGCGGAAGGGAACCCGGCGACCGCCGCCCAGGTGGCCGCCTACGTCGACCGCAGGCTCGACCAGGGCCCCGCCGCCCGAGCCGTCCTCCTCCCACTGGTCACCGGCCTTCTGGACGGCGGCGGACCGGACGGGGTGCGCGCGGAGCTGGCCGCCGTGCTGACCGCTCCCGGCACCCCCGCCTCCCGCCCCCTGCGGCACGAACTGCGCGAGTTCCTCCTCGCCCACGAACACGACCCCGGGGTCCTGGAGGCCCTGCTGCGCGCCGCCGCCCGGCACGGCGACGACGGAGTCCCGCGGGACGGTGTCGCGCACGGCGGCGGTCCGGACGACGGCCTGAGGGATCTGGTCCACCGCACCGGCCTGCTGCTGGTCCGTACCCCGGACGGCGCGACCCGTTTCGACCGTGGTGTGGTCGACCTGGGCCGCCAGGTCCCCGGCTTCGCGGTCCGGATGGCGGGCTGGCTGACCGACGCCCCGGCGGACTGGGCCGCGGTGGTCGGGCCGAGCACCCGCCGGATGATCGAGAACCTGGCGGGACTACGGGTTTCCGCCTGACCTCTGGCCCGAGAAGTGCGCCCCGTCACAGCAACCATGCCGATGCGGGGCCCGAGCGCTCGGCATGGCACCCTTAGACCTGCACAGGAGGCAAGTAACGGACACGGGTTCGACAAGGAGCGGTCACAGTGCAGCGCTGGCGTGGCTTGGAGGACATTCCCGAGGACTGGGGGCGCAGTGTCGTCACCATCGGCTCCTACGACGGAGTGCACCGGGGCCACCAGCTGATCATCAAGCACGCCGTGGAGCGCGCCCGTGAGCGGGGTGTGCCGTCCGTCGTGGTCACCTTCGACCCGCACCCCAGCGAGGTCGTCCGCCCCGGCAGCCACCCGCCGTTGCTGGCCCCGCATCACCGCCGCGCCGAGCTGATGGCCGAGCTGGGGGTGGACGCGGTGCTGATCCTGCCGTTCACGAAAGAGTTCTCGAAGCTGTCGCCGGCCGACTTCGTCGTGAAGGTCCTGGTCGACAAGCTGCACGCCGAGGCGGTCGTCGAGGGTCCGAACTTCCGCTTCGGCCACAAGGCGGCCGGGAACGTCGCGTTCCTCACCGAGCAGGGCGCGGTCTACGACTTCGAGGTCGAGGTCGTCGACCTGTACGAGAGCGGTGCGGCGGGCGGCGGCGAGCCGTTCTCCTCCACGCTGACCCGACGCCTGGTCTCCACGGGTGACGTCGAGGGCGCCGCCGAGATCCTCGGCCGCCCGCACCGGGTGGAGGGCGTGGTCGTCCGTGGCGCCCAGCGCGGGCGCGAGCTGGGCTTCCCCACGGCGAACGTCGAGACGCTGCCGCACACCGCGATCCCGGCCGACGGCGTCTACGCCGGCTGGCTGCACGTGAACGGCGAGGCCATGCCGTCCGCCATCTCCGTCGGCACGAACCCGCAGTTCGACGGCACCGAGCGCACGGTGGAGGCGTACGCCATCGACCGCGTTGGCCTGGACCTGTACGGCCTGCACGTCGCCGTCGACTTCCTGGCCTATGTCCGGGGCCAGGCGAAGTTCGAGTCGCTGGAAGCGTTGCTCGAACAGATGGCCGAGGATGTGAAGCGCTGCCGGGAGCTGGTGGAGGCGGCGACCGCTACCGGGACGGCCGAGTAGCCGTCCAGCCGTTTTCGTCCATACGGTCGCTACGACGACGAAGGGCGGCCGGTGTCCAAGAGACACCGGCCGCCCTTCGCGTTCACTCGCCTACGGTGCTACCGCTGCGGGGGCTGAGGAGGCTGCGGCGGCTGGGGGTGACCCGGCTGCTGCGGATACGACTGGCCGGGCTGCTGAGCGGGCTGCTGCGGGTAGGGCCCGCCGGCCGGCGGGTAGGGCTGCGCCGACGGCTGCCCCTGGTGTCCCGGCTGTCCCTGGTGTCCCGGCTGCCCCTGGTATCCCGGCTGTCCCGGGTATCCCGGCTGGTTCGGTTGGGGGTAGGGCGGCCGGCCGGGCTGCGGGTGGCCCGGCTGCTGCGGATACGGCCCGCCCGGCTGCTCCGGGTACGGCTGGGGATAGGGCTGACCGGCGTAGGGCTGACCGGGCATCGGCGGGGCGGCCACGGGCGGCGGGTTGCCGTCCGAGGTCCACAGGCCGTGCATCTGCTGGTGCCGCACGAAGTCCTCGGCGACCATCGCCGCGAGGTGGAAGTACGACTCCCGCACCTTCGGCCGCATCATGTCGAGGTCGACCTCGGCACCGGCGGCGAGGTGCTCGTCGAACGGCACCACGACGACACCGCGGCAGCGCGTCTCGAAGTGGCTGACGATGTCCTCGACCTTGATCATCTTGCCGGTGTCGCGCACTCCCGAGATGACGGTGAGGGACCGCGAGACGAGGTCGGCGTAGCCGTGCGCGGACAGCCAGTCCAGCGTCGTACTGGCGCTGCTCGCACCGTCCACGGACGGGGTCGAGATGATGATGAGCTGGTCGGCGAGGTCCAGCACCCCGCGCATGGCGCTGTACAGCAGACCGGTGCCCGAGTCGGTGAGGATGATCGGGTACTGCTTGCCGAGCACGTCTATCGCGCGCCGGTAGTCCTCGTCGTTGAACGTCGTCGACACCGCCGGGTCGACGTCGTTGGCGATGATCTCCAGCCCGGACGGCGCCTGGGACGTGAACCGCCGGATGTCCATGTACGAGTTGAGGTACGGGATCGCCTGGACGAGGTCACGGATGGTGGCCCCGGTCTCCCGCCGGACGCGCCGCCCGAGGGTGCCGGCGTCCGGGTTCGCGTCGATGGCGAGGATCTTGTCCTGTCGCTCGGTGGCGAGCGTGGAGCCCAGCGCGGTGGTCGTGGTGGTCTTGCCGACCCCGCCCTTGAGGCTGATGACGGCGATCCGGTAGCACGACAGGACGGGCGTCCGGATGAGGTCGAGCTTCCGCTGCCGCTCGGCCTCCTCCTTCTTGCCCCCGAGCTTGAACCGACCGCCGGCCGCGGCCGGCCGCCCGCTCTTCGCCTTCTGCCTCTTGTTGTTGAGCAGCCGGTCCGACGACAGCTCCACGGCAGCGGTGTAACCGAGCGGCGCGGCCCCGGGATTGGTCGGCTGCCGCTGGTCGTGCTGGATCGGCTGCGGCCAGGCGGCACCGGCCCGGGGGTCCACGGGAGGCTGGGGATGCTGCGCGGGCGGCCCGGCCTGCGGGTGCTGGGCCTGCTGCGGGTGGGGGGCAGGCTGCGGGGCCTGTGGGTAGGCCTGCGGCGGCTCGGGGGAGTGGGGTGCCTGCGGAGCCTGGGCCGCGGGGGGCTGGGGTGCCTGCGGGGCCGTGTGGGGTGCCTGGGGCGGCTGTGGGAAGTGCGGGGCGTGCGGGGGCTCCGCGGCCTGAGGCGGCTGCGGTGCCTGCGGAGCCGGCGAGGGGGGCTGCGCCTCGGCCTGCCACGGCTGCCCCTGCGGCGCGGGCGGCTGGGGGAACCCGTAACCGCCGGGGGTGTTCGGCGGGGTGGGGGCGGGAGTCCCCGGGTGGGGGAAGCCGTACGCGGCCGGGGCGTGGGGTGCCGCCTCCGCGGGGGGCTGCGGTGCGGCGGGAGCGGGCTCCGGCTGGGCGGGCGGGAAGCCGTAGGCGCCGGGGGTGTTCGGCGGGGTGGCGGCGGGAGTCCCCGGCTGGGGGAATCCGTAGCCGGCTCGGGCGTCGGGCACTGCCGGGGCGGGCGCGCCGGGGTGGGGGAAGCCGTAGGCGGCGGGTGCGTGAGGCGTCGGTGCGGCGGGAACCTCGCCGGGGCGCGGGAAGCCGTAGCCGCCCTGCGCGTCGGGTGCCGCCGTGGGCGGTGCGGTCGGTGCCGCGGCGGGCGGGTTCCAGGCGGCGGGGGCGGGCTGAGGGGCCTGCGCCTGGAACGGCGGCTGGGCCGGAGCTTCCGGCTGGTGCTGGTGCTGGTGCTGGTGCTGGTGCTGCGGCGGTTGGGCGGGCCACTCGGCCGCCGCGGCCGGGGCCGCGGGCTGGTACGCCGGCGGCAAGGGCGGAAGCCCGGCCTGCGGTGCCGGCGGGGGAGTCCAGGCCGGGGGAGCGTCCTGCGGCGCGTCGGTGGCAACCGGAACGGCGTCCTGCGGTGCGTCGGCCGGAACGGCGTCCTGGGGCTCTTCGTCAGGCACGGCGTCCACCGGCTCGGCCTCGGCGGGCACGGCGTCCGCAAGCTCGACGTCCTGGTCCGCGAG
Source organism: Streptomyces sp. NPDC002306 (assembly GCF_053593435.1). Taxonomy (NCBI): domain Bacteria; kingdom Bacillati; phylum Actinomycetota; class Actinomycetes; order Kitasatosporales; family Streptomycetaceae; genus Streptomyces; species Streptomyces sp. NPDC002306. Next base: position 23,072 of record NZ_JBSFCK010000049.1, read on the forward strand.
GGCCGTGTCCGTGAACTCGGTTTCGTCGGCGCTGTCTTCGGTGTCGGTGTCGGTGCCGTCGCCGTCCTGCGGGGCGTCCTGCGACACCGCATCGCCTTCCGCGCCCTCGCCGTCGCCCGCGACCTCGGGGCCGATGCTCGACACCTCGGCTTCCTCGGCCTGGGCGTCATCCGACGACACCGCATCGGCGTCCTCGGCGTCCTCGGCGGGCACGGCTTCGCCGTCGGCCACCTCGGCAGCCTCGGCCCCGGCCTCCGTTTCCTGCTCCCGTTCGTGTTCGTGCTCGTGCTCCTGAGCCTCCGCCTCGGCGGTCCGCTCCGCGATCTCCCGTTTCAGGGCGACAGCGGAGAACCGCATGGTGGCACCGCTCTCCAGATCACCGGTGTCGGTGTCGGCGCCGGAGGCGCTGTCGTCGGCATCGGCATCGGCAACGGGCGCAGTCGGGGGAGCGGGAGGCGCAGGAGTCGGCGAAGGCGTCGAAGCCGCCCCCCACTGCCCCTGGAACCCGCCCACCGGAATGTTCGGCACGGCCGTCGGCGAAACAGCGTCCGCCGCAGGACTTTGAGGAGCCGGAGGAGCCGCAGGAGTCGGGTGGGCCGGGTGGGCCGAAGGCTCGAACCCGCTCCCCACCGGAAGCCGGGGCACGGCGACCGGACCCCCCGCGGACGGCGCGGGCGGCTGAGGCGTGGTGAACGGCGCCCCGGGAGTCGTGGCCGCCGGCTGCTGGAAGGGAGCCCCCGTCCCCTGAACAGCGTGGGCGGGAGGCGTCAGCCCGGGAAGCGGCGCTCCCGAAGGCCCCGACGGGAACGCCGGACCCGCCGCACCGGGCGTACCCGTACCCGTACCAGGCGCCCCCGCGCCACCCTCACCAGCGGAACCACCGGCGCCACCAGCGGAATTACCGGCGCCACCTTCACCGCCGGCCTCACCGCCCGACCCCGAGTCGCCCCCCGACCCCGAACTCCCGGCCGCGTTCTGCGTGTACCAGGCAGGCGGCGCGTAGTCGATGGTGAACTCGCCCGTCATCTCGATGTCGGACTCGGCGTCGGGCTGGTCATCGCCGGGTGTGGCCCAGCCCCCGCGGATCCCGTCCCGATCGCTGCTCACAGTTCCTCCTGGTGTGGTCGAGAACCCCCATGCCGTGCCGGGGCGACCATTTCTCGTCGTCCGAAGTCGTTCGAGGTCGTCCGATGAACCGGCTCTCCCCCTGGGACGCCGACGCCCGGTCCACGGGTTCTGGCATCGCTCCCGGTCCCAGCCTAATCACCGCAAGCCCCGCCCTGTCAGGCCCGTCCACCCCTGAGCGCCTGCCCACTGCGTCACAGCCTGCCCGGAAGTTCCGTACGCAGCCTGCGTATCGGTGAACAAACCGAGCGACATTCGTGAACAAGCGGGACAGAAGGTGAAGCGAGCTGATCGTTGCCGTGCCTTAACCGGGTTGCCCCGTAAGAGGATTGACCGTCATGGCGAGCGCGGGACAGGTCCGCCCCCCCGGATGAGCGGAAAAGGAAACCGACGCGTGAGCTTCGGAGTACTGCCTTCCGTCCATACCCAATCCGCCCCGGCCGCCGACCGGGCGGCCCGCGACCGGCGCCGTAGGAAGCTGCTCGGCCGGGGAGAACCTCGCCAAGTACACCGGGACCAACCCTCGTTACGCGCCCGGCACCTGGGCCGCCGACAGGATCCTCGCCAGAGGCGTGGCGACCGGATCGAGGGCTACCGGATCAAGCCCAAGTACGACGAGACGGCCTGGCCCCTCCAACTGGGCGGCCATCTCTGCGCCACCAGTCGGCACGTCACCGCCGACGGCCGTACCGCCGTCGTCCTCCAGCCTCCGCGGCCGGAGGGCGCGGAGGGTGAAGGCGTCTGCGGCCAGGTGGTGTTCGTCGACCTGAACACCGGCAGGAACCTGTGGCGGAAGAAGATGCCCGCGGCGCAGTTCGCGTACGTCCCCGACACCGACCTCACCCTGACCGAGGGAGTCGTCGCCGTGGCCTGGGGGCGGAGCTCGGTGGCGTACGACATGAAGGACGGCAGGCAGCTGTGGAACAGCTCAGCACCCTCGGGGTGGGGAGCGCGGGCCTCAGGCACTGACGGTCACCGGTCACGGCCGGCACCGACGCGACGGACGGCGGCAGCGGGAAGGGGCGGCACACGCACGCGTGCCGCCCCTTCTCCACCGTTCGCCACCGTAGGCGTACGTCACTCCACGTCGAGCCCGCCATTGTGCGGCGCCGGCTCCAGATCGAACTCCCCGTCCCGCGCGCCGAGCACGAAGGCCCGCCACTCCGCCTCCGTGTACCGCAGTACCGTGCCGGGGTCGAGCGACGAGCGCATGGCCACCGCACCGGCGGGGAGATACGCGATCTCGACCCGCTCCTCGTGCTCCTCCGTGCCGGGCGCGCCGTGCCACTCGACGTCCGCGATGTCGAGCGCGTAGAGCTCGTCCCGCTCCCGCGCCTTGCGCGCCTTGACGTCCTCGCTCACTTCCTCCGCCATGGCGAAGCGCCCCCTTCCGACGTGCGGATGATCCAGACGTTCACCCTAGTGGCCGCCGCGGCGGCGTTCGGGTGGTTCGGAGACCCCGGCGAGGAGGACCCCCGCCTGCTGCTACTCTGGATGACGGCCGTTTGTGTACGCGCCCCCGGAGCATCGCTCTGAAGGCCGCGCCCAGCGGATCCCCGCCTCCCGAGTAACGGAAGCTCCCCTGAGATGTGGACCAGGGGCACTCGGTGGCTACTCAGAGACTACGAGGAGTACGCGTGTCGCTCGACGCCGCTACGAAGAAGCAGATCATCAGCGAGTTCGGTACCAAGGAGGGCGACACCGGCTCCCCCGAGGTCCAGGTCGCCATGCTGTCGCGCCGGATCTCGGACCTGACCGAGCACCTCAAGGCCCACAAGCACGACCACCACTCCCGTCGTGGTCTGCTGATCCTGGTCGGTCAGCGTCGCCGCCTGCTGCAGTACCTGGCCAAGAAGGACATCCAGCGCTTCCGTGCGCTGGTCGACCGCCTCGGCATCCGTCGTGGTGCCGCGGGCGCCAAGTAAGACGCCGTGAAGGGAGCGGTTCCCGAAACGATCGGGACCGCTCCCTTTGCCGTACGTATGGAAACGTGCGGAGTGTCACTGGCGCTTTGTAGTGTGGTAGCACAACGCAATACGTACGACACCGTGTGATAGGCCGTACCCGTACCGGGTGGGGCGTCATCACGCACACCGAACGAGGAGAAGCGCACCTCGCCGCCGCCGGTCCTCGGTAGTGGCCCCCGGGGGGAAGCGAGCCCCGGGTGCTTCGATCGAAGACCGGCCCGCACCAGAAGGAGCGCTTCTCCGCCACCGTCCCCCCGCCACACGGGCGAGGAGGGACGAAGACGAGGAGAAAACGCTAGTGGAGAACGAGACCCACTACGCCGAGGCCGTCATCGACAATGGCGCCTTCGGCACCCGCACCATCCGCTTCGAGACGGGCCGCCTGGCCAAGCAGGCCGCCGGCTCCGCAGTGGCGTACCTGGACGACGACACCATGGTGCTGTCGGCCACCACCGCCTCCAAGAACCCCAAGGACCAGCTCGACTTCTTCCCCCTGACGGTGGACGTCGAGGAGCGGATGTACGCCGCCGGCAAGATCCCCGGCAGCTTCTTCCGCCGTGAGGGCCGGCCGTCCGAGGACGCCATCCTCACCTGCCGCCTCATCGACCGTCCGCTGCGCCCGTCCTTCAAGAAGGGCCTGCGCAACGAGATCCAGGTCGTCGCCACGATCATGGCGCTCAACCCCGACCACCTGTACGACGTCGTGGCGATCAACGCCGCGTCCGCGTCCACGCAGCTGGCCGGTCTGCCCTTCTCCGGCCCGATCGGCGGCGTCCGCGTCGCGCTGATCAACGGCCAGTGGGTCGCGTTCCCGACGCACACCGAGCTCGAGGACGCCGTCTTCGACATGGTCGTCGCCGGTCGCGTCCTGGAGGACGGCGACGTCGCGATCATGATGGTCGAGGCCGAGGCCACCGACAAGACCATCCAGTTGGTCGCGGGCGGCGCCGAGGCGCCGACCGAGGAGGTCGTCGCCTCCGGTCTGGACGCCGCGAAGCCCTTCATCAAGGTGCTCTGCAAGGCCCAGGCCGACCTCGCCGCGAAGGCCGCCAAGCCGACCGGCGAGTTCCCGGTCTTCCTCGACTACCAGGACGACGTCCTGGAGGCGCTGTCCGCCGCCGTCCGCCCGGAGCTGGCCTCCGCGCTGACCATCGCGGGCAAGCAGGAGCGCGAGGCCGAGCTGGACCGCGTCAAGACGCTCGCCGCCGAGAAGCTCCTGCCGGAGTTCGAGGGCCGCGAGAAGGAGATCTCCGCCGCGTACCGCTCGCTGACCAAGTCCCTGGTCCGTGAGCGCGTCATCAAGGAGAAGAAGCGCATCGACGGCCGCGGCGTCACGGACATCCGTACGCTCGCCGCCGAGGTCGAGGCCATCCCGCGCGTGCACGGCTCGGCGCTGTTCGAGCGTGGCGAGACCCAGATCCTGGGCGTCACCACCCTGAACATGCTCCGCATGGAGCAGCAGCTGGACACCCTCTCGCCGGTGACCCGCAAGCGCTACATGCACAACTACAACTTCCCGCCGTACTCGGTCGGTGAGACCGGCCGCGTCGGCTCCCCCAAGCGCCGCGAGATCGGCCATGGCGCCCTCGCCGAGCGCGCCATCGTGCCGGTGCTGCCGACGCGCGAGGAGTTCCCCTACGCGATCCGTCAGGTGTCCGAGGCCCTCGGCTCCAACGGCTCGACGTCCATGGGCTCGGTCTGCGCCTCCACCATGTCGCTGCTGAACGCCGGTGTGCCCCTCAAGGCCCCGGTCGCCGGTATCGCCATGGGCCTGATCTCCCAGGAGATCAACGGCGAGACGCACTACGTCGCCCTCACCGACATCCTCGGTGCGGAGGACGCCTTCGGCGACATGGACTTCAAGGTCGCCGGCACCAAGGAGTTCGTGACCGCCCTCCAGCTCGACACCAAGCTGGACGGCATCCCGGCCTCCGTCCTGGCCGCGGCCCTCAAGCAGGCCCGTGACGCCCGCCTCCACATCCTCGACGTGATGATGGAAGCGATCGACACGCCGGACGAGATGTCCCCGAACGCCCCGCGGATCATCACCGTCAAGATCCCCGTGGACAAGATCGGCGAGGTCATCGGCCCCAAGGGCAAGATGATCAACCAGATCCAGGAGGACACCGGCGCCGAGATCACGATCGAGGACGACGGCACCATCTACATCGGTGCCTCCGACGGCCCGGCCGCCGAGGCCGCCCGCGCCACGATCAACGGCATCGCCAACCCGACCATGCCGGAGGTCGGCGAGCGCTACCTGGGTACGGTCGTCAAGACCACCACCTTCGGCGCGTTCGTCTCGCTGCTCCCGGGCAAGGACGGTCTGCTGCACATCTCGCAGATCCGCAAGCTCGCCGGCGGCAAGCGCGTGGAGAACGTCGAGGACGTCGTCGGCGTGGGCCAGAAGGTCCAGGTCGAGATCGCCGAGATCGACTCCCGCGGCAAGCTCTCCCTCATCCCCGTGATCGAGGGCGAGAGCGACGGCGACGACGACGAGCAGAAGGACGACACCGACAAGTGACGTCGAGTAGCTCCACGGCGACGGCCCGCACCTCCTCGGAGGCGCGGGCCGTCGCCCGTACCCAAACCCTCGTCAAGGGCACGAGCGGCATCGGCACGGTCCGCAAGACCACCCTCCCGGGCGGCCTGCGCATCGTCACCGAGACCCTGCCCTCGGTCCGCTCGGCGACCTTCGGCATCTGGGCGCACGTCGGCTCGCGCGACGAGACCCCGTCCCTGAACGGCGCCACGCACTACCTGGAGCACCTGCTCTTCAAGGGCACGTCACGCCGGAGCGCGCTGGACATCTCCTCCGCCATCGACGCGGTCGGCGGCGAGATGAACGCCTTCACGGCCAAGGAGTACACGTGCTATTACGCGCGGGTGCTCGACACCGACCTGCCGCTCGCCATCGACGTCGTCTGCGACATGCTGACCGGCTCCCTCATCGTCGAGGACGACGTCAACGTGGAGCGCGGCGCGATCCTCGAAGAGATCGCGATGACCGAGGACGACCCGGGCGACTGTGTGCACGACCTGTTCGCGCACACGATGTTCGGCGACAACCCCCTCGGCCGCCCGGTCCTCGGCACGGTCGACACGGTCAACGCCCTCACCGCCGACCGCATCCGGCGCTTCTACAAGAAGCACTACGACCCGACCCACCTGGTAGTCGCGGCCGCGGGCAACATCGACCACCACAAGGTCGTACGCCAGGTGCGCGCCGCGTTCGAGAAGGCGGGCGCCTTCCGCAACCCGGAGGCCGAGCCCATCGCCCCGCGCGACGGCCGGCGCACCATCCGCACCGCGGGCCGCGTCGAACTGCTCGGCCGCAGGACGGAGCAGGCGCACGTCGTCCTCGGCATGCCCGGCCTGGCCCGCACCGACGACCGCCGCTGGGCGCTCGGTGTGCTGAACACCGCCCTCGGCGGCGGCATGTCCTCCCGGCTCTTCCAGGAGGTCCGCGAGAAGCGCGGCCTGGCCTACAGCGTGTACTCGTACACCTCGGGCTTCGCCGACTGCGGCCTGTTCGGCGTGTACGCGGGCTGCCGGCCGAGCCAGGTGCACGACGTACTGAAGATCTGCCGCGACGAACTCGACCAGGTCGCCGAGCACGGGCTCAGCGACGACGAGATCGGCCGCGCCGTCGGCCAGCTCCAGGGCTCCACGGTCCTGGGCCTGGAGGACACAGGCGCGCTGATGAACCGTATCGGCAAGAGCGAGCTGTGCTGGGGCGAGCAGATGTCCGTCGACGACATGCTGGCCCGGATAGCCGCCGTGACCCCGGACGAGGTCCGGTCGGTCGCCCGCGACATCCTGGGGCAGCGCCCGTCCCTGTCGGTCATCGGCCCGCTGAAGGACAAGCAGGCCGCGCGGCTGCACGACGCCGTCGCCTGACGCCCCCGGTCGCCCACTCCCTCGGTAAGGAAGCAAGACAGATGAGCAAGCTGCGCGTGGCGGTCCTCGGTGCGAACGGCCGCATCGGGTCCGAGGCGGTACGGGCGGTCGAGGCCGCCGCGGACCTGGAGCTGGTCGCCGCCCTTGGCCGGGGCGACAAGCTGGAGACGCTGACGGAGGCCGGCGCCCAGGCCGTGGTCGAACTGACCACCCCCGCCTCGGTGATGGACAACCTCGACTTCTGCGTCCGGCACGGCATCCACGCCGTCGTCGGCACCACCGGCTGGACCGACGACCGCCTCGCCCAGCTGAACGACTGGCTGGCCGCGTCTCCGCGGACGGGTGTGCTCATCGCGCCGAACTTCTCCATCGGCGCCGTCCTGACCATGAAGTTCGCGCAGATCGCCGCGCCCTGGTTCGAGTCGGTCGAGGTCGTCGAACTGCACCACCCGAACAAGGTGGACGCGCCGTCCGGCACCGCCACCCGCACCGCCCAGCTCATCGCCCGGGCACGGGCCGAGGCGGGCTCCGCGCCGGCCCCGGACGCCACCGCCACGGCACTGGACGGCGCCCGCGGGGCGAACGTCGACGGCGTCCCGGTGCACGCGATCCGGCTGCGCGGCCTCCTGGCCCACCAGGAGGTCCTGCTCGGCGGCGAGGGAGAGACCCTCACGATCCGCCACGACTCCCTGCACCACAGCAGCTTCATGCCGGGCATCCTGCTGGGTGTCCGTCGTGTGGTGACCACTCCGGGCCTGACCTTCGGCCTGGAGCACTTCCTGGACCTCGGCTGAGCCCGGGCGCTGACGACACCATGCGCGCAATGCTCTCGTACGCCGTCACGGCCGCCGTCCTGGTCTTCTACTTCGTCCTAGTCGGCAGCCGCGGCGTCATGCTCATCCAGTCCGGCACGCTCCTGACCGTCACCTTCGGCGTCGCGGTCCTGATCCTGCCGGTGATCGGCCTGTGGTTCCTGTGGAAGAACACCCAGTTCGTCCGCAGGGCCAACCGGCTCGCCGCCGAACTCGACGCCGAGGGCGGTCTGCCCGTCGACGAGCTGAAGCGCACCCCCGGCGGCCGCATCGACCGTGACTCGGCCGACGAGGTCTTCGCCAGGCGCAAGGCCGAGACGGAGGTGGCCCCCGAGGACTGGCGCAGCTGGTTCCGCCTCGCCGTCGCCTACCACGACGCCCGCGACACCCCGCGCGCCCGCAAGGCGATGCAACGCGCGATCGCCCTGCGCGGCAGGTGAGGGGCGCGGTGACCCGCGCGGGACCACCGCGACCGGGTCACCGCGAGCCGGCACATCACCGGAACCGGGATATCACCCGGACCCTGGGACGACACCAGCACACCGGGACGACACCAGGGAACCGGTCCCGGACCTCGATCTCCGGGACCGGGACATCACCCGGACCGTCAGGCGCCGCGGCCGTACTCGTCGGCCCACACCTCGACGCTGTCCGCGGCCCGGTCGAACGCCTCGGGACGCGCCAGGAAGTCCGCGTTGTGCGTGGTCAGCAGCGGCGGCACCTCGGTCGCCGCACGATCGTTGCGCACCAGGGTCAGGGCCTGGCCCTGGACCGTCCGGGGCAGCCCGAGCCAGCGCACCGGCTGCTGGACCGTCCGCACGGCGACGACCCGGTCCCAGGCCACCGTGCGCGTGGCGAGGAATCCCACGTGGCGCAGGCCCGCCGCGCTCACCCACACGCCCACGCGCAGCAGGCGCAGCGCGACGGCGATGATGAGCAGCGCCGTCGCGAAGACAGCGGCGGCGGCGGACGGCGAGTCGGTCAGGGCGATGATGACCGCCGCGAACAGCACGTACGAGGCGAGCAGCAGACAGAGCGCCGCCAAGCCCACGCGCCACGGGCCGGGCCGGTAGGGCCGCCGCCAGCGGTCGCGGTCGTCGTAGGGAAGCGCGCTGTCGTCGGTCGCCTCGAAGGTGCGGTCGGCCGTCAGGAAGGGCAGGGGCACGGCTGGTCCTCACTCATTCCATGCATGGGCTGTGCCCGGTGAGGCTATCCGCCTGTGTGACCGCTCACCACCCTTGGGGGGCCATAGGGGGCCCCACCGCCTCGTGGGCCGGTGACCGGGGGTGCGTCAGCGTCCCTGGGACGCCTGTGACTGCTGAGGCTGTGTCGCGGAGTGGTCCAGCGACAGCGCGGGCATCCCGATGACCAGGGCGCCCACCAGCCCGGCGACGATGGTGACACCCAGCAGCCAGCGCCCGGCCATCTGACCGAAGGACGCCCGCTCACCGGGCGGGGGAGTGACATTGCTGCGGAACCTGTCGGCTTCGGCGAGGAAGGCGAACGGCACGGGTTCACGCCGACGGAACATAGGTACTGCTTCTCCTCTGGGGGCTGTGCGGGTCGAACGAATCGCTCTCACCGATACAGACGAGCGAATGCCTCCTTTGGTGCCAGGTTTCACTGAATTGACAGAAGTTCTCCAAAGATGTCGCGGCCCGGCATCGAACGCCCCGATGTCGGGGCGGCCCGTAGAGTGGGCGCCGCCCGAGAGAAGTGATGGAAGGACCCGCCGAGCCGTGACCGACACACCCGCCGACGACCTCAAGCCCAGCTTCCGCAGCGACGTCACCGTCGAGTTGGTCAAGCACAGCGCGGCCGACTCCGACGTCCTGTGGGCCGCCCGCGTCTCCACCGCCGGCGAGCAGTCCCTGGAGGAGCTCACGAAGGACCCCGAGCGGTCCAAGGGCCTGATCAACTACCTGATGCGGGACCGGCACGGCAGCCCCTTCGAGCACAACTCGATGACGTTCTTCATCAGCGCCCCGATCTTCGTCTTCCGCGAGTTCATGCGGCACCGGGTGGGCTGGTGCGTGGCGGGTGACACGGAGATCACGCTGGTCAGCGAGGCGGGGACACTCAGGCGCCGCTCGATCGAGGATCTCCACAGGCTGTGGCATCTCGATGTCGAGGACCGGCTGCCGCACTCGGCGGGCGGCGTGACCTGGCACGCCGGCGCCGGGAAGTGGATGGCGCAGGTCCGCCGCGACGAGACCACCCACCACCTGGGGCTGTACGACAACCGGGAGGCGGCCGACTCCGCCGTCGCGGAGTTCCGGGAACTGCACCCCTCCACCCGGCTGCGCAAGCTCGAACCGCTCCGTCGCACGCAGGTGCGTTGCTACGACGAGGAGACGCTGACGGCCCGGAGCGGCCAGATCCTCGACGTCATCCAGTCGGGCGTCAAGGCCCTGATCAGGATCACCACCGCGAGCGGGAAGGTCCTGCGCAGCACCGTCGACCACGCGGTGCTCACCCCGGACGGCTGGCGGAAGGCCGGCGAGCTCGCGGTGGGCGACGCGGTGATGGCCGCCGGGACCACGTCCGACTCCGCGGGGGATCTCGTTCCGCCGAGCCTGCGCCGTGGGGTGGGGGTCTGGACCTCGATGCAGCGCGACCGTCTGATCGGGGAGAGCGACACCTGCCACCTCTGTGGCGGGTCCTTCCCGCGCGCGGACCTCGCTCTCGACCACGTCGTCCCGGTGACCGAGGACCTCACCCGCGCCCTCGACGAGCGCAACCTCGCACCCGCCTGCGAGCCCTGCCACGCGGCCAAGAGCGCCGAGGAGCACAAGCTCGCCGGTCACGACGGCAAGGTCTCCGTGGCCGTCGCCGACCCGATCGTGTCCATCGAGGACGACGGCGAGGAGATGACGTACGACCTCACCGTGGAAGGCCCCTGGCACAACTTCCTGGCGAACGGCATCGTCGTCCACAACTCCTACAACGAGGAATCCGGGCGCTACCGCGAGCTTCAGCCCGTCTTCTACGTCCCCGGCGAGGACCGCAAGCTGGTCCAGCAGGGACGCCCGGGCAAGTACGTGTTCGTCGACGGCACCGAAGCGCAGCAGGAGATCGTGGAGCGCTCGATGCAGGAGTCGTACATCCAGGCGTACGAGCGCTACCAGGAGATGCTCGCCGCCGGAGTCGCCCGCGAGGTGGCCCGCGCGGTGCTCCCCGTCGGCCTGTTCTCCTCGATGTACGCCACCTGCAACGCCCGCTCGCTGATGCACTTCCTCGGCCTGCGCACCCAGCACGAACTGGCCAAGGTCCCGTCCTTCCCGCAGCGGGAGATCGAGATGGTCGGCGAGAAGATGGAGGCCGAGTGGGCCGCGCTCATGCCGCTCACGTACGCCGCCTTCAACGCCAACGGCCGGGTGGCCCCGTAACGAAGCCTTGTTCGCCTGCCGGGCACACATGTGCGGGTCAGTCGGGCGAAGTGTCCGTATTGCGGCATTTGGAGAAGTTCATCTAGCCTGATCAAACGGACCCGGCACTGCTTGAACCCCCGAGCAGGCAGTGCCGGGCTCCGCATTTGTCAGGACTTTCCGCGCCCCCCAAGGGCAGACCCCGCATTGAGCAGCGAGTAGCGTGTTACCCATGGCTCCGACCTCCACTCCGCAGACCCCCTTCGGGCGGGTCCTCACCGCCATGGTCACGCCGTTCACGGCGGACGGCGCACTCGACCTCGACGGCGCACAGCGGCTCGCCACCCACCTGGTGGACGCAGGCAACGACGGCCTGATCGTCAACGGCACCACCGGCGAGTCCCCCACCACGAGCGACGCGGAGAAATCGGATCTCGTACGAGCCGTGCTGGAGGCGGTCGGCGACCGCGCCCACGTCGTGGCCGGCGTCGGCACCAACGACACCCACCACAGCGTCGAGCTCGCCCGCACCGCCGAGCGAACCGGCGCACACGGCCTCCTGGTCGTCACGCCGTACTACAACAAGCCCCCGCAGGAAGGCCTGTACCGGCACTTCACGGCGGTGGCCGACGCCGCCGAGCTGCCGGTCATGCTCTACGACATCCCCGGCCGCAGCGGCGTCCCCATCAACACCGAGACGCTGGTCCGGCTCGCCGAACACCCGCGGATCGTTGCCAACAAGGACGCCAAGGGTGACCTCGGCCGCGCCAGCTGGGCAATCGCGCAGTCGGGCCTCGCCTGGTACTCGGGCGACGACATGCTGAACCTGCCCCTGCTGTCCGTGGGCGCGGTCGGCTTCGTCTCGGTCGTCGGCCACGTGGTGACGCCCGAGCTACGCACCCTGATCGAGGCGTACACCTCCGGAGACGTCCAGAAGGCCACGGAGATCCACCAGAAGCTGCTTCCCGTCTACACGGGCATGTTCCGCACCCAGGGCGTCATGACCACCAAGGCCGCGCTCGCCCTCCAGGGACTGCCCGCCGGACCGCTGCGGCCGCCCATGGTCGAGCTCACGCCGGAGGAGATCGCTCAGCTCAAGATCGATCTTGCCGCCGGCGGGGTACAGCTCTGACAACAGACTTTGCACCACCAGGCTTCACAACTGAATAGGCGGGCCTCCGGCGCCCGCACCCCACAATGACAACTGCTTCTGCACGAACGTCACGCGCGCCACGTGCCCTGTCGGTACGTGGCGCGTGTGGTGAGGAGAGTCTTTTGAGTCATCCGCATCCTGAACTCGGTTCGCCCCCGCCGCTTCCCGAAGGCGGTCTGCGCGTCACCCCACTCGGCGGTCTCGGTGAGATCGGCCGCAACATGACGGTCTTCGAGTACGGCGGCCGCCTGCTGATCGTCGACTGCGGAGTGCTCTTCCCGGAGGAGGAGCAGCCCGGAATCGACCTGATCCTGCCGGACTTCTCGTCGATCCGGGACCGCCTCGACGACATCGAGGGCATCGTCCTCACCCATGGTCACGAGGACCACATCGGTGGTGTCCCGTACCTCCTCAGGGAGAAGCCGGACATCCCCCTGATCGGCTCCAAGCTGACCCTCGCTCTCATCGAGGCGAAGCTCCAGGAACACCGCATCCGCCCGTACACCCTGGAGGTGGCGGAGGGGAACCGCGAACGCATCGGCCCCTTCGACTGCGAGTTCATCGCGGTCAACCACTCCATCCCGGACGCCCTCGCGGTCGCTATCCGGACCCCCGCCGGCATGGTGGTCCACACGGGCGACTTCAAGATGGACCAGCTCCCGCTGGACAACCGCCTGACGGACCTCCACGCCTTCGCACGTCTGAGCGAGGAAGGCATCGACCTCCTCCTCGCCGACTCGACGAACGCCGAGGTACCCGGGTTCGTTCCGCCCGAGCGGGACATCTCCAACGTCCTGCGCCAGGTCTTCGCGAGCGCCAACAAGCGGATCATCGTGGCCAGCTTCGCCAGCCACGTCCACCGGATCCAGCAGATCCTGGACGCGGCGCACGAGTACGGCCGCCGCGTCGCCTTCGTCGGTCGCTCCATGGTCCGCAACATGGGCATCGCCCGGGACCTGGGCTACCTGAAGGTCCCGCCGGGCCTGGTCGTGGACGTCAAGACGCTCGACGACCTCCCGGACCACGAGGTGGTCCTCGTCTGTACGGGTTCACAGGGCGAGCCGATGGCGGCCCTGTCCCGCATGGCCAACCGGGACCACCAGATCCGCATCGTCGACGGCGACACGGTGATCCTGGCGTCGTCCCTGATCCCCGGCAACGAGAACGCGGTCTACCGCGTGATCAACGGTCTGACCCGCTGGGGCGCGAACGTCATTCACAAGGGCAACGCCAAGGTGCACGTCTCGGGCCACGCGTCCGCGGGCGAGCTCCTGTACTTCTACAACATCTGCCGCCCGAAGAACCTGATGCCGGTGCACGGCGAGTGGCGCCATCTGCGCGCCAACGCCGAGCTGGGCGCTCTGACGGGTGTCCCGCACGACCGGATCGTCATCGCCGAGGACGGCGTCGCCGTCGACCTGATCGAGGGCAAGGCGAAGATCTCCGGCAAGGTCCAGGCGGGATACGTCTACGTCGACGGCCTCTCGGTCGGCGATGTCGGCGAGCCGGCCCTGAAGGACCGCAAGATCCTCGGGGACGAGGGCATCATCTCGGTCTTCGTGGTCGTCGACTCGTCGACCGGCAAGATCACGGGTGGCCCGCACATCCAGGCCCGCGGCTCGGGCATCGACGATTCGGCCTTCAGCGCCGTCGCGCCGAAGATCATCGAGTCGCTCGAGCGCTCGGCCCAGGACGGCGTGGTGGAGCCGCACCAGCTGCAGCAGCTCATCCGCAGGACCCTGGGCAAGTGGGTCTCGGACACCTACCGGCGCAGGCCGATGATCCTCCCGGTCGTGGTCGAGGTCTGACCCGCGTACGACCCCTCGTACGCGTGAACCTGGAGCGGGGCTCCTCGATTTGCATCGAGGAGCCCCGCTCCAGTACGTTTACGGCTCCGCCAGAACGGGAACCCGGTAGCTTCGTGCACCGGAACCAGTCCCCGAGCGGGGCGGGAATTCCGACTCAGAATCTCTGATAAAGTCGGAGTCGCCGGAAAGGGAAACGCGGAAGCGGAAACCTGGAAAGCACCGAGGAAATCGGGTCGAGAAAAGATCTGATAGAGTCGGAAACGCA
>NZ_JBSFCK010000050.1:0-32238 GCF_053593435.1 Streptomyces sp. NPDC002306
GGCAGATCTTCCGCAGATCTCGCATCAGCCCCAACCGCATGACCCTCATCGCCAAAGCCGTCCTCACCCTGGAGAGGCAACGTTGAAAATGCTCACTGAGTCGAGTTGGGATTAAACAGGCTTCAGAGATGAAAACGACCTCTTACGTGCGGTTTCACAGTGCGGTGCTCTCGCGGACGGCTTGACGAATGCGCGGACCGGCGGCGCGGTCGTCGGCCACGCCGCCGAAGCGCTGTCCGGACTCAGCGTGGTCGCGCAGGACGAAGGCCATGACGGCTGCGGCATCGCCGAACTGCACGACTTGTGTGTCGTCTCCGCCCACGTGCTCGGCCAGGGCGCGTAGGAGGTTCTGCACCCTGTGCCGGATCTCGTTGCAGGGCCGGTCCCCCTGCACGGACCCTTCGACGCCGTACAGTCCGATCATCCGCCTGTATCAATTTCTGACCTTGAGGTCCGGACCCCGACGTGGCACCGACGGCCGGGGGCTTTCCGGAACCTTGCGCGCGGCCCAGTGCTGGGCAGCGGCATCAAGGCTTTGAATCGCGCCCTCGCACGCGTCGAAGTCCCTCAACCGTCGCCTCGGCCCGGGCTAGTCTCGCTCGCATGGTTGACTTCTTGCAGGTGTCCACAGCAACGGCGACACAGGAGCAGGCTGTTGGCCTTGCGCAATCGGCCGTCAGTGCGCGACTGGCGGCGGGCGCTCAGATCGTGGGTCCGGTGGTCTCCGCCTTCTGGCACGATGGAGAGTTTGGTACGGGAGAAGAATGGCGGTTGCTGCTGAAGACTACCCGGGCGCGGTACCAGGAGCTGGAAGCACATCTGCTCGAGCATCATCCGTGGCGCAACCCCGAGGTCGCGGCCGTAGTGATCGAGACAGGCTCACCAGCATGCCTGGCGTGGATCACCACGAGCACGCAGCAGGCCGACCAGGTCTGATCACAGCCCCGCCTTCTCCAGGAGAGCAGCGGCTGCGGGCAGCGCGCGATGTCCGTTCAATTCGTTCAGGACGGGGGCGAGCCGCTGACGGGGCCGTACAGAGGCCACTTCGGCTGAGAGATCCAGCGCTTGGTCTGCTACCGCGACGGCCTGTTCGATCTCGCCGGCGTGCACATAAGCAGCGGCAAGCCAGGACAGGTAGAGACTTTTGTCCCGGGCGTGTCTGCTGTCGTAGTCGGCCAGTGCCGTCTGCAGCACGGGAACTGCGCGCAGCGGCCGGCGGAGTTCGGTCCAGCAGCGGCCGGTCATGATCTGCAGTTCGGTGTGGTCCACCCACGCTACCCAGTCAGGATGGGACGTGTCGCCGTCGGCTTCGGCGAGAGAGTTCGCCGCGGCATCGAGGGCACGCTCGGTCTGGGTTGCATTCCCGGCGACGGCGTGGGCCCAAGCGAGGCGTTCTTGCAGCAGAGCGCGCACGGCAGGCGACGCTCCAAGGCCGGCTTCGGTGACCGAGCGCTCTGCGATCTCGATGCCGGCCTTCCGGTTGTTCGGAGTGGTCTGATAGGCGAGGAAAGCGAGTGCGTTGCCGGCGAGAGCCATGTCTGTGGCCTGGGTTGCGGCCTGATGGCTGGTCTCGTAGAGGCTGGCGGCTTCGGTGGGGCGGCCGGCGTCGAAGGCTGCCCACCCGGCTTGCTGGGCCTGTTCAGCGAGAACGGACAGCAGGGCGCGGCCTGTGGTCTCGGTGTACGTGGTGTCGCGGATGAGAGCTTTGGTGGCCTGGTACTCGCCGAGGTAGACCCGGTAGGTGTCGCCGCCACCCAGGATGTCGTCCAGGCGTCGCAAGCGAGCCGTGCGCTCACACAGCCGCTTCGGGGTGTCGCTTCCGATGTGACGGCCCGTTTGCGGCCGGGTCAGTTCGGGCAGGCTCGCTGCCAATCCGCTCCCAGCGGAGGCCTTGAAAAAATCTCTGCGCCGCACAGCATCCTCTCCCTCCACGTCCGGAGTGAGACCGGCCTCCCACGGGCGTGAGGCAAGTCCGAGCAACGAGCCCGGGATACGCAGGGCATCGGCAATCCGCGTGATCTTCTCGAAGGTGGTCACACTGCCCTGGCCACGCGCCAGGGATCCGACACGTTCCGGCTTGATGTCGCATTCTGCGGCGATCCTCGCGTAGCTGATCCCGGCATGCTGGCGGGCGAGCGTAAAGACGGTGCCGAAGTCGTGGGCGGCGAGCGCCGCTCGGACGTCCGCACGCTCCAGTAGCACACGCGGCAGAGCCGTGGGAGGTCGGTAGTCCGTCATTGGATGCCCCGCTTGCAAATCACGGCCGGGAAGGTGACCCGCTACCGACTGTACCCATCACGGGGATACCCGCGGGTGGGAAGCCAACAGCCTAAGCGTCCTGAAGTCTTGGGGGGACAGAGCACCTCCAGCCGCTCGCTGAGGACCCTCCGCATCCGACATCCCATTTTGCATCTGAAGGAGTATGGGAATGGCGCTCCACAACCTTTCATATGTACAACGTCCCCGGCGCGGCGATTTAGCCATCCGTGTCCACGCCACCAACCTGGCCCGAATCGCCTTCTCTGCGGGTGTCGCCGTGCATGCGAAATATGAGCCCCCGCCGGCCCGGCTGCTGCAATCCGGCCACCGCCTGGAGAGTGGGTGTATCAGTTGAATGCACTCACCACTGGCACACTCACAGTCGACGTCGCCGCGATCCGCTGGAACATCAGCCTGCTCCTCCCCCACCGCCAGGCACTCCCCCTCACCCACGATGAGCTCGCAGCGCTCACGGATTTTCTACGTACGCACACCCGCCTGCTCATCGCGCAGGTCGAGCAGGCGGCCGCGAGACGGCCTGCTGAGGACGTGCCCCGCTACGTCGCTCTCGCCTGCGCCAGGCAAGCCCACACCAAACTCCACGCCCACCCCGGACCCGGCCCGCACGGACCGCTCATCTACGCCCGCCGCCTCGCCCGCACCCTCGCCGCCCTGTGCGACCACCACGAAGCCCTCACCAACGTGACCATGTGCCTGGCCTGCGACCAGCCCATCCACGACGGCGAGCAGACCATGCCCTACGACAAGGTCAGCCCCAGCGGCGGCGCAGCACGAGCCGGCCACATCCACAGCCGCTGCGCGAACACCGTCCGTCGTCACTGACCTCCAGGCCCCTTCCCCGCCCCAGGGACTGCCGGAGCCCCACGGCGAGCGCAGGGTCAGGGTCGCGTACTTCCCGTCCCGCCGCCGAAGGGCCGGGAGGACGGGTCCCAGCGTCCTTCCTGGCCTCCAGCCTTGGGCAGTTCGAGCCTCGGGGCAGGCCCACCACGTCGGCGCCGCATCCGCGGCGTAGCGCCGTCCTCAGCCCAGGCCGGCCAGCGCCGGCCGCGTGCCTCATCCACCGAGAGGGATTCTTCGCATGCCTGCCCGTCCCGCCAGCCCGAGCACCACTCGGGTCGTGCCCTACATCACCGGTCGTGAAGGCGAACACCCCGACCTCCTCGCCTCCCTGCGCAGCGTCCAAGGCCCCGACGGACGCCTCCAACTCGCTTACCGCGACGAATCGCTCGACGATCGGGACCTGCGGGGCGTGTTGTGGGGACGCTGCTCCCAGAGCATCGGCCTCAACAACCTCCCCACCGGCCGACCACGCTGGCGGATGGTCCACCCCTCCCGTCAACGCGAATGCATGGAACAACTGCGCTGCCAGATCTGCGCCCAGCCCGCCCGTACGAAGCAGGGTTGCATGTTCCTGGCCGGCCCGAACGAGGTACACCCCGACGACGCCGTCGTGCGCACTGCCCAGCCGCCCGTCTGCCTCCAGCACGCACGCATGGCTGCCGAGCAGTGCCCGCACCTCGACCGCCGGCCCACCGTGTTCCTCGTCCAGAGCGCTCCGCTCTACGGAGTCATCGGCACCCCCTACCAGTACACCGACAACGGCCTCGAAGCCCTACCCGCCACCGGCCAGGACGCACTGCCCTACGGGCACCCCGGCCTGCGCTGGTACGTCGCCTCCCAACTCATCCGCCGCCTGTGCGCCTACACCGTCATCGACCTCGACGACCTTCCCCCGGCCCCTCCGGCAGGCACAACGAGCGATGCAGGAGCGTGAGCGGCGGCCGCCGCTTTCCCCGCATAGGGGCGCTGAAAGTCGCCAGCCCTCGAAGGAGAGACAGGTAGGCTTCCATGAAGTAGGTGGTGATGCTCACGCGTTGAGTGCCGGCCGGAAGGTTGTAGGTCCCGGGCGCGCGGCTGCGGACTGCCTGCCCGCACCGTCGCCCTGCATTCCCTTCTCCCTTTCGGTCGTCGTCCGGTCTACCCTCACCTTCGTTGAGTGGGGGTCGCCTTCGCCGCCTCCTTGTAAGTCGCTCTCCGTGGGGTACCCCACGGACTTCTCCAAGAATTTTTGAGTGCGGCCGGGACGCGGGCAAGCCGTGGGGTATTGACCGCGACGTGACGTAAGAACGGGCGTCCCACGCGTCAACTTTCTTGGAGCAGTACGTGAGTTCCGCACCCGCGCCTACGCCGCCGGATCTGCCCGAGCCGAGGCAGCAGCCTCATACGTTCGTGACGCAGCACACCGCCATCGTCCTCTTGGCGAGGGTCGTCATCGGCCTGGTCGTCGGCTGTCTCACGTTCCTGAGCGGGCGTCAGTCGCCGGTGCGGTTCTCGCCGGGTTGCTCAGCACCGGGAGCAGTGTGCCCGTCCTGCGCACCCTCATCGACTGAAGTCCGGGCTGTGGATGGCGCCGGGCAGGGGACGTCACCGGCCGGCACGCCTGCGTCGCGCCATATGGCATCGGTATGCAGAAAGGTGTAGAAGCTCTGGCACCTGACTGCGGCCGCCGTGGGCAGCAATCCGCAATAGATGATAATGTTGCAGTGCCGCTTCGTCAGGGTTGGGGGGATAACTCCGCTAAGGCAGAGGGTCCCGGGGAGAGGCAGCGGTCCGCGAAGTGCGGAAAGAGTCGGGCTGACGGCCTGGACTGATAGGGAAGTTCCTACCGCGGCTCATGACGGCTTTCGAGACCGTCCAGCATGCATATTCCAAACCGCGACCCCCCAACCGCTCTTCTCTCGAATTCACATACTCATCAAGCGGTCTTCTGGCCAGAGGATGCCACAGAGCATTCTGAGGTCTCCATGCCATCGTCACGCGGGGGTAATGGGCTCCGTGTGACGGTGCAGAACCAGGGCTGCAGAGCAGAGTTCAGCCCGCTCATACGAGGGTGGATCAATGAACCGCAGACGTCGTCTCGCTCTCCTGGCAACACCACTCGTACTGCCACTCACACTCGCCTCGACTGTCGGTGCGCAAGCGATGAGCGACAAGGCACCCGCGAGTAGCAGCGCCGCCGCCCCTTCGAAAGCGGTTTGCGCTGTCGTGCGTAACACCGATGCTCCGGGCCAGGCCACCTTCGCGCTCAGAGGCGAAGGATTCAAGGAGGGGTCGAAGGTGGCATTCCTCGGCCCGGGTGCCGCCGGAACGGGCTTCACCGTGGACGCCGACGGCGCCTTCGTCGTGCCCATCACGACCAACGGTCAGTACCACATCCAAGTAGATGCCGGCGAGGCCACCATCAAGTGCGCCAAGTCGAAGGGCGAACAGTCACAGAAGGATGAGGAGCGCGCAGCAGGATTCACCGCTGGCTTCAACGCGGTCAAGGCGAACTGCCAAGCCAAGGAACCGCAAGGCATCGCCCCCCACACCGCAACTTGGGAGAAGGGCTGGGACGCGGGAGCCGCGGCAGCGGCGGCCAAGTTCTGCTGAGGAACCAACCAGCCCCTGTGAGCCTGGGGCGACGCCGGGGAAGTGGACCATGCTGTCCCCTGTCCACCGAGCGCGTCGAACTCTTAAACGACCGCTCGCCCCGTCGCCGCCCCTGGGGTCCGGCCGCCCCAGGAGGGAGTGCGCTCCTGGGGCGGCCGTGGTCGTGCAGCAAGGGCGGCCCAACGAAAACACCGACCTGCGGAAGTCAGCCACCACGCACTTGCGGCGACCCAGTACCCGTCACGTGTGCCTCCAGCAACCCCGTTCCGGTCTCAGCCACGCTTCCGGAGAACGTCACGGGCCCGCGTTCGGATGGTCGCCTTGATCCGGTCCCGGCTGGCGCCCCAGACCGCGGACGAGGGGCTATGACCACCGCCCGCCGCTACGGCGGGACGGCCACCGGCATCGTCGACCGGGCAGCGGACGAGGATGCCGTGCCATCCGCAGCCGTCGAGATCGCCCAGACTCAAACTGGACTAGACCGGCGACACCCTCGGCACCATCAAGAAGCGCATGTACGCCTCGGTCCTGGCCACTCTGCGCGACGGGGCCGACCCGCTCGGCTGACACCGTTCATCAGGGCAGCATGATCCCGCAGAGTCATGCTGCCCTGCACACGGTCTCCGGGCTGCGCATACCCGTGACGAGCCTGGCGGAGTGGCCCGGAGTACGGTGGACGAAGGGGTTGTGAAGCACTGGGGCGAGTGACATGCAGACTCCGGCATCCTCTTCTCGGTCGTGGCCCCGCGCCGGCACCATGACGGACGCGGAGGGCCGCGACGACCTCTGCGTGTCGGCGGCTCGTCGCTGTATGCGCGAACTGCGCGCGTCAGCCGTCGCGGTCTATCTGGCCGTGCCCGGGGAACCGATGTTGGCGGCTGCGGCCATCGTCACCTCCCCCTTGGGCTCGGTCGTACCCGAGCGTCTGCCGACCGAGGACCTGGCTCTTCCCTCCGTCCGGGCCTACCGAACGCGGCGGGTCTGCACGGCCCACTCCTACGACATAGCGGCACGGCATCTCGATTTCGGGGTTTACGCGGCTGCTCCGCACATCGTGACCGCCGCACCGCTGGCAGCAGGAGAGCGCAGGTTCGGCGCTTTGATGGCGTTCTTGCCGCACCACGTTCAAGGGGTGTGCGTGGACGATACGGAGTACCTGCGCGAAGCGGCAGAACATCTCTCGGCCGAGTTGGACCGCCTTCCCGACCGCGGCGTCTCTCTGTCTCCTCCGAAGCTTCCGCTGGTGGTTTCCCTGGAGACCGGTGCCGCTACGGAGACCGGCGGGGCCTCCTCTAAGGAAGGGGACGGATCGCCGATCAACTGGAGCGCACCCTTCATTTTTCACCTGCACAAACTGGCCGTCTCCCTGATGCCTGTCGTGCATACGAGGGACGCGATCGCGCTGACGATCGAGCGGCTGGTCTGCGGATTCGGGGCCCGAGCGGTGGCCATCAGCCTGATCGAGGGCGACCAGCTCCATGTGGTGGGCGCATCGGGCTGCTCGAAGGAGTACCTGAAATCTGTCAACGCAAGCTCCATCAGCAACACGAAGTCTCCTGAGACCGAAGCCATCACGCACCGCAAGCAGCTCATCTACGAGGCAGGAGAGCAAGGCCAGTTGCCTGGGCAAAGCCACATGACAGCGGACGGCCGTGACGAGCACGTGTGGGTTGTTCTCCCGCTGCTTGCAGGAGACCACGTACTGGGCACATGCTCGGTCGGCCTCGCACCGGAGCACCGCCTGGTCACCACGCGGCTGTCGCCCCTGTCCACCCTGTCGACGCTGCTCGGCCAGACACTCGAACGCACCCAGCTCTACGACGCCAGCCACGCGTTGGCACAGAAGTTGCAGGAAGCCCTGCTGCCCCGAGTGCTTCCCCAGCTTGCGGGTGTGCTGACCACAAGCCGGTACGAGCCGCCCACCGGCGCGATCGAGCTCGGAGGCGACTGGTACGACATGATCACGCTCCCCAGCGGCGAAGTGGCCGCGGTGATCGGCGACGTCGAGGGCCACAACACGGCAGCAGCCGTGGTGATGGGGCAGCTCCGCAGTGCGGTGCGCAGCTATGCGCTGGAAGGCCACGACCCGAGCACGGTGCTGTATCGCGCGAATCGCCTGATGATCGACTTGGAGACGGATCACTTCGCGACCTGCTGCTGCGTCTGGCTCGACCCCGAGACAGGCACGGCCCAGGTCGTCAGCGCCGGTCATCCGCGCCCACTGATACGAACCGCTGTCGGTGCCTACCTGGCGGCAGCCACCGATATAGGTGTCCCGCTGGGAGTCGAGCCGAGTCCGTCGTATCAGGCGGACATCCTCACCATGGAGCCGGGAACGCTGCTGGTTCTCTACACGGACGGCGTGTCCGGCAGGGGTGGCGAGCTGGCCCGGGAAACGCTGGAAGCCGCCGTCGCGGACTCCGGTGATGAACTGGAACGGCTCGGCGACGGACTGATGGGCTCAGGTGTCGGACAGGCCCGGCGGGTGGACGATGCCGCTCTTCTGCTGCTGCGGTACGAAGGCCCCGCCAGGGAGGTCAAGGAATCCATCAGACGACTCCACCTGCACCGCCACGACTACCAAGGCGTACGGAGCGCCCGGCGTTTCCTCACCACGTCCCTGGACAGCTGGCATCTGGCTTCACTGTCCGATTCCGCCGAGGTGCTCGCATCGGAGGTCGTCACCAACGCGATCGTCCACGGCGACAGCGACGTCGACGTATGTCTGCGCAAGTACCCCGACCACCTCCGGATGGAAGTACGGGACAGTGACTCCCACCCTGCCATGCTCGTGGACCTCGGTCCGGACGAGGACAAGGCCGAAGGGGGTCGGGGGCTGGTGATCGTGTCTGCCCTGGCTTCCTCCTGGGGGAACTCACCCAGCGGTAGGGGGAAGACCGTGTGGTTCGAGATGGATACCCAAGAGGAGTCGTAGTAGTAGCCGGATCCGTCTCGTGACTCCTCCCTGTGGGACGGGGCTTTTCGCTATGCCGGGTGGGCGTTGCGACGGGCCAGCCCGGCCCGTAGAACGTTGGTGGCTCCCACTGTGTCGGCGTGGGCGGTGTGGCCGCAGGCGAGGCAGTGGAATTTTTCCTGGGTGGGCCGGTTCTCCTTGGCGGTGTGCCCGCATGCGGGGCAGGTCCGGGAGGTGTTGCGGGGGTCCACGGCAATCACTTTCCGTCCGGCGCTTTCAGCCTTGGCGTGCAGGATCGTCAGGAACACCCCCCAACCGGCATCCGGGATCGACTGGTTGAGCCCGGACTTCGCCGCTGCCCCGTTGGGCAGGAATACGCCCGCCTGGTCGGGGTCGGGCCTGGGTGCGGGGGCCTTGCTCATGTTGCGGATCTGGAGGTCTTCGTGCGCGATGAAGTCATGCGCACGGACGAGACCGAGGGCGGTCTTGTGTGCGTGGTCGAGCCGCTGACGCCGTACCTTGCGGTGGAGCTGGGCGACCTTCTCCACCGCGCGCTGGTGGTTGGCGGTGCGGTCCTTGGCCTTCCGGCGCGGGAATTGGGACAGGGCCTGCTGTGCGGTTTCGAGTTTCGCGGCGGCCTTGCGCCGGTGTCGCGGGTTGGGGACGAAACCGCCGTCCGAGTCCGCGAGGAAGTTCGCGATGCCCAGGTCGATGCCGACGGCGCGGCCGGTCGCGGGCAGCGGTTCGGGGCACTCCTGTTCGGCGGTCAGTGCGACGAACCACCGACGGCCCTCACGTTTGACCGAGACGGTCCTTTATCCGGCCGGGCACCGGCCGGTGCTGGTTGACCTTCACATGCCCGATGCCCCGGAAGCGGACGCGGGTGGCAGGGCCGTGTGGGGTGGAGTTCCACCGGCATCCGTCGCCGTCCTTCGGGAAGCCGACCGTGTCGAACCAGTTCACCCCGCGAAAGCGCGGATAGCCGGGCGTGTCACCGGACTTGACCCGACGGAAGAACGCAGCGAACGCCTTGTCCAGACGACATCCCGTCGCGGCGGGCCGGGCCTTGTCGTCGGCAGCCCCGGAAAGTTGCTGCTCGAGACCGTCTGCAGGCCGGGGAGGTCCTGTACGTTCCCCGCGGATTCGCACACGCCGCCGCGGCCGCCGAGGACGCCCCCGCGGTGCACCGTCCGCGAGGCGGGCACGTCGAACCTGGAGGCGGTGCTGCAAGTCCTCGTCGCCGCGGCCGCCGGCCTGCCGGTACGGCCGCTCGACGAGGATTTCCTGGTCCCTGCGGCCTCCGAGGTCATCGCCGGCGCCGCAGGGCTCTGGAGGACCTCACGCCGAGGCCCTCGTCCACTACACCCCCACCGTCATGCGGGCCCAGCCAGCACAGCCGGTGCACACCTCGATCGCGGACTGACCGCCCCTGTCCGGCGTGCGAGGGGCGCCACGTTCCCGGCCTCGCCCCGTACAGGTCCGGAGCGTTGTGGCGGGTGACGCCGGGGTGCGGTCGGCCTCACAGCCTGCTCGTCAGGAGTCCCAGTAGTCTTGGGGAATTTTTGGTCGGATATCGGTGACCTGCACCGCACGGGGCCGACGCTCGTCGAGTACGTGGCTGGCACTGCGCATGTCACGGGCCGAGTAGCAATTACTCATGGACAGCTGACGCCTGACAGTAACAGTTGAGTTTGTCCGCCTTTAGGACATTGGTGAGCCAGCGGCCTGCAGGAGCGGCAATGCGAGTATCGCCAGGCTCAACCGCAAATGTCTCCCCACTCGGTCTGCCCATCGATCGGGTGATCGTCGGGGAGCGACTCAGGTGAGGTGCGAAGGCCACGCTGACGAACATCGAATCCGAGGGAACACGCATCCTAGGCGGTGAGGCGGTCGCGATTGTCGGCCTGGGATGCCGGCTTCCGCAAGCGGCGAGTCCGGAAGCCTTTTGGCGGCTGCTGCGTGACGGCGTCGACGCCGTCATTGAGACTCCGGCGGATCGGTGGGACGTCAAGTCCCTCTATGACGCCGATCTCTCGGTCGCGGGGAAGACAAACAGCCGCTGGGGCGGTTTCCTGGACGGGATCGACGAGTTCGATCCTGGCTTCTTCGGGATCTCGCCGCGCGAGGCCGCCGTCATGGATCCCCAGCAGCGCTTGGCGCTAGAGCTGGGGTGGGAGGCGTTGGAGGACGCCGGCATTCTCCCCGGCGCGCTGCGGGGAAGCCGGACGGGCGTGTTCGTGGGCGCGATGTGGGATGACTACGCCATGTTGTCGTACCGGCGCGGCGTCGAGACGATCCGACAGCACACTGTCACCGGTGTGCAGCGCGGCATCATCGCCAACCGGCTTTCCTATCTGCTGGGGGTGCGGGGACCCAGTCTGGCGGTGGATACCGGGCAGTCGTCGTCTCTGGTCGCGGTGCACATGGCGTGCGAGAGCTTGCGCAGCGGTGAGTCGGCGGTCGCGCTCGCGGGTGGGATCAACCTCAACCTTGTTCCGGAGAGCGCCATCGGCGTCGCAAAGTTCGGCGGGCTGTCGCCGGACGGCCGCTGCCATGCTTTCGATGCCCGGGCGAATGGATTTGTGCGGGGGGAGGGCGGCGGCCTGGTGGTGCTCAAGCGCCTGTCGCAGGCTGTCGCCGACGGAGACCGGGTCTACTGTGTGATCCGTGGTGGCGCGGTCAACAACGACGGGGGTGGTGACAGCCTCACGGCGCCCAGCCAAGCCGGGCAGCAGGAGGTGCTGCGGCTAGCCTGCGAACGAGCCGGCGTCGATCCGGCCGATGTGCAGTACGTGGAGCTGCACGGCACCGGTACAAAGCTCGGCGATCCGGTCGAGGCGGCGGCTTTGGGTACCGTCCTGGGTGCCGGGCGCGGCGCCGATCGTCCGCTTCTGGTCGGTTCGGTGAAGACCAACGTAGGCCACCTGGAGGGTGCGGCCGGGGTGACCGGTCTGATCAAAGCGGTGCTGTCGATCAGCCGTCGGGAGCTGCCACCGAGCCTGCACTTCCAAACGCCGAATCCGGCCATTCCTGTGGAGTCACTTCACCTGAAGGTGGTAACCGAGACCGGTCCCTGGCCGGCTCCGGAACGACCGTTGATTGCGGGTGTGAGTTCATTCGGCATGGGCGGATCCAACTGCCACCTCGTCCTGGCCGAGCCCCCGGCGGACACCGGGCGGGCGGAGGCTGCCGGGGGTGTTGCGGCAGTGCGGCCAGCCGTCTTGCCGTATGTCGTGTCGGGCCGCACCGCGAAGGCACTGCGGGGCCAGGCGCGGCGGCTGCGGGCGCATCTGGCCGACCGTCCGGGCACCGACCTGGCGGCCCTTGGGTTTTCGCTGGCGGCAACCCGCACCACCTTCGAGCACCGTGCCGTCGTTGTCTCTGCCGAGCGGGACGGGCTCCTGACCGGTCTGGACGCCCTTGCTGAGGGCCGACAGGCGCCGGGGCTGGTGCGGGGCGTGTCCAGGGCGGATCGCAAGCTCGCTTTCCTGTTCGCGGGTCAGGGCAGTCAGCGGCCCGGCATGGGGCGTGAGCTGTACGAGGCGTTTCCCGTGTTCGCCCAAGCGTTCGACGCTGTCTGCAGGGAGCTGGCTCTGCATCTGGACCGGCCGGTCCAGGACGTCGTCTTCGCAGCGCAAGGGCGGACGGATGCTCGGCTTCTGGATCAGACCGGCTTTACCCAGCCCGCGTTGTTCGCGGTCGAGGTCGCGCTGTTCCGCCTGGTGGAGTCCTGGTGTGTTCGGCCGGACTTCGTGGCCGGACACTCGGTCGGCGAGCTGGCGGCCGCGCATGTGGCCGGGGTGCTGTCCCTGGGCGACGCGGCGAAGCTGGTCGCGGCGCGCGGCCGGCTGATGCAGGCCGGGCCCACCGGCGGTGCAATGGTGGCCGTACAGGCCACCGAAGCCGAGGTACTGCCGCTGCTGCTTGGACGCGAGCAGCAGGTCTCCCTGGCCGCGGTCAACGGACCAGGCTCGGTGGTGGTCGCGGGCGATGAGGAGGCGGTGCTGAAGGTCGCCGCCGCCTTGGCCGAGCAGGGCCGCAAGACCAAACGTCTACGGGTCAGCCACGCCTTCCACTCCACGCACATGGACGGAATGCTGGAGGACTTCCGCGCCGTCGCCCAGACGCTGGCATTCCATCCACCCCTCGTGCCATTCGTCTCGAATCTCACCGGCGAGCTGGCCACCGCGGAGCAAATCTGCGCGCCGGAGTACTGGGTGCGGCACGCCCGGCAGACGGTGCGCTTCCGGGACGGCATGCGCCGGCTTTACGCCGACGGCGTCACCGCCTTCCTGGAGCTGGGCCCCGACGGGACGCTGACCACGATGGGCCATGACTGCCTCACCGAAGACACAGCAGAGGCAGCCGACGACGTCACCATGGTGGCCGCCCTGCGCGCTGACCGCTCGGAGGAACAGGCGCTGATCAGCGCGCTGGCCACGCTGCACGTCGAGGGGAACACGGTGGACTGGCCGACGGCGTTCAACGGTCAGGACGCCCGGCGGGTGCCACTGCCGACGTACGCCTTCCAGCGCACCCGGCACTGGCTGGACACCCCGGCAGGCGACGGGCGCGCCGTGCCCCGGCCGGGCGACCAGTCCCCCTCCACGGTCTCAAAAACCCCCGACACCGGCTCCGACGCTGGCTCCGGCCTGCGTGACCAGCTGACCGTCCTGTCCCCCCTGCAACAGGAGCGCCTCCTGCTCGACCTGCTGCGTACCCACGCGGCACTCGTCCTGGGATACCCCGGCCCGCACGAGATCGACCCGGTCCGGACCTTCAAGGACCTGGGCTTCGACTCGCTGACCGCCGTCGAACTCCGCAACAAGCTGGGCTCCGCGGCCGGGATGCCACTGCCCGCCACGCTGCTCTTCGACCACCCCACTCCCCTTGCGCTGGCCCGTCACCTGCGGACCAAGCTGCTCGACGTACAAGCCGGGGCGGACGCCTGGACCGCGTCTGTCCCGGCGTCCGCAGAGGAGCCAGTCGCGATCGTGGCAATGGGCTGCCGGTATCCGGGCGGCGTGGTCTCACCGGAGGATCTGTGGGAGTTGGTTGCTGACGGTGTCGATGCGATCGGCGAGTTTCCCACAAGCCGTGGCTGGAACACGGATGAGCTGTACGACCCCGAGCCGGGTCTGGCAGGCAAGACCTACGTCCGCCGGGGCGGCTTCCTGTATGACGCGGACCGTTTCGATCCGGAGTTTTTCGGGATCAGCCCGCGCGAGGCTTCCGCGGTCGACCCGCAGCAGCGTCTGCTGCTTGAGACGGCCTGGGAGGTGTTTGAGCGGGCGGGTATCGACCCGGGAAGCATGCGCGGAAGCCGGACCGGAGTGTTCATCGGCGCGACAGCCCAGGAGTACGGCCCCCGCCTGCATGAGCAGGCGGACGGTGCCGGGGGCCTTCTACTGACGGGCAGCACTCCCAGTGTCGCCTCGGGCCGCATCTCTTACACTTTCGGGCTGGAGGGCCCGGCAGTCACCGTCGACACGGCCTGTTCGTCGTCGCTGGTGGCGCTGCACCTGGCGGCGCAGTCGCTGCGGCAGGGTGAGTGCGGCATGGCGCTGGCCGGCGGTGTAACGGTCATGGCCTCGCCGGGCATGTTCATAGAGTTCTCCCGGCAGCGCGGGCTGGCGCCTGACGGGCGTTCCAAGGCATTCGCTGCTGCCGCCGACGGCACCAGCTGGGCCGAAGGTGCGGGTCTGGTGCTCCTGGAGCGGCTGTCCGACGCGGAGCGTGAGGGCCATCCGGTGCTGGCGGTGATCAGGGGCTCGGCGGTCAACCAGGACGGTGCCAGCAACGGGCTGACGGCGCCGAGCGGTCCTTCGCAGGAGCGGGTGATCCGGCAGGCTCTGGCGAACGCCCGCTTGGGGCCCGGCCAGATCGATGCCGTGGAGGCCCACGGGACCGGGACGGCGCTGGGCGATCCGATCGAGGCCCAGGCCATCCTGGCCGCCTACGGGCAAGACCGGCCCGCTGCCCAGCCGCTGCGGCTGGGCTCGCTGAAATCGAACATTGGCCATGCTCAAGCCGCTGCGGGTGTGGGCGGGGTCATCAAGACGGTCATGGCCATGCGCCACGGAAAGCTGCCCCAAACGCTGCATGTTGAGGAGCCGTCCCCGCACGTCGACTGGTCCAGCGGTTCAGTGTCCCTGCTGACCGAAAGCGTCCCGTGGCCGGAGACCGGCCGTCCGCGGCGGGCGGGTGTCTCCTCCTTCGGGATCAGCGGCACCAACGCCCATCTCGTTCTCGAGCAGGCTCCGGACGCCTGTGACGGCGCATCTCCGAAGGACGCCGGCCCGGTCGGGGGAGCGGTCCCCTCCCAGGTGGTGCCGTGGGTGCTGTCGGCTCCCGGCGGTGCGGCACTGCGCGCGCAGGCCGGGCGGCTGCTGGCCCACGTGAGATCCGGTGCCGGGCCCGGTGTGGCGGACGTGGGGTTCTCGCTGGCGACCGGCCGGGCCGCGTTCGAGGAGCGGGCCGTGGTGCTCGCCGAGCACAGGGAGGACTTCGTGCGGGGCGTGGCTGCGCTGGCCGCGGGGGAGGACACGGCCAGTGTGGTGCGGGGCAGCACCCGTGGTGCGGGCAGGATGGCGTTCCTGTTTACCGGCCAGGGCAGCCAACGCCTGGGCATGGGCTCCGAGCTGTACCAGACCCACCCATTCTTCGCCCAGGCCTTGGACGCGGTCTGCGCCCACCTGGATGGGCATCTACCACGGCCAGTGAAGGACATCCTCTTCGCCGCTGTGGACACCGCCGAGGCAGATCTGCTGCATCAGACCGTCTTCACCCAGGCCGCCCTCTTCGCGACCGAGGTGGCACTGTTCAGGCTGCTTGAGCACTACGGCCTCGCCCCCGACTACGTGGCCGGCCACTCGATTGGGGAGGTGGCCGCCGCCCATGTGGCCGACGTGCTCACGCTGGAGGACGCCTGCACGCTGGTTGTAGCTCGCGGCCGGCTCATGCAGTCCGCCCCTGAAGGCGGCGCCATGATCGCCGTCCAAGCCAGTGAGGAGCAGATTCTGGGGTCGTTGGCCGGCCACGAGAACAAGGTTGCGATCGCCGCGATCAACGGGCCCACTTCCACCGTCATCTCCGGCGACGCACAGATCGCCGAACAGATCGCCCGGGAATGGGAGTCCAAGGGTCACAAGGCACGACGGCTGCGGGTCAGCCACGCCTTCCACTCCCCGCACATGGACGGCATTCTCGACGAGTTCCGTGAAGTCGCCGCCCGCCTGACCTACGCTGAACCGCGGATCCCTATCGTCTCTAACCTCACCGGCGAGCTGGTTACCACCGATCAAATAAACTCAGCCGATTACTGGGTCGAGCACGTCCGCCGAAGTGTCCGATTCCTGGACGGCATCCGCTGGCTCGAGGCCCACGACGTCACCACATTCATAGAACTGGGACCCGACGGCGTTCTGACAGCCATGGCCCAGGACTGCTTCCCCCCT
This sequence comes from Streptomyces sp. NPDC002306, assembly GCF_053593435.1. Classification (NCBI taxonomy): domain Bacteria; kingdom Bacillati; phylum Actinomycetota; class Actinomycetes; order Kitasatosporales; family Streptomycetaceae; genus Streptomyces; species Streptomyces sp. NPDC002306. The sequence continues at coordinate 16,084 of NZ_JBSFCK010000050.1, forward strand.
GACCACACCCACGTGCTGGCCCCGACACTGCGTGGCGACCGACCCGAGACGCTCACCCTCGCCACCGCGCTCGCCCACGCCCACACCCAGGGCGCCCATCTCAACTGGAGGGCGCTTCTCCCTGCCGCCCACCAGGTCGACCTGCCCACCTATGCCTTCCAGCGGCAGCGGTACTGGCTCGATGCCCCCACCGCCACCGGGGAGGCGACCGCTTTCGGACTGGGAACGACCTACCACCCGCTGCTGAGTGCCGCAGTTGACGTCGCCGACGGCAACGGGCTGCTGCTCACCGGCCAGCTGTCACTGGCGACGCACCCCTGGCTCGCCGACCACGTGATCGCCGGCGCCGTAATGCTGCCCGGCACCGCCTTCGTGGAGATGGCCCTCGCAGCCGCGGACCACGTCGGCTGCAACCGGCTCGAGGAACTCGTCCTCGAAGCCCCCCTCGTCCTCCCCGAGCAAGGCGAGGTCCAGCTCCAACTCGCTGTCGGAAACCCCGATGACTCCGGTCACCACCCGATCACGATCCACGCCCGCACAGGCCAGAGCATGGCCTCGTCGGGAAACAAGGAGGGATGGACCCGGTACGCCACGGGCCTGCTGGCCACCAGCGACCGTGCCCAGACGACCGGTCTGGAAATCTGGCCGCCACCAGATGCGACACAGGTTGGGCTGGACGACCTCTACCAACACCTTGCCGGCCTCGGGTACGCGTACGGACCGGCTTTCCAGGGCCTTCGGGCCGCCTGGCGCCTGGGGGAAGATATCTACGCAGAAACGCGCCTGCCCGAGGAACGACAGGCCGAGGCCACACGCTTCGGCATCCACCCCGCGTTGCTCGACGCCACGCTGCACCCCCTTCTGCTCAAAGCCAGCGCCCCCGAGGAAGACGCCGAGCGGATACAGCTGCCGTTCTCCTGGGCGGGCGTGGCCCTGCACACCACCGGAGCCACCGCGCTGCGAGCGCGCTGGTCACCGGCTGCTCACGGTAGCGTGGGGTTGACGCTCGCCGATGCCAGCGGTGCGGTCGTAGCGGCGGTCGACTCACTGGTCCTCAGAAATGTCCCCGCCAACCAGCTGACCGGCGTCGCCGCCGGACACCACCAGTGCCTGTATCACGTTGACTGGGTGCCCGTCCCGACCGATGCGGCTGCCACCGGCCGCTGGGCTGTGTTGGGCGCCGAGGGAGCCGGACTGGCCTGGCTGGAAGCCGGCGCGTTCCCCACCGATGCGTACGCCGATCTGGCCGCGTTGCGTGAGGCGATTGCGTCGGGTGTGCAAGTCCCGAACCTGGTGCTCGTTCCCTGCCCCGCTGGACCTGACACTGCCGCAGGCCCGGCAGCGATGGCGCGTGTCGCCACCCACAAGACGCTGGCTCTGATCCAGGAGTGGCTGGCCGACGACCGGCTCATCTCTTCCCGTTTGGTGTTCATGACCGCCGGAGCGGTCTCCACCCACACTGGGGAGAGCATGCCGGGCCTGGACCATGCACCCGCGTGGGGGCTGCTGCGCGCCGCGCAGACTGAGCACCCGGACCGTTTCGTGCTCGTCGACATGGACGAAGACCCTCGCTCCACAGCCCAACTACCCGCCGTGCTCACGTGCGGCGAACCACAGATCGCGGTCCGCGCCGGACAGGCGCTGGTCCCCCGCCTGACCCGGACGGTCCACGACAGCACACTGCGGGTACCGGCGGAAACACCCTGGCGGCTGGATGTCACCACCCCCGGAACGCTGGAGGCCCTAGCCCTGCTGCCCTGCCAGGACGCCAGCAGGCCGCTCGGATCCACCAAGGTCCGGATCGCGGTCCGCGCGGCCGGACTGAACTTCCGCGACGTCTTGGTCACCCTGGATGCCATCTCCCTGAGTGACGCGACCCTGGGCTGCGAAGGCGCCGGCGTGGTGACCGAAGTCGGCAGTGAGGTCACCGCGCTGCGCCCCGGTGACCGGGTGATGGGCATGATCCCGGGATCGTTCGGACCGGTCGCGGTCACCGATCACCGGCTGGTCGTACCCATTCCCAACGACTGGACCTTCGAGAATGCGGCGGCGGTACCGATCGTTTTCGCCACCGCTTACCACGGCCTGGTCAACCTGTCCGAGCTGCGATCCGGCCAGTCGCTGCTCGTGCACGCCGCCGCCGGCGGCGTGGGCATGGCCGCCGTGCAACTGGCCCGCCACTTCGGCGCGGAAGTCTTCGGCACCGCCAGCCCCGGCAAGTGGGACACCCTGCGCGCGTCCGGGCTGGACGATGCTCACATCGCCTCCTCGCGCACCCTGGAATTCGAGGAACGCTTCCTGTCTGCCACTGGCGGCCGCGGCCTCGACGTCGTCCTGGACTGCCTGGCAGGAGAGTTCGTGGACGCCTCGCTGCGGTTGCTACCTCGCGGCGGGCGGTTCGTCGAGATAGGCAAGACCGACATCCGGGACCCGCGCGAAGTGGCCGCAGTCCACCCGGCAGTGGCGTATCAGGCATTCGATCTGATCAAAGTCGCCCACACCGAGCCGGAACGGTTCCACCAGATCCTCACTGACATTGTCGCCCTGTTCGAACAGGGCACCTTGCGTCACCTGCCGGTGCGGACTTGGGATGTCCGGCGTGCATCCGAGGCGTTCCGTTTCATGAGCCAGGCACAGAACGTCGGGAAGGTCGTGCTGACCATCCCTCCGGCATGGAACCCGGACGGCACCGTACTCATCACGGGCGGCATCGGAACGCTGGGCAGTTTGGTCGCCCGGCACCTGGCCTCCGAACACGGCGTACGGCATCTGCTGCTGGCCGGCCGCCGCGGACCCCACACCCCTGGCGCCACCGACCTGGTGGCGCAGCTGGCCGGCCTCGGAGCCCAGGCCACCACGGTGGCCTGTGACGTCACCAACCGGCAGGACCTGGCCGCCCTGCTGCAGGCCATACCCCAAGAGCATCCACTGACCGCGATCGTGCACACCGCCGGCGTTCTGGACGACCGGCCAATCGGCGCGCTGAACCCGGAAAGCCTCGACACAGTTCTGCGACCCAAGGCTGACGCGGCGTGGAACCTGCACGAGCTCACCCAGAACCTGGACCTGTCCGCCTTCATTGTCTTCTCCTCCATCGCCGGTACCCTCGGCAGCGCCGGCCAGGGAAACTACGCCGCAGCCAACGTCTTCTTGGACGCCCTGGCCCAGCACCGGCAAGCCGAAGGGCTGCCCGCGACCTCACTGGCCTGGGGCCTGTGGGACCAGCGCAACGGCATGACCGAGGGGCTGCAGCAGACCGATTTGACGCGCTGGGCCCGTCTCGGCGTCACCCCGCTCGCCCCCGACAACGGCCTTGCACTCTTCGACGCCGCGCTGCGTACCAGTTCCGCACTGGTCGTGCCAGCCTGCCTGGACCTGCACGCGCTACAGGCTCGCGCCGGCACACGCAATCTGCCCCGGGTCCTGCGCGGTCTGGTCCGTGCTCCTGGACGGCGGGCGGCGGCTTACACGGCTGGGGGCACGGGACAACTTGCCGATCGCCTGGCCGGGCTACCGGCCGACAAACAGCAACGCGTGCTGCTCGATATGGTCCGCACCGAGATCGCGGCTGTCCTGGCACACACCAATCCCGACGCCATCGATGCCGAACGCGGCCTGAAAGAGCTGGGCTTGGACTCGCTGACCGCCGTGGAGCTGCGCAACCGGCTGAACACGACCACCGGGCTACGGCTGCCGACCACCATGGTCTTCGACTACCCGACCGCTACCGCCCTGGCCCGCAATCTGTTGGAGAAGCTGTCAGATGCGCCGGGCAGAACCGCCGCCCCAGTCACCGAGGCTGAGGTGAAGGAGGACGAGCTGATCGCGATCGTGGGCATGGCATGCCGCTACCCCGGCGGTGTGCGAACTCCCGAAGACCTGTGGCAGCTGGTCGCCGACGGCACGGATGCGATCGGAGGCTTCCCCACAGACCGGGGCTGGAACCTGGAGGATCTGTACGACCCGGATCCGGAACGGGCCGGAACGTCCTATGCCCGCCAAGGCGGCTTCCTCTATGACGCGGACCGTTTCGACCCCGAGTTCTTCGGGATCAGCCCACGTGAGGCAACCGCGATCGACCCCCAGCAGCGGCTGCTGCTGGAGACCGCGTGGGAGGCCTTCGAACGGGCAGGAATAGACCCCACCGCCCTGCGAGGTAGCCGCACCGGCGTCTTCGCCGGCGTGATGTACAACAACTACGCCTCACACTTGCACAAGGCAGCAGAGGGCTTCGAGGGTTTCCTCCTCACCGGAAGCACCCTCAGCGTCGCCTCCGGCCGGATCTCCTACGCCTACGGGCTGGAGGGCCCGGCGGTCACGGTGGACACGGCCTGCTCGTCGTCACTGGTGGCCCTGCACCTGGCGGCGCAGTCGCTGCGGGCGGGCGAGTGCACGCTGGCCCTGGCTGGCGGCGTGACCGTGATGGCCACCCCGAACACCTTTGTCGAGTTCAGTCGGCAGCGCGGGCTCGCCCCGGACGGGCGGTGCAAGGCCTTCGCGGCGGCGGCTGACGGCACCAGCTGGAGCGAGGGCGCGGGCCTGCTGCTTGTGGAACGTCTGTCGGATGCCCGCCGTAACGGACACCCTGTCTTGGCGGTGGTGCGGGGCTCAGCGGTCAACCAGGACGGGGCTAGCAACGGGTTGACGGCGCCGAACGGACCCGCGCAGGAGAAGGTGATCCTGCAGGCGCTGGCAAACGCCGGCCTCACAGCCAGTGACGTGGACGTCGTGGAAGCGCACGGCACCGGTACCAGGCTGGGTGACCCGATCGAAGCCCAGGCGTTGCTGGCGACCCTCGGCCAGGACCGACCCGCCGATCGGCCGCTGTGGCTGGGCTCGCTGAAGTCCAACATCGGCCACACCCAAGTCGCCGCCGGCGTCGGCGGCGTGATCAAAATGGTCATGGCCCTGCGTGAAGATTTCCTGCCCAAGACGTTGCACGTGGATGAGCCCTCACCCAACGTGGACTGGTCCGCAGGAGCGGTGCGGCTGCTCACTCAGCCACAGCCCTGGCCGAACAGCGGTAACCCGCGCCGGGCCGGGGTGTCCTCCTTCGGGATCAGCGGTACCAACGCGCACGTCATCCTCGAACAAGCCCCGCCAGTCGAGACCATCTCCAACCCAGCAGACGCCCCAGCCATTGACACGGGCGTCCCCGGCGGCCCGTCGCCGCGTGTTCCTTCGACGGTGCCGTGGCTCGTGTCGGGCAAGAGCGAGCGGGCCTTGCGTGCTCAGGTCGAAAAGCTGTGGGAACACGCACAGACCCACCCCGAACTATCCGCAATGGACGTGGCCTTCTCACTGGCGACGTCACGATCGGAGTTCGACCACCGGGCGGTGGTGTTCGGGCAGGTCCGTGACGACCTCACGCACGGCCTGCGTGCCCTCGCCACCGACCGCGCCGTCCCCGGTCTGGTTCATGGTGTGGTCCGGCCCAGCGTCAAAGTCGCCTATCTGTTCCCCGGTCAGGGCAGCCAGCGTCTGGGCATGGGACGAGAGCTGTACGAGACATTCCCGGCTTTCGCCGAAGCCCTGGACTCGGTCTGCACGCACCTGGACGCACACCTGGATCAGCCGGTGCGGGAGGTTATGTTCGCCGAGGAGGGCACGGCACACGCGCACCTGTTGGACCAGACCGTCTACACCCAAGCCGCACTGTTCGCGGTGGAGGTCGCGCTCTTCCGCCTCCTGCAGCACTGGGGCGTACGGCCCGACTTCCTGCTCGGGCATTCGATCGGCGAGGTGGCCGCCGCCCACGTCGCCGGCGTGTGGTCACTCAAGGATGCATGCGCCCTGGTCGCGGCCCGCGGCCGACTGATGCAGGCCCTGCCATCGGGCGGGGCTATGGTGGCGGTGCAGGCTGGCGACGATGAAGTACTGCCGCTTCTGGCCGGTTTCGAGGACAGGGTCAGCATCGCGGCGGTCAACAGCCCCTCATCGGTGGTGCTCTCCGGAGACGAGGACGCGGTTCTGCAGATCGCCGAGCAGTGCCAGATCCTGGGCCGGAAGACCAAGCGCCTGCGGGTCAGCCACGCATTCCACTCACCCCGCGTCGACAGCATGCTGGAGGAGTTTGCTGCAAACATTGCGGGACTGTCCTTCTGCGCCCCGGTGATACCGCTCGTCTCCAACCTCACTGGCGAACTCATGTCTGCCGACGAGGCGTGTTCCCCGGAGTATTGGGCTCGGCATGTGCGGCAGATGGTGCGGTTTGGCGACGGTGTGCAATGGCTGCACGGCCAGGGTGTGACCGCGTTCATAGAGGTGGGCCCGGACGGGGTGCTCACCGCGCTGTCACAAGACTGCCTGGCCGAGGCCGATACTGTCGCGGTGCCCGCCTTGCGGGGGGATCGCACGGAGACACAGGCGCTCCTCACCGCGCTCGCCCAGGTCCACGTCATGGGCGTTCTCGTGCACTGGGCTTCGGTAATGACCGGCTGGGGCGGGCGGCGGGTGGAGTTGCCTACCTACGCTTTCCAGCAACAGCGGTACTGGCTGGAGGACACACCCGAGTCCACCGTGCCGGACACTGGCGGTGCCGCATCGATGGATACCCCGTTCTGGCAGGCGGTGGACCACCAGGACATGGAGAAGTTGGCCAGCCTCCTGAAACTCGATAACCGCGACCGGTCCCCGCTGAGCGAGGTGCTGCCGGCCCTGTCGTGCTGGCATCGGGAGCAAAGCGAGCAAGCCAAGCTCGACGGCTGGCGGTATCGGATCACCTGGACGCCACTTCCTGAGGCTCCTATCGCGCACACATCGGGGCGTTGGCTGGTGGTGCTCCCAGGTGACAGCTCCCATGACGACCTGGTCGCTCAAACGGTGCAGGCGCTGACCGAGCGCGGCGTCCACCCCATCACCATCCGGCAGGGCCTGGCCGAAGCCGACCGCTCCTCGCTGGCCCAGGAGCTACACAAAGCGCTGGTAGAGGCTACGGCCAGCGACCCCGGGGCGACTGACTCGTCAGCGGTGGAGGGTGTGCTGTCGCTGCTGGCGCTCGACGACCGGCCCCACCCCAGGTATCCCGTCATCCCGCTCGGCATGGCTGGCACGATGGCGCTGGTGCAGGCTCTCGGCGACGCCGGTATTGGGGCGCCGCTGTGGGTGGCCACTCGGGGTGCGGTGTCGACGGGAGCGTCGGACCGTATGGACAACCCGGGGCAGGCCATGCTGTGGGGATTGGGCCAAGTCGCGGCGCTGGAGCATCCCGACCGCTGGGGCGGACTGATCGACCTCCCCCCGCGGCTGGACTCACGGACGGCACAACGGCTGTGCGCCGCACTGTCGACCTCACACCATGACGATCAACTGGCGGTACGAGCCTCAGCACTCCTGGCCCGCCGGCTGACGAGAGCCCCCCTCAAAGACATTGCCCCACCAGACTCAGCCAGTGCCTGGAAGCCCCGCGGCACGGTATTGATCACCGGTGGCACTGGGGCACTCGGCGCACACATCGCCCGGTGGCTGGCCCGCAGCGGAGCCGAACATCTGGTGCTGTCCAGCCGCCGAGGTCCCCAAGCCCCGGGCGCGCTCGAACTGGAGAGGGAACTGACCGAACTGGGCGTCGAGGTCACACTGTCCGCCTGTGATGTGGCCGACCGGGAGGCCCTGCAGGAGTTGCTGGAGACGTTGCGATCAAAGCCACCACTGACCGCAGTCGTACACGCCGCCGGCGTAAACCATTCCACCCCTCTAACAGAAACCAATCTCACGGAATTCACGAATGCAGTCTCAGCGAAAGTCGCGGGCGCCATCCACCTGGATGAACTCCTCGGCGGAAGGCAACTTGACGCATTCGTACTGACCTCGTCCGTCATGGGCGTCTGGGGGGGAAAGGGACAAGGTGGGTACGCAGCTGGAAACGCCTTCCTGGACGCGCTGGCGCAGCACCGTCGGGCCCGGGGGCTCGCGGCGATGTCCATCGCGTGGGGGCCGTGGGCTGGGGAAGGCATGGCGGATGTCGCACAACTGGACAAGCGCGGGCTGTGCGCGATGTCACCGGAGGCTGCCATCAGCGCTCTGCAGCAGGCAGCGAACCACAACGATGACGTAGTTACGGTTGTGGATGTGGACTGGGAGCGGTTCGCTCCCACCTTCACATCCGTCCGTTCGACTCGCCTCTTTGAGGATCTACCCGAGGTCCGCGGGATCCTGACGGCCGAGGATGCCAGTTCTGGTAACAGCACTACCGAGATGGCTCCGGTTCTGGCGAGGCAGCTGGCTGTTGCTGCGGAAACTGAGCAGGAAGGTGTGCTGCTCGATCTGGTATGTGCCCAGGCGGCCGCTGTGCTCAGTTATGACTCGTCCCAAGGAATAGATCCGCAGCGCGCTTTTCGGGATCTGGGTGTCAGCTCGTTGGCTGCCGTTGAAATCCGCAACCGGCTCGGCGCTTCAACTGGATTGCGGTTGCCGACCAATGTGATCTTCGATCATCCGACCCCAGCTTCCCTCGCGACGCACATCAAGCTACAGCTCCTCAAAGGCGCTCCTGTCACCTCGGGCGGGGTCGACCATCTGCTCGCAGAGCTCGAAAAGCTCACCTCCATCATCTCGGGAATGAAGGAAAGCGACGCAAGGAAACAAGAAATACTTACTCACCTTAGAGCATGCTTGTCACAGCTCGAGGAGCAGCAATCCCCGGCAAATCCGGTCGATGTTTCCGGATTTGAATCCGCCACAGACGACGAAGTGTTCGACTTCCTTAACCAGGAATTCGGCATCTCCTAAACGCCGGATTATCCATCCCTCGAGCAACGAAAAGGGCTCTCATGCAGCAGGAAGAGAAGCTGCGCCATTACCTCAAGCGGGCGACTGCTGAACTGACCGAGACCCGGCAGCGCCTGCGGGAGACGGAAGCGAAGGACCACGAGCCTGTCGCGATTGTGGGCATGGCCTGTCGTTTCCCCGGGGAGGTGGCTTCGCCGGAGGAGTTGTGGCGGTTGGTGGCTGAGGCGCGGGAGGCGACCGGCGCATTCCCGGACAACCGTGGCTGGGCGACGGAGGGGCTGTACGATCCGGATCCGGACCGGCCGGGGAAGACTTACACGCTCAAAGGCGGGTTTCTCCATAATGTCGGCGGGTTTGATGCGGGTTTCTTCGGGATCAGCCCTCGGGAAGCCGTTTCGATGGATCCGCAGCAGCGACTGCTGCTGGAGACCGCGTGGGAGGCATTTGAGCATGCCGGAATCGATCCGGTATCGCTGCGGGGCAGCCGAACCGGCGTCTTCACTGGTACGAACGGCCAGGACTACGGCGCGCTTGAAACGATGGGCGTGACCCAAGACGTCGAGGGCTACCAGGTCACGGGCCTGGCGGCGAGCGTCATTTCTGGGCGTGTGGCGTACTGCTTCGGGCTGGAGGGGCCGGCGGTGACGGTGGATACGGCGTGTTCGTCGTCGCTGACGGCGCTGCACCTGGCGTGTCAGTCGCTGCGACGAGGCGAGAGTGAGATGGCGCTGGCCGGGGGCGTGACGGTGATGGCGACGCCTGGCCCGTTTGTGGAGTTCAGCCGTCAACGTGGGTTGTCGGCTGACGGGCGATGCAAGGCGTTTGCGGCCGGGGCCGACGGCACGGGCTGGGCGGAGGGCGTGGGGCTGTTGCTGGTGGAGCGACTGTCGGACGCCCGGCGCAACGGCCACCCCATTCTGGCCCTGGTCCGAGGTAGTGCGGTCAACCAGGACGGGGCGAGCAACGGGCTGACCGCCCCCAACGGCCCGTCCCAAGAACGCGTGATCCGCCAGGCGCTGGCTGACGCCCGTCTGACGCCCGGCGAAGTGGATGCGGTCGAGGCCCACGGCACCGGCACGCCCCTGGGAGACCCGATCGAGGCGCATGCGCTCCTGGCCACCTACGGGCAGGGCCGCCCGAAGAACCGGCCCCTGTGGCTCGGCGCGCTCAAGTCGAACATCGGTCACTCCCAGGCGGCGGCGGGCGTGGGCGGCGTCATCAAGATGGTGCAGGCGATGCGGCACGGCCTGCTGCCGCAGACCCTGCACGTGGACGAACCCACCCCGCATGTGGACTGGTCTGCGGGGGCGGTGTCCTTGCTGACCGAGGCCACACCGTGGCCGCAGAATGACCACCCTCGTCGGGCAGGCGTGTCGTCGTTCGGTATCAGCGGCACCAACGCCCACGTCATCCTGGAACAGGCGCCGCCTGAGCAGTCCAGGTCGGCACGGGAGAACACCACGATGCCGGTGGTGCCGTGGTTGTTGTCGGCTAAGAGCGCGGAAGCGTTGCGGGAGCAGGCGCGGCGGCTGCTGGCTCATGTGGAGGACGGACGCTTCGCGGATTCTGCGGTCGACGTGGGGTTCTCGCTAGCCACCTCGCGTGCGCTGTTCGACCACCGGGCAGTGGTGCTCGCCGGCGATCAGCAGGGCTTGGCACGGGGCCTGCACGCGGTGCGCGAGGGCCGGCCGGCGAACGGGGTAGTACTGGGGACCGCCAGTCTCGGCCCGGGCAAGGTCGCGTTCATGTTCTCCGGCCAGGGCAGTCAACGCGCGGGCATGGGCCGACAGCTGTACGAGGCGTTCCCGCCCTTCGCCGAGACGATGGACGCGGTCTGCGCTGAACTGGACCGGCACCTGGCCGGGTATGCGGACATCTCGGTGCGGGAGGTGCTATTCGCCGAGCCGGGGTCGGCCAAGGCTGCACTGCTGAATCAAACAATGTTCACTCAGGCCGGACTGTTCGCATTCGAGGTGGCCCTGTTCCAGCTGCTGCAGCACTGGGGCATACGCCCTGCCTTCCTCCTGGGACATTCCATCGGCGAGGTCGCCGCCGCCCACGCGGCCGGCGTGTGGTCGCTGCAGGACGCGTGCGCCCTGGTCGCTGCCCGCGGCCGGCTGATGCAGCAGCTGCCCGTCGGCGGCGCGATGTACGCCGTGCAGGCCACCGAGCAGGAGGTCCTGTCCTGTATGGCTGGCCACGAAGCACAGGTGAGTATCGCGGCAATCAATGGGCCGTCCGCCGTCGTGGTCTCCGGCGACGAACACCTCGTCGGCGAGATCGCCCGGCTGTGGGAGAGGCAGGGGCGCCGGGTCAAGCCGCTGCCGGTCAGCCACGCCTTCCACTCCCCCCACCTGGATCCGATCCTCGCTGACGTGCGTGAGGAGGTAGAGAGGCTGTCCTTTACCGCACCCGCGATTCCGATCGTCTCCACTCTCACCGGTGACGTCATCACGGCCGAGCAGGCATGTTCGCCCGAGTACTGGATTCAGCAGGTCCGGCACACGGTGCGTTTTGCAGATGCAGCTCGCGCCCTGGGCAGCCACGGCGTGGACGTGATCATAGAGCTGGGCCCGGACGGCACCCTCACTACCCTGGCCCACTCCGCTCTCGCTGACCACGGCGGTAGAGATGCCCAAGCCACGCACGCCGTGCTGGCGACACCCGCCTCCCGAGCCGGCCAATCCGAAGTCCAGTCTCTACTCACCGCCCTAGGCGAACTCCACGTCCACGGTGCGACCGTCGACTGGAACGCCCTGTTCACTCCCTGGACCCCCCAGCGGGTCCCCCTGCCCACCTACGCCTTCCAACACCAGCACTACTGGCTCACCACCCCAGCTCTGACCGTGAACGTGGATGCTGCTGGTCTGCGTCCTGTTGATCATCCGCTGCTTGCGGCCGCTGTAGGGCTGCCCGCAATGGACGGTTTCCTGTTCACTGGCCGGCTGTCGCTGGCGTCGCACCCCTGGCTGGCAGGTCACTCGGTGCTGGGAACCGTCCTGTTGCCAGCCGTGGTCTTCGTCGAGATGGCGATCCGGGCTGGTGCGAAAGTTGGCTGTGATCGCCTGGAAGAGCTGACGTTGCAGGCGCCGATGATCCTTCCCGAGCACGGTGGAATCGCATTCCAGGTCGCGGTAGGGGCCCCCGACGGGTCCGGCCATCGAACCGTGCACGTGTACTCGCGTCCCGAGGAGGAAGACGCCGACGTGCAGGACCCGTGGACCCTTCATGTCACCGGCTTACTGACGGCAGGAGGCGACGGCGACAGCCCAGCGGGCGCCCGTGCTCGGGGTATTGATGTCTGGCCCCCCCGAGGCGCGGTCCCTGTGGACGTTGATGACCTCTATGAACGCGCTGCCGAGCACGGGTACGCGTACGGGCCGGCCTTTTCAGGATTGCGGGCCGCGTGGCGGCGCGGGAATGAGATCTTCGCCGAGGTGGCCCTGGCGCCAGAGCAGCTAGGGCAAGTGGAGCAGTTCGTTGTGCACCCCTCGCTGTTGGAAGCAGCACTGCACACGCTGTTCCTGAACCCTGACATCGATGTGTGGCAGCAGCGGCGGCTGCCATTCCACTGGAGCGGCGTGTCGCTGCATGCCTCCAGCGCGTCGACCGCGAGAGTTTGTCTGGCGGCGGCGGGCCCGGACACCGTGTCCCTGACCGTGACCGACGCCACCGGCGCCCTGATCGCCTCGGCGGAATCGTTGCTGGTGCGCCCCATCACGGCCGAGCAACTCAGCGCGCCCGACCTACACCGTGACTCGCTGTTCCACGTTGAGTGGACCCCGCTGACCACCCCGGACCGGCAGGAGGCAGCCAACCGGTGGGCCGCGCTCGCCGATGCCGACGCATCCGGACTACGCCCCCTGCTCGGAGCCATGAACGTACCGGTGCAGACTCACAAGGACCTCGAATCACTGACGGCGGCCATCGCCACCGACGGGCCTACGCCAGGCACGGTGAGCGTCATCTGCACTCCCCACCGGGACTACAGCGACGCAGACCTTGCAACGCAGGTACACATGGATACGCAGCGCATGCTGGAGCTGCTGCAGTCCTGGCTTGCGGAGGACCGGCTCGCCTGCACCCGCCTGGTGATCGTGACCAAGCACGCGGTCGCCGCCGGACCCGCGCAGGACCTGATCGACATGGTGCACGCCCCGCTGTGGGGACTGGTGCGCTCGGCCCAATCCGAGCATCCGGGCCGCTTCGTGCTCATCGACCTGGACGACCAGGAAGCCTCCGCAGCCGCACTGCCTGCGGTGGTGGCCTCCGGCGAGCCCCAGACAGCCATCCGCGCAGGCAGCGCCCACGTGCCCCGACTCGCACGGATGACCTCTCCGGTCCACGGCGGGACAGCTGACCTGGATCCGCAAGGAACCGTCCTCATCACCGGCGCTACCGGAGCCTTGGGGAGTCTGGTAGCCCGTCACCTGGTAAGCCACCACAGCGTCCAGCATCTAGTACTGGCCAGTCGCCGCGGGCGTCAGGCCGAGGGGGCCACCGAGCTGGAAGCGGAGCTGACCGCGCTTGGGGCCCACATCACGCTCACCACCTGCGACGTGACCGATCGGGACGCGGTGGCTGAGCTGATCACCAGCGTACCGGGCGACCATCCGCTGACGGCGGTCATACACACTGCGGGCACCCTGGACGACGGCCTCCTTGAAACACTGACCGCAGAACAAGTCGCACGCGTGCTCCGCCCGAAGGTGGACGGAGCCTTGATCCTCGATGAACTCACCGCAGATCTGAACCTGTCGGCATTCATGCTGTTCTCATCCGCCGCCGCCACCGTCGGCACCTCGGGACAGAGCAGCTATGCCGCGGCCAACGCCTTCATGGACGCCATGGCGCAGCATCGGCGGGCACGCGGGCTCGTTGCCACCTCGCTGGCCTGGGGACCGTGGGCGGAAGCGAGCGGCATGACCGCCGGCTTGAGCAGAACCGATACCCAACGGCTGACTCGATCCGGCATTGCTCCGCTGACCACCCGGCAGGGCCTGGCTCTCTTCGACGCAGCCCTCGCCACCCACGTACCCCAGCTGGTGCCGCTGCGGCTGAACCTCGCAACACTGCGCAGCCAAGCAAATGGCACGACGACCTCGCCCCTCCTGCGTGGCCTGGTCCGCCCCGCACCACAGCTGCGCGGCACCACCGACGGCCCCGCCACGCTGCTCCAGCAGTTGGCCGGGCGCGCCGAGGCCGAGCAGGACCACATCATGCTGGAGCTGGTGCGCAACCAAACAGCCGCAGTCCTCGGTCACGCCTCGGCACAGGACATTCCAAAAGACCGCGGCTTTCTCGAGGCAGGGCTCGACTCGCTGACCTCACTCGAGCTTCGCAACCACCTCACCAGAACCACCGGATTGCGTTTGCCCGCAACCCTGCTCTTCGATTACGCCACGCCCGTCGCCCTCGCCCAACACCTGCGAGGACAATTGACGGCAGGACACGAGACTGCCTCCCTCAACGGCGAACCGCGAGAAAACGCGGCCGCGCAGCAGGCGCCGTTCGTGCCGTGGTCAGCCACCATCGAGTCGCTGTACCAAAAGGCTTGCGACTTCGGCACACCCGATGATGGCCTGGAGTTGCTGACCGCTCTGTCACACCTTCGGCCGTCTTTCGACGAGAGAACCAGTTTCACCAACGCACCACAGCCCATCCGGCTCTGTCATGGCCCAAAGCAGCCGACGCTCATCTGCTTCCCGTCGATTGTCGGGGTATGGGGGGCCAACGAGTTCACACGTTTTGCGTCCGAGTTTCGTGGAATACGCGATGCAGCCATGCTGCCCACCCCGGGATTCACCGGCGCTGAACTGCTTCCGGAAACCGTCGATGCCCTGGTGCAGTCCGAGGTCGATACCCTCCTCCGCGATTTCGCCGGTAGCCCCACGATGCTCGTGGGGCGCTCCTCAGGCGGCTGGATTGCGCATGCCGTAGCCGCCCGACTGGAGGCTCTCGATGCTCCTCCGGCCGGCGTCGTCCTCCTGGACACCTATGTCCCCGACAGCGTGATAGCGCCGCGCATCAAAGCCATGATCACAGAGGTGGCGCTCGGATCGGGAAGAACGTTGGCCGCTCCGGAGGAGGCCGGGCTCACGGCCATGGCCTGGTACTTCCAGCTCTTTTCCAACTGGAAGCCCTCCGAGATCACCGTTCCCGTCCTGTTCCTTCGTGCCTCACAGATGTCCCCGCGTTGGGCCGATCTGTGCGGTGACGAAGACTGGCAGTCCTCGTGGACTTCGGCCAACCGAGTTATCGACGTACCGGGAGACCATTTCACGATGATGGAGAAGCATGTCAACTCCACCACTCGAGCGATTCAAGACTGGCTCGAAGGGGTTCATTAACTTGCGCGCTGACAAACGCGGCATGTCCGGGAGGGCCGACGGGCAGATGCCAACACTTCCGCAACGGCCTTCAAAAGCGTTCCTGAGTAGACTGTTATGCCCGCCCATCATGGTTGCCGAGGCGTTCGGCGATCCAGCCGGCCCGCCGATGCTGTTTCCCAAGGAAGAACAATTGGTGGCCAACGCGGCGGCGAAGCGCCGCCGGGAGTTCGCGACCGTCCGAGCCTGCGCTCGGACGCCCTTGGCGGCCCAGGGCCCCCGCCCCATCCTGCCCCGGGCACGCGGCGAACCGCGGTGGCCGGTCGGGATCATCAGCATGAAGCGCTGCCGCCGGCTATCGGGCGGCGTCGGTGGCGCGCGCCACCGACGTGGTGATGATCGATGTGGACGCAGGAGCGGAACCAACCGCTACCCGACCGCGGCGCGCTGGATCTCGTGACCGTCGCCGAGGAACAGACCAGGCTGCCGATGCTGGCGGCCCAGCGACCCGACGTGTGCTGGGACCGGTTGCTGTTCAGTGCCAAGGAAAGCGTCTACAAGGCGTGGTACCCACTCAACGGCCAGTGGCTGGACTTTGTTGAGCAAGTGGTGATCTCCGTGGATCCTGCAGCACGCGCCTTCACCGCGCGGCTGCTGGTCCCGGACCCGGTGGTGGCCAGCACCCGGCTCTGCGGTTTCAGCAGCGGCTGGCGGGTCCGCAACGGGCTGCTGGTGACCGCGATCGCGGTGCCCAGCCAGGCGGTTCGGTCCCCAGACCCGCCGAGCGACGGTCGAGAGATGGGAAGCGGTGTGCGATGACAGCCTTACAGGAACCTCCCGGCGAGGCCATACCGGCCAGCTCGGTGACTCCGTGCAGCATGCGGGGCCGTGTCACCGAAATGCTCGCCATCAAGGACCGGGCCCGCAGCGGCCCGAGCGAGCGCGCCACCGAGGCGCAGCATGCCAAGGGCAAGCTGACCGCACGTGAGCGCATCGCGCTGCTGCTCGACCCGGGCTCGTTCCGGGAAGTCGAGCCACTGCGCCGGCACCGGGCATCCGGCTTCGGCCTGGAGGCCAAGAAGCCCTACACCGACGGCGT
>NZ_JBSFCK010000051.1:0-31288 GCF_053593435.1 Streptomyces sp. NPDC002306
ATCCGCCGCTACATCATCTGGCGAAACCGCCATGCCGACGACCGGCACCTACGCGCCGTCGTCGACAGGGCGAACGTTGCCTGATGCGGCACTAGCTCAAGTTTGTTCTGGCGAACCGCCCCGAACCGACGGCACTCTCCGAGCACGTGCGTTCCGTCGGCAACATGCTCGCCCACCTGCAGGCGACCAGTTGCCGACCTGGATCGAAGCGGTCACCTCCACTACCGATCTGCCCAGCCTCCGTCACTTCGCGCAGCACCTCGAACGCGACCTCGACGCCGTCATCGCCGACCTCGCCCCCCGGGAACTCAGGCGGCGTCGAAGGCCGCGTCAACCGGATCAAGATGCTCAAGCGTTAGATGTTCGGTCGCGCTCGTTTCGAACTCCTCCGCGAGCGAGTTCTCCTCACTCCGTAAGGTGATTGCTGGAGCGGCCCAGAACCTACGATCCAGGAGTGACAATCGAGTACGAGTGGCGGGGCGACTTCGACAACACCGCCCTCAACGCGCTGCATGCTGACGGCTTTGGCCAGCCGGTCACTGAGACCGACTGGCGGGAACGACTTGAGCGCCACAGCCTCGGCTGGGTCTGCGCCTGGGAACACGGCTCGCTGGTCGGCTTCGTCAACGTGGTGTGGGACGGCGGAGTACACGCCTTCATCCTGGACACGGTGGTCGCCCAGCATCGTAAGCGGAGCGGGGTTGGAGGCGCGCTGGTCGCAGCCGCTGCTCACGAAGTCCGTGCCGCGAAGTGCGAGTGGCTCCACGTTGACTTTGAGGAGCACCTTCGTTCGTTCTACTTCGACGCCTGCGGCTTCAAGGAGACGACAGCCGGGCTCATCGCCCTGTAACACGGTGGGCCAGGATGCGCAGGGGCCTCAGCAGTATCAACAAGCTCTCGCCCGCCCCTGACCTAATCTCAGGCGTTACCGGGAGTGACTACACCACACGAAGTGGAACAGAGCCCGTTCTCGTGGGCAGAGCCACGGTCGCCTGATCGGCCCGGAACACACCAAGAGTCGATGACACACGGGCCAGTTCAACAGGTCCGCATCCCCGTCCGACGCTTGCCATGAATGTCCACGATCACCGGCGTCGAGGGACCGCCGCCCCGTCTGGCACACGGCTCGGCGCCGCCGGAACCCAGCACGCCTCCACCGCTGTTGTCTCCGTGCAGCAGCCGAGTTGCCAGGAGGCGTCGAGATCGGGCCCTCGCCGGCTGGTCGGCCGACGTGGAAGGCGGGCTTCGGCCGTGCGGACGGGCAGTGGGCTTCGTCGGGATGGTGGCCCGATCGTGCCGGGACCGCCCAGGAGGGGAGGAAGGGCCCGTCCTCTCCGTCGCTGCGAGTTCAAGCCATCGCGTGACGAATCGGAGTAACGGCACGCCATTTAAAGCTGGTTGCTACGCGAGAGGAGGGTGGCGTTCAGCGGCGCGGCTGAGGTTGTCCTCGATGCGGGTGAGGAAGCGGAACATGGCGTCCTGTTCGTCGGTGGCCAGGTCACCGATGGCCATGTTTTCGAGTTCTGCCCAGATCTGTTCCACATCGTCGCGCAGGGCGAGACTCGCGGCAGTGGGTTCGATGATGGTGGCGCGCTTGTCGGTGGTGCTGGGGCGGCGGCGGATGAACCCGGCGTTCTCCAGCCGCTTGACTGTCCGGGTCATAGTGGCCGTGTCGGAGCCGAGCAGGCGGACGAGGTCGATCGGACGCTGGGGACCGAGGTCCCAGAGCTGCATCATGACGAGTTCCTGTCCGGGGTGCAGGCCGAGGCGGCGCAGGAGCTGGCCGGCGAGCATGCGGTGCAGGCGGGCGACCCGGTAGATCGCGTGGTTCATCGCCCCCGCTTGAACAGACGGCGGCATCTGGGGGCGCACGTCGTCGCTGGACGGACGGCCGGATGGTGCCACGTCCCGGCCCTTCGGCATGTCGCTCACGACTTCTCCCCCTCAAGATAGTGCCCGAACAGGCAAAGTCGATCTTACCGGATTTCCCGCGTATCCACTGCTCCCACCTGCAAACCTTCCATCGAATGTGATGTGGATCACTTTAATTTACTGTTCGAGCAGGTAATGTTTTTGCTGTTCGAGCAGGCAAATGTGTCGTGAGTGCGGCGACCGACCTGAACAGGAATTGATCATGACGACGGCTTTCGCTCCCTACGACCTCGGGCGTCTTCGCCTGTCGAACCGCATCGTGATGGCTCCGATGACACGCAGCCGCGCCTACGGTCCTGGGAACAGTCCGACGGACCTCATGGCGACCTACTACTCGCAGCGGGCGGGCGCCGGGCTGATCGTCACCGAGGGCACGCAGCCCGTGGCGGTCGGCCAGGGCTACCCCGACACCCCGGGTATCCACTCCGCGGAGCAGGTCGCGGCCTGGCGCAAGGTCACCGGCGCGGTGCACGCCGAGGGCGGCGCGATCTTCCTCCAGCTCATGCACACCGGTCGGGTCGGCCACCCGAGCCTGACGGGCCGCACCCCTGTCTGCCCGTCCTCGGTCACGGCCCAGGGCCAGGTCCACACGCATGAGGGGCCGCAGGACTTTGTCACCCCGCACGAGCTGACCGAGGCGGAGATCGAGGAAACGATCGCAGGCTTCGCCGCAGCGGCACGCAACGCGATCGAGGCGGGCTTCGACGGGGTGGAGCTGCACGGCGCCAACGGCTATCTGATCCACCAGTTCCTCGCCCCGAACTCCAACCAGCGCACCGACGCCTGGGGCGGCGCCCCCGAGCAGCGGATCCGCTTCGCCGTCGAAGTCGTGCGGGCGGTCGTCGAAGCCATCGGCGCCGAGCGTGTCGGCCTGCGCATCTCGCCCGGCAACCCCTTCAACGACATCGACGAAAGCGACTGGGCGGACGTGGAGGCCACGTACACCGCCCTCGTCGACGCGCTCGCGCCGCTCGGCCTGGCCTACCTGCACCACCTGGAGGCTCCCGAGGCGCGCGACCTGGTCCTGCGGCTGCGCAAGGCGTGGCCGGGCACCTTCATCCTCAACCCGTTCACCGGCACCGAACCCACCGGCCCCGACGCGCTGAACCTGATCGAGGACGGCACCGCCGACCTGATCGCCTACGGGGCCCTGTTCCTCGCCAACCCCGACCTGCCCGCCCGCCTCGCCGACGGCGGCCCCTTCAACAGCCCCGACCCCGCCACCTTCTACGGCGGCGACGAGCGCGGCTACACCGACTACCCGGCCCGGGCCTGACACGGCTACGGGTGCGGGTAGCCGCCCACACCCGCAGCACCCAGGCGAGTGAGTCGTTCACGAGGCGCGACGGGGACCGATCTCCGTGTCCGTGCCTCCACCGCGGGGACCTGTCCCCACATCAGTTGTGCAACACCCGTAGCAATAAGGAGTTTTGATCATGGTGCAGCCTGTCACGGGCTTTCCCGGCGTGACCGTGGAGACCGATGTACGGTGCCGGTTGCGTGACGGCGTCGAGCTGCTCGCGGACGTGTACCGTCCGGACGCGGGAGGGGGTACCTATCCCGTGCTGCTGCAGCGCACACCGTACGGCAAGCAGGGCGCCCAGACGGAAACGGCGTTCGCGCACCCGGCCTGGTACGCCCACCAGGGCTTCATCGTCGTCGTCCAGGACGTACGGGGGCGATACGCGTCCGAGGGCGAGTTCTATCCGTTCCGCGACGAGGGCACTGACGGCTACGACGCCGTCGAATGGGCGGCCGGCCTGCCCGGTTCGAACGGCCGGGTCGGTATGTACGGGTTCTCCTACGCCGGGTTCACCCAGCTCCTGGCCGCGGTCGAGCAGCCGCCCAGCCTGGCCGCGATCAGCCCGGCCATGACCAACTCCCAGGCCTACGAGGGATGGACCCACAACACGGGTGCCTTCGCCTACGCGTTCAACGCGTTCTGGTCCGCCTACCTGGGCATCGCCGAAGCCGTGCGTCGCGGCGACCAGGAGCGTACCAACGCGCTCAGCGCCGCCCTGATGCAGGCGCCGAACAACTTCTGGATGGCACCTGAGGCCTTTCCCGCCCTCGACCGGGACATCACCCCCTACTACTTCGACTGGATCGAGCACCCTACGTACGACGACTACTGGGCGCGCTGGTCCATCGACAGCGACTACAGCCGCATCCAGGTGCCCGCATTGCATGTGGCCGGTCTCTACGACGTGTTCGTGTCGGGGACCAGGCGGAACTTCGTCGGACTGCGTAACGGCGCGAGCACGCCCGAGGTCGCCGCCCGGCAGAAGTTCGTGGTGGCACCCTTCCACCACATGCCCTGGTACCCCGTCGTCGAGGTGGAGGACGCGAACTCCAAGGTCGTCGACGACTGCCAGGTGCGGTTCTTCTCGGAGACGCTCAAGGACGAGGACACCGGCACCTTCGAAGCTCCGGTCAGCTCCTACGTCCTCGGCGCCGGCTGGCGTGACTTCTCGGCCTGGCCTCCGCAAGAGGCACGAGTGGAGCGGTTCTTCCTGCACTCGGGCGGCCGCGCCAACACCCGTTTCGGCGACGGCACCCTGGACGCCCAGACGCCCGGTGACGAGTTGCCCGACCTCTACATCTACGACCCGAACACGCCCGCCATGAGCGCGGGTGGCCATTCCTGCTGCGTCGAGGAACTGACGCCGATGGGCCCGGCCTCCCAGTGCCAGCGCGAGAACGGCAAGAGCGTGCTCGTCTACACGACCGCTCCGCAGGAGCGGGACGTGGACGTGGTCGGCGATGTGACGCTGACCCTCTACGCGGCATCCTCCGTCACCGACACCGACTGGACCGCGCGCCTGTGCGTGGTCGACGAGGACAACTGCTCGCGCAACCTGCAGGAGGGCATCGTACGGGCGGCCTTCCGCGACTCCCTGACCACGCCGCAGCCCATCAACCCGGGCGAGGTCTATGAGTACGTCATCGATCTGGGCCCGGTCTCGGCTCGCATCCCGGCCGGAGCACGACTGCGCATCGACGTCACCAGCTCGGACTTCCCGCAGTGGGAGCGGAACCTGAACGCCGGTTACCCCGGCGACGGAGTGCCTCGGGTGGCCACCCAGACCGTGCTGCACACGGCGGAGTACCCCTCCCACCTCACGGTGCCGATGATCCCCGCATAGGGTCGGGTGACTTTCCACCTCCACGCGCAGCGAGGCAGGGCCTCTCGGTGGCTCGGGAACGGGAATCCGAGCCGAGTGACACCGGGAGGCCCTGCCTCGCCCGCCCTCCGCACCCAGGGCGGCGCGAAGCCCGCCCGAACGCCTCCGCCAGGACCTCGCCGAATCCGAGCGGCACCGCCAGTGGTGCCCCGTGCGGATTCACTCCCGCAGAACCCACCGACATGCTCGGCGGCCGCCTCGTCCTCTGGTCCCAGGAGTCCGCGCACAGCACATCAGGAGCGCACATGAACGACTCCACTCCCGTTTTCCCGGCCTTCCGGCGCAGCGCCCAGGAGCTTTTGCTGACCTCGGTCCTGATGTTCGGCGTGACGACGATCGTACGGTGGGTCATCGGCCCGTCCGTCATCTCCGAGTCGATCGCCGGAATCCATCTGAAGCTGCTTGTCATCGGCATGGCGGTCGGCATGCTGATCACCGGGCTCATTCTCAGCCCTCCCGGCAAGCAGTCCGGCGGACACATGAACCCGGCGGTCTCCTTCGCCATGTGGCGCTACGGGGTTTTCCCCGGCGTGGCCGTGGCGCCGTACATCGTGGCCCAGCTCGCCGGATCCCTGCTCGGCGTCTACGCGGGGCGGGGCGTGTGGGGCAGCGCCGCCAGTGCTCCTCCAGTGGGCTACACCGTCCTGCAGCCCGCTCCCGGCTGGTCGGCCACCGCACTCTTCCTGGCAGAGATGGTGTGCACGGGCACCATCTTGCTCCTCCTGGGGCTGCTCCTGCCGGTGCCGCGGCTCACACGTCTCATCCCCTATCTGCTGGGCGTCCTCGTCTGCCTGTGCATCGTCCTGCTGGGCACGAGCACCGGCGCCGGCCTCAATCCCGCCCGCCAGCTCGGTCCGGCGCTGGCCGCCGGACAGTTCGACTTCCTGTGGGTCTATCTCCTGGCCCCCATGGCCGGAGCCGCCCTGGCACCGGCCGTCCGGGATCTGCTCCACGGACGCCGCCGGGTGCCCGTGCCATCGAGACCCAACGATGTGACAGCACCCCGCACCATCAAGAACAAACGTTGAAGTACGAATTGGATCTTCTGGAAAGTGCGACGATGAATGAGACCCCTGCCGAGGCCACCGTGGAGATCTTCTCCCCCCGCGACGTTCCTCTGGGCGGCCCCCGGGCGATGACCGTACGGCGCACACTGCCGCAGCGGTCCCGGTCGCTGATCGGTGCATGGTGTTTCGCCGACTACTACGGTCCGGACGCGACAGCGGTCACCGGCGGCATGGACGTCGCACCGCATCCCCACATCGGGCTCCAGACCGTCTCCTGGCTCTTCACCGGTGAGATCGAACACCGCGACAGCCTGGGAACGCACTCGATGATCCGTCCCGGCGAGCTCAACTTCATGACCGGCGGACACGGCATCTGCCACTCGGAGGTCTCCACCGCGAGCACCGACGTCCTGCACGGCGTGCAGTTGTGGGTGGCGCTCCCGGACCGGGACCGGGACACCGGCCCCGACTTCCACCACTACGTCCCGCGGGCCACCGCCCTGGACGGCGGCGAAGTCAAGGTGTTCCTGGGCTCCCTCGCCGGTGACACCTCACCGGTCCCCACGTTCACCCCTCTGCTCGGCGCCGAACTGCGCGTGGACCCAGGCGCGACCGTCACCTTCGCGGTGGACCCCGCTTTCGAGCACGGCCTCCTTCTGAACAGCGGGGACGTCTCCCTGGCCGGTACGCGGCTGAGTGCGTCCCATCTCGGCTACCTGCCCGTCGGCAGGGAAGCGTTGACCGTGACCAACCACTCGGACGCACCCGCGGTGGCCATGCTGCTCGGTGGTCCCCCCTTCGGGGAGGAGATCCTCATGTGGTGGAATTTCGTCGGCCGTACCCAACAGGACATCGAGAAGGCCCGTGAGGACTGGACGAACGGCTCTCGCTTCGGCGAGGTGATCGGATATCCCGGGGACCCCCTTCCCGCGCCCGCACTCCCGCGAGTGCCGATGAAGCCACGGCGCTGACACCCCCGCGCCGGCGGGCCGAAGCGGATCAGCTCAAGGGGAGAGCACGCCCTTTCCGGCCGGACGTCGGGGCGGGCTCACGATTCTCTGTCGCGGGCGACGGGGGCACCGATCTGCGGGGGGACGTCTTTCAAGCTGACTGCGACCCGTGCGCCCCGGAAACACGACCGGCCCCAACTTCCTTGCCGTCGAGTGCACTTCAACTCCTAGGATGCGCCGCACGACGATAGCCCGACAGTGAGGAACGACAACATGCGATACCGCACACTCGGCCGTACCGGCATCGAAGTGAGCGCGTACTGCCTGGGCACGATGATGTTCGGTTCGGTCGGTAACCCCGACCACGAGGACAGCGCCCGGATCATCCACGCCGCCATGGACGCGGGCGTCAACTTCGTCGACACCGCGGACATGTACTCGGCCGGGGAATCCGAGGTCATCGTCGGAAAGGCGCTGCGGGCGTCCGGGCGGCGTGACGAGGTCGTACTCGCGACGAAGGTCCACTTCCAGATGGGGGAGGGAAGGAACCGGAGCGGGAACTCCCGCCGCTGGATCACTCAGGCCGTGGAGGACAGTCTGCGGCGGCTCGACACCGACTGGATCGACCTGTACCAGGTGCACCGCCCGGATCACACCACGGACGTCGAGGAGACTCTCGGGGTTCTCGGGGACCTGGTGCAAGCGGGGAAGATCCGGGCGTTCGGGTCCTCGACGTTCCCGGCCGAGGAGATCGCGGAGGCGCAGCACGTGGCGGAGCGACGCGGCCTCCAGCGCTTCCGGACCGAGCAGCCCCCGTACTCGATCCTCGCCCGCGGCGTGGAGGCCTCGGTGCTGCCGACGGCTCAGCGTTACGGGATGGGCGTGTTGACGTGGAGCCCGCTCGCCTCGGGTTTCCTGAGCGGCCGCTACCGGGCGGGGCGGACGGTCGATCTCAGCAGCGGGCGGGCGCGGTTGACTCCCGCCCGCTTCGACCCGTCCATCCCGGAGAACATCACCAAGCTGGAGGCCGCCGACAAACTCGCCGATCTGGCCGCGGACATCGGCTGCGGCCTTCCGGAGTTGGCGGTCGCCTTCCCGCTCGCCCATCCTGCCGTCACCTCGGTCATCATCGGCCCTCGCACGATGGAACAGTGGGAGGCCCTGTCGAAGGGGGCGCCGGTGGTCCTGGACGATGAGACTCTCGACCGGATCGACGAGATCGTCCCGCCCGGTGTCAACCTCTACCACCCCGACGGCGTGTGGAAGCCGCCCACCCTGACGGACGCGACCCTCCGCCGCCGACCGACGGACGCGCGCGCCGCATCGTGACCACCCGCCCTCTGGCAGCACTTCGGCAAGTCGGTGCTGTGCGGGTGGTGGGAAGGAGGCGTCCGCGGATCGTGCGGCGCCGGGCCCGTGTCTGAGGACGCGCGGCCGTGCAGGTCGGGCA
Source organism: Streptomyces sp. NPDC002306 (assembly GCF_053593435.1). NCBI lineage: Bacteria > Bacillati > Actinomycetota > Actinomycetes > Kitasatosporales > Streptomycetaceae > Streptomyces > Streptomyces sp. NPDC002306. Next base: position 8,525 of record NZ_JBSFCK010000051.1, read on the forward strand.
CTTGACGTTCTGTGCCCGCGCGCCGGAGTACGGGAACCCGACGTACTGTGCCCGTACTCCGGCGCACGGGCTGCGCGCTGTCATCGAGTTCCGGGCGACGCGTCGCCGATACGGACCCCGGAGGCCCGTGCCACCTTGCTGAGAACCCCGGCCCTTCTCGGCGGGGCCCGCGGTTCTCGGTTTGTGTCGCTCAACTGGGCCTCATCGCAGGCTGGTTGAGAATCCCTCGCCGTCCTGCGATTTCTTGGCCCTGCTCGGCCTGCGTCTTGACTGGTACAGACCAATGCGATTGAGTGTGCCGCACACACCCCCCACCGCGGTCGGCCCCCGCGCCCCGTCCGGCTTCGCCGGTACGCGCACAAGGCTCGCTCTGTCCTGCCTGCGCCGGGTACGACCCTTCTCCGCCGAGGAGTTGATTTCGTGTCGAGGCGTCCCATCGCCGCGTTCGTGACCGCGCTCGCCCTGTCCGCCGCCATACCGGTTCTGGTGCCGACCGGCAGCGCGTCCGCCGCCACCTGTTCGAGCTATCCGAGTTGGGTGGCCGGCAGGGCGTACGCCACTGGTGACATCGTCCGTTACACGGACGGCAAGGCGTACATCGCCGAGCACGACAACCCGGGCTACGACCCGGTCATCAGCACCTGGTACTGGGAGCCGTACGGCTGCGACAGCGGCACGCCCTCCGGCAACTGCTCCAGTTACCCGAGCTGGGTGGCCGGCAGGTCGTATGTCACCGGTGACATCGTGCGTTACACGGACGGCAAGGCGTACATCGCTGAGCACGACAACCCGGGCTACGACCCGGTCATCAGCACCTGGTTCTGGGAGCCGTACAACTGCGACGGCGGCAGCACGCCGGTCGGCAACTTCGTCGTCTCCGAGGCCCAGTTCAACCAGATGTTCCCGAGCCGCAATGGCTTCTACACCTACAGCGGCCTCGTCGCCGCGCTCAGCGCCTACCCCGGCTTCGCCACCACCGGCGGCGACCAGACCAAGAAGCAGGAGGCCGCGGCCTTCCTCGCCAACGTCAGCCATGAGACGGGCGGACTGGTCTACGTCGTGGAGCAGAACACCGCCAACTACTCGCACTACTGCGACTGGAGCCAGCCGTACGGCTGCCCGGCCGGTCAGTCGGCCTACTACGGGCGCGGCCCCATCCAGCTGAGCTGGAACTTCAACTACAAGGCCGCGGGCGATGCGCTCGGCATCAACCTGCTCAACAACCCGTCGCTGGTGCAGACCGACGCCGCCGTGGCGTGGAAGACGGCCCTCTGGTACTGGAACACCCAGTCCGGCCCCGGCACCATGACCCCGCACAACGCCATGGTCAACGGCGCGGGCTTCGGCCAGACGATCCGTTCCATCAACGGTTCCCTCGAGTGCGACGGCAGGAACCCGGCGCAGGTGCAGAGCCGTGTGACCTCGTACCAGCAGTTCACGCAGATCCTGGGCGTGTCGGCGGGCGCCAACCTGTACTGCTGACCCGGTCTCCGGGGGTACGCGAAGCGTTCCGGGACCTCGGAACGGGAGCATCGTGCACGGACCACCCGGACAACCGCTTGACGTGCCCGTGGACCGCATCCGCTTCTGCGTGATGTGGTCCACGGACGGCTCTCTCCAACACCGCCCGTCGCCGCCACCGGCGCAGCCCGCCTCCGCGAAACGCTCCCTGGCTCCCGTACCCGCTCAGATGGCCATGTCGGGGGTCCCGCGCACCGCATACGCCGGCAGGCGGGCCTCCTTGAGGTAGGCCGGGGGGAGCGAGAGGCCGAACCGCCGCTCGATCACGCCCAGGGTTCGCCGGTAGGTGTCCCTGTAGTGCTCGCGCTCGTACGCGGGGACGGCGGTGGCGTCGGGCTGGAGTACGTGTGCGGCGACGAGGTCTGGAAGCAGCAGGTCGGGCTCCTGGCCCCAGCGCCATACCTCCTCGCCCAGCCCGAAGCCGCACAGTTCCACGCCGTCGCGAGCGTAAGAGACAGTGGCCGGCGGATGTTCTTGGATCGGCACGTAGCGGACCGCCTCGGCACCGTCACGGGAGATCTCTGCCAGTAGGTCTCCGCCAGTGGAGTCCCCATACTCCAGAGCGAACGACCAGTCTCCGTGCTCCCCGACCCGTATGACACCGTCACCGTCCTCGGCCGGGCGGTACCACTCGCCGAGGTCCCATGCCTCGATGTCGGTGATCGGCTCAGTCGCTCCGTTCGGGTCGGCTCCCATACGCACCGCCAGCTCCTGTGGGGATATCCCTCGTGCGAACACCACGCTGGACATCCAGTTCTCCAGATCGACCAGCCACCGGATCCCGTCGGGCATGCCCTCGCTCCTCCACCATCGGTCGTTGATCGTCGGGCGTAGCCTATGGCGCTCCACTGACACAGCGACCTCGCGGAACAGCGCCGAGTGCGTACGTCGTGGACCGGGGAGTCGGGCACCAAACCCTCCGGGCTCAACAAGCCTCACCGTGAACGCGCTTCAGCTGCCCGCGACCCACGGGTGACCCAACTCAGTTGCACCACCGGCCCATCGACGCCCTCACACAGGAGATCCGCGTGGCAGCCTGTCGTGCTCGTCGCGGAAGATGGGCGGACGGATGGGACTCCGTCGCCGCTCGTTGCCGAGTTCGTGCCCGTGTTGCCCGACAGCGGACGTCAGCGGACGACATCAAGTGTCCGCGCGAAGTAGCAAGGCAACGCCCGCTGGAATCGGCGGACTTCATGCCTCAGAGGCGGTGGCAGCAGCCCTGCGGGCACGAGTGAACTGTCCAACAACTGCATACGCACGCGACGGGGGGAGCCGGTGGGAATCCGGCGCTGACCTGCAACCGTGTGGCCCAGGCCGAGCCGTCAGCGATGGCGGCGTAACGCCTCACCGCCCGGTTGCCGGTTCAGTCCATGACAGTGGGAAGCGGTTCTTCGCACCGGCTGTCTTCGGCCAGCCCGAGATCAAACTCGGCGTGATCCCCGGTATCGGCGGCTCCCAACGGCTGACCCGGGCGGTCGGCAAGGCCAAGGCCATGGAGCTGTGTCTGACCGGGCGCACCATGGACGCGGCCGAGGCCGAGCGCGCGGGGCTCGTCTCGCGTGTGGTCGCGGCCGACGACCTGCTCGGTGAGGCGCTCGCGGTCGCGGAGACGGTCGCCGGCATGTCGCTGCCGGTGGCGATGATGGCCAAGGAAGCGGTCGTCCGAGCCTTCGAGACGACTCTTGCCGAGGGCGTCCGCTCGAACGGCGCCTCTTCCACGCGGCGTTCGCCACCAGCGACCAGAAGGAGGGCATGGGTGCTTTTGTCGACAAGCGGGCACCCGAGTTCCGTCACCGGTGAGCGGTGGATGATCCGGGCTGCCTGGCGTGCGGGGGCGCGATCACGTCAGGTGGCGCGGTATTGGCCACGAATGCGACACGTGGACGGGTCGCGTGGATATCGACGACGGCACCACGGAAACGGGTGAGACTCCGGCACGGTCGCACCACTGTGGACGGTGCACCCGCAAGAGGGACACCGCGAGTCAGAGCCGGGCCCGTCGTCCCGCGGACCACCGAGAGAGGACGCGAACTGTTCCGGGTTCGTTGGGGATGGTCCGCGTTCTCGATCAAAGCCGGCAACGGCTCGGTTGAACCTTGTCGGGTTCGTATTCGTACCCATCCGTGGCCGACCGCCCAGCACAGTGGCGTGCACGCGGTGCCCTCTGGGCAGACAGGAGAAGCGATGCGTCTTTCTCGGAACGTCATAGGATCCGCCTTCGTGGGAGGTGCCCTGACCCTGACCGTCGCGGCGCTCGCCTATCCGTCGATGGTGGGAGCGGAGACGGTGGCCACTTCTCCGGACCGGATCATCGCCACCACTCAGTGGGGCCCGTTGACAGAGGGAGACCGGGACTTCGTCGTCAAGGTGCGGGCTGCGGGCCTCTGGGAACACCCAGTCGGCCTGATCGGACTGCAGAAAGGTCAGAGCAAGGCCGTCAAGACCGCCAGCCAGCACCTGATCGACGGACACGCGGCTCTCGACACGACCTGCCGCAAGATCGCCCCCATGCTCAACATCACGCTGCCCAACGTGGCGAGTCCCCAACAGGTCGGATTCGTCAACAGCTTGACCGCGCAGCAAGGCCAGGCCTTCGACATCCAGTTCGCCAACATCCTCCGGATGACGCACGGTTCCATCTTCAACACCGTCGCGAAGGTGCGGTCCACGACCAAGAACACTTTGGTGCGGGCCCTGGCCGACCAGGCCAACGACACCGTTCTGGACCACATCACGGTGATGGAGAAGACCGGCATGGTCGACTTCGACCAGACGCTCTTTCAGCAGACGAGTCCGCCGAAGCTGCCTACGACAGACCTGACCCCGCCGCCGCCGGTACCAGGTCAGCCGATGGTGGTACTCACTCCGCCGCCCAACGCCACGTCGACTCCGGTGGACATCGACGCCGCGTCAGCTCTGTAACGGACGACGCGGCTTCGGCTCAGGAGCCGATCGTGGGAGTCCGGGCGGCAGTCGAGAGGACCGCTCGCATGTCACCGAGTGATCCGAGTGGTGGCGCGCCTCTGCGCCCAGGACTGGACCGGCCGCGGTCGATCCAGGAGCGGCGTTCGGTGGTGCCGTGGGAGAGTCGCCGCGCCGCAGGCCAGTTGGACGGGACCGGGCCGCCAGAGTGATCGATCGGGTGCTGCGCGGCTCCGTGGCAGCGCGTCGGCCAGTGCTGAGGGCATGTCTCGGGGACGCGTCACGCAGTCTCCTCGACGGAAGTCCGCTGACTGGCGTCCGTCGCTGACGACGAGGAACGATGCAGCACCGTCCTCACCTCCTCCCGTTCCCATGCACGGTCGGCGATCTTGACGGATGAGGTTGCACCGGGCGGTGACGGCGCCTTCGCACCGCCTGTGCTGGTCGGCGGTGCGAAGGCGCCGTCGCGCGCCGCCTGGGGTGCTCGGTGGCCCAGGACCGGCGGCTCCCACCGCATCGCCGAGGAAAGTCATCCTGCCCCGTGCCGTGTACGGACCTGGTCCTTGAGCGGTCCGCCGTTCGGTACGGCCGGGCGAGGGGGTTTCCGAGCCCGCCCCCGTGCCTCTGTTCGCGCCCGTCTCCTGCTGTGCTCTATGTTGGTAAGTAACCAGTTACATAGAACATGGGTGAGGGCGTATGACCAGAACACTGTTGATCACCGGCAGCTCGCGGGGATTGGGGCGGGAGCTGGCGGAGGCGGCGCTCGCCGCCGGTCATCGGGTCGTGGCCGCGGCGCGCGATCCCGAGACGGTGGCAGATCTGGTCGAGCGTCGGCCGGACACGGCCCTCGCGGTGGCTCTGGACGTGACGGACGCCGACGCCGCCGACCGTGCCGTTGCCGCCGCGGTGGAGCGGTTCGGCCGTCTTGACGCCGTGGTGAACAACGCGGGATACGCGAATGTCTCCAGCGTCGAGGACACCGACCTGGAGGACTTCCGGGCGCAGGTGGAGACCAACCTGTGGGGTGCGATCCATGTGACCAAGGCGGCCCTGCCCGTGCTGAGACAGCAGGGATCGGGACACGTGGTGCAGGTGTCGTCGGTCAGCGGACGTCTCGCGCCCGCACCGGGACTGGCCGCCTACGTCACCGCGAAGTTCGCGCTGGAGGGCTTCTCGGAGGCGCTGGCCCTCGAGGCGGCTCCCTTCGGTATACGGGTGACGATCGTGGAGCCGGGCGCGGTGGCGACGACGTTGGCCTCCGCCATGTCGCTGCCTGAACCCAGCGCGCCGTACCGCGACGCGGTCGGCCCGATGCGTGACCTGTACGCCGGTGCTCGGACGACGGGGCACGGGGTGGACCCGCGGAAGGTGGCGCAAGCCATCCTCGGCGTGCTGGAGCTGCCCGCTCCGCCACTGCGCCTGCCGCTGTCGGGCGATGCCGTCGACTACATCCGCGGCGCGGACCAGCGGCGTCTCGCTGAACTGGAACAGTGGGAAGACCTCGCTCGCTCGGTGGACGCATGAGCGCCCCCGCGATCCGCCGAAGCCCGGTACCGGGCCGTTCTGGAGGTGCTTGATGCGGCAGGAGACGCAGGTCCGCGACGCGGAGGCCACCCGCCGCCGGATTCTCGACGCGGCCACGGCGGAGTTCTCCGCATTCGGCCTGGCCGGGGCACGCACCGCGCGCATCGCCCAGACGGCCCGGTCCAACCAGCGCATGATCTACGCCTACTACGGCAGCAAGGACGGCCTGTTCGACGCCGTCCTGGAGCACCACGTCGCCGCGGCCCAGCAGGCCGTCACCCTGGACGCCACGGATCTGCCCGGCTACGCCCAGCAGGTGTTCGACTTCTACCGTGCCCACCCGCACCTGGTGCGCCTGGCCATGTGGCAGTCCCTCGAACGCCCGGCACTGATGGACTCCCTGCCGATGGTCGCCACAGCCGTGCGGGACAAAGTCGAGGCGATCAGCCGGGCCCAGGACGCGGGCCAGGTCACCTCCGCCGTGTCGGCGGACCGGCTGCTGGAGCAGATCCTCACCCTCGCCCACAGCGGCATCACGGCCGCCGCACACCCGGAGAAGTGGACCGACGAGCAGCGTCACGACCTGGGCGTCGCCGTGACCTCACTGACCCGCCCCACGTCGGGAGCCCAGGAAGGTGGCGAGGTCGCGTGAACATCACCGTCTTCGGTGCCACGAGTGCCACCGGCCGCAACTTCCTGAACACGGCCGGGCGCGCCGGTCATCACATGACCGCGTTCGTCCGCGACCCTGCCCGCCTGCGTGGCGCTGAAGCCGGCCAGGTCATCCAGGGCGACGTATTCGATCCCGCCACCGTCCGGCGGGCGCTCGACGGCGCGCAGGCGGTGCTGGTCGCACTGGGTCTCAAGGGAGACCGCCATACCCCTCTGTACTCCCGCGGCACCGGCACGATTGTCGACGCCATGCAGGCGGCCGGGGTCCGCCGCCTGCTGGTGTTGTCCGAAGCCGCGTACGATCCGCACACCCGTGGCGTGACGAACCGTCTGATCGGCGGCCTCTACGGAGCGTTCAGCGCTCCAGTGATCCGCGAACGCCGACGTCAGGACGAGGTCCTGGAGGCCTCGGACCTGGACTGGACCGTTCTCCGGCCCGGCATCCTCACCGACGCGCCCCCGACCCGCTCTCTCAGCCCCGTTTTCTCCCCGCACGGATCCCTGCTGGCACGCACCAGCCGGTACGACCTCTCCGACCTCCTGCTCGCCGCCCTGGACGACCCCACCACCTACCGGCGCAGCCTCTACCCCTGACCTGCTCAGCGCCGGAAAAACCCATGACCCGAACCCTGGCCCCGATCGGGGACGACTTCTTCAGCACCGCCGGGCTGGTCCTGAACGCCCACATCCATCTGCCCGCGGCCCACACCACCCGCCGCCTGACACGGGCCGCCGGCCCACCGAGAGCGCGTTCTCGTGATCGACGTGACCAGGGGCGTCGTCGCCGCGGTATCCAGCCCGCTACGCGTCCCGGGTTCCGCGGGCCGAGCGGGCACTTCCTCGGCAGCGCCATGTGCCATTCCGAAGGCCGCGACGCTGGTTCATCGAATCCTCCAGCACTCACTAGAACGAGCCCTCTGAGGCCGATCGTACAGTCGTCCACCATATGGCCATGAGCGAGCGCGAACCGATCGTCGAAACTGCTACCGCACGGCTTCTCCACGCGGCGCGGAAGGTCATGCGTGGCACGCCACATTGATCGGCGTCACACTGGACACGGTGGCAGTACCGATCTCGCGAGGCCATCAAGGGGTGTCCGACCATGAGCGATATCGACGCAACCGCTCTCGACCGCCTGCGCGACGTCTTGCGAGGACGTCTGGTCACGCCGCAGGACGCGGACTACGACGAGACCCGCAGCGCCTACAACGCCATGATCGACCGGCGTCCGGCCGCCATCGCGAAATGCGCTGGCGTGGCGGACGTACGGGCCACCATCGCCTTCGCGCAGGAGACAGGGGTCGACCTCGCGGTACGTGGTGGCGGACACAGCGGGCCGGGGCTGTGCCTGATCGACGACGGGCTCACGCTCGACCTGTCGCCCATGCGCTGGGTGCGGGTCGATCCGGAGGCCGAAACCGCGCAGGTGGGCGGGGGCAGTCAGCAAGGCGACCTGGACTTCGAGACACATGCCTTCGGCCTGGGCGTGCCGGCCGGGATCGTGTCGACCACCGGGGTGGGCGGTCTCACGCTGGGCGGCGGGCACGGCTACCTGACCCGCAAGTACGGGCTGACGATCGACAGCCTGATCGCCGCGGACGTCGTCCTCGCCGACGGGAGCCTCGTCACCGCCTCCCACGAGGACCACGCTGATCTGTTCTGGGCGCTGCGGGGCGGCGGCGGCAACTTCGGCGTGGTCACGTCGTTCACCTACCGGTTGCACCCGGTGCACACGGTCGGGGTGGCGGTGACCGTATGGCCGATCGACCGCATGGGAGAAGTGCTGCGGTGGTACCGGGAGTTCCTGCCTGCCGCACCGGAGGACCTCAACGGCTTCTTCGCGGTGATGGTCGTCCCGGCCGGACCGCCCTTCCCGGAGCCGATCCACGGGCAGAAGATGTGCGCCGTGGTCTGGTGCTACACGGGCGACCTGGAGGCCGGCCGCTTGGACGAGGTGCTGTCGGTGGTCGACGACCCGGCGCCGCCGGCCTTCCACTTCACCACCCCCATGCCCTATCCCGCCTTGCAGACCATGTTTGACCAGCTGCTCCCCAAGGGACTGCAGTGGTATTGGCGCGGTGACTTCTTCGACACCATCTCCGACGACGCCATCGCGGTACACGAGCGGTACAGCCAGGACATTCCCACCGACCTGTCGACGATGCACCTGTACCCGGTGGATGGCGCGGCGCACCGAGTCGGCCCCGACGAAACGGCCTGGGCCTACCGGGACGCGGTGTGGTCCGGTGTCATCGGCGGCATCGACCCCGATCCGGCCAACGCCGAGCTGATTCGGCGGTGGTGCGTCGACTACTGGACCGATCTGCACCCGCAGTCCATGGGCGGCTCCTATGTGAACTTCCTCGGGGAAGCGGAGGGCCCCGAGCGCGTCCGGTCCACCTATCGCGGCAACTACGACCGGCTGGCGGCGGTCAAACGCGCCTACGACCCGGACAACTTCTTCCGCGCCAACCAGAACATCCCGTCGTCGATGGCGTGAGACGGTGAACTTCCCGGTATGAATGCCGGCTTCTGTCGGCGTGGCCACCGCCCGTGCCGACGCCGACGATCCCGAGGACGGTGACGGCTACGTCCCATCCCTCCCGCCGGGACCAGACGGCCGGCTCCGCACCAGCTGACACTTTGAGCGCCCTACGCGTACGACAGGACCGTCCTCTCCCCAGCCCCCGTCTCGATGCCGTGCCGGGACGTCGGGAACGGTTTCAGCTGCTTCTGCAGGCGCTGGGGGCTCAGTTGGCCAGTGCGGCGGTCATGAGCGGTTCGGCTGCTTCCTCCGTCGTGTCCGGTGGGACGACCAGCAGGTCCCAGCGGCCGTGGCCGGGGGAGAGCAGGACGACGGTGTTGGGGGCGTGCAGTGTGGCGGTCTTGTTCAGGCGTACGACCTGGTTGGCGACGAGGAGGCGGCCCGGCGCCGTGGTCCAGGCCGTTGCGTTGACGGTGACGCTGGCGATGTGGCCCCAGGCACTCGGCAGTGCGGCGAGCAGCTGTGGAAGCTGTGTCAGCAGGTCGCGCGTGCGCGGCCACCACACGCCGTCGAGGCGGCGCGGCAGTACGCCGTGGGGCGCGAGGCGCAGGCGAAGGAGGGGAAGAGGGGGCGATGTGGCCGGTGCAGTGGTGATCACAGGGCTTCTCTCTGGCGCGTCGGGCGGCGAGGGGGTGTGGGTCGGATTCGGCGGGCGGCGAGGCGGTCCGGTGTGGGCCAGCGCACGTCGGACACCCAGCCGAGGCGTTCGAGGAGGCGGATCACGGCGGCCGACGGGTCGATCTGACCCCGGTCGACGCCGTGCCGTGCGCTGGTGGGGTCGGCATGGTGGAGGTTGTGCCAGCTCTCGCCGAAGGAGAGCAGAGCGAGCGGCCACAGGTTGGTGGCACGGTCGTGGCGGCGGGTGCGGAAGGGCCGGCTGCCGAGCACATGGCACAGGGAGTTGACGCTCCAGGTCACGTGGTGGAGCAGGGCGATGCGGACGACTCCCGCCCACAGCGCGGCGGTCAGTGCGTGGACCCAGGTGCCGCCGAGCGCCCAGCCGATGCCGAAGGGCAGGGCGAGCGTGAGGAGGCAGAGCGCCGGGAAGGCGCGGGAGATGACTCGGATGTCGTGGTCGGCCAGGAGATCGGGGGCGTACCGTTCGGCGGAGGTGGGGTCGTTGCGGAACAGCCAGCCGACGTGGGCGTCCAGCAGTCCGCGCAACTGGCCGCGCAGATGGGTGCCGTAACGGTAGGGGGAGTGCGGGTCGCCCGGCCGGTCGGTGAAGGCGTGGTGGCGGCGGTGCGTGGCCACCCAGCCGACGACATCACCCTGGAAACTCATCGATCCGGCCACCGCGAGGACGATGCGCACGGGCCGGACGGCACGGTAGCCGCCGTGCGTGAGGCCGCGGTGGAAGCCGACGGTGACACCGAGGCCCGTCACCGTGTAGAGGACCAGCGCGAGCACGATGTCGGCGGGACGGATGAGGCTTCCCCACAGCCACCAGCTTGCCGCCCCGAGTGCGACGAAGGGCAGGACGACGATCGCGGCCGTCACCGCCACATACAGGCGTTCGGCGCCGTTGCGGGCGGGGCGCCGGCCGGCGGACGCGAAGGGTGCCGAGCCGTCGTACGTCTCAGGGACGTGACCGGGACACGGCGGTAAGACGGCCGGAGCGGCAGGATCGAGCGACATGACGGGGCTCCTCGGCCTCGATGCAGGCGCCTTCCTCTCCAACCTCTCTTCGGTCCGATGCGAGAACTCCGGTAAGGGTGCGGCCGGTTGATCGGCCGCCGCGGTGACCACGGGAGTTCCTGCTGGAGCGAAGTCGAGAGCGTGGGGGAGAGTGGGCGTACGCGACGGATGCCGTCTGCGGCGACCGCCGGGTGAGAGGGAACTCGCCCGACCAGGAGGGCGGATGAGGTGAGCCGACGGGATGCGGGAAACCGTCCCGGACGACGAGCCGCCGGTGAGAGCCGGGGGGCGGAGCCGGTCCGATACCGGCGTGCTTGGTGCCCTCGGTTCCCACAGCCTACTCCCCGGTGCGTGAAAGCGGAATCACGGTCCGTGACAGGCGCCGTGAGCGCGGTGAGGAGTGCGAACCGGAGGGGTTCACCGGTGTGGATCTCGGCATCGCGAATAGTGCCACCGCGTCCACCGCATCCACCGCGTCCAAACCCGGCCCTTCAGGGCGAGGACAAGTGTGACTCGGTGACGTGGACCACCAGCATGGCGATGTCATCGGTGTGCGGATGGCGCGAGCCCTGCTCAAGGAGGGCTTCGGTGAGGACTTCCGTGTCGTTGTCCGGGGCTCGGGCGAGGCGCTCGGCGAGGTCGGCGATGGCGTCGTCGATGTCGATGCCCGGTGCTTCGACGAGGCCGTCGGTGTACAGAGCGAGCGTGGTGTGAGGTGACAGCGGGATGTCTGTGGCCGGGTAATCGGCGTCCGGGACGATGCCGAGGAGCGGCCCCGGAGACAGGGCGAGGACCTCGGTACGGCCGTCCGGATGGCGCAGCAGGGGCGGAAGATGCCCGGCCGTGGCCAGGCGGGCGCTGCCCCGGGACAGATCGAGCTGGATGCAGAGGCAACTGGCGAACAGCCCGGAATCGAAGTCGCACATGACCCGGTTGGTGCGGGCCAGGAGCTCGTCCGGACGCATCCCGGCGGCGGCGTGGGTGTGCACGGCGGTGCGCAGCTGGCCCATGACGGCGGCGGCCCGGACGTTGTGGCCCTGGACGTCGCCGATGACCGCCGTGGCGCTGGTGGTGCCGCAGCGGATGAGGTCGTAGAAGTCGCCGCCGACGTCCATGCCGTGCGCCGCGGGCAGGTAGCGGGCGGCGACGCGAAGGCCGGGAACGGCAGGCAGCCTCTGTGGCAGCAGACCGGTCTGCAAGGTTCGGACGAGATCGTCCCGGGCTTCGTGGAGGCACGCCCTGTCCAGGGCTTGGGCGACCAGCCCGGCCACCGCGACCAGGAGGTTGCGCTCCACCGAGGGAAACCGCCGGGTCCGGTCGAAGGACAGTACGAGCATGCCGACGGGTCGGCCGCGGATGACCAGGGGCAGGAATGCCCAGGCGTTGCGGTCGCGATGACGGACCGCGTCCGGGTAAGTGCGCTTGAACTCCGCGAAGCTGGTGAAGAACAGGGGCTTGCGCCCGCTCGCCGCCCTCGCGGCCGGGCTGTCGGAGGCCACCGGCTGGCCGTCGAAACCAGCGATGAAGGACGTGCTGTACCCGCGGTGGCCGACGACGCGCAGCCGACCGTCGGAGACCGTCATCAAGATCAGCCCCGAGGCGCCGAAAGCGGGCAGAAGCTGGTTCGCGATGGTCTCGGCCACGTCCTTCACCCGCACCACTTCTGTGAGACTCACCGCCAGGTGCATCAGCTGGTGGAACGGCTTGACCTCGGCCTGTTCGACGAGAATCGGACCGTGGTCCCCTTGGCCGGTGGACGACGGCCGAGCGAGGGGAGCCATGTGGACGCTGACGCCCGAGGCGTCGGGGTAGACCTCGACGGCCAGAAGCACGTCGGGTGAGCGTCGAACGGTGAAGCGAGCGGGCCGGTGGCTGATGACCGTGGCACGGAACCGGTGCTCGAAGGCGGGACCACCGAGCCACGGAAGGCACTCCCACGGACGGGCGCCCAACAGGTCGGCGGCGCGCATTCCGAGCAGGTCGGCCGCCGCGTCGCTGACCAGCGTGACCCTGCCTTCCAGATCGAGCGACAGCGCGCCCGGCAGACGGACGACGTAGTCGTGGGCGGCGAGGGCTTCGGCCAGGTCCGGGGTGCGGGAACGTACCGCCTCCAGCACCACCGGACAGTCCCCGGGCAGCAGCGGATGTCCGTTCTGCCGCGCACGCGCCAGCAGCAGGCCGGCCAGGCGGCAGAACGTGTCGATCGCCTCCAGCTCCTGCGGGGCCAGACGTTCGGGATGCGACGGCGGCCACAGTAGACAGACCGTGCCCGACACCGTCTCACCAGCGACGATCGGGGCTGCCACCACCGTGTGGTCGGGCACCACGAGGGCCAGCCGCGGATAGTGCAGAGCCAGTTCTTCGGGATTCCCGACCCAGACCACGCGGTTGTCCCGGGCCGCTTCGGCCGCCGGGATCGCCTCTTGCGTCCCGATCCGTGCCCACGGAGCGATGATGGACCAGGACGTTCCGTACACCATCGCCAACTGGAGCACAGGGTCCGCGGGCGGCAGGAGGAACACCATGCCCCCCGAGGCGCGGGTCTCCTTCGTCAGACGGCGGAAGAGCGTGGCCAACTCCTGCCAGTCCCGGTCGGAGCCAGACGCAGCAGACACCACGACGTTCACCGACCTTCCTGGACACCGACGGCGCCGCGGTCACCACGTCACCACGGACCCGAAGCGCAAAAACGGACAATGGCTATCTATGTCTATGTAAGCGTATGAAAAGAATGTCCTGTGTCGGTGCAGGACTGCTGCCGGGCGTGGCACGGCCTGGCCTGCACGTGTTCGGCAGCGGGCCCCGGCCGCCGCGTACCGGACGGTCAGGCGCAGGGCGGATCTCGCCGTTCAACCCGTTGACACTTCTGATCGTCGGCCTCGGCCTCGGCGCAGGGCCGGGACCGGCGTGACGGTGGGGAACGGCACCGGGATCACCGGCCGGGCGTCCGCCCTCGCCGGCGCGCTCACCGTGACGACATGTGCCTGACGGCTCACAGGGTCCACTTCCAGGTGGCGCCGTTCCACAGCCCGGCGAGCACGGTGAGGCGGTTGCCCACGGTGTGGGTCGTCAACGCCTCGATGCCGGAGGGTGCGGTGCGGGTTTCGTACGGGTGGCCGGTGGCCAGGTCCCAGCCGCGCAGGACGCCGTCGTCCCCGCCGGAGAAGGCGACCGGCCGGGCGCGGACGTGGCCGACCGCGACCGCTTTGACCGCGGTGTCCAGCCGTGGACCGAGTATCTGGCCGACCGGCTCGGGCGCGGTCAGGTCCCACACCCGGGTCGTGCCGTCGTCTCCTGCTGAGAGTGCGAACGGCCGGTCGTCCAAGGTGCCGACGGCGAGATTCCAGATCGTGCCGTCGTGGTCGCCAAGCGGGCGGGCCACCGGATGGTCCGCGGTCAGGTCCCACAGCCGTACGGCGTGGTCGTCGCCGCCGGTCACAGCGATGGCCCGGTCGCCCACGCCGCCGACGGCGACCGCCTTGACCGCGGTGCCCAGCCGTTTGCCGAGCGGCAAGCCGGACGGGTCCGCGGCGGTCAGGTCCCACAGCCGTACGGTGCCGTCGTCGCCGGCGGACACCGCCACCGGCCGACCGCGCAAGGTGCGGAGCGCCACACCGCTGATCGCGCCGGCTGATCGCGACCCACCCAGCTGCCGGCCGGCGGAGCGCGCCGCGGTCAGGTCCCAGAGCCGCAGCGTGCCGTCCACGCCGCTGGACACGGCGGCTGCCCGGCCGTTCACCTTGCCGAACGACACGGAGTAGACGGCCTTGGTGTGGCCGACGAGGGCTCCGCCGCGGGCGGCACCCGTGGTCAGGTCCCATACGCGCAGGGTGCCGTCCTGCCGGCCCGTGACGACGATGGTCCTGCCCTTGAGGGTGCCGGTCGTGACCGTCCAGACGGCACCGTGGTCGCCGTCTGCCAGCGGGCCTCCCAGAGGCTCACCGGTGAGGGCGTCGTTCGGGGGTGCGGTGTGTTGTCCGGCCCTCGCCGTCGAGGGGTGCCGGGCCGCCGGCTGCTCCGGACCGCTGTCCGGCCAGGCGGAGACGGCGAGGCCGGTGGTCGCCGCCGCGAGCACCGCCGACAACGAGATGAGCACCTGGCGCCGGGGATGCGACGGCGATGCCGGGGGAGAGCCGAGTGACGTGAGGGGCTCGGACGACTGGCCGGTTTGCGGTACGCGCTCGGGCTGCGCACTGACGGAGGTCTCCGTCGCGGTGGCCGGCCCGACGGTGTTCGAAGCCGCCGCTTCCGCGGCCAGCCACAGCTGACGGAACTCTTCGACGTCCCCGCCCAGCGCCTCTACCACCAGCTCCAGATTTCCCCACCGGGGCAACCGCTCGCAACGGATCACCATGTGTACGGTCGTGTGGCTCAACGCCTGAATTCTCGCGGCGAGTTGTCGATAGCTGGGCTTGCCCGCCCGGCGATAGAGATCCTGCAACCGAAGCCGCAGCGCGAGCAGTTGGTCGCCCGCTCCGGCGGACGGTAACGGCGGGTCGAACATCGCCACGGCACCCCCGATCCGTAATGACGCAACCACGCTGCGTCACTGGGAGTGTAACGACAACCCGGTCCTGGTGAGGAGTCCACAAGTGCCCGCGTAAGGATTCGTCAGCCTCTGTCAGATTACGTAAGGCTTCGTAAACCTGCTGGTACGCGGCCCCATCGTTGGGAAGCGGGGCAACCCACTGGACCCTTCGGCGGGGCCTTTCCCGGGTTCGAACGACCTTGCGCCCAGCCGACCGCACCCAGCGCATCAGGAAAGGAACACTCATGCGCACCAAGCTCGCAACGACCGCCCTCCTCGCGTCGCTGACCCTGGCAGGCGTGGCGCTCGCTCCAGCCGTCAGCGCCGCGCCCGTGGTCCCCCGGCATGCTGCGGCACAGGCGGCACCCGCCGCAGCGCCGAGGTTCTACGCCGGCGGAACCTGGAAGCTGTACCAGAGCAACGGCCCGGTGGTCACGATGAACGTGTCCCAGGACACGGCGGGGGCGCTGTACGGAAGCGCTTCGTGCTGTGGCACCCCCGGAACCATTCGAACCGGCCGGGTCGACGGCACGAGCATCTACTTCGTCATCGGATGGTCGAACGGGGCCCTGGGCCGATACACCGCGACTCTCGGCCCGGACCGGCGCCTGTCGGGCTACACCTTCGACATCAACAACCCGAGCCACCAGGCCAACTGGAACACCCGCCGCACCTTCTGAGGCTCCCAGTCACCCCTCAGGTCCGTGCACCCCCTTTGGGGCGCACGGACCTTCCCTCGTCTTTGTGCTCAGCGGCGGACGGCCTGATTTCCCCATAGCGGAAAGATGCTGGAGACCTGCATGGGTGCGACTCCCGAAATCGAATCCGTCGCAGAGGTCAGGGCATCGCAGGTCATCATGCCGGTGGTTGAACGTGCTGCCGTAGCCGTTCTCTCCATTTATGATGCAAATGAATTCCTGGAAACCGTACGGAGCGTACGCACAGGGCAGAATCGCAAAGACGTCCGTGGTCCGTGGATGACGTCTTTGCGGACCCTTGCTCCCAGCGTCACCCTGGCGGCAAAACTCGCCGGCCGAAAGAGCAACGTCGGACCGGCCGCGAGAACGACGGGGCTCTCGGCTTGTACGTCGGCCGAGGGATCGTAGCGACTCAGGTCAGCTGGGCGACGACGAGGGCCACTGGCCGAGGGACAGGTCGTGATCGAGCAGTCGGTGGCTGACATCGCCCTTGTAGAAGATGTCCGAGCCGAACTCGTCACCGAAGTGCTCCGCCAGCAAGGACGAGAAGAGCAGGGCGGCTGACTGCGGCCGGTGGTTCATGACCAGCTGGCTGGTCTCGCCCGCCTCGTTGAAGTACACGACGACGAAGTTGTAGATCTCGATTCCGCCCGGACGGTAGGTCTCGCTGCCGCGGATGGTGGATCGGTAGTCCTCCAGGAAGAGCTCGCCGCGCTTGCCGAAGAAGCGGAAGTCCTGGAAAGCGTAGTTGCTTCGAGCGAAGCTCAGCAGCTTCCCGACCTTTTCCTTGCCGACCACTTCACCGTTGGCGAAATTTCCCTGGAGAATGACGTCGTCAGCGAGATTGTCGAGCCACTCAGGGTAGTAGTTCAGGTGCGGCGCCTGATTCGTCAGCTTCCCGTTGGGCTCGTTCGGTGCGGTCATTGCGGTTGTCTCCTCTTTGCTGGATGTCCTGCCTGAAGTCTTTTCCGGATGTCCTGCGTGGAGCAGTTCTTCCAATGAATAGACTCGTTGAACACGGCTCCCGCTGTCCAATGAAAGTAAGAGACTGCGACCATCTGTCCGAGAGATACCTAGAGGTTCTCCGGGGGAACTCGGCGGACGATCAGCCGTGTCCCCTCCGGTCGGCCCCGGCGGTTCAAGCCGGGCAACTCGACGGCCCCGTTCCGCCGGCGAGGCACCGTAGGTCGCGGCCGACCGGCTTCACCTGCGCGCCTACGTCGCCCTGCCGGTACTGCTCGCTTCTCTTCCCGTCGGGTCGCGGCCGTGTGCTGGATCCGCCGCCGAGGGCCGCGACCGGCGGGGCCCTCGGCGTGTTGTACCAAGGCGAACGAGTGCCGGAGGGTGCGGCGCTCAGCGGTGCGAACGGCCCTTGAGCCTCACAGCGAGATGCCCCTGGCTCCCGCGAAGTGGGCCACAGCGGCGGTCGTGCCGTCGGCGAGGACTCCGGTGACCCGGAGGTACGTGGTGTCGCCGCGGACCAGCGGGAGAGAGGCCTTGTAGAGGGGACCTTTGGAGCTCTCGACGGTTCGGACGCGCCCGTAGGCATGGGTGGACGGGTTCCAGCTGTCCACGTGGTACTCGACGATGTCGGCGCACAGGGCTTCGTCGTCGCAGGTCCACTGGACGTATCCGAGGGCGCCCACCTTGGCGGGGTCGAGAATGGTGAGCGGGCCCGGTTCGTCGCTGCGAGCGTCGTCGGGGCGGTTGTCGGGTTCGGTGACGGTGACGGTGGGGGCGGCGGCCCAAGGGACGTGGTTGCCCCAGCGGTCGATCGCGGCGACGAAGAACGTCACCGTTTCGCCGTCCGGCGGTCCGGCACACAGGAGGGCGTTCGGCACGTCACGCTCGGGAAACGTCGCCCCCGCGTCCTGGCACCCGTAACTGTCGTAGTGGGTGTTGCCGTCGGCCCGCCGTACGACGCGGGCGGCGACGTACTTCAGGCCGCTCTCGGCAGGGGCGTCCCAGCTCAGTACGACGCCGTCCGCGCGCGGAGTCGCGGTCAGGCCGGTGAGAGCGGGTGGGGCGACACTGTCGGGGATCAGCGTGACCGGCTTCGACATCGGGGACACGTTGCCCGCGGCGTCGCTGACCACAGCGGCGTAGGTGTACGCGGTGCCGTCGAACGCCGGAAGTTCGTCGATGTGGTCGCCGACCGACGGTGAGGCCGCTGTCACCGTGGCGATGAGTTCGGGGTTGTCGCCGAGGGTGTCGCCGGTGGAACGGTAGAGCCTGAGCGTGCCGCCGTCGCGCACCTCACGCTCGGTGTGGTCGATGGACGTGTCCCAGCGGATGTGGAGGGAGCTGACGGTGTCCCACTGGTGGTCCACGACGAGGACGGGTGCCGCCGGAACGATGGTGTCGGACGGGGCGACCGTCAGGACAGGGGTCCGCTCGGACACGTTCCCCAGGCGGTCGGTGGTCTCGACGACGTAGCGGCGGAGCCTGCCGTCGTGCGGCACCGAGGGGTCGGTCCACGTGGTCGCCTTGGTCTGCCCCACGAGGCTCCAGCCGTCGTCGATCTGCCGGTACACGCTGTAGGGAAGGTAGGGAAGATCCATCTCCTTGTTGGGCGCCCAGGTGACGGTGGCGGATTCGCTGCCTTCGTCGTAGGCCACCTTCGCCCCGGCGGGCGCGAGAGGCGGGACGTGGTCCTGGACCGTCGTGCTGGGTGTGTAGGTGAACTTGACGGCCGAGGAGCCCGTCCAGTTGACGTGGTCGACGCGCAGGACGTGAGTTCCTCGGGGGATGGTGAGCTCGACGGTCTTGGAGACGGTGGTGGAGCCGTTCTTCCACAGGTCGATCTTGCGTACGCCGTCGAGGTAGACGCGGATGCCGTCCTGGCCCGAGGCGGTGAACGCGAAGGGTCCGCCGGAGCCGAAGTCGCGGGTGATCTGCCAGCGCACCCCGAAGTCGTCCTTGCCGACGCCGGGCACGCCGGGGGAGCTGGTGCCCCAGTTCTCGCTGATCGCGGTGTCGGTGTCGGTGCGCTTGGGGGTGCCGGTGAGGGTGGTGTTGGCGAAGTACTGGCGAAGGTAGGTGGGGTTGCCGGTGACCGAGACGTCGGCCGTTCCCGCGGAGACGTTGCCCGACTTGTCGACCGCGCGGACCTCGTAGAGGTGGGTGGCCGTGCCGGCGGTGGTGTCGGTGAAGTTCGTGCCGGTGACCGTGGCGACGGGGCTGCCGAAGGAGGTCTGCTCGGGGGTGTGGCGGTAGACGCGGTAGCCGGCCACGTCCATGTCCTTGTTCGCCGACCAGCGCAGGAAGTTCCGCTTGGTCCCGGCGTTCCGGGCGATCGACAGCCCCGTCGGCGTGAGCGGGGCGACCTGGTCCAGCGCGGTTCCGGTACGCGGAGTGTAGGCGAACCCGACGGCGGCGGCGCCGGTCCAGTTGACGTAGTCGATACGCAGGGTGTGCGTGCCCTCGGGGATGGTCAGGGCGAGCGTCCTGGAGACGGTGGTGGTGCCGTTCTTCCACAGGTCGATCTTGCGTACGCCGTCGAGGTAGACGCGGATGCCGTCCTGGCCGGAAGCCGTGAACGCGAAGGGACCGCCAGAGCCGAAGTCGCGCGTCATGCTCCAACGGACACCGAAGTTGTCCTTGCCGACGCCGGGCACGCCGGGCGAGTTGTCGCCCCAGTTCTCGCTGATCGCGGCGTCGCAGTCCGTGCGCTTCGCCGCACCCGAGAAGCCGGTGTTCGCGAAGAACTGCCGCGTGTAGGTGTTCGTCGCGCACGTCGCCGCCGACGCCGGCGAGGTGGCGCTCGCGACGAGGCCGCCCGTCAGCGCGACCACCACCGTGGTCGCGGCGGCCAGACGGGATCTTCCGACACTGCTCACTGAGGCCCCTTTTTGACCCATGACCGCCTCGCAGGCAGTCGTACGCGATAGGTGATGCATGAGAGCGGCCTGTGGTTGTACACGGCCAACGGTTTCCGGCCGCTTTGTTGTCAACGGTGCCTGGCGTCCGTCCGCGTGCCTCCTCCCTGCATGCTCACATCGGTGGGTTTGAGGGTGTGCTGCTGCGTGGTCGCGTCCGTCCCGGTTGCGTCGATGCCGTCGGCTACGGGTGTATGGCGTCGGAACAACTGCCCTTCGGAGATGGCGGATCCGTGCGGGAAGCGTGAAGAGCGGTCCCAGGGGCGGCGGGGAGGAACAACGGTCACCCGCCATCCATGTACGCGCCAACTATCCGGCGGTTGCAAGCCGCCCTGCACCACTCCAATGCCCTGGCACCACCAACCGGGCCTCACGGCCGTACTTCACACGCCAGGGATTGCGCACACGCATGCAGCCTTCCGTATCAGCTTCTCCGTCCGGTCACTCCGACGAACTGCGCCACGCCGTACGCAACTTGGACAGACGCCGCTTCCTGACCGTCACCGGGGCGGCCGCTACGCTGGCCTTCGCCGCCAACATCCCGCTCGGCGGCACCGCCGCGGCGGCCGAGGCGAGCGCCGTGCAGATCACCGAGAACCCCTTCACGCTGGGCGTGGCCTCGGGTGACCCGATGCCCGACTCGGTGCTGCTGTGGACCCGGCTCGCACCCCGCCCCTTTGAGAGCGGCAGCGGGCTGCCCCAGAAGCGGTTCAAGGTTCGCTGGGAACTCGCCCACGACGAGCGCTTCACCCGCGTCACCAGACGCGGCACCGTCGACGCGCACCCGGAGTACAACCACGCCGTGCACGTCGACGTGGACGGCCTGGACGCCGACCGCGTCCTCTTCTATCGGTTCCGCGTGGGCCAGTGGGTCAGCCCCGTGGGCCGTACCCGCACGGCCCCGTCGAAGGGCGCCCGGCTGACCGAGCTGCGTCTGGCCGCGGTGTCCTGCCAGGCGTACCACGACGGCTACTTCACCGCGTACCGTCACCTGGCCGACGAGGACCTCGACGCGGTCTTCCACCTCGGTGACTACCTCTACGAGTACGCGGTGACCGCGACCGGGGGCGCCCGCGCCTACACCGACCGCGTCCTTCCCGAGATCTTCAACCGGGAGACCCTCACGTTGGAGGACTACCGGCTCCGGTACGCCCTCTACAAGTCCGACCCGGACCTGATGGCGGCCCACGCGGCGCATCCCTTCGTGGTCACCTGGGACGATCACGAGACCGAGAACAACTACGCGGACGACACCCCCGAGAACAGTGTGCCGCCGGAGGAGTTCCTGCTGCGACGGGCCTCCGCCTACCGCGCGTACTGGGAGAACCAGCCGCTGCGGCGCCGGCAGCTCCCGCACGGCCCCGACGCCCAGCTCTACCGGCGTCTGCAGTTCGGGCGGCTCGCCCAGTTCGACATCCTCGACACCCGCCAGTACCGCTCCGACCAGGCGTACGGCGACGGCTGGCAGGTGCCGGGACCGGAGTCGGAGGATCCGGCCCGCACACTGACGGGCGCCACCCAGGAGCGCTGGCTCATCGACGGCTGGCGTTCCTCGAAGGCGACCTGGAACGTCGTTCCCCAGCAGGTCACCTTCGCCCAGCGCAAGGACCGCACGACAGCGGACTTCAAGGTCTCCATGGACTCCTGGGACGGCTACCCCGCATCCCGTCAGCGCATCCTCGACGGCTGGGAGTCCGCCGGCCGGGACAACCTGCTCGTCCTCACGGGCGACGTCCACGTCCACTACGGCTTCGACATCAAGAAGGACTTCGACGACCCGGCCTCGAAGACCCTCGGCACCGAGATCGTCACCACCTCGATCACCAGTGGCAAGGACGGCTCCGACAAGCCGTCCAACTGGGCCACCTACATGCAGGCCAACCCGCACCTGAAGTTCTACAACGGCCGTCGCGGCTATGCCGTGGTGACCCTCGGCAAGGATGCGGCGCGCACCGACTTCAGGACCGTGTCCGCGGTGACCACGCCCGGCGCCCCCATCACCACGGCCGCCTCCTTCGTCACCGAAGCCGGCAACCCGGGACTCACGCCCGCCTGATCCTCCGGCAGGTAGCGGTACGCGGCGAGCCCCGGGGACTTCCCCCGGGGCTCGTGCCGTTCGGCCAGGCGACCCGACGCGATGCGGGGCGTTGTTCCGGCCTGCATCCCCGTTGCCCACAGTCTCCTAATGTCCTGCGCCGGAGATCCGTCGGCAGAAGCGGGCGAGAGAGTCGAGGATTTCTTCGGCGGTCTTGGTCCAGATGAAGGGCTTGGGGTCTTCGTTCCAGTGCTTGACCCATGCTCGGATGTCAGCTTCCAGGGCCTGGATGTTCTTGTGTGCGCCGCGGCGGATCATCTGGTGGGCGAGGTAGCCGAACCACCGCTCGACCTGGTTGATCCAGGAGGAGCCGGTGGGGGTGAAATGCAGCTCGAACCTGGGGTGTTTGGCCAGCCATGCCTTGATCGCAAGGGTTTTGTGGGTGCCGTAGTTGTCCACGATCAGGTGGACCTGCAGGTGAGCGGGCACCGCCTTGTCGATCCGGATCAGAAACTTCTTGAACTCCACGGCCCGATGCCGGCGATGCAGCGCAGTGATGACTTCTCCCGTGGCGACATCGAACGCGGCGAACAGCGTGGTCAGGCCGTTGCGCACGTAGTCGTGGGTACGCCGCTCGGGCATGCCCGGCATTATCGGCAGCACCGGCTGGGACCGGTCCAGGGCCTGGATCTGCGACTTCTCGTCCACCGACAGCACGACCGCACCCTCGGGCGGGTTGAAGTACAAGCCCACGACGTCGTAGACCTTCTCCACGAACAACGGGTCGGTCGACAGTTTGAACG
>NZ_JBSFCK010000052.1:0-30691 GCF_053593435.1 Streptomyces sp. NPDC002306
TCCGCCGCTACATCATCTGGCGAAACCGCCATGCCGACGACCGGCACCTACGCGCCGTCGTCGACAGGGCGAACGTTGCCTGATGCGGCACTAGCCTGGGTCCTGCGTGATCTGCCCGTCGAGCTGGTGGGCCAGGTCCGCGCCGACCGCGTGATGCGGCTGCCGAAACCACTGCGGATGCAGGGCGTCAACGGCCGGCCGCCCAAGCACGGCCCGGAGTTCCGCTTCACCGAACCGGAGACCTGGCCCGAGCCCGCGATCACCGACACCACCAACTACGGCAAGGCCGAAATCCAGGCGTGGGACCGGGTCCACCCAAGACTCACCCACCGCTCCTCATGGCTCGACCACGACGGTGAACTACCCCTTGTCGAGGGAACATTGATGGGGCTGAAGGTCGAGCATCTGTCGAAGGACCGGGATGCCCCGCCGGTATGGTTATGGTCCTCGAAGACCGGAGCCACCCCGGACGACGTGGACCGGTTCTGGCAGGCATTTGTCCCCCGCTTCGACCTGGAGCACACCTTCCGCTTCGCGAAGCAGAGCCCGGCCCGGAGGATCTCGGTCGCCGCGATGTGCTGCTACCGGCCCGGCGCAGGGCCCCGGCTCATCTACCGGCCCCGCTTCCACTCGCTCCTCAAAGGAGCACGCAAGAGCTTCTCCCGGCAGGGCTGTCGCGATCTCCTACGGCCCGGACTTGAATCCCGTGGAAGGCGTCTGGTCTCTGCTGCGGCGAGGGCCGATGGCCAATACCGCGTTCACCGACCCCGGCCACCTCACCCGGACCCTCCGCCGAGGTCTGGCACACATCCAGCGCCGTCCCGAACTCATCGGCGGCTGCCTCGCCGAGACCGGACTGGCTCTCGCCTCAGGTCACCGCTCTCGCTGGGTCGTCGCGGGACGGCCGCGGTGCCGCCTGGCATGGCCGCGGTTCCTCCGCGCGTTCCCGTCACGCGTGAGCCCCGAGAGGCGACTGCCGCTGCGGTGCATGATCACCGCCGGCGTGTCGGCATGTGCTGAAGCGTGCTGGCTCGGGAACGTTCGCGACCTCTACATCGTCTACAGTGCAGTAGACGGTCTACTTTCTTGTAGTCGGTCGTGCCGTGTTGTTCATCCAGTTCAGCTCGTCCTCAGGAAAGGGCCTTGACCGTATGGCCACACTGATGCAGCCGGCCTCACTCCCCGCCGTGATCGGGCTCGGCCTTCAGGCGCAGTGCGCTGTGTTCGGGGTTCTGGACGTCCGCGCCGAGGCTCCGTGCGGCCGGCCGAGCGCCAAGCCTGCGGGGAGGCATCGGTGATGTCGGCCTTCGACGGTTCCTCCATCGACGGGTCCGTTTACGAAGACGTGATGAACGAGGCGCAGCGCGCTCCTGGCTGGCTGGACGGCCTGGTGTCGTTCTGGTCGACGTTCGGGCTTGTGGTGTTCGCCGTGCTCATGGTCGTCGGCTGGTGGCGGGCGCGTCCGGCCGGGCCTCAAGCTGCGGCGGCGGCGCTTGCCGTCCCCGGCTTCGTGCTCGTGGCGTACGGCGTGGACATGCTGGTGAAGCTGGTTGTACGCGAGGACCGGCCGTGTCAGAGCCTGCATGTGAGGACGCTGGAAGCGTGTCCGGCACCGGGTGACTGGTCTTTCCCCAGCAACCACGCGGCGATCGCGGCCGCGGCTGCCGTGGGCCTGATGTTCGTCTCGCGCCGACTCGGAGCGGTCGCGATCGTGGCGGCTCTGGCGATGGCCGCCTGCCGGGTGTGGGTGGGCGCGCACTACCCGCACGACGCTGTGGCCGGGTTGATCGTCGGCACGCTCGTATCGATGGCTGGGACGGGTGTGCTGCGCCAGGGGTCGCAAAGCCTGGCGCGCCGGCTGACACCCAAGCGTCTGGGGGCCCGGCTTTGAGGATCATGAAGCGCCGTGATGTGGCGGACCTTGCGGGAAGCGTCGGCGTCGGCGCGTGGGCCGCGTTCGGAATGCTGGCCGCCATCGTCGTCAGCGGTGCCGGTGGGGCATCCGACAGTCTCCTGACGTGGTCGCTCGATCACCGTCCGGCGGCGGCGCTGGCCCCGATGCGTGCGGTGACCGCCACCGGCACCGGCGTCATCCCCTACACGCTGGCAGTGCTGGCCGGCTTCACGGCCGGACGGACCGCGCGGCACCGGATCTTCGCCGCGGCCCTGTGCCTGCTGTGTCTGGCCGCGGGGCAGGCGCTGCGCTATGCGGTGATGGAGCTGGTGCACCGGGCCCGGCCTCCGCACGCGGACTGGGCCACACACGCCTCCGGGTGGTCGTTCCCCTCGGGCCACAGCACCACGGGCGCCCTCACGGCGGGGCTGCTGATCATCGCGGTGACCCTGCGGGCTCCGCGTGAAGCGACAGCGCTGCGACTGGTCATCGGTTGCTGGGGTGCGCTGGTGGGCCTGAGTCGCGTCTATCTCGGAGTGCACTGGACCACGGATGTCATCGCAGGCTGGCTGTTCGCCGTCGGCTGGCTCGGCATGTGTCTGTGGTCATCGGCCCGGTGGCTGCCCGGATCGTTCGTCGAGGGCATGATTCTGCGGCCCGGCCAAGGGAGGCGCTCGTGCGCTCCAAGATCCTGATCGTTGAGGACGACCATGCTCTGCGGGACGCACTGCGCCGCGGGCTGTCCGACGACTTCGATCCCGTACTCGCCACCGACGGTGCGATGGCCCTGCGGCTGGCCACCCCCGCCGTTTCGGCAGCAGTCCTGGACATCGGACTGCCCGACGCCGATGGCCGAGACGTGTGCCAGGCCATGCGGGCCAATGGGTTCCCGGGGCCCGTGATCTTCCTGACTGCCCGCCAGGGGCTCACCGACCGGCTGGCCGGGTTCTCCGCCGGCGGGGACGACTATCTGCCCAAGCCCTTCCATCTCGCCGAACTCGCGGCCCGGTTGAGAGCCCAGCTGAAGAGAACCACTCCACGGCCGGTCGCTTTGACGGGTGATCTGGTGTTGGACGCCGTCGACCACACCGTGACAGCTCACGGCGCGCCGGTCGCCTTGTCCCCGACGGAATTCCGGATCCTGGCCACGCTCGTTGCCGCCGACGGCACGATCGTGCGCCGCATCGACCTGGTTCGGGCCGGCTGGCCCGAGGGCGCGCAGGTCAGTGACAACACCCTGGATCAGTATCTGACCCGGCTGCGCCGCAAGCTGCGTGAGGCAGGCAGCGGCTTGAGCCTCGGCACAGCCCGCGGGATCGGACATCGTCTGTCATGACCGGATCTCTGCGCCGCATGGTGCCCAGTACGCTGAGGGGCCGGCTCTCCCTGGTGGCGCTGACCACTGCGGCGCTGCTGATGACGGTTCTGACCGTGGTGTTCAACGTCGTGATGGACCGGCACCTGCAGCACCAGGCGGACAGCGAACTGCATGCGCGGGGGGCCGCAGTTGCCGCCACCGTCGACACCAGCGGCTCCCGGGTGCGTGTCCTGGAGACTGCCAACGACCGTCTCCTCGACACGAATGTGTGGATCTACGCGGGCGGGCGCCTGCTGGAGAGGCCTGCGTCCGCCGCGGCGGGCGGTGCGCTGACCCAGGCGGCAGACCGGCTGGCCGCGCAGCGTGAGAACGCCTGCGCGACGGTCCAAAGACCTCAGCCCGTCCGGCTGTGTTCGCTGGCCGTGTCCGGCCACCGGGCCGCCTCGGTCGT
Source organism: Streptomyces sp. NPDC002306 (assembly GCF_053593435.1). NCBI lineage: Bacteria > Bacillati > Actinomycetota > Actinomycetes > Kitasatosporales > Streptomycetaceae > Streptomyces > Streptomyces sp. NPDC002306. Next base: position 3,664 of record NZ_JBSFCK010000052.1, read on the forward strand.
CACCGCCCTTGGCCTTGGCCCCTACCGGAGTTCCGCCGACACCCTGCTGTTGGGGTCAGTGGTTCTGGACGCCGTGATGCTCGGGTGCACCTACGTGCTCACCCGTCTGTCCGTCGGCCGGGCCCTGCGTCCGGTGAGGACCATGACCGACCAGGCCACCCACTGGAGTGCCGTGGGCTCGGACGACCGTTTCGGTGCCGCGGATCAGCCGGCCGAACTTGCCCGTCTGGGTACGTCTCTGGACGCACTCCTGAACCGCATACGCACGGTGTTGCGCCATGAGCAGCAACTGACCGGGGAGCTGTCTCACGAGTTGCGCACCCCGCTCGCCCGGATCGTCATCGAGCTCGACTGGCTTCAGGCCCGGTCCCGTTCGGCCGAGGAGGCCCGTGCCGCCCACGCGGTGGTGGCCGAGGCCGCACAGTCCATGCGCACGATCTGCGACACCCTCCTCGACGACGCCCGCGAGAGCGCGCAGAACCCGGCGAGGGTCCCGGGCACGACCGATGTCGTGCCCGTCCTCAGACACCTGCTTCAGCACATGGAGTGCCCGGAGCGGATCAAGACCACGCTGCAGACCGAAGCCCTGGTGCTACAGGCGGGGGTGGCGCCCGCGCTCCTGGAACGGCTCCTCAGTCCTCTGCTCGCCAATGCCGCCCGCTACGCACAGTCGAACGTGACGGTGTCCGCCCGGCGAATGCCCGGCACGGTAGGAATCGATGTCATCGACGACGGTCCCGGCGTGCCGAAGGCTTTCGCCGGCGCGTTGTTCCGGCCAGGGCAACGCGCCGATGAAGGCGACGGGCACGACGGCGCGGGTCTGGGACTGCCGCTCGCACGACGTCTGGCCCGCGCCGTCGGCGGCGAGGTCGCCTACGATCCCACGCACGCGCCCGGTGCCAGGTTCACCGTCAGCCTGCCGGCCGGCTGACCCGTTCCTGCTCAGCGGTCCGTGCCGAACAGGTCCTGCGCTCGCGCGCCTGGGCACAGGCCATCAGGCTGATCAGGATGGCGAGGAGGACTGCGGAAGATCCCGCGGTACCAAGGTCCAGACCGCCTTTCGTCACTGGCTTGGTGAGGAAGTCGCCGGCAGTCGCGCCGAGGGGGCGGGTGAGCACGAAGGCGATCCAGAACAGCGTCACGTTCGAGACCGCGGGCACCTTCCTCAGCGCGAGAAGCACCAGGAGCAGCCCGGTCACGAGCAGCGCGCCTCCGGCGTAGCCGAGACCCGAGCTGTCCGACAGGAAGTCTCCCATTGAGGTCCCGAGCGTGTTGGACACCAGGATCGCGGACCAGAAGAGGGCCTCGGCACGGAAGCTGACGATCTCGCGGATCTGGAACGTCATGCCGCTCACCTTCCACAGGAGGAAGATCGCCAGAAGGACGGAGATCAGGATCGCTGCCCCCGCCGGGTAGCCGAGGCCGAGGCCCTGGGGTCCCCAGCCGAGGGAGGTCGCCCCGTCCGAGAGGTATTTCGCGCCGGCGTCGCGGTTCATGAAGTCGGACATCGTGGTGCCGGCCATGCTGGTCGAGAGGATTACGGTCCAGTAGAAGTACGGGTTGTAGTGGCGGGAACGCAGCTGGACGGCCAGCGTCGCCACGAAGATCGCGAACAGGGCGATGGTGGTGAGGAAGTAGCCGAGTTTCAGTGTCTGCGCGAACAGGTCGCCCGCTGTCTCGCCCAGAGTCGTCGCGGCAATCTTCATGATCCAGAATGCGGGCGTGACTTCGGGCAGTTTCCTCGCCACCGCTGCGGCCGTCGTCGACGTGCTCACCGCGTCGATGTCGGTGACGATCTCTGGTCTCTCCATCGTGGTGCTCCCGTTCGGCCGAACACCAGAACGCCCGCACCGAAACGCGGGCGGGCGCTCTGCTGATGTGAGCCGGCCACAAAGAAGCGGCCGGCCTTCTCGACCGTGGCACGGCAAGCCTGAACGCGGCCTGAACGCCTGCTGTGCGACGGGTCAGGCGATCGGCCGGGCCCGCTCCGGCTCGGTGACGTCCTTGCGGGTGACGACGAGGTAGACCACCATCCCCAGGATCACCGCCAGGAACAGCACGCTGGTCACCACCGTGCCCAGGCCCAGGCCCCCGTCTGCGGACGGCTGGGACAGGTAATCGCCGGTCGATGCGCCGAGCGGGCGGGTCAGGATGTAGGCGATCCAGAAACTCCCTACGGCGTTGAGGCCCAGTGCGAAATGCGCTATGGCGACAGCAGCGATCGCCAGGGCGAAGAGCACGGCGGACAGCAGGTAGCCGAGATTCATCTGTTCCGAGACGAGGTCACCGGCCGCTGTACCGAGGGCGAAGGTGAACAGGACGGCGAGCCAGTAGAAGGCTTCGCGGCCGGTGGTGTCGATGTGATGGATGGACAGCGTCCGCTCACGCCGGTACCAGACCGCGAACACGACCGTGAGGATCACGGCGAACACCGTGGTGCTGGTCTCCAGGGGCACGCCCATGCTGTCGGTGAGGTTGTCGCTGATCAGCGTGCCGACGACGCTGATCAGCGCCACGGCCGGCCAGTACACGCCGGCCTGGTACGCCTTCGTGCGGAACTGGACGGCGAGGGCTACCGCCAGCAGCGCGCCCATCAGCAGCGACACGCCAGTCAGGCTCAGCCCGGCCTTCTGGGCGAGCAAGTCCGCCGCGGTTTCCCCGACCGTCGTGCACAGCACCTTGATGACCCAGAAGTAGACGGTGACCTCGGGCACCTTGTTCCAGTGCGGCTGGCGACCGGGAGGCGCGGCAGAGCCGTGCGGCCCGGCCGTCGCGGAGGAGCTGGATGTCTCACATGTCATGGGCCTGACCGTGCCACCGCACACCTGAACGCATCCTGACTGCCGCCGTGGGCGTCAGGGCGGCCCGAGGATCATGTGCGGTCGATTCCGACATGACAGGACCGCCACACCGCTACGTGACAGGGAATCCGTGCGCGGACGCAGGCCCTGTCTGCAGCCCACGTTTGGGTGCAGCCTCCTTTCGATCATCTCGAGCGGTAGATTAGGCATGCCTAAGAAACGTTCACGCCATTTGTCGACATGGATGTAGACGTGGGCGAGGTGGATGTGCATGCCGCGTGGGCGGTTGCCGGAGAGCGGGAGAGAGATGTCGGGCAGAGGTCGAGACGATAGGCGTCCGCACGGTGAGCTCCTCGCGGACGTGCTCGCGGTGCTGTGGGAGGCCGGTGAGCCCATGACCGCGCAGCAGGTCAATGCGGCGCTCGACAAGGGACTGGCCAGGACGACGATGGCCACCATCCTGACCCGGCTCTACGAGAAGGGCACGCTGCGCCGGATCCCGTCGGGCCGAGGCTTCGCCTATGAACCAGTGGAGGACGCGGCCGGTCTGGTCGCCGGACGCATGCGCCGTGAGCTGGAGAGCGAGCCGCGTCGGGACCTGGTACTGAAGCGGTTCGTGTCCTCCCTGTCCGAGAACGACGAGGAGACGCTGCGGCGCCTGCTTCTCGAAGCCGAGGATGACTCCGAATGATGTTCGTCCTGGTCCTGGTCATGGTCGTGCTGGCACTCGCGTTGCCGTGGGGTGCCGCGGCAGTGGCCCGCCGCCTGGCAGGGGTCCTCCCGCCCCGGGAGGCGTGTTGGGCGCTGACGGCCGCGGCGCTTCTCATGGCCGGCGGCACGATCGCGGCGCTGATCGGGCTCTTTCATGTGCCCTTCCTCGCCTCGCTCGAGCAGGTGCCGCTCCCGCGGGTGCTGGAGGTCTGGCCGACGGCGGTCCCGGCCGCCGGTGCCGCCGGGTTGGCCATGCTCGTTCAGGCAGTTCTGCTGCTTCGACGCTGGCTCAAGCACCGAGCCGTGCTCAAGCGCGCCTGGCAGTTGGCAGCCCAGGCAACGGGCGCCGGGGACCTGCTGGTGGTGCCGGGGGACGACGTGGACGCCTTCGCGCTTCCTGGCTACCGGGGCCGCAGCGGCCGGATCATGGTGACCTCCGGCATGCTGCGAGTCCTCAGACCGGGCGAGCGCGAGGTGCTGCTGGCCCACGAGCGTGCCCACCTGTCCGGCCGTCACCACCTGCTCTCTGCCGTGGTCGACCTGTCCACGGCGGTTCACCCCGCCCTGCGAAGCCTCAGGGAGTCGCTGGGGTTTCACCTTGAGCGATGGGCGGACGAAGCGGCCGCCGCCGCCGTCGGGAACCGCAAGGTCGCGGCCGCTGCCATTGCCAGGGCGGCTCTGGCCGGATCCCACAGCCGCGACACCAGCGGCAGGTACCCGCTGCTGTCGGTGACGACCGGACCGGTACCCCAGCGGGTCGAAGCGTTGCTCCTGCCCGAGCCCGCGGCACCGCGGGGCGGGGCCCACCGGGCCGGTGCACTGGGCCTGGCGGTGACTGTGGCGGGTTCGGCGCTGGCCGCACTCGCGCTGGCCTACGGGCTGCACGAGTACGTGGAGTACGCGGCCGTCGCCGTACGAGGAGGCTGACACCACCGACCGGACAGCCGGTGGCGGCACCCAGGAGCGCAGGCGGGGTGCCGTCACTGCCGTATCGGGATCCGGGAGAGACGGCCGCGTCGGTCATCAAACGGTGCGAGCAGAGGGTCCGCCGCTCCGTCGAAGCGATCTGACCGGACCGACCCGGCTGTGTCGCGTCCGCAACCGGCCGGGGCCGGTGCTCATCTGCGCATCAGCCCTGCCTTACGCCCTGTGCTGGGCGCCTGCCGGCCGGACGCTGTGAGGTCGAGAATGTCGTCGGCGTGCCCGGCGCCGAGGGCGTGGTCGTGGGTGACGAGGACGACCGCAAGGCCCCGTTGGGTGCGCAGGGTGGCGAGGAGCGTCATGATGTCGGCCGCGGTACGGGAGTCGAGGGCGGAGGTCACCTCGTCGCACAGCAGCACATCGGGCTCGGCGGCCAGCGCGCGGGCGATGGCGACGCGCTGGCGTTGCCCGCCGGACAGTTCGTGGGGGCGGCGGCCGGCGTAATCAGGCGGCAGTCCGACGGCGGTGAGGAGTTCGGCGACGCGGCTGTCGCACGCGGCGGCGGGCAGGCTGAAGTGGAGCTTCAGCGGCCGGGTGAGGGTGGCGCCGACGGTGTGGGCGGGGTTGAGGGCGCCGAGCGGGTTCTGCGGTACGAGCTGGATGCGGCGGCGCTGGTCCCGGGTGCGCCGCCGGTACGGACCGGCGAGCTGCTCATCGCCGAGGGTGACGGCGCCACTGGCCGGCGGGTGGAGGCCTGTGATGACGCGGACCAGGGTGGTCTTGCCGCACCCTGAGGGGCCGACGACCGCGGTGAGGGTGCCTCGGGTCAGGTCGAGGTCGAGGTCGGCCAGGACCGGGCGGCGCGAGGGACCGGTTCCGTGATGGGCGCCGAGGCCGCGGACGGTCACCACCGCTCCCCGCTCGCGGGCCGGTCGCGGGGCCGTGCCGGGGGCGGGCCGTGGTGGGGGCGGGACGAGAGCGGGCACGGCGGGAAGCAGGGCGAGGGTGTCGTCGGCGCAGCGGGCGACGAAGTCGGGGTCGTGGCTGGTGAGAGCGATGGCGATGCGGTCTCGGGTGGCGAGGTGGCGCAGCAGGCCGGCGATCTCGTCACGCAGGGCGGGATCGAGGCCGGCGGTGGGCTCGTCAAGGAGGAGGATGTCGGGGCGGCGTGCGAGGGCGCGGGCGAGAGCGACGCGGCGCTGCTGGCCTCCGGAGAGGCCGGCGGTGCGGCGGCGTTCGAGGTGCTCGTCGGTCGGCAGGTGGACGAGGCGCAGCAGCTCGGCGACGGTCGTGCGGTCCGTCCGGGGGGCGGTCTCGGTGATGATGCGCCCGGCGCGCATCCGCGGGTTGAGGCCGGAGCCGGGGTCCTGGCCGACAAAGGCGAGGCGGTGGCGGCGCAGTCGGCGGAGCCGGTCGGCCGGCAGGGCGAGGATGTTCTCGCCCAGCACGGTGACGCTGCCCGAGGTGATGCGGGCGCCGTCCGGGAGGGCTCCGATGAGCGCCGACAGCAGCGTGGTCTTGCCGGCGCCGGAGGGGCCGGTGATGGCCTGGATGCGGCCCGGGGTGAGCGTCAAAGTGGCGTCGTCGAGGAGGCGTGAGGTGCCCAGGGCGACGGACACGCCGGTGACCGTGGCGACGGGAGGGGGGGTGCTCACAGTGGTGTCTCCGGGGTGGGCCGGGCCGGGGCGAGGGCTTCGGCGGCGAGGTTGACGCTGACGGCGAGCAGTCCGATGGCCAGGCACGGCGCGGCCACGGCCCACGGGTTGAGGGTGATGCCGGCGGCGTTCTCACGGATCATCAGAGCCCAGTCGGCCTGGGGAGGCTGCGGGCCGAGCTGGAGGAAGGCGGCGACGGAGACGACGTAGACGCCTTCGACGAAGCGCAGTCCGAACAGGGCGAGGAGGGTGGCACGCAGGTTGGGCAGCACTTCGCGCACGGCGAGATGGCACAGGCGTTCCCCGCCTGCGGCTGCCGCTTCGACGTAGCCGGTGGCGGCGATCGGTGCGGCCGCGGCGGCGACGATCCGCACGGCGTAGGGAATGCCGAGGACGGTGGCGGCCGCGCCGATGGCGAGGCGTCCTCCGCCGGGCCAGGCGAGGGCGATGAGCATGATGCCCAGGACGGCCGGCAGGAGGATGGCGAGGTCGGCCGCGCGTTCGATCCACCGGCCGAGGCCGGGCCGCAGCGCGGCGATGATCCCGAGGGCGGTGGCGGTGGCGGTGACGACGGCGGCGATGCCCAGAGCGGTTGCGATGAGGGGTGCTCCGCCGGCCAGCAGGCGGCTGAGGACGTCGCGGCCCAGGACGTCGCCGCCGAGGACGGCACCGCTCCCGGAGGTGGCATAGGGGAAGGTCAGCGGGGTGTCGGTGGCGTGGGGGGCAAGAAGCGGACCGGTCAGGGCGAGCAGGACGAGCAGTGCGGCGGGCACGGCTCGTAGGATGCCTCGCTTCCGCTGGAGGTGGCGGGGGGTGCGCGTCGGTGTACGGCCTGCGGCTGGGGTGCCGGTCTTGGCGGGGTCGCTCATCGTCGCTCTCCCAGTGCGGTGGTGCGGATGAGGTCGGTGAGCAGCAGGAGCATGCTGATGGTGGTGCCTGCCGCGGCGACGACTCCGGCGACGAGCGGGGTGTCGCGGTCTGTGACGGCGCCGGCCAGGACCGCGCCGATACCGGGGTAGTTGAAGAGGGTCTCGACGACGACGGCGCCTCCCAGGAGCATGCCCGCGGACGTGGCGATGCCTGCGGCGACGGCGGGCAGGGCTCCGGGCAGCATGTGGTGGGTGAGGATGCGGCGGCGTGGGAGGCCGTCGAGGACGGCGGCCTTCACGTGCGGCAGGGCTGCCTGGTCGGCGAGCGCACCGCGCACGATCCGGGTGTTCCAGCCGATCTGAGGGATCGCCAGGGCGAGCAGCGGCAGGACGAGCATGGTCCAGGACTCGGGGGCGCCGTCGGCTCCGGTGAGCGTGACGGCGGGCAGCCAGCCGGTCCACTGGGACAGGAGCAGCAGCAGGGCGACGGAGACGACGAACTCCGGCAACGCGTAGGCGGTGGTGGCCAGGGCGTCGGTGGTGCGGTCGGCCCGCCCGCCGGGGCGCAGCGTGGCCCAGCTTCCGAGGAGCAGGGCGCCGCCGAGGGCGAGGACGAGGGCGAGGACGCCGAGCACAAGGGTGTTGGGGAAGGGGCCGGCGAGTACGTCGGTGACGTGCTCGCCGCGGGCGGTGGTGCCGAGGTCACCGGTGGGCAGTGCCGTCATCCAGTCCCAGAAGCGTGTGGCGAGCGGCCGGTCCAGGCCCAGGGCGGTGCGACGGGCCGCTAGTTCGGACGCACTGGCGCCGCGGTCGGAAGTGGCGCCGGCGGCATCGCCCGGCAGGATTTCGACGGCGGCGAACACGGCGGCGACCAGCACGACGAGCATGGCCAGGCGGCGGGCGGCGAGCCGGGCGGCCCGGCCCGCGCCTTCGAGGATGCGGGCCGGGCCGCGGGGCGGCGTGGGAACGGGCGCGCCGCTCGGGTGGAACGTGGTCAACGTGCCAGCCAGGTCTTCTCGAGCTGGACTCGGCCGTACCCCGGAAGCTTGGGCAGGCTGCGGACCGCGGAGCCGGCGAGATCGATGCCGTCGGCCATGCCCCACAGCAGGTAGCCGGACTCGGCGTGCTCGATCTCCTGGAGCTGGTGCAGCAGTTCGCCGCGCTCGGTGACGTCGGTGGTGGCCATGGCCTTGCGGTAGGTCTTGTCGAAGACGGCGTTCTTCCAGCCGGTCTCGTTCTGGCCCGCGTCGGAGAGCATGGTCTTGGACGCGAAGAAGACCACCGAGTCGTTGGTGCCCCAATAGGTGGTGTACAGGTCGCCCTTGAGCCAGGTGCCGTCCCAGAAGGCCTTGGAGTCCTGCTTGACGACCTTGATCTTCACGCCGGCTTCGCGGGCCTGGGTGGCGAAGAGGGTCGCGGACTCGGCGAGGCCGGCGATGTCCTCGGTGGTGAGCAGCTCGTAGGTCTTGGAGGTGTCGAATCCGGCGCCGGCGAGCAGGTGCCTGGCCTTCGCGATGTCGCGCCTGCGCTGGGGGATGTCCTTGGCGAAGGCGGGGTCGCCGGTGCCGAGGATGTCGTTGGCGACGGTGCCGTAGCCGGAGAGGACCTGTTCGACCATGGCGTCGCGGTCGACCACGAGCCGGAGGGCTTCGCGTACCCGTGGGTCGGCGAACGGGCCATCGGCGGTGCGCATGACGATGGGCATCGCCATGTCGTCCGGGCGGCGCAGGACTTGCACGTCCTTGCGTGTGCGGGCCGTGCGGGCCGCGACGGCGCCGACGTTGGAGGCGAGGTCGATCTGCCCGGCCAGCAGGGCGTTGGCCATGGCCTGCGGGCTTTCGAAGATCTTCACCTCGATGGCGTCGAGGAGGACCTTGCCGCCGTACCAGTCGTCGTTGCGCACCAGGCGGGCGTTGCCGTCGCGGTACCAGTCGAGCTTGAAGGGGCCGGTGCCCGGGGCGGTGGCGAGCCGGCTGTCCTTGGTGTCCTTCTTGAGGACGAAGGTGGTCAGTCGGGTCAGCAGCGGCAGGTCGGCGTTGGGGTAGTCGGAGTGCAGGACGAGGGTCCTGGCGTCTTCGGCCGTGATGGACTCGGGCCGGATACCGGGCAGACGTGCGCTGCCGGCCGGGGTGTTGCGCAGCCGCTTGAGCGACCAGACCATGTCCTCGGCGGTGACGGGAGTGCCGTCGTGGAAGGTGGCGCCTTCGGCGAGGACGAAGCGCCAGGTCTTCAGATCCGCCGACGGCTTCCAGGAGGCGGCCAGGCGGGGGACGCTGTTGGCGGTGTCTCCGGGAATCGCGAGCGTGTCATAGATCAGGCTGATGATCAGGTAGTCGCTCTCGTTCGCCTGTGTGCCGTGCGGGTCGCGGGTGATCGCGGCGGCCTTGCCGAGGGCGCCGACCCTCAGCGTGCCGCCCGCGCGGGGCTTCTCATGCGCCCCGCCCGCAGTCGCGTTGTCCTTGGAGTCGCCGCTGCCGCTGCTGCAGGCGGCAAGTATTCCGGCCACACCGATTCCGGTGCCGGCCCACAGCAGCTGTCGTCTGGTGACACCCACGTCTGATCCTCGTCTCAGGGGTTCGTACTCAGTTTGCTTAGCCTTACCTAACCGATTCCAGCCAGGCTGCGCAAGCGGCCCTGGAGCGCTCCGGCCGCATCCAGGCCATCCCGCCAGGACCGCAACTTGTCTGCTCAGAACGGGAATTGAGCATGCGTCACCAGCTCCCGATGCGGCCGAAACTGAGACTACGTTTATGTAGTCAATCACATCGGTTAGGGTTGCCTAACCAGCAGGCCGTTGTTACGTTTCCGGTGTCCGGCAGCACCTACGAGCCGCTGCGGACCCTCACGACTCTCGTGTCCTTCCCGCCACTTTCGAGCCGGTGCGGCGATGCCGCGTGCCCGCGCTTCGCTTCGCCCTGCCCTGGAAGGTGCCACCGTGCCCACCTGCTCCGCCCCCGTACGCCCTCTCGACGCCGGTGACGCCGGCGAACTGAGCGCCGTCGCGGCCGAACTCCTCGCCGACCACGGGTCCGCCACCTCCCCCGACCTGCTCGACGCCCTGCCCGAGGCCTGCGCCCGGCTCAGCGAGGGGGTGCACTACGCTCTGCGGCCGGTGGACACCGCCGACGGCCTGTTCGTCCTGCGCGGTCTGCGCCTCGATGACGCCGGACTCGGGCCCACGCCCGGGCACTGGTCGACCGCAGCCGACGCCGGCGCACTGTGGGACGTCGTCCTGCTGCTGATCTCGGCGCTGATGGGCACCCCGATCGCCTGGGACGGCCAGCAGGACGGCCGCTTCGTGCACAACATCGTTCCCTCGCCCGGCCACGAGAGCGAGCAGACCGGCGCTTCCAGTTCCGCCCTGCTGGCCCCGCACACCGAGGACGCCTTCCACCCCGGCCGCGCCCACCTGCTGCTGCTGTGCTGCATGCGCAACCACGACGACATCGCCACCACCGCGGCCAGCATCCGCCGCACCGCCCTCGCCGACAGCGACATCCGACAGCTCCAGCGGCCGGTCGTGCCGATCCTGCCCGACGACGCCTACGAACAGGCCCGGCAGTTCTCCGGCCGGCCGACCCCGGTCCCGACCCTCTTCGACACCCCCGAGGGCCTGACCCTGCGTTTCGACCCCGCCTACACCCCGCTCGTGGACGCCGACGACGCCTGGCGTGAGGCATACCGGCGCCTGGAAGACGAACTGGCCCGCGTGTCGGTCGCGGTGAGCCTCGAGCCCGGCGACGTCCTGGTCGTCGACAACGACATCGTCGTCCATGGCCGGGTACCCTTCCGCGCCCGCTACGACGGCACCGACCGGTGGCTCAAGCGTGCCTCCGCCCGCGTCGAAGGACGCCCCACCCGGCCACTGGCCGAACACGACGAACACGGCTACGGCCAGGCCGCCCTCACGGCCTGGGCCGAATGACCTCGCCGCCTCACCGCCGCATCAACGGACCCGAAGGGGCACCTCATGGACCGGGACGACACCACCCTGCGCGTACTGTCAACCAGTGACCTCGCCGGCCTGGACATCACCCCCGCCGACGTCGTCGACACCGTCGAGCAGGCCTACCGCACCCTCGCGGCAGGCAAGTCGGACAACCCCCGCAAACTCTGCGTCAAGCCCGCCGACGGTCACTCCGTCTCCTACGCCATGCTCGGCCGCGACGGCGTCCGCAATGTCGTCGCGATCAAGACGTCCTACAAGCACGGCTTGCACGAAAGCCGCGACAACCAGCACTACTACACGACCCTGACCATCTACGACGACGACACCGGCCTGCCCGTGGCGATGATGGACTGCTCCCGCATCGGCTCCCTGCGCACCCCGGCCGTCTCCGCGCTCCTGGCCCGCGAGTGCGCCGCGCCCGGCGCCACCACCGCACTGGTGATCGGCACCGGCACCCAGGGACGCCTCGCCCTGCCCTTCCTGCTGACCACCCTTCCGAAACTGGACCGTCTGCTGCTGTGCGGCACCCACCCCGACGGCCTCGCCGCCGTCCGCACCGAACTCGCCCGCCACTTCCCCGGCCGTGACGTGGAGCTGGTCACCGACATCGCCTCCGCCGCCCGCGACGCCGACGTGATCGTCGCGACCGCCGGCGCCCACACCCCCACCGCCGTCGAAGCAGACTGGCTCAGGCCCGGCGCGACCGCGATCCTCGTCGGCCACGGCCTGGCCCCCTCCACCCTGCACCGCGCCGACCGGGTCATCGCCACCAGCGAAGCCCAGATGCGCGTCACCGGCACCGACATGGCCGACAGCGAGGGCGACCTGCCCGCGGTCGACCTGGAGCTGCCCGTCATCATCTCCGGCGCCTCCCCCGGCCGTACCTCCCCCGAGCAGCGCATCTTCGCCTACAACAGCGGCCTGGTCGTCACCGACATCGCCCTCGGACACCGCTTCGCCCAACTCGCCGCCGAACAAGAACTCGGAACCGAGGTGGCCCTGTGGCGCTGACCCTGGCAGCCCATCCCGACCCGCTCGCCGACCGCCTGCACGGCAGCGGCCTGCTGCAGGAGCTCGCCCACGGCCTCGGCGGCCCGTTCCACTACCTGCTCCCGCACCGCTTCGACACCAACCTGGCCGCCATGCACGCGGCCCTGGCGGACGCCGGGGTCCAAGGACGGGTCTACTACGCCAAGAAGGCCAACAAGGCCGCGGTGTTCATCGACCGCTGCGCCGCCCGGGGCGCCGGAGTCGACGTCGCCTCGCTGGGCGAGCTCCGCGAGGCCCTGGGGCACGGAGTGCGCGGCGACGACCTCGTCGTGACCGGACCGGCCAAAGCCGACCCGCTGCTGCGCCTCGCCGCACAGCAGGGCGCGCTCACCACCGTCGACGCCCTCGACGAACTCGACCGCGTGCTCGCCCTCGAGATGCCACGGCCGCCCAGAGTGCTGCTGCGCGTGCACCCCCCGGCCCAGCCGGGCAGCCGGTTCGGTCTCGACCACGACGGACTGGAACGGGCGCTCCGTGCGTGCTCCGCCGCCGGCGACCGCATCCGCATGGAAGGCTTCAGCTTCCACCTGTCCGGATACGACGTGCAGCAGCGCGCCGCTCTCGCCGCCGACCTCGTCGACCTGTGCCTCACAGCACGGGCGCAAGGACTTGGGGCCGACCGGATCAGCATCGGCGGCGGATTCCCCGTCGACTACGTTCCCGCCGATGCCTGGGAGACCTTCCTCGACCGGCACGACCCCCGCGACTACCACGCCGGCAGGACGTTCACGGCCAAAGACTTCTACCCGTACCACTCTCCCGTCGCGGGCGCCCAGGCACTACGTGCCATCCTCGCCGCCCGCACCCCGGACGGCCCGAGCCTCGCCGACCGCCTGCGCCAGGCCGCGGTGATGCTGCTCCTGGAACCCGGCCGCGCCCTGCTGGACCGGGCCGGCGCCTCTGTCTTCGGCGTCCAGGGCGTCAAGGACCGGGACGGGTACGGCATCGTCACCGTCGACGGCACCAGCCTGAGCCTGTCCGAGCAGTGGTTCAACAGCGAGTACCTGCCCGACCCCCACCTGCTGCCCAGCCGTGCCCGCGCCCACCCGACGGTGCCGTACCGGGCGTGCATCGCCGGCGCCAGCTGCCTGGACTCCGACCTGCTGACCTGGCGCAAGATCGCCTTCCCCGTGCGGCCGCAGGCCGGGGACCTGATCGTCTACCCCAACACCGCCGGCTACCAGATGGACTCCAACGAATCGCCCTTCCACGAACTGCCGCTGCCGCCGAAGGTCGTCATCGACTACCCCGACGACGCAGGCCGGCCCCGCTGGCGCCTCGACCGCTGACCTCACCTGCCCCCCTCGGAGCCCTCACGCCATGACCGACGCCCTGAACCGTCCCCCGGTGGTCAGCCGCATATCCGACCTCATCGGCTGCACCCCCCTGTTCGAGCTCGCCCGTGCCGACAACGGCGCCCGCCTTCTGCTCAAGCTCGAAATGTTCAACCCCACCGGCAGCGCCAAGATCCGTATGGCCCGCCAGATGGTCCTCGACGCCGAAGAACGCGGTCAGCTCCGCGAAGGCGGCCACATCATCGAGTCCACGTCCGGCAACACGGGCCTCGGTCTCGCCGTGGTCGCCGCCGAGCGCGGCTACCGTTTCACCGCCGTCGTCGACCACCACGCCGCCGCCGACAAGCTGCGTGGCATGAAGGCGATGGGCACCGAACTGGTCTATGTGGACGCCGATATGGACGGTGCAGAGCTCCACACCGCGGCCCGCGAGGAACTCGCCGAAGACATGGCGCGCGGAGCGGACAACACCTACTTCACCGAGCAGCACAACAATCCCAGCAACGCCGTCGGCTACTACGACGTCGGCCGCGAGATCGCCCAGGCCCTCGGCCACAAGGTCCACGTGCTCATCGGCGCCGTCGGCACCGGCGGCGGCCTGTGCGGTACCGCCCGCGAACTGAAGAAGACCGTCCCCCGGCTCACTGTCATCGGCGTCGAGCCCAAGGGCTCCATCGCGTTCGGACCGCCCGCCCACGACTACCACCAGTCGGGAACCGGCACCCCCGAAGGCGCCACCATCGGCCTGCTCGTCGACTACGACCTCATCGACGAAGGCGCGAAGGTCGGCGACATGGAGGCCTTCGCCACCGCCCGCGCCGTCGCCCGCAACTGCGGGCTGCTCATCGGCGGTTCAGCCGGCGGCGTCGTGCACGAGGCCTTGGCCCGGCTGCCCGAACTCGCCCCCGACAGTGTGATGGTCGCCTTCATCAACGACGGCGGCGAGAAGTACATGGACACCGTCTTCAACGACGACTGGATGACCGCCCGCGCCCTGCTCGCCCCGGCCGTCGAAGCCGGGATCGAGGAGACACTCACCAAACTCCGCAGGAACTGACACCGTGACGCAACAGCTCACCCTCCTCGCCCGCGACAGCCGCGCCCTGGCCGCCCTCGCCGTCCCGCTCGCCCTCACCCAGCTCGCCCAGGTCGCCCTGACCACCACCGACACCATCATGATGGGCCTGCTCGGCACCGAGGCCCTCGCCGCAGGCGGCCTGGCCCTGGTCATCTTCAACCAGCTGCGCACCATGGGCGTCGGGCTCGTCACCTCCGTCGGCAACCAGGTCGCGGCGGCCTCCGCCCGCGCCGAACGGACCGAGCCCGCCGACGGCCTCGAAGCCCACGACTCGCTCATCCGCGGCGAAGAGGTGCGCGGCCTGGTCCGCGCCGCGATGGCCGTCGCCACCCTCGCCGGCATCGCCGGGGCGATCCTGATGGTCGTCATCGGTCAGACCGCCACCCTCCTCGGCCAGGACGCCGGCGTCGCCGGCCGCGCCCAGGACATGCTCGCCGCCCTCGCCCCCGGGCTCGTACCGTGCCTGTGGTTCCAGGCGATCCGCCAGTTCACCGTCGGCATGCGCCGCCCCCAAGCCCTGCTGCAGATCACTCTCGCCTCCGTCGCCGTCAACGCCGCCCTCGACTGGGGCTTCATCCACGGCACCTTCGGTCTACCCAAGCTCGGCCTCACCGGTATCGGCGTGGCCACCAGCGGCGTCTACCTGCTGTCCTTCCTCGCCCTGTACGCCGCCGCGCGCAGCGACGCCCAGCTCGCTCCCCTGCTGAGCCTGGACTTCTGGCGTGCCGACACGCCCACCGTCCGCCACCTGCTGGGCCTGGGCACCCCCATCGCCGCGACCTACGGCTCCGAGGCGGGCTTCTTCTCCGTCACCGCCCTGTTCGCCGGCAGCTTCGGAGCCGCGGCGCTCGCCGCCCACACCGCCGTCAACCAGCTCATCTACATCGTCTTCCAGGTCGCCGTCGGACTCTCCCACGCGGCCTCCATCAACGTCAGCCGCGAACTCGCCCTCAACAACCACTCCGCCGCACGCCGCCTCAAGAACACCGCACTCGCCTGCGGCGCAGCCGTCACCACACTCGTCGGCATCCTCTACCTGGCCGCTCCCCACGTGGTCCTGCGCCCCTACTTCGACCCCACGTCCCCAGCCGATCAGCAGGGCCTGCGGATCGCCACCGGCCTTCTCGCCATCGTCGCCGTACTGCAGTTCTTCGACTGCGCCCAGAACATCGGTGTCGGCCTGCTGCGCGGCCTCGACGACACCAGGAGCGGATTCCGCATCACCCTCATCGGCTACTGGACCGTCGGGCTTCCAGCGTCCTGGCTGCTCGCCTACCCCCTCGGCGGTGACACCCGCGGCCTGTGGCTCGGTCTGCTCTGCGGACTGGCCACCACCGCCGTCCTTCTCCTGCGCCGCTACGGCCGCGCCCTGAACGCCCGAGCTGCGACCGCGGCCGCCGCACCGGTGGCAGGCGCCTGACCAGCAGCGCCGAACGCCGTGCTCCCCTCCCTCTCGCATCGAGGAAGGAGACCACGGCAGGTGATCAACGGCCCTCTCCGAACGGGATGATGACCGGTGCGGGGAAACATCCATGGCCGGCACCGACATGCGCATCGGTTTCGCCGGCTTCAGCGACCGCGGCCACCGGTCGTCCCTGACACGGTCCAGGCGCCCGCAACCTGACGCGATGGCGGCGCGGGCTCTGTCTCATCAGGGTTGATCCTCCGGGTCAGCGCGCTGGATGAGTCGAAAGCCCCAGGACTGCGCAGATTTCCTGTCGGGACGGCGGGGCCGGCCAAGACCACGGACCCCGGCGCCGCGTGCCGGCAGCGGCCGCACCCGGCGTGCCGCGTCCAGCAGGGCCTTCAGCGTGGAAGAAGTCTTGAGCAGCGCACGGAAGCGGCTGTCCGGTAAGCCTGCCAGTTTGATGGCGTCGAGTTTCCTGGCGCCGCCGCTCATCGCGACCAGCAGGACCCGCACCATGGCCGACGTGGTCCCCCCGCCCTGCTTCAGTCCATGCGCGGCTGCCAGAGCCGTGGCCGCGTACAGGGCGGAGGCGAACGCGGGATCCTTGTCGATCCAGCCCTTCAGGACGGGTTCGGGCACGCCGGCCCACACCGCTGCGGCCTCGAGCCCCAAGCCCTGAGCCGTGGCCTGGAGTACGTCCCCCATGTGCGCCAGGGTGGCATCGCGTTCGCTCGGCAGGCCGCCCAGCGCTGCCTGCAGTACCTGTTCGATGTCGCTGCGGTCTTTCAGCCAGGCGATCACCCGCCCCGCTTCCAGCGGATCCTGGTCCGGCGCGGGCTCGTCCTCTTGAGGTTCGTACACCGTCTCTCCCGTTGCACACACTCGTGCCGGTCTCACCCGGCGGTTCTACTGCGCGGCCCGCTGGTTGGCCGCGGTGGTCACCGCCGGCTGCCTCGGTCGTTCGGGAGCGAGGAAGAAGGCCATGACCGGGACGACGTAGGCGGCCCACACGAGGGACTGCAGGATGGTGGGGTCGGCCTGGAAGTTGAACACGCCCTTGAGGACGGTGCCGTACCAGGAGTCCGGGGGGATGGTGGTGGTGATGTCGAAGGCGAGGTCGCGCAGGCCGGGCAGGAGGTCGGCTTCCTGAAGGTCGTGGATGCCGTAGGCGAGGACGCCTGCGGCGACGGCGACGAGCATGGCACCGGTCCAGCGGAAGAACTTGGCCAGGTTGATCTTCAGGGCCCCCTTGTAGAAGAGCCAGCCGAGGACGACGGAGGTGGCCAGCCCCAGGAGGGCTCCGATGAGGGGGCGGATGCCGTCGTCGGTGGCCTGGACGGCGGTCCAGATGAACAAGGAGGTCTCCAGGCCCTCGCGGCCGACGGCGAAGAAGGACGTGATCACCAGGGCGCCGGTGCCGACGGCGAGAGCGGCGTCCAGTTTGCCTTGGAGTTCGCTCTTGAGGTGGCGGGCGGTGCGCCGCATCCAGAAGACCATCCAGGTGACCAGGGCGACGGAGAGGATGGACAGGCTGCCGCCGAGGGCTTCCTTGGCCTGGAAGGTGAGCGTGGAGGAGCCGAACTGGAGCAGGGCACCGAAGGCGAGGGAGACGGCCACCGCGATGCCGACGCCCGCCCATACGGGCGGCAGTTGGCGCCGGTTGTCGGTCTTGACGAGGTAGGCGACGAGGATGCAGACGACGAGGCTCGCCTCCAGTCCCTCGCGAAGCCCGATCAGGTAATTCCCGAACATGCCGGGTCCTTTCTCACGTGAAGCGGCGGAGCCGGTGGTGGGTCACGAGAACAGTCCCCGGCCCCACCAGTCGCCCTGGTCACGGACGCCGGGAGGGATCGCGAACAAGGCTGAACCGACGTGCTGGACGTACTCGTTGAGCGCGTCGTCGCGGGCCAGCGAGGTCTGCACCGGGATGAATCCGGTCCGTACATCGCGCTGGTAGGCGAGGAAGAACAGGCCCGCCTCCAGGCGGCCGAGGCCGTCGGTGCCGTCCGTGAAGGAGTAGCCGCGGCGCAGGATCGTCGCCCCGCCGTTGGAGTCGGGGTGCGCCAGGCGCACGTGCGAGTCCGGCTTCATCGCCTTGAGGAACGGCTCGTCGTGCTCGCCGGCCTTGCCGGCGGGAGCGCCCTCACGCTTGTCGCGGCCGAAGATGTCTTCCTGTTCGGCGAGCGGGGTGCGGTCCCAGGTCTCGATGTTCATGCGGATGCGGCGGGCGACGAGGTAGGAACCGCCGTCCATCCAGGCCGTCGGGCCCGCCGCGTCCTTGCCGGAGACCCATACGTGCCGGTCGAGTCGGGCAGTTTCGGTTCCGGCGATGTTGCGTGTGCCGTCCTTGAAGCCGAACAGGTTGCGCGGGGTCTGGGCGTCGGGCGTCGTCGAGGACGTCTTGCCGAAACCCAGTTGCGACCAGCGCACCGCGACTTTCCCGAAGCCGATGCGCGCGAGGTTGCGGATCGCGTGCACGGCGACCTGGGGATCGTCGGCGCAGGCCTGGACACACAGGTCGCCGCCGCTGCGGGCCGGGTCCAGGTTGTCGCCGGAGAACCTCGGCAGCTCCACCAGGGCTGCGGGCCGCCTGCCGGCGAGTGCGAAGCGGCCGTCGAAGAGCGAGGGGCCGAAGCCGACGGTCAGCGTGAGCCGCGACGCCTTGAGACCGAGAGCCTCGCCCGTGTCGTCCGGCGGGGCTTGCGGCAGGCCGCCATAGGCGCCCTCGCCGACCTCGCGGCCCGCTGTCATGCGCTCGGCGGCGCGCGTCCAGTCCTTCAGAAGCGCGATCAACTGCGCCCGGTCGGTCGTCGTGACGTCGAAGGCGGCGAAGTGCAGCCGGTCCTGGACGGCGGTGTCGATGCCGGCCTGGTGCCTGCCGTGGAACGCCACGGCCGCACCGCTGTCGGCGACCGGCAGCGAGCGATCGCCGGACCGGGACAGAGCGACGGCGCCGCCCGCGACGGCGCCGAGGGCAACACCCGTGCCGCCCCAGCTCATGACCGCGCGCCGCGACGGTGTGGCGTGCTCGCGCGGCTCGCGCGCCGTCTCGCCTTCCTTGCCGAGAGGACTCACTTCACGACCGCGGCGGCGAGTCGGGAGAGCGGCTCGGCGAGCGCGTTGACGCTGTCCGACAGCTCCTTGCGCTGCTCCTCGCCGACCTTCTCGTACGAGGTGAACACGTAGCTCGCCTTGTCGGTGCGGTACTTGTCGAGCAGCGTGTTCATCGCGGCGAACTCCTTGTCGAGCGTGGCGACGAGCGCGGCGTCATTCTTCGAGGCGACCGGCTTCAGGAGTTCGAAAGACTTCTGGGCGCCCTCGACGTTGGCCTTGAAGTCGACCAGATCGGTGTGTGAGTAGCGCTCCTCTTCGCCGGTCACCTTGTTCTTGGCGACCTCGTCGAGCAGTTCCTTGGCGCCGTTGGCCATGGAGGTCGGGGTGATCTCGGCGCGGCCGACGCGCTTGAGCCAGTCCGCCAGGTCCTTGTCGAGCTGGTCGGCGAGCTGCTTCTCGCGGTCGCCGATCTTCTCGTCCTGCCACAGCGCCTTCTCCAGGCGGTGCCAGCCGGTCCAGTCCTTCGTCGGATCCTGGCCGGCCTCGAGACCGTCTTCACGGACGTCGACCTTGGGGTCGATGTCGCCGAAGGACTCCGCGACGGGCTCGGTGCGCTCCCAGCCGATGCGGGAGTCGGCGTACGCCTTCTTGGCGGTCGCGACGTCACCGGCGCGGACGGCGTCGGTGAACACCTTCACCTTCGGCAGGCTCTCGTCGGCCTGCGTCTGCACGTACTGGCGGTAGGCGGCGACGGCCGCGTCCATCTCGGGCGAGCGCCTGGCCGCAGCACCGCCGGTGGCGGTCACCTTCTGGCGGATGCCGTCGCCCTTCATGCCCGGCTTGCAGGCGATCTCGTAGTCGCCCGCCTTGATCTCGGCGGTGATGGTGGCCTTGGTGCCGGGGCCGATGTTCTCGCGCTCGGTGACGATCCGGTCGTCCGGGTACAGCACGTAGACCTCGGTCACCTTGCTGCCGCGGTTCTCCACGTTCAGCGTCAGGTGTCCGGCCGGGAAGTCCTTCTTCGCGATCACGCAGGAGTCGTCCTTCGCGATCACCTGGATCGCTCCGTCTCCGGTCTTGGCGTCGCTCTTTTGCGTGCAGCCCGCCAGCGACGCGGCGACGGCTATGACTGTGCCGGCGCCGACAAGGAGGTGGCGGGGGCTGGCGGGCATGGGTGCCTCGATTCACGTGATCGGTCGCGAACGGCTCGGAACGTGCACGTCGCGAGCCGTCGCGGAGTCTACATAAATGTAGTCACTCAGGGAAGGCTGCCCTAAGTCCGTGCCGCGTCGGGGAGATCCCGCATCAGTCGGAGGGGTTCTCACCCTGCGCGATCTC
Organism: Streptomyces sp. NPDC002306; assembly: GCF_053593435.1. Taxonomy (NCBI): domain Bacteria; kingdom Bacillati; phylum Actinomycetota; class Actinomycetes; order Kitasatosporales; family Streptomycetaceae; genus Streptomyces; species Streptomyces sp. NPDC002306. The sequence continues at coordinate 23,793 of NZ_JBSFCK010000052.1, forward strand.
CACCCCGCGGTGCAGCCAGACGGCTCCCGCGAGGGACGACGCACCCGCAGCGGTGCACACAAGGGCCAAGGCCACCAGGACGGGCGCGATGCGCCGCGTCGGAGCCTGGACCAGCAGAGCCCTGACCCGCGCCGGCACAGGGCCGGTGGTTCCGCCGGCGGCAACGGCGGGCAACTGCGGCCCGGCTCGCCGGGCGGAGGCGGCCAGGGCGGCGCGCCCGACGGCGCGCGCGGCCAGTCCCCGGTCCCCGCACGCCCGGGCAGCGGCCTCGTCCGCGGTGCGCTCAACAGCGAAGGAGGCATGCGGGATGACCGCGGTCAACGCCGGATGACACCAGCCGGCGAGCTGTGCGGCCGCCAGGAACAGGTGGTGGCGGGCAGCGAGGTGGGCGCGTTCATGACCGAGGAGCACCTCGCGCTCCTTCACGTCCAGAGCCCGGAGCATGCCCGCCGTCACCACGATCCGGCCCGCTCCCCGCAGACCTCCGGGCAGTGCGAAGGCGTCCGGCCGGTCGTCATCGAGGACGCACAGCCCCCCTGCTTCCGGAAGTCCCGCCACGAGGTCACGGGCCGCACGCAGGCGCACCATCTCCGCTGCGGCACCCCGCACAACGGCGATCACGGTCACTGCGAGCACACCGGCCGCCAGCACGGAGGCCGTGGAAACAAGGCCCGCCGGGCCTGCCTGAACCGGCTGGAGCAGATGAACGAGACCGGCGAGCACCGGCAGACGCAGCGCCAGCGGAAGGAGCAGGAGACCCAGGCAGGCGATCACACCAAGCGCCAGCACAGCCATGGCACCGGTGATCGCATACAGGGCGACGTCCGGGCGCACCCGCGCGGCGGTCCGCCGCGCCAAAGGCGGCAGAGCCCAGGGCAGCAGCAGAGGGATCAGGAGGAGGGTGATCACGGGCGGTCCTCCTTGAGCAGGCGGCGCAGCTCGGCTTCGTCCTGCGCATGAAGCCCTTCCACGAAACGGGCCAGCACGAGGCTGCGGTCGTCTCCGCTGTGGTCGAGTTCACGATGCATGCGCCGGGCGGTCAGGCCGTGCGAGTCCTGCAGGGCGAAGTACACGAAACCGCGCCTGTCGGGCCGGCGTCCCACCATCCCCTTCTCATGCAGCCGCCCGAGCAGAGTCGCCACCGTGGTGCGCGCCAGATCCTGGGATATCGCCGCACGCACCTGGGCCGCCGACTGCGGCGCCCCGGCCACCCACAGTGCCGCGAGCACGCTCGCCTCGAGCTCCCCGGCGGGCCTGCGCTCGCCCTCGGTGTCCGTCATGGAGCCGCCTCCACCTCGACTTCGTCTACAGTGAAGTAGACCGACTACTGTCTTGTAGACAGGATAGCCGCTCGCGGAGACCGTACGCCTTCGAGCGTGCGGCTCCGCATGGCCCTTCCCTCATCCGACCAACACCGAAGAGGCTCGTCCATGACGCTCGCGCACTCCGGCACGTCCCATGTGCATCTCGCCGTGAACCTTCTCGATGCGCAGTCGCTGCTTGCCGCCTTCGGCACCGTCGGCATCGCCGTCATCCTCTTCGCCGAAACCGGCCTCCTCATCGGCTTCTTCCTGCCGGGTGACTCGCTGCTCTTCACCGCCGGACTGCTGTGCGCCGGATCGGCGACGCAGCCCGGACACCTCTCCCTGCCATGGGTCCTCCTCGCCGCCGCGTTCGGAGCACTCAGTGGCGCGCAGACCGGATACCTGCTGGGCCGCAAAGCCGGTCCGGCGTTTCTGGCCCGCACAAACTCCCGCAAGATCCGAGAAGGCGCCGACCGCGCCACGGACATCCTTCACCGGTACGGTCACGCCAAGGCGATCGTGCTGGCACGGTTCCTGCCGATCGTGCGCACCGTGCTGAACCCACTGGCCGGCATCCTGGCCGTGCCGGCACGCACCTTCGCACTCTGGCAGATCGTCGGGGGTGTGCTGTGGACGGTCGGCCTGGTCCTCGCCGGCTACGGCCTTGGCGCCTCGGTACCCAACGTCGACCGCTACCTCCTGCCGATCATCGCTGTGATCGTCGCCGTCTCGCTCGTGCCGATCGGGGTCGAACTCATCCGCTCACGTCAGGCGCGCCGGACAAACGGCGGCGCGTGAACCCCTCCGTGCAGCGACACCGCTGCGGCACAGACCCTTACCGTAAGCACAGCTGTTGACCGCTGCGCTCCAGGCAACACGCGGACCGGCACCCCCACTCAACCGCCATCCTGACCGACATGCCCACTACGTGCCCCAGCGAGAACAGAACGGCCACAACCGATGACCACCCGCGCTCTGGCAGTTCCGCTGAGGGCAGGAACGGATGGCGAGATCCATTCCATCTCCCCAGGCTGGTCGTAGCCAGCAACGACCAGCCCCGACAGCGGATTCCACAGCGATCGAGTCACGACCGATCATCGCATTGTCAGTAGTGCCAGCGATTCGCGCCAGCCTCATAGCCGCAGGTGATCTCACGCCCTGCCGCGTCCGTCGTAGTGGCTCCCACATCGAACTTCCGGCAGAACTGGCCGGCGTGGTAACAGTTACCGGCGTTGGATCGGATGCTGCACAACTGCGCCGTAGCAGAGGTGCCCGATGAGGACGAACCGGGAGCCGTCGACGTACTTTCGCCCGAGCCGGAGCCAGAGTTGTCGTCCGAGGACGAGTCGTCATCTGAGTGAGGCAGCGGCGGCGAGGCGCACGCCTCATCAGTTTTCAGAACCGCGAACGTGACAGACCCAGTGCTGTCGGCACCAGCATCAGGCCACTGAGAGCACACCTTCCAGCTGCCGAGGCGAACCGGACTGCGGTTCAGGTCGCTCAGATCCGTGTACGTCACCGACCTGGCGTGGCGCTTGCGGGCGTCCGCCACAGCCTTTGCGAGGTTCCAGTCCCCATAGTCGCTCACCGACTCCGCGAGAGTCGGCTTCTGCGAAGCCGGCAGAGACGCGGAGGGGGACGAAATGGCCTTGACCGAAGGAGAGGCGCTCACGCCAGGCAACGCTGTGGGCTTGGCGGAAGCGGCCGTGACCTGATCCCTGTCAGCGGCCCCCGCGACGATGGCGAAGAAGGCCACAAGCCCTGCCACCAGGCTTCCGTAGGCCAGCAGGCTCTCCTTCACCCCCTTCTTCGAGTCCGCAGCAGGACTGAATCCGGTGGGCTTCGTGTCGCGGAGGTGCTCAACAAATCCCTCCCGGTCAAGCTCCGGGTGTCGCGGAGGGGGCGGGATGACGCGTTGGGGACTCTCATCCTGGGTGGACTGCTCATAGCGTGACAACCAATCGGCGAACATCGCGTTCACATCTGCACGGCGTGCCTCCCGACCCTCCTGCTGCTCCCGGCGGGGATCCGACTCAGAGAACGGGAACCTACGAGTCCAGTCACTCTTGTGGCAACGCGCGCAGTTGGAAACGCCTTCGTCGTTGACGCGCATCAGTCGGCCTATGCCGTGTCCGCAATGTGGGCACGAGTGCCTCACTTCGACCATGCTTCCCCTCCGGTGACCTGCACATATTAATACGGACCTCAGCGTCGTTGGGTTCGGCCTATCAGTGATTCACCAAGGCAGTGATGCCGACGGTTTCACCAGGCCCGGTCGACGGCTGAGACAGCCCGGGCCACGCGAAGGGTGGCACCCTTGAAACCTGGCGAGTCCGGCCCGGAGGTCCTCGAAGACGCCAGGCACGGAAAAGGTTCGAACCACCTCTGGACTGGCGTGAGTTCGCCTCCTACAACGTGGAGGCCGACCACGGCACGGCTCGGAGGCTCATGGACGACGAGGTCTGGGTCGACGTCGCCGATCCGAGTGCGGCGCCCGGCACCGCACGCCCCCCGGCCAGCCGCCGTCCGCCTCGTCGGCGTCGCCCTGACTCTCGTCGCGGCCCATCGCTCGCAGGCCGTTGGGAGTACGGGCCAGCCACACCTCGGCACGTTCGGTCCCGATATACCTGGCCGCGTTCGTCGGCGCCTCGGCCACGACGAAGCGGCTGTCTCGACCGGCGCCGGGGTACGGGCTCCGCCTACACCCGGGCAGTTCGGCTGTCGCGTGCTCCAGACGGGTGCAGATCCGGTCGGTGGCGAGGAACTGCTGGGCACGCGCTCTGTCGTGCCTGCTCCCAGCCGACGTTGCAAATCTGTTCGTTCGCCAGCGCCGCCTACGTCCGCTTCCCCGCCGCGGCGCGGTAGAGGGCGACAGCGTCCGTTCTGAACTCCTCCGGATACGGAGACTTCCGTCCCACCTGGACATACTTCCCTGGACCATCAAGTTCCATTGCCGGGGTGTCCACTCCAAAGGATCAGCCTCAGCCAGCCCGTCGGCAGCCCGGCCGGCGGTGATGGTCAGAACCCCGCCGGGTGCGGGCATCTGTGCGGAAGCTGTGGCTACGACGGTGACCAACAGCCTGATACCGACGCGGAGAGGCCACACCGCATCGTGCGGGCCCCTCCACGTGACCTGGTCCGACCGGGAACCGCGAGGCTGATCCTGTCGTCCTCAGCCGGGCTTACGGGTCGGGGGATTCTCTTCACGAAGCGGCTCAGGCGCAGGGACGGTCTTCGCCGGTTGGGCACGCATCCTGCGCTCGATGCTCTCGCTTGAGCGCAGGATGGTTGCGTCTTCCCGCCCTGCCGGCCAGCTGATGAGCAGGTAGTCCTCAACGGGGTCCATGCTCACTTCGTCGCGCAGCAGGTCGCGGCCCCGTGCATGGACGCGAAATCTGTACCAGGAAGACTCCGGCTCAGCCCGTGTTGCAGGGGCTAGCGCACCGATTTCGAGCGACTCCAGTTGGAGGTTGTTCTTCGGAGCAGCATGGAGGCTGACCTCTACAATCTCCTCCCATGACTCTGCTGGTGGCTCAACGGGGGGACCTTCCAGGGTCAGGAGCGAGACTCGAACGTACCCGGTGTTGATCCCTGTGACGATCAAGGCGCCCTGAGCCATCGGGGCAACGAACCCGTTCGACCAGTCAGCTGTCTGGACAGCGATCACGCCGTCGTCGAGAACACCGAAGATTCCCTCGTTGACAAACACTTGGTGCAGATCAGCCATCGGTATCTCCTCACTGGCCCGTTTCGTCGAGGCAAGGTGTCATGTCCAGGGGGGCACGTACGAGTACTGCGATTTCCAACTCGTCGGCATCTTTGGCCACCGACACAGGGAACGCGCCCGCATACGAAGTGAGAAGGGCATCCGCTGGAGGGACGCCCCCTCACAGTCGCTGCTTGAACGCGGGTGGGCCCTCGCGTCACCTTCGCCAGAACAGGTGGTGTGTCACGCCGCTCGGGCTGGGCACGACCTCCAGGTGAAAGCGGTCGAGCAGTTCATCGGGGGAATCCCAGAGTCGCAGTCCGGACCCGAGCTTTACCGGCGAGACCGCCACATGCAGGGTGTCGACGAGGTCGGCATCAAGGAACTGCCGGACGGTGGTGACCCCGCCGCCGAGCCGGACGTCCTTGCCCTGCGCCGCTTCCCGCGCCCGTTCGAGGACCGTGGCCGGGTCGCCGTCGACGAAGTGGAACGTGGTGTCGGAGAGCGTGATCGACGGACGCGTGTGGTGAGTCATGACGAACACCGGCGTACTGAAAGGGGGCTGCTCGCCCCACCAGCCACGCCAGTCGTGGTCCTGCCAGGGCCCGCGCTGGGGTCCGAACTTGTTACGGCCCATAATCTCGGCGCCGACGTTGCGTGCGAAGTCTCGCGTGAAGTAGTCGTCGAGGCCCCGGCTCCCTCCGGGATCCGTGCGCATGGGCCAGCTCGCCGTGGCTCCGGCCCACGCGAACAGCCTCTCGGGATGGTCGTGGCCGAACGGCCGCTCGAGACTCTGATGCTCACCGGCACCGATTCCATCGCTCGAGACGTTGAAGTTCATGACTCTCAACAGTTGATCCACGTCATTCCTCATCAGGTCCTGTCGCGCCATCGTGTGGCGAGGCGCCGCACAGCATCACGTCGAACGGGACATGGCCGGATCGACAGCGGCCCGCGACTTCTGTTCCAAGGCGTGTCAAGAAGCGGACGAAACTTCACCATCCACCCTGGAGCCTCCACCACGAACTGGCGAACATACGCGGCCAGAGCGCAAGCCGAACGCACCCCGTGTGGCCCCGCGTTCACGAGTAGGCCCGCACCCGGGGCTGATGTCCCTTCCGGCGGATGCCGGTCTGGTCGCCAGGGCTGCGGTCAGCGCTGCGCCGATGGACCCACGATGGCCGGGCCGCCGGTCAGCCCATCGGGAGAAGCTGCGCCTTGTCCACCACTCGAAGTGCTCGCGCACCGGTGGCACCGTGGGCACCGGAGCCTGTTCTTTCACCGGCCTCGACGTGGGCTTCCTCCATCTCGTCCAGGCCGCACGGATCATGCGGTTCCGCACCAACGCCACCACCGCCCAGCTCGCCCGCATACATCTACGCTCACCGACCTGACCTCAAGGGAATTCTGTCCGCAGCAACCCGGCCACCTGCCCGCTTCCACTGGGGCATCGAAAACAGACTCCACTTCGTCCGAGACCTGACCTTCACCGAGGACGCCTCTCGCATCCGCACCGGGCGCGCCCCGGAGGACATGGCGCCCTGCGCAACCACGCCATCAGCTCCCTCCGCCGGGCCCGACACCGCGACGACCGCCGTCGCCGTCCGCCACTTTTCCGATAAGAGGTCCTAACAAAGGCGTTGGACGTGTCGGTGGGTGATCAGGCAGGTGGCGAGGCCGAGGAAGGCCTCGTGGATGTCGTCGCGTCGCTCCCAACGGATGCGTAGGCGGCGAAAGCCGTGCAGCCAGGCGATGGTGCGCTCTACCACCCAACGGAAAGTACCCAGGCCGGACCCGTGTTCGACGCCTCGTTCGGCGATGACCGGTCGGATGCCGCGCTGCCACAGCAGGCGACGGTACTTGTCGTGGTCGTAGCCGCGGTCCGCGAG
>NZ_JBSFCK010000053.1:0-30678 GCF_053593435.1 Streptomyces sp. NPDC002306
TTACACCTGGCCCCAACCCACCCACGCCGGCACCCAAGCCATCCGCATCAAACGGCCCCGACCACCCGACCCAGACCCGTAAAGCAACGGCATTGCCCTTAAAGCGGATGCCATGGCCGTGGATGACGCGGGTGGAACGGTCGCCTTCCAGGAGGAAGGCGTGCAGGTCTTCGGCGCTGACCTCGCGGAGCGGGGTGTCCTCGCTGTTCCACCATTCCAGCGGAGTGAGACCGCCGTAGTCGGCCATCTTGTGTTCGGTGTTGCGCTCGTGGACCCACTTCGCGAAGCGCTCGACGAAGCCCTCGAAGGTCAGGGGTGGGTCCTTCTCCCCCGAGCGGCGACGGGTATCGAGCTTCTGGGCCTTGGTATAGCGGGGCAACTTGGAGAAGAACATGCTGGTGGCGGCACGGTTGAGGTTTTCGATGCTGCCCTTGAGATGGGGGGTATAGGGGGGCAGGACGTCGACCTGGACGGCGAAGACGCCGAGGGCCTCCTGGACGGCACGGGACAGGAAGTCCTTGCCGCGGTCGATACGGATTCTGGTGGGCAGGCCTCCTGCCGGGCCGTAGGTGTCGCCGCGCAGGATGCAGGATCTGAGAGCGGCCAGGACGGAGCCGCGGTGCGGGAAGTGTGGAGTGACGGCCCAGCCCATGATCATGCCGGTGTGGCAGTCGCAGAACCAGGTCACCCACGGTTTGACCAGCCGTCCGTCAGCCCATACCCAGACGGGGGCTTGCTTGTGGTCGCCTTCCCACTCCTCGTTGCGTGCCGTGGGCGGGCGACGCAGGTGCGGGTCATGGCTGCGGGAAGCCGGCAGCCCGGCTCGTAGGCCGGCCAGGTCGCCGGGCGTCAGGTCACGTTTGACGGCTCGGTGCAAGGTGGACAGGCCCACCGGGGTGGCGCCGGACTTCGCGGCGTCCTTGGCGAGTTCACCGTGGACGGCTTTGACGTTGCCGCGGTGGTAGGCCAGCAGAACGCGGATGTCGTCGGTGATCTCGAAGCGGTCCCGGCTGCGCTGCAAGGGCTCGCCGAGCCGGGCGCGGGCCAGGTTGCGCCACACCGTTCTGACGTGCACTCCGAGGGTATGGGCGGAGAGCTGGACATGCGCGGTGGTGAGCTCGCCCCGCTTCGACAACTCCAGTAAGGCCCGGATGGCGGGACCCATAAGTTCGTCACGTTCGCGCCGTCGTCGGATTGTGTCGTCGGCTGCAGGGTGATCACTTGGGTCAGGAACCACCACAGGGACCATGTCTTTCTGTAGGCGCCGGGCATGCGGACGGCAGCTGGACTCTCAAGTCGAGGTAGGGGGTGTTCGATGGCGACGCTGGCCGGCTTCACGTCGGTCAGAGTGATTTGCTGCAGGTGGGTTGAGGTGCACGAGTCGCTTCGCGGCAGAGCAGCGAACGGTGCAGAAGGGGTTGTCTGGCTCTGTTCCGTCCCCTTGCACCAGTGCCATGCATGGACCTGGCCGGGGTGCGCACAGCGCCGGCGAGGGCGCGCGGCTTTGCCAGGCGCGTGCAGTGCCTCTCCTCGAGTGGTGAGAGGAGACAAGCTGGATGAACAGGCGGTGCCCCATAGCTCCCCCGGATGATGGTCGGCCGAAGGCAAGGGCGTCCCACGCCACAGCGGGTGTCGGCGTCGGCTGAACTCTGACCCACTTTGGGCGGTGGAAATCTGACCCGGTTGGTGTTGGTGGGTGTGGTTCAGTCGTTGTCGGGTGTGTCGGTGGGGACGCGTCCGAGTTCGTGTCCTCGCATGCGGTAGGAGTCGCCCTTGAGGGAGTGGACCTCAGCATGGTGGACCAGTCGGTCGATCATGGCGGCGGCCACGGTCTCGTCGCCGAAGACCTCTCCCCAGCGCCCGAAAGGCTTGTTGCTGGTGACGATTACGGATGCGCGTTCGTATCTGTTTGAGATGAGCTGGAAGAACAGGTTCGCGGCCTCCGCTTCGAAGGGGATGTAGCCGACCTCGTCCACGACGATCAGCGGATAGCGACCAAGCCTGGTGAGCTCGGTCGACAGGCGGCCGGCTTCATGGGCGGCGGCAAGCTTGTCGACCCACTCGGCGGCGGTGGCGAAGGCAACGCGGTGGCCGGCCTGGCAGGCCCGCACTGCCAGGCCGATCGCCAGGTGTGTCTTGCCGGTGCCGGGCGGGCCCAGGAAGACGGCATTCTCCTTGCCCGCTATGAAGTCCAACGTGCCCAGATGTGCCAGCTGTTGGCGCGTCATGCCACGCAGATGGGTGACGTCGAGCTCCTCGATCGTCTTGATCGCGGGGAAACGGGCGGCCCGCACTCTTGCTTCCCCGCCGTGCGATTCGCGGGCGGAGACCTCGCGCTGGAGGCAGGCGACCAGGTACTCGGTGTGGGTCCAGGACTCCTTGAGGGCTCGTTCGGCGAGCCGGTCAGCTGCGGCAAGAAGAGCCGGAGCCTTCATCGCACGAGCCAGGAAGGCGAGGTCGGAGGCGGTCTGCTGACCGGTCCTTCGACTCGTGGCCGTGCCGGTGGCGGATGCGGCAGCGTCGACGGTGGCGGAAGTGCGGGCCATCAGCCGGCCTCCTTGCCTTCGCCGCCCTCGATGACAGTGAACAGCCGGTCGTAGGAGCCCAGCTCGCGTTGTTCGACCTCGACCAGTGGACTGGAATTGGAGCCGACGGCGTGGATGTGGCCGGTGGGCCGACGGCGTGCTTCCTGGCGCATCGCCTGTCCGGCCTCGGCATGCCCGGAATCGGTGAGGGTCTGATGGCGGGCCCAGCAGCGGGCATGCTGGGCAACGATCTCGCCCCCGGAGGCAAGCACGATGACCTGCTCATTGTCGGTCAGTACGGTGACCTGATGGCCGATCGCGGCGGGATCGACGGAGTAGTCGCAGGTGTCGACCCGGACATAGTGGTCGCGGCCCAGCCGGGCCGAGAACCGCCACCAGGTGGGCGGGTCGACTGCAGGCAGGGTGAGCATCTGGGCCCTGTCCGCTTCCCACCGGTCGGCCGGGCGGGCCCCGAGAGTGCGGTGGACACGCCTGTTGGCGACCTTGAGCCAGGTCTGCAGCTGGGTGTTGAAGTCGTCCGGTCCGCTGAAGTGTCGTCCCGGCAGGAACGAGGTTTCCAGATAGCCGTTGGCCCGTTCCACCAGTCCCTTCGCCTCCGGATCCCTGGGGCGGCACAAGTAGATCTTGGTGGCGAGCAGGCCCGCGAACGCGGCGAACTCGGATGTCGGGCGGCCGCGGCCGACGCCTGCCTCGTTGTCCCAGACCAGCGTTCTGGGGACGGCGCCCCACTCGGTCAGCAGCCTCCAGTGCCCGTCGATCAGATCGCCGGTCCTGCGGGAGGGCAGCATCCGGGCGGCGATCACGCGGGAGTAGCCGGACACCATCACCAGGACCGGCGGGCGTCCGCTCTGCCCGTAACCGAGGGGGATGTCCACCTCGGGAAACCACAGATCGCACTGGGCCAGCTCACCGGGCCGATAGACCGTGCGCGAGACCGGATCGACCGGGACATAAGCAGGCCGCAGTTCCCGGATCCGGTCTTTGAGGATGGTCATGCCTCTCTCCCAGCCGATCCGCTCGGCGATCACCGTCGCGGGCATCGTCGGAGTTTCCCGCAGCAGTTCCCGGATCTGCACCTCGACCGCGTCGACGGCCGAGCCCTTGGCCGGCCGCTGGTACTGCGGCGGCCGGTCGCTGGCCAGGGCCCGCTTGACGGCGTTCTTCGAGATGCCCAGATGCCGGGCGATCGCCCTGATCGGCATCTGCTCGGCCCGGTGCAGCCAGCAGATCTCTGCCCAGTCTTCCACGAGGATCACCTTCCCTCCTGACCTTGATCACCAAGGCCAGAGTCAGACGAAGATCACCAAGTGGGTCACTTTTGATCCGCCGTCAGAGGGTCAGCGTTCGGCCGTCGTCGAGAGCGGGTGGGCGCATGGCATGAGGGCCGGGGTGTGCCGGACGCGGTCGGCGTGCCGAACACGGCTCGAACTTAGAGCGAGCTGGTGGAGCTCAAGATTTTTCCGGTCATCTGTTCCGCTGTTCCGGGCTGCCGTGCAACGCGCGTAGCAGCGGTGAGGACTTACGCAATCCGTCGCCAGGCAGTTGGCCGGCCTGACCTTCCGGCAGGTCGCCTTCGCAGGTCGGAGCGGTTCCTGGCCGGGTGACCGGTGTGCTCGGCAAAACGCTGCCGGGAAGAGGGCGGGCACTGTAGAGGCAGGGTCTGACAATGAGCCTGGTGCCGATGAAACGGGGATGACGCGAAAATTCGGCTACCGTTCGGTACGGCGTACGGGCACGAGCCGGTGATTGGCTGAGTGCGCCAGGATGCGGTCATGAGCCTCACCTCATCCCTCAGCGACCCCACATCGACGATGTCCCGGTTCCTGAGCGAACATCTACCCAACGCCCATGACCTGTTACGCGACTGCCGCAAGCGACTGACCCACTATCCCGCGCCGGTAAAGCCTGCGATCGGACCAGATCAGCGCCAGGAATACTGGACGCTTGGCCGCACAATCGACCACCGGCTGCGCATCAGCCTCGGCGCCCCCACCGGGCAGCCGATCAAAGACGGAATCGTACGGGCAGTTATCCAGGATGCCGGCTGGCCGAGTCCTGAGGTCATCAGCACGGTGCAGGCCGCAGGCTTGGTGCTGTTGAGAGAGCTGGACCGGTACACAAACAGCGACGACCAGCCGCTCGTGCTCGAATCGAAGGAGGAGGACGGGCTGATTCGGCTGTGTCACGTCGCTTCGAGCTTCGAGGCGATTTACCGCTTCGGGGGCTGGGTGCGCGGCAACAGTCTTGGGGCATGCAGGCCTGGAGCGACATTGGAGGATCTCGTCGGTGCTGTGCCGTCTTACGTGGTCGACGACATCCGCCGCCAGATGACGCTGGCCGCACACCCCGGCCCCTTCAACCGCCTGCGACAACTGCCCGCAGTACAACGGGTCTGTGGGCCCGTCTTCGACGGCAGCATGGACGTCGACGGAGCCGATGCCGACTTCATCCTGGACGGACAACTGATCGACTGCAAAGCCACCACCCGCCCCGACCGGATGGGCCGCACCGAGTTCTACCAGCTCGCCGGCTACCTCCTGCTCGACTACGACAACAACTACGCCATCAAATCCGTAGGGCTGTACCTCTCCCGCCAAGGCGCCCTCATCGACTGGAGCGTCGCAGACTTCCTCGGCCTCATGGGCGCACAACTGGAACTGCCTGACCTGCGCGCCGCCTGCCAGTACGCGCTGACCAACGGCGCGGCCGGAAACCCTCCCCCACCGAAGGAACAGCGCCGCCCCCTCCCCCGCCCGCGCAGCGCTCCCCCGGTCCAGGACACGCTCTTCGGCGACCTGCCCTGACCTGCCGCAGTCGCTCCAGCGAGAAATACTGCGAGATCCCCAGGTTAAAGAACGCTGGCTGGCACCGAGACAATGGCCGGTGGATACACGGATTTCATGGAAACGGCGCTGTTGAAGACCCCCGAGGCGTAGACGAGAATCTCGTAGGGGCCTCCTCTTGCACCGCGTTCCCGGTGCTTCGATGGGGCGCGCCTGGCAGCCGGAACGTTGCCCCGCGCGGTATGGCCGGTCGCGGCCCGCCCTGCGAAGGTGTGCGCCACTGCAGGCTTACCCCTCCCCGTCAACCGCTGACCGGGCCGGGGCGGTGGGCGTAGAGCCTTCGGTCTCCACGTGGAGGACGTGCCTCTCCCCCGGCCCGCTCCGCGACACCTCAGATGCTGTCCCAGATCCACCACGCGGAGAGCGCACCCGCGAGGCCGCACGACCGGTCGGCGACGTGCCTTTGGGTATCGTCACGTCTCGTCACATAGAGCGCTCCACTTCGGCTCGCATGTCCACTGCGCTCGAGTACCGCATGTCCGGCAGGCACGCGATGAACTTCTCTAGAAGCGCTTCAATGCCCGCATGAAGACCAGGTTCGAACACCGGTGAGTTGAGTAGCGGCAAGGACGACATGATTGAGGGGCGGTGCGGGAGCACCACTCGCGTACTCCGTCGATCACCACACCCTTCGACAGGCCCGGGCACCGGGGCTTCGTCGTACCGGGTAATCAGCTGTCGAGTCGGAGTTCGCCTGGCTCGTAACGGAGTTGAAAGGTCTGGGCGTGCTCCCCGTGCATCCAGTACAGGGTCATGGTCGACAGCATGCTGCGCTTGACGTACCGGGTTCGTAAGGACATCCCTTCGTCTTGCGCAACGATCCACTTTTCTATCCGCTCCGGCAGTCCGAACCGCAGCGCATATGCCTCCGGGTGCTCCGCGGAGCGCAGTTCCCACACGGGATGTGAGGCCGGCTGGTTGATGCGGCGCAGGCGTACCGCGTGTGTGGGGTGCTCTCTGGCGTAGTCCACGAATGAGTAAAGATCGTTCGAGGCCAGCCCCAGGACGAACGGTGCTGCGGGAAAGGCCAGGACCAGACCGAGTTGTGACCGGCTGTGCAGAGCCTGAGCCAGGTAGTCCAGCGGGCCGCGAATCGCGTCGGCCAGTTCAACGTTACCTGGGTCCATTTCCAGCAGTGGGCCGCGCAGATAGGCCCGGATGTCGCGTATCTTCGGCCGCTGGGCCGCCGGCGTCGCTTCGAGGACTGCGTGAATGGTGTCGGCTGTATTCTTGACGAGATCCCGCAGTACGGCGAAGTCCGGTGCGGAGAGGTCGACCAGGGATATCTGATGGGCCAGCGCGTAGTCCTGTGCCGCGGGGCTGAAGCCGGAGGTGGAGAAGATTGCGTAGCTGTAGCGGTATCGCGTCCGGGGCCGGCCGGTCCCGGGAGCGGTGAGCGTGGTGGTCTCGGCCTCGTTCACGTCGTGGATCACGCCGTGGCCGTTGCGCACGGTGGGCAGCTGAACTGGTGTTGTGGTCAGGTACTTTGCCTCGACGAACAGGCGGACCGGCAAGGAAAACGGTGGGACGTAGCGGAACTGGCCGAGCGCGTCGACCTGGTGCCAGGCTCCGCGTCCGCGGACCAGCAGACCGTTCTTGTCTTCCTTCAGGACCTTCCACGGCTCCGTGTCCCGATCGTCGTCGGCGGTGAGGACCTCGAAGCCGCTGGAGCGCAGGAGCCATGCCAGCACCTCCTCCAGGAGGTAGCCACGCAAGGGTCCTTTGCCGATCACTTTGTCCGCCACAACGACGATCCTATGCACAGCCCCGATCTTGGTTCGAGGACGCCGTCAGGCCTGCTGATGGAGGTATGCGGCGATCGCATTCCCCAACCGCGCACCGAACTTGGGGTCTCGGCATGCGCTGGTTGGGGGACAGTTCGCGCCGTGCCTCGACTCGGCTGCAATTCCGGGGCGCCGCCGCTTGAGGATGCCCGTCGGATCATGGTCAGGTGGTCCGGGCCCGGAGGCGCGGCCAAGCGCGTCGCGTGCCCTCAGCTCCGCAAGGTCGGCCAGCGGGTCGAGGAGGTCAGCCTGCGCGGCGCGGATGCCGCGAGCGGGAGTCGTACGGCCGGTGCGAAGAGAGCGGCGATCACTGCGCAGGGGTCTTGCTCTCCACGGCTGCGGTCACCGCCTCGGCCAGACCATGCCCCACAGCCCGGCTCGCGATCAGCCGGACCGGTGGTCAGGCATGGGCGGCCCTCACCAGGGCGCGCGGTGGGGGCCGCCCATGCTCTGCCGTCCTGTCGAAAGCAGGGCGCTACTACGTTATGGCCGCTCGCTCCCGAGCTGAACCCGGTGGAACTGCTGTGGTCCTCGCTCAAGAAACGTGAACTCGCCAACCTCGCCGGCGACCACCTCGCCGATGTCGCCGACGCCACCGAACAAGGCATCCACAACCCACAACTGCCGTGGCCCTTCCTCGCCCACACCGGACTCACCATCCACCCACCACACCCACCGGACTTACGAAAAGATCAGTAGTGACGGGGTGTCTCTCAGCTTTGAGCACGCGACTCACCGCATCTGAGACACGTGTGGCAACCGGCCGGAGCCTCGGTTCCAGACCACAGATCCGGCGTTCTTGGCCGTCGCCACCGGCGCTGCGGGCTGGTTTCAGGAATCCTCGGAGTTGATGCGCACCGCTCCAGCGGCGACGGCCTCGACGAGGCTGCGACGCAGTGACGCTGCGCCGTTCACTGCCTGGTGGGCTGCGGCCTCCAGGTCCCGAACCTCTTTGAGCCGGGATACAAGAAGGGACTGCTCCGATCGTGGCAGGAGCGGGATTTTCAGGTCGTCGGCTCGGACGCGTTTGACTGTGCTGCCTACTGCTGTGCCGGCGTTCTGCTCCGTCGTCAGGAGTTCGGCGACGTAGTACGGGTCGAACATGTCGTTCAACGGGCGCAAGATCAAGAGGAGAGGGCTGACCAGTACCCTTCCGCCTTCCTCGTCCACGCGAGCTGCCAGGTTTCCAGTGGTTTGCAGGACGATGTCGCCGGGCTGGGTGATGACCGGCTCACGCTCCAGAAGACTCAAGTCGAACTTCTGAGAGTCATCTCCACTGCGGATCCAGGCAGTGGTAACCACCGGGGTGCCCTCGCTGCCGAGGTCCTTGGTTTGAATCCGTTCGATGGCCCTGAGCAACCGGACACTGCCAGCCTTTATCATTTCACTCACAGTGATCATACGGACCGCTCCCCGGCCCCCTGCCAGTGAAGCTGAGGACAGATTGCCCACGGACCGGACTTGATCGACCGCTTGACGGCAGGCCTCGACCTTGCTGAGGACTTCCTCAAGGTCTGGTGCGTCATGGGTGAGGGTCAACCACCTGGCGGGGGAGAGATTTCCGTCCTCGGCGAGCAGTTGAGCTACAGAGACCGCATCCGCGGTGAGATTCTCGGGAACAGTGCGATGCTCACGCCACTGCCGCAGTGCATCGCCGACGGCCTGGACGTCAATGTCCTTGGACTGGCTGTGGTCGATCAGAAGGACCTTGTCGGGATCGGCCGTCTCGCCCGGGCGGCCCAGGACCCACAGGGAAAGAGGAATCGTGGTGTTCGACGCCAGACCTCCAGGCAGGTAAACAACGGCTTCGATCGTGCCGCGACGCAGCATCTCGATCCGTGCCTTGCCCGTGGCTCCGGAAGCGAACAGACTGTGCGGCGGCTGGTACACGAACGCGCGCCCCTGAGGGGCGACATGCCAGAGGGCGACCTGAAGCCATGCCACGTCCATGCTGCTTTTGGGCGGCATGCCGTAGGGGAAGCGCTGGTCCAGGTACAGGGCATCGTGGTGTGGATACCGGAGGCCAAGAGCGGGATCCAGTACGACCACCTGCGCGTTTCCGCCCTCGAAAGCGTCCTTTGCGAACACGTCACCACGGTGAATGACTACGTTGCTATGCCCGGTGACCAGGGCACGCTGATTCGCCTGGGCCCAGGCGCTGTAGTTGATCTCCTGCCCCGTGAGTGCGGTACGCGCTTCGCCACTGCGTCCGACAGCAAGCAGCATGCGCCCGGATCCGGCCGCAGGGTCATGAACAGAGCCGGGCACGCTCAAGGCAACCGCTGCCATCAGCTCCACCAGGACGGCACTGCTTGCGTGCTCGTCATAACCACGGCGAGCGGTGTTGGTCAAACGGTCCTGGAAGGCTTCGTAAGCCTCCCCCAGCTGCGAGACCTCAAGCGAGCTCAGCGTCTCGACGAACAGGTGCAGAAGCCCTGCCTGCTCTGACAAGGCAGAGAGCAAGCGGTGAGAATACCCCGCGGTGAAGATCGGCCCTCGTTCCGGATGGGACTCCTCGTAGGCCTTCATCCCCCGACTGATGACTTCGGCGAGACGATCGCCAGCTTCCGGACGCCGCATGCGGGGCCACTGAAGTTCCTCGGGCAGAGACCCGTCGAAGCCGGATGATTCAGGATCGGAGACGTAACGCCAAGTGATCAGAGCACTGGCGGTATCACCCAGCCCCTCAGGAGAGCCCAGCCCTCGCCAGGCGTCCAGGCCGCTCCACAGAACCGCATCTGCCGACAGGGCAGCGATCTCCTTGCCATTGGCTTTCAGCCACGTACGCACCTCGGCGGCATCGAAGCGGGGACTGGCCGCGCTCCCGGCCACAGGCTTGGGAAAGTCCTCATAACGGCTGCGCCAGTTACTCACCGTGGACCGCCTAACCCCGGCCAGTTGGGCGATGTCACTGGCCGAGATCGTGAGACTGGCGGTGGGGCTGCTCATACAGCGTCCTTGTCGTTGCGACGGAACAGGGAAATGACGTTATCGGGCACGGCCGGGCCGAGCCGGACAAGGCCGGGGCCGGCGGCCAGGCGCATTTGGGGCGAGAAGCCGGTGTCCGGGGGAATCACGATGACCTCGCACCCCGCTGCCTTGAGGCTGGCGACGGCATACGCGAAGGCGTGATCGCCGGAGGCGATGACCACCTTGGTATACCGGGCGGCGATCCAAGCGGTGTCCTCGACGACCTCCAAAAGCGCAGTGTCGGCACCGTCCTTGCCACTGCGCGCCAGCCGCTGCACCCCTCCCTTCCACCCGAAGAAGGCTGCCGAGGCGTTGTGATGGCTGGCTGCAATGACCGTGTGGTCGCCGGGCATGGGCTTGATGGCCGCGCGGATGCGAGCGCAGACCTGGGCAACCCGGGAGACAGTGAGGTCGCAGCTACAGGCCATGTTCTCGATGTCGATCAGGTAGAGCGTCCGATCGGGCACCTTGTGGGCCCTGGTCCTGCCCGAGATGTTCTGCCGCTTCATGTCTTGCCCCTCCTCAAGACAGGGCGGCCTCCTCGCGCCACCCGGTGTGTGCATCTCGATCCTAAAGGTCACACCCCACCTGCGCAAGATGCAACGTCAGTTCACAAGATGCAAGCATGGGATGGAACCAATCAACCTTGCATAGCGTGAGGTCAGACTCGGGATCCGTCCCGCTGCGGCTAGTGCTCTGATCACGTTGGTTCGCCGGTTGGCGGTCGGAGCGGTTGGCTATGCCGTGACGTCCGATCCGACTGCCGGAGGGTGTGGTGGCTGAACCTGTCCGTGTGCGCAGGTTGACCGACCAGGAGGGGCAGAAGCTGCAGCACAGACGCGGGTCGGCCCAGCGAGCGAACTCGGTAGCCTCGGCTGCGCCCGGCTGCTGCAGGGCGGAGAGTTCGAGGACGCGGGCCGCCCCATCCGCAAGCGGCACCAGCAGCTCGCCTGCTGCGTGCAGGAAACCGCCCGGATCGACGACTTGGCGTTGGACGCGTCGAAGAACCATGTGCGGCTCCGGCAGACCGTACGCCAGGTCCTCACTGACTCCCCGCACGCCGAAGAGCTGGATCTGGTGGTTCGGCTCCTCCTCGAGTAACGCGTCGCGAAGGGACACCGGTGTTCGATCGCGGCGACCCCCAGTAGCGCACCTCTCGCGCCTGTCGCACTGTGCGACACCTGCCCGGAATGGCCCGGCCGGAAAGACCGGCCGGGCGCCGCGGCCTGAGTCAGCGGGTGCAGTGCGGGAGGACGCCCGCGGCGAGCGCGAGCATGGCGGATACCGCCTTCATCGCCACTGCCTTGAGCAGCGCGTCACCCGCGCGACGCGCGAAGGTCAGGAGCAGACGACGACCGCGGAGGGCTTGGGCTGCTGCTGGGGTTGTGGCTCGAGCTGCGGCTTGATGGGTTGAGACACGGAGTCTCCTCCTACTCGGGTGGCCGGCCCCTCGGTTGGGGCCAACTCCCCCTTCACTCTGTGCAGGTCCGTCTCCCGTGCATTCACCGCCAGCGGCCGGGCCGACATGTAGCGCCCAGCGTGGGGCATGGAGCGCCACCCACCTTCTATCACCCTAGCAATCCAAGGGTTTCCATGCCTTGTTAAGGTCCTCCGGGGTGGCTAACCTGACGGCATGACAGACACCGCGACCACCAACCGCTGCTACTGCGGCTGCCAGTCCGCCATCGGCTACGGACGCACCTTCGCCGCCGGTCACGACAAGATCGCCGAAGCCGCCTACCTCGCCGTGCACCACAACGGCTCCGTCGCCGAACTCCTCAAGAGCCAGGGCTACGGCCCCGACAACCCCGTCACCGACGCAGCCGTCGAAGCGGGCGCCTGGAAGAAGTGCGACCACTGCGACTACAAGGGCGCCCCTGAAAGCATCCGCAACCACATGGCCAAGGTGCAGAAGGCTGAGAACACCCAGCGAGAGTCTCTGGAGAAGTCCGTTCGCGCGCTCGGCGGAACCTGGGACCCGAGCCGCGGAATGCAGACCCTGCGAGACGCCGGTTACCACCCCTCCGAGAAGTACATCCGAGAGGTGTACCGCCGACTGGCAGACAGTGGCCTGCTGGAGAAGGTGGATGAGCACCGGGCCATCTACTTCGTCATCGAGAAGTAAGGCCACGTAGAGGGGATGTCAGCGAAAGTGGAAGCCCCCGACCACGGGGGCTGACCTGCGGCACCAGGAGGCCGCGGAATCGGGCTCGCGCAACCCTTGGCGCAACCCCGGGCCGACACCCCGCGGGTCGAGTGCGCGCCGCCCAGGCCGCTGAACTTCTGGCAGCTGCTGCTCGCCGTCGGCCGCCTCCTGGTCGTCCAGGGCCGCGGCGAGTCGATGTACAGCTGAACGGCCTCACTAGGACCGGCAGCGCCACCGTGCAGGATGCCCGACGCCACCCCGTAGACGGCTCCCCACACGTCCAGGGCGGTCTCCCGCGCCGCGCCGAGCGTGACCCCGGTCAGCCGCTCGACGATGCCGCGGGCCCGCGCCCGGTGGAAGCCACCCGGGCGTTGCAGTTCGCCGCGCAGCACCTCGGCCGCCGCCGACACCCGCTCCCACCCGGCGCACGCCGCAGTCGACGGGCCCTGTGGAAGCAGCGGGGTCTGCTGCACAGCTGGCACCGCCACAAACTCCTTCGTCTGCGGTGGACCACCCCCGTATTCTCGACGAAATTGACTGATCAGCCCTTCTGGCCCGATGCCAGAAGAATGAGTGAGGCAGGCCCGAGGTGATGACCGACTACAACGTCAGCGGCCACTGGTCGGATGACGACCCCGACTGGCTGAAGTCCCTCGCCTCGTCACTCGACCGCCGCCACGGCGTCAGCACCGTTGTGCCGCTTACCATGATCGCGGAGGAGGTCCTGGAGTGGCTGGAGCTTGCCAGCGGCGTCGACGCGTGGAAGAAGTCCGCCAACCGGAGGTCACTGAGATACGACCTCGACGAGTCCCTCGGCGCGCTCGGCGCATCGCTTCACACACACCTCTCCCCATCCCTCACACACTTCCAGGCCGCCTTCACACAGCTCGAATGCAGCCCCGGCACCCTCCTGGCGCAACCTCCGGGCACCCGCACACACGTCGTCTGGACGGACACCGCCAGAGCTGCAAGGGAGCTTCTCCAAGCCCTGGACACGGACGCAGCCGTCCGCGCCAGCTGGGACGACCTCGTGGCCACGGCCCAGGACCGCACGCTGCAGGGCCGAGAGTACCGCCCGATAGCTGAGCTGCTCTTCGACCAGCTGCGCCGGCGCGGCCTGGACGCGGAGCGGACCTTCCGCGATCTCGTCTCCCTGACCGCGTACGGCCGCGATCCTCACGTCCTTCCCCGCGGCCAGAAGGCCCTTGCGCTGACGGAGCGGATCGCCAGAGCCCGTGCTCACGCCAGCGTTCCGGCCGAGACAGAGCCAGTCGTGGTGTGGCTCGGCTACCTGGGCAGGGAGGCTTTCCCTCATCTCTCAGCCGGACGGATGTCGTTCATGAACGCCCACTGGGCTGTGCCCAACGCCGAGCCCGGACGCCAGGACTTCGAACACAAGGAAGAGCTTTGGGAGCTGGTGAAGGGCGAAGGCCTGTTCAGGGTCGCAGAGCTGGTCGACGAGGAGTCCGACGTAGACGTCCTGGTCCGCGTCGACCTCGGCGCAACCACGGCAGCCGGTGCGGTGAACCGTGCTGTCCGCCTTGTGGACACGATCCTCAGCGTCGCGATCCACAACTCCGGCGGGACCCGGCCGCACCTTGTCCAGCACGGGCTCCTGCGCTCCGGTCAGGTCGGCTCGTCCAGTTTCCTGTCCTCTGGACGCGAGACGGGCTTTCCCGACGATCATTACGGTGCGGACATCACCGCACGAGCGATCGAGAAACACGGACCACGCATCGCCATGGCGCTGGCCGACGGAGAGCTTCCCCGTTTCCTCGCCGCCGCGCTCGAAGTGCAGACCACGGCCGACCGTCCTTTCAGTCGCGACCTGGCGCTGCGCAAGCCTTCCGAAGCAGACATCAACAGCGTGATCCCCCTCGCAGACCGCGTAGTGCAGCACATCGCCGCACACGCAGCACTCGCCCCCGGCGTGTTGTTCGATCTCCTGGGCGAGCGCTGGCCGCATGCCCGGTGGCTGGGCGATGTGCAGCGCGCCGTCGAGATGTGCCTACTCGGCGGTGGACCTCGCGAAGAACTACGCAGCGAGCTGATGCGCGAGTGGCTCTCGAAGAATCCGTCGCGTCCGTGGCTCCTGTTCGTCGCTGACCGCTGCGGCGATCTGTTCTCGCTGTGCCGTATTGAGTCCGAACGCGCTTGGATCATGCGGATGTTCGCGAGCGTGAGCAACCACGCCGAGTACCATTCCCTGATCGAGTACTACACCGCCGAAGGTGCAGTGCTGGAGGCCAGACGCCACCGGGTCCGCAACGCCCTGGTACACGGCAACCCCGTCAGCTTCGCGGTAATTGAGTCCGTACGCGAGTACGCGAGATTCCTGAGCCGCTGCGCACTCGGTCTCGCGCTGGAGTCCTATATCGAGGGCACGCCGCCCGCCACCGCACTCGCTAAGCGGTCCGAGGAGTTCACCGCGCTGAAGGCAGGTCAGGATGCCGCCAGCTTCTGGAGAGCTCGGCACGCCGCCAAAGCTGCAACGAACGCAGACGCGTCGTAGTCAGAGGGTTTCGATTCGACGAAGGCAGAAGCCGCTAGCCGGACGGTCTTGATGAACATCGCGAGGGACGTTCGTCGTGACTTCACCCCCATCAGGGACCCGACGACTTTCTCGTCAAGCGCCTGGCCCTCCTCTTGGGCGGCCGGACCAGCCGAAGCCCCGAGCGCATCGCCCAGGGGCTGTTGCGGGAGGGCTGGGACGACGAGGTGTACGGCACGGACGAACTGGGGGACCGCCTGCGTGCCGCGGTCCGCGAGGTGACCTCGGCGGACACCGAACTGTGGGAACACAGCACCCGCGGGAAGACCGTCTGGTCCATGGGCCGGCCGGATCTGCTGTCGGACGCCGCGGCGCCCGACAGCGAACTGCGAGGCATGGACGAGGAAGTGGAGCGGATCCTGGCCAGGCTCTCCCCGGCCGAACGGAAGGTCGCCGACTGCTACGCGGCCGACAATCTCACGGCGTTGCACACCGGCCAGCAGCCAGCGATGGAAGTGCGGGTACGGCGCAAGCTCAAGCGGCTCGGCCAGGAGACCCGGCGCCGCCAGCGCCTGGCATCCCGTGATCGTCACGGCTGACACCACCCGAGACTCAGAGCCGTTGATGTCGACTACGGTACGCACCTGGCCCACGGAGTAGCAGCAGGGGCCTGTAGGAAGTGCTGCAGAGCTGTCCTGGGCTGATGCCACTGCCTGCCAGTGCCAGATGCCACTGAACGCCATTGGATCGAAGGCAGATTCACCAGGTCAAAGGGAAGTTCCAGAGAGGCCAGCACTGTCAGAGAAACAGCATGCGACCGCTGGCACTGGAGCAGCACTTCACACTGACCGGGGGGCAGACGGACTGCCGGAAAAAGAAGTGCATTGCGCTCACTTTTGACGGCAATCCGGGTGAACCCACCGCCCGGCTGATGGATTTCCTGGAGCAGTACAGGGCACCATCGACGTTCTTTTTGGAGGGCGCTCGCATCCGCGAGTATCCGGAGGTGGTACGGCGGATTGCGGGGGACGGTCATGAGATCGGGAATCACACCTGGACGCATCCCCGGCTGACCGAGATCTCCGACGAACAGATCCGTGACGAACTGGCCCGTACGGGACAAGCCATCTCTAGACTTACCGGCAGCAGGCCCATGCTGATGCGGCCACCTCAGGGCCGCACGGATGACCGCGTTTCGAAGATCTCGCGAGAGATGGGGCTGGCGCAGGTCCTGTGGACGGTGACCGCGAAGGACTACCAGACGGCCGACTCCATGCTGATAGCCAAACGTATTCTCGATGGCGCTGATCGCGACGGAATCGTGCTGCTCCACCCCTTACATAAGGGTACTATTCCCGCAATGCCCGTCATCCTGAAAGAACTCAGCGCGCAGGGTTACACCTTCGTCACCGTCTCACAGCTGCTCTTCCCGGCGAAAGCCGAGCCAGGGAAAATTTACCGGTAGGGAACCAGTAGACGGGTTGCGAATTCCATGCTAAATTAGCAGCGATTCTTCATTTCGATTAATTCGCGAATTGGAAATGACCGGCTGCCATCAAGGCGCCGATCCATAAAATTAGCCTATCAGGACAGGCGGGCGTACTGTTCTTTCTCAACAACAGGCCCAATGCGCGAGGTCGGCGATATTTTCTCCGCCGCGTAAGGGCGGCTTCGGGTCGGCGTCAGGCGAGTGGGTTCACCGGCGGATGCAAACATTCCGGCTGCGTGATGAGCTCAGCGTAGCGATCAATCAACCCAACGTATCAACTGAGTGTATAGCCGGTGTGTATAGTCAGAAGGTATGTCAATCAGCCACACTCTTCTGGGCCTCCTTGAGTCCGGCCCCCGCCATGGTTACGACCTCAAACGCGTCTTCGACGAGAAGTTCGGTCATGACCGCTCCTTGCATTACGGTCAGGTCTATTCGACGATGACGCGTCTGCTCAGGAACGGGCTGGTCGAGGTCGATAGTGTCGAGGCCGGTGACGGCCCGGAGCGGAAGCGGTACGCGATCACCCAGGCGGGTGTCACCGATGTCGCCCGGTGGCTCGCATCGCCGGAAAAACCCGAGCCGTATCTGCAGTCGACCCTGTACACGAAGGTCGTCCTGGCCCTGCTGACCGGCCGCGATGCTGCCGAGCTGCTGGATGTGCAGCGCTCGGAGCATCTGCGGCTGATGCGGATCCTCACCGACCGCAAACGCCAGGGTGATCTCGCCGACCAGCTGATCTGTGATCACGCTCTGTTCCATTTAGAAGCGGACCTTCGCTGGCTGGAGCTGACCGCGGCCCGGCTGGACGCGCTCGCAAAGCAGGTTGCCGCATGAACCACACGTTCCCTGCCGGTTCCCTGCTCACGGCGGAAGACCTGCGGAAGTCATACGGGCCCACAGCCGCGCTCGACGGCGCCGGCTTCTCCATCCATCCCAGTGAGGTGGTGGCCGTAATGGGCCCTTCCGGATCCGGGAAATCCACCCTGCTGCACTGCCTGGCCGGGATCGTGACCCCGA
This sequence comes from Streptomyces sp. NPDC002306, assembly GCF_053593435.1. Lineage (NCBI taxonomy): Bacteria > Bacillati > Actinomycetota > Actinomycetes > Kitasatosporales > Streptomycetaceae > Streptomyces > Streptomyces sp. NPDC002306. The sequence goes on from NZ_JBSFCK010000053.1 coordinate 17,290, forward strand.
ACGCGGGCACCATCACCTACGACGGCCGCACACTGTCCGCAATGAACGACGCCGAGCGCAGCGCCCTGCGCCGCAGCGAGTTCGGCTTCATCTTCCAGTTCGGCCAGCTCGTGCCGGAACTGTCCTGTGTGGAGAACGTGGCACTCCCGCTGCGGCTGAACGGCACCCGCCGCAAAGACGCCGAGCGCACCGCGCTGCAGTGGATGGAGCGCCTGGAAGTCGATGATCTCCGTGCCAAGCGGCCCGGTGAGGTCTCCGGCGGCCAGGGCCAGCGTGTCGCGGTGGCCCGTGCACTGGTCACCGGCCCACGCGTGCTGTTCGCGGACGAACCGACCGGCGCCCTGGACTCGATCAACGGCGAGCGGGTGATGCAGCTGCTCACCGAGGCGGCCCGCTCCACCAGAGCCGCGGTCGTGCTGGTCACCCATGAGACCCGGGTCGCGGCGTACTCGGACCGCGAGATCATCGTGCGTGACGGCAAGTCCCGCAGCATGGAGGGCGCCGTATGAGCCGGAACACCCAAGGACATTTAGCCCGCTGGGCCCGCGACCTGCTGATGGGCATCCGCTTCTCGGTCAGCGGAGGCCGTGAGGGATGGATCCGCACCCTGCTCACCGGTATCGGGGTCGGCCTGGGCGTCGCACTGCTCCTTATCACCACGGCGCTTCCGAGTGCGTTTGCCGGGCGGGATGCCCGCGCGGACGCGCGCAGCGAATACACGGCGCCCACCGCGAAGCAGCCCGACAGCAACACGCTGCTCATCGCCCCGGCGGACACCCGCTTCCATAATCAGGAGATCTACGGCCGGCTGCTGCAGCCCGAAGGACCTAACGCCCCGGTACCACCAGGCCTTACACGCTTCCCCGCCCCGGGGGAGATGGCCGTCTCTCCCTCTCTGGGCGAACTGCTGAAGTCCGCTGACGGCCAGCTGCTGCGCGCACGCCTGCCCGACAAGACCATCCAGCTCATCGGTAATGAGGGCCTGCTCGGCCCCACCGAACTCGCCTACTATGCGGGTAGCAGCACCCTGGAACAGGCCAGCAGCCAGACTAGGCGCATCACCGGTTTCGACAACAGTGCCCCCTCGCAGCCTCTGGATCCCGTCCTCACCCTTCTGATCCTGCTGGTTTTCACCGCCCTGCTGACACCGGTTGCTGTCTTCATCACGACCGCCATGCGTTTCGGCGGTGAACGCCGCGACCGCCGTCTTGCCGCGCTGCGCCTGATCGGCGCCGACGGGCAGATGGCCCGCAGGATCGCCGCTGGCGAGGCACTCGCCGGCTCCCTGGCCGGACTGGCGATGGGCGCCGGGTTCTTCCTTCTGGCCCGCCGCTTCGCGGCCAGGGCCGAGTTGGACGGGATAAGCGTGTTCCCGGCCGATCTCAACCCCACCCCCTGGCTCACGGCCCTGGTTACGGCCGCCGTACCGGCGGCAGCCGTCGCGATGACCCTGCTCGGTTTGCGCGGTGTGGTGATCGAGCCGCTCGGAGTGGTCCGCACCGCCAGGCCCACCCGGCGCAGGCTCTGGTGGCGGCTGCTGCTCCCGCTGGCCGGACTGGGCCTGCTGGCCCCGATGACCGGCATGGGCAACGACAACGGATACTTCGACCAGCGGATGGTCATCGGCGGCGTTGTCCTGCTGCTGGCCGGGATAACCGTGCTGCTGCCCTGGCTGATCGAGAGCGTCGTCGCCCGCCTGGGAAGCGGACCGGTCTCCTGGCAGCTCGCCGTCCGCCGGCTCCAGATCAACAGCGCAGCAGCAGCACGGCTGGTCAGCGGCATCGCCGTCGCCGTCGCCGGAGCGATCGCCCTGCAGATGATGTTCACCGGCATCGAAAGTAACTACACCCGCTTCACCGGACAGGATCCTTCCCGGGCCGCGCTCATGGTCTCCGTACCATCCGGCACCCAGGCCTCCACACGCATCGAAACCCTCGCGAAGGAAATCAGCCGGTCCGAAGGCATCCGAGCGGTAACACCTCTCACCCTCACCAACGCCACCACCGACACACAGCACGACGCCGCCTCGGTCGCGCTCACCATCGGCAGCTGCACAGCCCTGCGCGAAGTGGCTGTACTGGACTCCTGCAAAAACGGCGACACCTTCATCCTGCACGGCGGCGAGGACGACACCGGAATGGCAGAAGTCGCCCGGCCGGGACGGAAACTGCACGCGGGCCTCTACGGCGACAAAACCGTCCCCTGGACCCTACCCGCAGACGCACACCCGGCAGCCAGCCGCCCCGACCCCACAGGCACCCGGAACAGCGGCATCCTCGCCACCACCAGCGCCGCACCCCAGAACCTGGGCGCCTCCCGCTCCGCAACCCTCTACCTCCAGCTCGACCCCGCCGTACCCGACGCCATCGAACGGGCCCGCACCGCAGTCGCCCGACAGGACCCGACCCTGACCCCGGCCGACCTGCAGGCGACCGCACGATCCAGCCAGTTCCAGTCGATCCACACCGGCCTGCTCATCGGCGCCACCTGCGTCCTGCTGCTCATCGGCGCCAGCCTGCTCGTCTCCCAGCTCGAACAGCTGCGCGAGCGCAAGAAGCTGCTGTCCGCACTGGTGGCCTTCGGCACACGGCGTACCACCATCGGCATGTCGGTCCTGTGGCAGACCGCACTGCCGGTCACCCTCGGCCTGCTCCTGTCCACCGCGGCAGGCCTCGCACTGGGCACCATGCTGCTGCAGATGAGCCTCGCCCCCGTCACCGTCAACTGGCCGGCGATTGCGGCCATCAGCGGCGTCGGCGCAGGCGTCATCCTCCTGGTAACCCTCCTCAGCCTGCCACCCCTCTGGCGCCTCATGCGCCCCGACGGCCTGCGGACGGAATGACCCACCGGCACGATCCGAGTGCGTCAGCAGTCACCTCTCGTCGTTCCCCACGGGATCTGGGTCCCCGGAGAGGGCGCGTGCCCTGACCGGTGTCGCTTGCCTTGCCTACTGCTTCCCGGCGGCGCCCTGTCAAAGCTGATCACGCAGAAAGCCAGAGCAGAATGGCAGGGACGGAACTCTTTGTGGACGATCACAAAGATCCACCTCACTGTCCGATTCCCGTCGCCAGCGACAGGTCAGCGGCCTGCTCTGCTCCCAAGCGGACCGAGTTCGAGCCGGTTGCCCATATCTATCTCGAACCGGCCGTAGGGGTTGACGTGGGTCCAGAACAGCGGGGACAGGGCCCGCCGGTCGGCGTCGGTGAGCCGCTTCTGCCACTCTTCCTCGCCCAGAATGTCCTGGAGGAGCAGCGTGTTGACGTGCACCAGCGCGGACTGGAGCGGGTGAAGGGCGAGCATGGAGACCTCCTGGGACTCCTTGTCGGAGCCGGTCAGGTCGCCGTCCTTGCCGTAGAACAGGTCGTGGTTGGCGGAGTTCCAGTTCTCCACGACCTGGAGCCCGTCGTTGATCTCGCGCCGCAGGCTGGCGTCGGCGAGGTAGTCGCAGATGAACGCGGTACGTACCGCCCGCCCGAGTTCCTCGATCGCCCGGTACGTCGGATGCTTCGGCCCGCCGCGGGTGAAGCGCCGCAGGACCTGCTCGGCCTCGGCGGTGCCCAGGTGCAAGGCGGTGGTGTACTTCACGATCTGGTCGTACTGCTGGCGGATCAGGTCCCAGTCGATCGTCTTGGTCGACAACACCGGCGCCAGGTGCGGCCACTTCCCGCCCTCTCCGGCTGCCGGCCGGTACAGCCGTGCCGAGCCAACGTTCTTCAGCCTCGGGAGCAGGTTGAAGCCGAGCATGTGGGAGAAGGCGAACCCGACGGTGGAGGCGCCGTGCGTGTCCGTGTACTGCCGGTCGATCTCCACGTCCGTGCAGTGCCGCAGCACGCCCTCGATCATCGCGGCGACCTCGGAGGCCAAGCACGACTTGAGCTGGCTGTAGACGCACAGCGACTTCTTCTCGACGTGCCAGTAGATCATCACGCCGGGGCCGCGGTACTGCTGGTGCCACTCGGTCATGCAGTTCGAGGACCAGGAGCCGAACTTCTTGGAGTCGCTTGCGCAGGCGGTGCCCTCGCCCCACCACGCCTGGTCGCGGGCGGCAAAGGTGGCGTTGACCAGCCGCACCAGCGCCGCGCGCAGGTTGGTCCGGTTGACGAACAGGTGCCGCACCCGGCGCAGGACGGCCTCGCTCTCGCCGTGCTTGCCGGTGACCGCGACCCGCTTGATCCCCATGTTCGTGCCCAGCGCGAACAGCACCAGCAGCAGCCGGCGCCGCAGCACCGCCTTCGGGACCGCCTCCCTGGTGGCCACCGAGGTGAACTCGGACGTGAAGCCGGTGGCGAACTCGGCCTCCTTGAGGATGTCGATCAGGTCGATGGTGCCCCAGCGGCGCTCGATCTCCGCCTTCAGCGCGACCAGGCTCGTAGGCTCCTCCTGCTTGCCCAGCGGCGAGACCACCTACGACGGCTTCAACGCAATCGACAGCACGCTTTTGGGGGGCAGGGCTTGATGGACGGCCAACGCGAGCGCCTGGAAACGATCGGCATCGTCGCCCTGCCACGCGCCGGAGTAGGAGACGCCCGGAAAGGCGTCCACGGGCGTTTCAGGGGCCTTTGAGCGGGGCATGGGCGGGGGCCCCTCGCGCAGTACAAGTACAAGGCGCGCACGGGCTCGGTGACGGTGCTCAAGAGGTCATGAGGAAGCGGTGGTGGTGGGCGACGAGGAGCACCTGGTGAAGCTCGCCGTGTTCCTGTTCAACACCAAGACCCGCCGCGCCAAGCTCACCCCGCCGCCAGGCTCGCGGTCCTCGCCGCGCTCGGGCTGGAGTGGGCCGCGACCTGACGGGACGACGCCGGTGCCCGCGGTGAGCGTCGTGTTCGTTCCTGCGGCTACGGGCCGGCCTGCTGGCCTTCGGAGATCTCACCGCAGCAGCACGAGAGGCAGGGCTGGGGAAGTATCACATGTGTCTGATTCGCTTGGCCGTAGCCGGCTGGGCGATGGACGACAACTACAAGACTCCGCTCGTCGAGGCTGCCATCGAAATGAGAAGCCGATCGGTCCGGCCCTCCTCGAGCAGGCGGTCGTGGAAGTCGGTGAGCACGCTGTGGTGGAAGCCCGGGTCGTAAAGATCGAGGCCGAGCGTGTACTTGAAGTCGAGGCGGCAGCGCACGCGCCTCGGCGGCGTCGCGGTCGGCGAGCCCGAGCAGGAACTGCAGCACGCTCACCGTGGCCAGCTGGGCGGGCGAAAGCCCGGGATGCCCGTCGCGTGGGTACCAGTCGACGAAGTCCTCGTCCCTCCACAGACCGAGACGGTCGCGCACCCACATTGCTGTCGTCCCGGCCGGGTTGCTGGCACGCGCCATTCGCGCGGTCAGCGCCGGGACCTCGGCACCTGGACGGGGACACACCGACATCTCGCACTCCGGCAGTCTCACGGGCCACATACGCCCGCGAGACTGCCGGCCCACCATGATCACCGGCAGGCGAACACCAAGATCCCCGACAGAGTCGAGACCCCGGAACAGGGCGGCACCAGGAAGTCAGGAGTGTCACTACGGAGAGGCTGTCGGTGGCTTTTGCTGTGGGATCGGCAGTGTCGCCGCGTTCACTTCTGGTGTTTGGAGGAGTCGTACACGACCTTGCCCTGTGTGTTGTATCCCCGGACGACGGCCTGGGGAGCAGGCCAGCTCTCTGGAATGTCAGGTTCGGCTTGTACCAGCTCGGTGTGAGTGAACCAGACGCCTGCCGTAGTTCGGGCGTCGTGTTCCTTCTGGCCGGGGTACTGGATGGTCACGCGTGCGACGTCGGCGGTGTACCGGCCGATCTGGACTTCGCCGTAGACCGCGTGGGTGTCGCTTTCCCCCGCTGGGAACATGGTTCCGTGGCTGTATTCGGCAGTCACAGGGCGCGCGGGCTGGTATTTGTCTGCCGGGGAGGGCCAGGCTTGTCGGCCGGAGGACAGGCGGGCGTCCGGGTTCGGGATGAAGCAGGCCACCAGCTGCTTGTGAGGGCTCGTGCCGACAATCCAGGTCGATGCTTCGCGGTCCGTCGTGTGGCGTAAGCCGGAAACTGCGATGGCCGGACGATAGGAGCGGACCGGATCGGTGAGCTTCGGAGGGCGGGGGAACCCGGAAGCCTCGATGTCTCCGGTGGAGATTGCCTCAACGCAGGAGGTCAGCTCGCGCTGAGCCTGGTCGGTGGGCAGTACCCGGGCTGAGCCTGCGGTAGTGGGCCTTGTGGTGTGGGGGAGCGGGTGGAAGGCAGCGATCGCGCCGGCGGCGAGCACTACTGTGGCCGCGATGACGACCGGGGTCCATCGCCTGGCTCGGCGTCTGCGGTCGGACAACAGGGCCGGAACGGGAGTTTCGGCAGCAGCACTCTCTCGTGCAGCGTATTCGGGCATGACGACTCCTATCACTCAAAAGGGATCAGTGAAACAGTGGGGCGGGCAGCATTGAGACAGGCGAGCCCGGGTCATCTGGCGGGCTTGTTTGGCTGGACCAGCCCGCTTTCATATGCGAAAACGACAGCCTGGGTGCGGTCGCGGAGACCGAGTTTGACGAGAATGCGGCTTACGTGTGTTTTAACGGTCTGCTCCGCAATGAAGAGCCGAAGTGCGATTTCCGCGTTGGACAGGCCTTGCGCGAGACGGCACAGAACCTCTGTCTCGCGTTCGGTGAGGTTCTCGATGCGCTGCATACGAGGACCATGCGGGCCGCCGAGGCGGGTGAACTCGGCGATGAGACGGCGCGTGACGGTAGGGGCGAGCAGTGCCTCGCCGGCGGCGATGGTGCGCACGGCGTCGCACAACTGCTGAGCGGAGGCGTCCTTGAGGAGGAAACCGCTCGCTCCGGCGCGCAGTGCTTCGTAGACGTAGTCGTCGAGATCGAAAGTGGTCAGAATAAGAATCTTGGGTACGGTGTGGCCACGGCCTAGGGTGAGATCGTCCTGGGCTGGCTCACTGCCGCCAGTCTGCAGGAGGCGTCGGGTGGCTTCCAGGCCGGTCAGTCGTGGCATGCGGATGTCCATCAGCACCACGTCGGGAGACAGTTCGGCTACCTTGACCAGAGCTTCCTCGCCGTCTTGGGCCTCGCCGACTACCGTGATGTCCGGTTGGGTGTTGAGCAGGATGGCGAAGCCCTCGCGGACCATGGCCTGGTCGTCAGCGATCAGGATGCGGATCGGTTGTTCGGCCATCACTGCTCCGGGTGGCGGGTCGCGGGAAGGGATGCGGTGACCTCGTATCCGCCGTCGGGCAGGAGCGTGGCCGTGAGCTCGCCTCCGAGGACAGTGGCGCGCTCTCGCATGCCGAGCAGTCCATGGCCACTGCCCGAAGGCGGCTGCATGGGTTGTCGGGCGGGACCGTTGCGCACCGACACAGTGACCGATTCCAGCACGTACCCGACCTCCACGCGGACTTCACAGCCCGGCGCGTGCCGCAAAGCATTACTCAATGCCTCTTGCACGATGCGGTAGGCCGCCAAATCGACCCCGGGCGGCAGGGGACGCGGTGTGCCGATAACGCTGGTCTCAACGGTGAGGCCCGCACTGCGGACGTTGTCCACCAGCTCATCAAGCCGGGACAGCGTCGGTTGCGGGGCGTCGTCCCTTCCAGCGCCGTCCATGGTGGGAAGACGGAGCACGCCCAGGACTGCCCGCAGTTCCGTGAGCGCCTCTAGGGCGTTCTCCCGGATGGTTCCAAAGCTCCGGGTGAGCTCTTCCGGAGGGGCGGAAACCCGGTAGGGCGCGGCCTCGGCCTGAATCGCGATGACGGACATGTGATGAGCGACCACATCGTGCAGCTCCCTGGCGATGCGGGCCCGCTCTTCCAGCAGTATCCGCTGAGAGCGTTCCTCAGCGGTAGCCGATTCTTGCTCAGCCAGCAGTCGACGGGCATCGTCCCTTCCTCGCAGCGCCGCCACCAGGACCATCGCGGTGCCCGACAGTGCCGCCACGACCAGCACATCATTCTTCCGAGGGTGTCCTCCGTCACCCAAGAGCAGGGCGAGAAGGCCACCGCACAGGACGGTGAGGGCCCACGCCTCGGCAGCCACCCGCGGCCTCACCTGCCGAGTCACAAGAACGAGCACCCAGATCTGGAGCACGACCCCGCTCTCCGTCCACGGGAATGACGCTCCTAGCCGGGGGTCGATAGCCGCGGCCGTGGCCACCGTGATCAGTAACGATCCCCACCAGCCCGCCAGTGGACGCTGCAGCGTGAGCAGCACACACCCGGCATGAGCAGCACCAAGCGCCATCCCCTCCGCACCGAGCCCGTGCCCACCAGCGAGTACGCCCGAAAGCAGCACCAGCCCGGCCAGGCAGGAAACCAGCAGGAACCGCCGCAGGCCCCGCACGCGCACCGGCTCCGTGAGCGGGGCCAAAGCCTCGCGGCTAAGCAAATCCCGGTAAAGGTCGCGTGCCACGGAACGGCAGGTCTCCAGACCAGCAGTGATAGACGAATTCACGTTGCAAACGCTAGAAGCGTCCCGCCAGCTTGTCGTCACCATGAAAGGTGACCCGCCGCGTAGCTCCCAAGAGCTACCGGAGTAGTCCGCTGTCGGAGGCAGCCCCGCCCGGAAGGTAGAGCGGACAGCCGCTGGCCACCATTCAACTGGTGGCACGCGACCCGCCGTCGCCAGCCGGCGCGACCGATCCGAGCGGGGCAACGTAGAGCGGGCCACCTGCGCGTGACAGCAACGCACTGTCGTCCGGATTCAGCAGCCACGCTTGAACAGCACGGAGAACAGGCCCGGGTACTCGCGGGAACACACGAAGACCCGCGCTCTCGCCGAGCGAGCCATGGCCACCCTCAGTAGGTGCTTTTCATTCCGGTGCCGACCGCCGCGAACCCGCCGGCATCGCCGCCACGGCGGCGCCAACGTCGGGGGTGTGTGCGTCGCGCACCAGCCTGCGTAGCATGCGTACGCGCAGAGCCTCCCGATGATGACGCATGGTGACCTACCCTTGACCCTGTGAAGGATCGCGGTGGACCTGTGGTTCACCCCGAGAGCGGGCCCGCCGGGGCGGGACCCGCGTCGCGGGGGGTGCTGGAGGGAGCTTTCCGGCTGCTGGACGCGTTACGGGACGCGGGCGAGGCGGGGCTCAGCCAGCTGGTGCGGCAGACCGGCCTGCCGAAGGCGAGCGTGCACCGGCTGCTGCGGCAGCTGCGCGAACTCGGAGCGGTGGAGCAGCGCGATGGCGTGTACTGCGTGGGGCCGCACCTGTACTGGCTCGGCCAGTCGTGGCGCCCCGACACCGCGCTGATGGAGGCGACCCGTGGCCCCGTGCAGCGGCTGGCTCAGGCCACCGGAGCGTCGATCGGGGTGGGGGTGCGCGCCCACGGCCAGGTGTCGCTGGTCAGGGGAGTGCCGGGGGAAGTCGCCTCCCAGGCGCCGATGGGTCCGGGCCTGGCCTGGCCCTCGTGCACGGCCGCGGCAAGGGTCCTCCTCGCCTGGGACGCCTCGCCCCGCCTGGAGTGGAAGAGCGCGATGTCGCCCGAGGAGGGCGAGCAGATCCGCCGGTCGCGCGCGGCGTTCGACCGGGAGGAGATCGTGCCGGGCGTGGCCTGCGTCGCAGTGCCGATCATGCATCCTTCCCGAGACGACCCGATCGCGGTCCTGGCCGCCGTCGTCGGTCCCGCGCAGCCGTTCGGCCGGCTCACGGCGCTCCTGCACCGGGCGAGCGAATCGATCACCTCCGTCCTGCCCGCCCTACGGCGGGAAGTCTGAGCGGGTGCGCGGTCCGCTGAGCGGACCGGGCCGTCGCGCCACCGCGGCAGCACGCGCCACCATCTTCCCTATTGGCGAACGGGGGAGAACGAGATGACCAGGAAATTCGGCAAAGCGCTGGCGAGCGGCGCCTTCATCGTGGCGGCCGTCGCGTCGACAGCCTTTTCCTGCACCAGCGGAACCACGTCCGGTTCCGACCAGAACGGGGCGGGCAGGCAGGCGACCTCCCCGCGGCCCACCACGCCGCAGCCCCATCACACGACGTCGGCACCCCCTCCCTCCCCAGAGTGGACGCCGTCCGGACCCGCGAGCGTCACGACGTGCGGCACGGTGGACAACGGCTACCAATGCGCCGTCCACGGCGAGGGCTTCAAACCCGGCGAGATCGTGGACTGGACGAACGTCGACACGAGCTCCAGGAACAGCGAACTCGCCGACTCGCACGGCAATGTCGACTTCAATCACGTCGTCTTGGACGCGCCCGGCGTGACCATCACCGTCCGGCTCCACGGGGAGGAGTCGGGCCAGGAAGCCACTGGCACCTGGACGCTCACCTGACGCCGGTACCCGCCGGGGCGCCCCGGCGGGCCGGTGGACATCACCGCGGTGCGGGTCTCTGTACGGTGGGTCGCCGCGTACGGCAAAGACCCGTCCGTGCGCGAGTTGGCCGACGCGGTCGGACTGTCCCCTTCCACGGTCAGCCACCACCTGACCCCGGATGCGGGCCGCGGGCACCGAGGTAGCCACCCGGGTGGCGCAGCCGCGGGTGCCCGCACTGCGGCCGCTGAGACCGTGACCCGTGACGGTGCGGGGCTGGCGTCGTTGATAGAGCACCCCCGATCCGGGCCTGCAGGGATCCTCACCCTGCAGGCCCGGTGTGGGCCCCCAGTGCGCTCGCCGGCGAGGCCGCCCGGGAGATCGCAGACCGGTGTCGCCAGGAGAGCGTGCCTTCCGCGTGCGGGCGCCCCCTACGCTCGGCCTGCGGCCACCGCACCGGTCATCCGTTGCCCCCCACGTTGACCACCGGTGGCCGCACCGCCCCTGTGCGGCGCGGAGGCCGCCGCCGACGCGCAAGAGACACCAGGCCCTCCCGATCCCCCGGCAGCACGCCCGCCCCGCCCCGCCCGTCCCCTTCACCTTCTCTTTCCTTCTGGTCCTGGGGCGCGAGGGGGTGTGCAGAGGGGGATGTCGGCCTCCCGACCACGGCTGCACCCGCATGGTGACCTGCGAATACGCCGCCCACCGTGCGGGAGGGTGCGGGCAGTTGCGGGAGGGGATGACGGCGGGGTTGTCGGCCAGGTCGGGGGTGGTGTTGTCGCATCGTGACCGTGGTCGGGCCTTCACGGTCAGCGTTCCGGTCGGGGCCCGCTGCTGGCGTGGCCCGTACACGCGATGCCGGACCAGGGCGGCGTCGCACCGTACGGGAGCGGTCGACGATGACGGATGTGGACGCGGGCGGCGGGGACCGGCTGGCATTGGCGGTGCTGACGCAGTACCGGATGGCGACGACGCAGCAGATGCATCTGATCATCGCGCCCGGGGTGCGGATCGAGCAGACCCGGCGCCGGCTCGCCAAGCTACGGGCGCAAGGGCTGGTCGACCGGATCACCCTGCCGCGGGCCGGGCGGACCCGGGTGTGGTTCCCCACCGACTACGGCGCAGCGGTTGCCGGTGAGTGGCCGGAACTGCGGGGCCGGCGACCGCCGAGGAAGGTGGCCGATCCCACCGCGGTCCGGCTGCGCACCGGGCACGGGCTCACCGTGACCGAGACCGCGCTGGCCTTCCTCCAGGACGCCCGCCAGCGCGGCGACGTGTGCCAGCCCTTGGACTGGATCCCGGAAGTCCACCACCCCGTCGGGGGCGGGGAGGCGGTCATCCCGGACGCGGTGCTCTACTACAGCCGCCACGGCAGTACGGGGGCGATGCTGCGGGCGTTCGTGGAAGTCGACCGGGCCACCATGGGCCCCGAACGCCTGGCCGCCAAACTCACCGCCTACACCCGACTCCACACCTACCTGCCGCAGCCCGTCGGCCGACGACCGGGATCCCACCAGGAGGCAGATCAGGCGTGGCGGCGCACCTACCCGCTCTTCCCGCGGCTGCTGTTCGTCCTGGACGGTACTGGTCCGGCTGGCGTGGAGAACCGCATCAGCGCCCTGCACACCGCATCCAGAAACCTGTCCGTCGCGGCGTTCCTGCGGGAAGTACCAGCCATGGCAGCACCGCTGGTCGACCTGCTGCACGACGGACCCTCCGCACCCGTCTGGCGCCCCGTCCTCGACCCTCACCGCAGGATCGGCTGGATGCACACCCGCACGTCATGAACACGCAGCCGCGCAGGCTCGCGTAATTGCGCCGTGCAGACCCCCGACCATGAGCCCGGCCACGAGAGCGCACACCCCCACCACAGACTCGACCACGCAGGCCACCGCACTGCACAGTGACTGCGCAGCCGATTGCACAGCCCGCTTCCGCTGGACGCGGGTCTGCACAGCCCGACGCACCCGGCAATCTGTTCTTCGGCCGCATCTGAACTCGCCCTTCACGGCGTACGCCAGTTCGGCCGGACGCCTCCCACGGCCGCCCCTGGAGTCCCCCAGCGAGCGGCCGTCGCCGTACGACGGACCCCTCCAGCCGACCGTCTTCCGGCAAAAGGCGCCGATCACAGTACGCGCCTCGTTCGCCGCGCTCCACTCCGCTGTAAAGTCACCGGCCGGCCAGCGCCAGTTGCGCACCAGACAGGCGGCCACCTCCGCTACCTCCTCCGGCCTGGCGAAGACCCTGCGCAGCGGTGCGAGGGAGCGGATCGGAGCGGCAGGGCGGCTGACCGCGGTCCGGGCGTCGCGCCAGCCGGTGTCCTCGCTCCAGTCCCGGAAGCCTGCCTCCGGGACTCTCTCTGTCCAGGAAGTCCTCACCCCGCGCCGAGAAGCACAGGAGTCATGGATTGCCGGACTGCGAAACGCTCTGCGCGAGCTGACCCACCACGTCCAGTACTCCCTGGCCGAACGCCGTGGGAGCAACCAGTACCCCGAAGACCAGCACGATGACGACGGTCAGCTTCTCGTCGGACCGGCTGCGGGCCTGCGTACGCCGGCGCAGCCGCACAACGATGATGACAGCAAGCAGAACCGCCACGTTGATCGACAGCAACATCCGCCGGTCCTCCCCCTCGGGTGCGGACAGCCCACCCTCCTATGTAGCCCAAGCCACTGCTGGCGCAAGCGTGCGTCACCGAGAGTTGGCGGCAAAACGCTTCTGCACGACCGGATCCCAAGCAGTCGACAACGCGTCCCACCCCCACCACCCCGCACGCGGCGGAACACGAGGATGCCCGGCACGGCTCCCCCGTCCCGCCAGCCGCCCTTACCCGCTTCTTGCAGGCCCGGGTGGGGGGCAGACAGAGCAAAGTAGGGTCCCGTCCTGCCGGGTTCTCACCTTCCAGACACTCCACCGCGGCACGCGCCTGCGCGACACTTCAGATCGCCGCCTGCGGATAGCGCTGACATCGGCGCCCGCACTGCGACCACTAACCGGCTGTCATGCCGTGTACTGGCGTGGATCGTGACGATAGCGGTGTACGGGAAGGAACCCTCGGTGGGTGAACTCGCCGCGGCGGTCCGGAAGATTTCAAGTCCAGTGAGACGGTCGTGACGCTATGAGGTTTGTGGTGTGGGGTCCTTGCGCTTGGCTGGGTCGTTGATCCATGCCCGCT
>NZ_JBSFCK010000054.1:0-30087 GCF_053593435.1 Streptomyces sp. NPDC002306
ATGGACGGCCCGTGGCTTCCGCCACGGCGCCAGCGCCACGGATATCGCATGGTCGAGGCCGGTCCTGCGGGCCGTCTCCACCAGCAGGACCGAGCCGGCCTGCGAGACCACCTGACGGCCGTCCCCCTGGACACGGACACACGGGTACCACGCGGTAGGCTCTCTCACCTGGAAAGTGCTCTTCCCCTCGCAGCCAACAGGACCCTCAGCAAGTCCTATCGTTGCAGGTCAAGAGCACTTTCTGCGTTTCTGATCAGCCTGCGGACAGGCCACCTCGTGAAAGCGCGAGGTTAGCGTCTGCCCGAACAAGGGGAACGACTCGGTCAGCCTCGACGTCGAAGCCGAGCACCAGGTGTCCGTCATCGCCCTCAGGGGCCATCAGCACCGACTAGCCCAACCTCCGCCCGATCTGCCGAAGGAAGCCGCAGAGCACATCAAGCCGGTCGTGGCCCTGCAACTCCCGCAGGTGGACGTCGAAATCCGCTTCGTCGGCGGCAAAGAAACGGAAGATCGCCAACATATCGGCGGTCGGCCAAACCTCCGTCAACGACCAGGAACAGCTCGCCGAGGTCGACCACCGGATGAGCCCCGAGGAATGCCGGGCCGCGGCCGAACAGCAGCCGACCGCCCGGGAGATCCCCGTACACCTTCTGCAGCAGGGCGGCCATTTCTGCCTGGAGACCAGCTGGATGAAGTCGCAGGGAATGGCACCTCAAATCGTCTACTTCCGCCTGGTTAGCGTGAACTCCAAGACCAACGAAGTGGAGTTGGCCGCCACCGCCTGGCTCATCCCCGACGCCTGACACTGCCCCCATCAAGGCTGGAATGCCTCTGCCACACGCTCGCCTCTGTGGCCGGTGGTGGTAACGGTCGTCCCGGTGGAGTGCGGTCATGACGGCGACGTGCTGCTCTGGCATCCCCTGGCTTCGCAAGCGCCGCCTCATACTCCGCCGAGGGCAGATCCTCGCAGGACACAACGAGCCTGCGGCTGGCGGACCCGTTCCCCCGGAACACGGCTGCCGGCCATCACGATGCCGGCGTGCCTGTCCGGTCCTGGACGGCCACAGGGGTGGTCGATCGGGCGGGTTCATCCGGTGTGAGAATCACACCATGGTCACGGCCAGGCGCTGGTACGCCTCTTCTCCTGTGGTGGACGGTCTGCCGTTGCTGGCAGAACCGACGTTCTGGGCCGCCCACCTGGTCGACATGTATGAAGGCGCGCAGGTTGCAGGCTTCGGTATGGATCCGGCGGACGTCGAGGACATGCTGGAGCGCCTGTGCGACAAGGCAGCGTGGCCCATGTTCCGGATTCCGCTCGCAGGCGGGCACAGCATCGTCGTGCACTACAACAGCGGTGAGGAATACACCTCCACGGACTACTTCATCGTCCACCCCGACTGGCGGACCAACGACCTTGTCCTGGCCAGCACTGATGGGGACCGGATCGGCCCGGGCCTGTGCTGGGCCGAACTCGCCGCGCTGATGCCGGCGCCGGAGCACGCCGGGGACGGAGTCACCGATCCGCACGCCCGGCTGCTCCTTCTGCTCCCCGTCCTGGGCGACACGAACATCCCGGCTGAGGCCGTCACCCTGGTGCAGGAGGCGCTGACCGCTCAGGGCGCCCTGGACGACGACGGCGAGGCACTGGGCCGCCGGCTCCTCCAGGGGCACCCGATGTGGGGAGCCGCGCGCTGGTCGTTCGACGAGGACGAGCACGCCTGGATCTGCGCGGGCGAACACAGCCCACGCAAGGAACCACTGGGCGATCACCTGCCGCAGGCGCAGCGCCGGGCCCTGGATGCCTGCCTCACCCCGTTCGGCAGCATCGCCCGCACCCTCATCTGAGGACAGCCTGGCCGGCGCCGACGACGGCTTGAGCGTTGCCGGACGCAGAGAGTGCCAGAGTGCCGCCTGCGTGCATTTCGCGTTCCTGCGTACTCGCCTGGCCCCCGGTCCCGTCGGCCGGGACCGGACGCAAGGCCCTACAGCAGGGCTCCGGCTATGAGCGTGAGCAGCGCCGTGAGCACGGTGAACGTGCCGCCGAAAGCCATCCCGGCGCGCAGCAGCGCGGCCGGTGGCGAGGCTCCGTCCCAGTGGACCAAAAGGCCGGCGATGAGGCCGGCCAGGGCCGCGAGCAGGACCGCGGCGAGAACGGCGAGGCCGAGGAGGGCCGGGAGCAAGGGTGACGGCGAGTGGTGCATGAGGGTGTCCTTCCGGTCCGCGGGAGCAGCTCACGCGACGGTAGGACCGGCGGATTCGCCTTCTCCAGAACGCAGGCGCGCTCACGCAGCCGCGCACTACCGCGCAGCTGCGCGCCTGTTCAGCCGCCGCGTATCGCTGAAGCATGAGTGCATGAGCGACCACCAGGAACTCAAAGGACAGCTTCCGTTCCCCTATAACCAGGATCTGGGGAAGGTGCTGACGCACCTCGACCGGCGTACGCCCTTCAGCCGTGAGCGGCTGGCCAACGACCCGGTGACGGCCGCCTATCTGGCCGCTGCCATGCGTCTGGTCGCCCGCCACCTCGGACCCGACCCGGTGCGCACTCCCCTCGATCCGCACGACGGCAACTCCCTCGACCGGCCTCTGCTGAGTTTCCTGTCCCAGCGGGCCATCGCCGCGGAAGTCGCCGCCAACCCCGCTCCTTTCCCGCGTCAGGGCAACGTCTCGACCCTGCGCTCGAGGTGGAGGTCCCAGTCGGATTTCGTCGCCGACCTGATCAACTTCGTGATGTGGACGGGAAATTATCCTCCGGGCTTCTACGACCAGGTGGCTGCGGGCACGGAGCGGCTCCTTGAGGGACCGGACATGGTGGACGCCGTCCACGACCTCGCCTACCTCAATGTGCGGGACGCCGTGAGTCTTCCGGCGTTCAGGCTGGGCTTCGCGGCGATGGTTTCGGCGGAGGGAGACGACGTCATCGGGGAGGCGATCTCCGCGAGTTACGAGGGTTTCCTCGGGCCCTGGAAGGAGGTGTATGCCGCGTTGATGCAGGCCCGGCAATTGCAGCTGCGGCCGGGTATCACGCTCGATGACGTCGCCAACCTGCTCGCCGCCACGGTCGACGGACTGGCTCTGCGCAGCATCGGCGATCCCCGCAGCGATCTGATCGACCACGAGCGGCAGCGCTCCTTGCTGGGAACGATGGCTCTCGCCGTCGTACACAGCTGCTTCGAGCCGGTCGAGAACGCGGAAGGCACGGCTCTCGAAGAGGCCGTCCGGAGGATGGTGTACGGCCACGTGGGAGCTGGCTCCGGCAGCGACCCGTCACGCGCCGGTACCGGCGGCCGCCGCGACGGGCTCGACTCGCCCGGTAGGTAAAGGTCCGCAACGCGACTGCGTCCGAACGCCGCTGCCGGAAGGGAAGTTGCGGCCGTGGGACCAGGCCGCGTAGCCCTCGCGCCTCGCTCTCGTCGCCACCGTACGGGCGGCTGCCCGGGGCTCGTTGATCAGTGGCGAGTGGTTCTCGGCTGCGGCCCGCCCCGGTCCGTGCGGTGTCCGTGCCGGTTGCCCGCTGCCAGGCGGTCGTATGCCTGGTGTGATCACCGCCGGGGCCGGGATTCGCCCCACCCCGGCAGGATCGGCGGCAGGTCGCTCAGCCGGCGAGCCGGCCGTTTCGGCGGGGGCGACTCGCCGTCGTCGCCGTCCCAGCGGCGTGCGTACTGGTCCGGCAGGCTTCCCCAGCCCCAGGAGGGGACGGGCCGGTCGAGGATCTCGCCGAGTTCGTCGGCGGGGTCGATCCGCCTGTCGGCCACCGTGCATAGATGTGCCCAGTTGTCGCCCAGGTCGAAGACGTAGGCGAACTGCTCGCCGCCTTTCAGCCTGCTCAGCGTGGTGGCATGGCCGTCCACCGTGCCGTCCGGGGGCTCGCCGTCCCACCATTCCAGCGGACTGACCCTGGTTTCGTCGGACAGGGTGAACAGGTGCAGGTGTTCGAGATCCCAGCGAGCGGAGGCGACATCGATGGCGGTGGCGAGCTGGGCGAAGGAGTGCGTACGCGCGCCCGCGAAGACCCGGCCGGGGCGTGGCCACAGGGCCCCACCCTGTCCGGAGACCAACTCCACCCGGATGGAAAGCCAGTTGCGCCCCACGCTCACAGCTCCTTGAACACCGAACCCGCCGGTACGAGCCGACCCTACTGAGTACGCGGGCGAGGAGGAGCCCAAGGCGCGTGCTCGCGGGCGCGGAATCGGCCTTCCCGCGGGCGGGTACCAGCCGCAGTCGCGGTAGCGTCCGTCGCGTGAACGCCCTCGACGCTCTCGTCCGTCTCTGCCGCCGCCCGCCGATCCGCCGCCCTCGGTGGACTGGGCGCAAGCCGAGCGCGCCCTCGGTGCGGCGCTGCCCGCGGACTACAAGCAGCTCGTCGGGGTACGGCGGACGTTGAGCGCGTTCAGAGCCCGGCCGGTTGAGGGAGAGCAGTGCGGTACGTCCCTTGCGTTCGACGAGGATGGTCTCGTAGTCGCCCGTGGTCTGACTGCTCTCCGCTCTGATTCCGGATGGTGCGTACGATGCCGGAGAAGTCCTCCGCCACGCCCACCCGTTCGGCGTAGTCGGCGTACAGCTCAGCAGTTCGGAGTCCGAGTTCGGCGCGGACACCGCCCGCGCGGACCGCGTTCGCGGCGAGTCCGAGGTCCTTGGCCATGAGAGAGGCGGCGAAGCCTGGCCGATAGTCGCGGTTGGCGGGGCTGGCCGGAACCGGTCCTGACACCGGGCAGTTGACGCTCAGCTCCCAGCACTGTCCGGAGGCGGTGGAGGCGACGTCGTACAAGGCCTGGTGGGACAGGCCGAGGCTTTCTCCGAGGACGAACGCCTCACTGACGGCGATCATGGAGACGCCGAGGATCATGTTGTTGCAGGTCTTGGCAGCCTGCCCGGCGCCGGGGCCGCCGCAGTGCACGGCCTTCTTGCCCATGGCCTCCAGCAGCGGGCGAGCGACGGTGATCTCGTCTTCTCCCCCGCCGGCCATGAAGGTGACGGTGGCTGCCGCGGCGCCGACGACACCGCCGGAGACCGGGGCGTCCAAGGCACACATCCCGGCCGTGGCGGCACGCTCGTGTGCGGTGCGGTGCGGGCGTGTGCGGTGCGGGCGTCGGCCACGTCGATGGTGGAGCAGTCAACGAACAGGGTGCCGGGGCGGGCAACGGTCAGGATCTCATCGTAGAGCCCCAGGACATGGCGACCCGCGGGCAACATGCTGACCACGACGTCCGCGTCCGTGACGGCGTCCGAGGCGGTGGCGGCAGTCTCCCGAGCGGGGCCCGGGGCGACCACAAGGTCGTAACCCCGCACCCGATACCCCGCCTTTGCGAGATTGGCCGCCATGGGCGCGCCCATGTGTCCAAGTCCAATGAACGCGACGTTCCAATTCGCCAGATCACCTCCTCGGTGGTGTCGTCGGGTCCGGCGAGCCTCAGTTCCTGCTCGCCGAGTGAAGTGAAGAAGCGCTCGATATCGGCGTCGGCGACCTCGGCGAGAGTCTGCGGCGTCCAGCACGGGTTGCGGTCCTTGTCGATGACCTGGGCGCGGATACCCTCGACCAGGTCGGGCGCGGTCAGAGCCCGGCGGGTGACGCGGTACTCCTGGTCCAAGACCCGCTCCAGCGGCCCGAGCCGCCGGGCTCGGCGCAGGGACGCCAGGGTGACCTTGAGCGCGGTGGGCGACTTGGCCAGCAGGGTCTCGCACCCCGAACAGCGGGGCGAGCTGGCGCATGGTCAGGTTCGTGCGCCAGTACGCGGCGACCAGCAGTGCCCGATCCTCCAGCGGAGGGCTCCACGGCCGGCCCTTGCCGACCGCGTCCGCGCCCTCACGCCGCAGAACCGTCACCAGTTTCCCGAAGGTACGCGGGCTCAGCCCGGTGAACGGGGCTATCCAAGACGACTCCGACGCCGTGATCACACCCGCCACACCGAGATCATTCCAGTTGCCGACGCTGCCCCATGTCCTCGATCCTGTGTGCCCGGCAAGCAGGGAGGGCACTTGGGGCTGGTTCTTTTCCCGGGCGACGGAGACAACAGCAGTCCGGATGTCTCCTGGTCCTACAGCGGCTTTGCCGCGTTCCGGCGGCGTCTGGCCGAGACCGAGGGATTCGCCCTCTCCGAGATGTGGGGCTTCGGCGGCGAACGCCCGTGGACCCAGGTGTCCACCGCTCTGGAGCCACTCCTCGATCATCCGGATGTCGGCGGTGACGACCTCTCGCCTGCCGAATGCGCCTCGATTCTGGTCAGGTTGGAGGCGATCACCGACCAGTGGGCACAGGAGGGCAGCGACCAGCTCCTCCAGCAGCACATCGAGGACGCTCGCCAGCTGGCGAGCGTCCTGCGGCTCTGCATCGAGAAGGACGTCCCGCTGGCCTTCCTCTGAACCCCACCGACCACCAACGCACTTACTTCGCTTTTATCCCTGCGCCCTGATTGTGGACGGTTGGCTGGGTGAGGTGCGAGACATGGAACGGCCATCGCGGGACTCTCCAGGTAGGTGAAGACCAGGGGAGGGTGCGATGGCCGTCGCTGTCAGTGGGCTCGGGGCGGGGGCGGGGCGTCAGAGCAAGGCCAACCGGGTTGGACGAGGGTGCGGATAGGGCCACCTTGCAGGACAGCAACGGTGCTACCAGCCCATGTCCGGTGAATTCCTCCAGGAGGCACGTGCGCTATCCAGGAATGACGTCAACATTATTCTGCGACAGAATCTCAAGAAACAAATCGAATTTGGAAATCGGGCCGCCAGCGATATCCATTACTGCAGACAAGGAAGAACGCGCGACAGAAATGTTCCGCCAAATCAGTCGAACCGGGGCACCTTGGAGATAATCCTCGAGAGACTCTTCTAATTCGGTAAAACTCTGCCCGATATATCCTCCTGGGCCACGGAAAGCCTCGCCAATCGCGCAGAAGA
This sequence comes from Streptomyces sp. NPDC002306, assembly GCF_053593435.1. Taxonomy (NCBI): domain Bacteria; kingdom Bacillati; phylum Actinomycetota; class Actinomycetes; order Kitasatosporales; family Streptomycetaceae; genus Streptomyces; species Streptomyces sp. NPDC002306. Next base: position 6,892 of record NZ_JBSFCK010000054.1, read on the forward strand.
AACTCGCGACATCCTTGATTTCATCACCTCCCATAACGATCTCTCGAGGGGGAACCGAGTACTCCCCCTTGGTAGCAGATTCGACGTACCTGAGCCCGGCTACTTCTAGCCAAGCTTCACGGGATCCGACCTGAAGCGTGCACCATTCACCACGCCGCGGTCGGGAAACGCGGAACCTGTCCCACAACGTGCGGGCCTCGGCATGCGGCGGCAACCCCGTTTGTGCCGTGACGACTAGATATTCCGGCGTATCTCCGACCACTAGCTTGGCACCCCACAGCGGGTAGCGCCCCATGGGCCGACCTTCGGTGTCGAGGACAAGGATCTCGATGTCACCCCTAAGCGTCTCGATCGGAGCCTCTAGGGTTGGCCGCACGAGCCTGAAGGTGACTCGGGCGTTCTCGGCTTCAAGGAACGCGCCGAAGTCGTCGTCGCTGTAGCGCCCGACAAAAAACCCTTCCAGATCGCAAGCGAATATGAATAAGTCGCTTTCCTCGAACCGGACAGAATATTTCACCAACAACGTCGCCCACTTTCCACCGGGAACACGTCGAATCAACAGGGAGGAATAACGGTGATCTTCTTGTGCTTGACGTTCGGGTCCGTGTAGCCATACTCCCCAAAACGGTTCGGACCGACGATCCTGTACGTATTGCCCTTCCCGGGAACCTCCCATTCGCGCGAGCCCTGGAAACCCGACTGCGCGCGAGGACCCTACTTGGCCGCGTGCCTCGCCGATTCGCGCCCTTGATAAAGCTTTTGAGTAGGATCCGTGAGGCTGACCGTGCGTGGGGTCCCCTGCCCGGACTTAATCCTTGCAAGCTCGTCTGTAGCCCACCCAGCAACGTTGTTGTCGTTGTGACCAGCACCGGCGTTGCGCCAGCGAGCACATAGTACGTGTGCAGGTCGGTGACGGTGAGGTTGTACATGTGCTTGTAGGCATGCTGCTCTGTCCGACCCCATCCTCGCTGGTGGAACACATGCCGGTGCCGGGTGAGTGCACGAAGGTGCTTCTTGTACCAAAGCAGCTTTCCGAAGTAGTGCCCGCCGACAACACCGATCGCGACACCACCTGCTGCGCCGAATGCCTGGCGGTACCGACCGTTGACAGCGAAACCTCCGGCACGCGCGCCTCCGCAGATGGTCCCGGCCCGTCCAGGGGCCCAGCTCGCGCACCGGTTGATCCACTTGTTACCGGTGACCCATCGTCCGCCACGGAGTGAGCAGCAATCACCGCCTGGGCGCACCCCACCACTTCTCGTGATGGTGATGGACGCGATTCCAGTCCTCATCAGAAGCATCGTCGGGCACTCCTACGAGCATCGATTCCGCTTCGTCGCGTATGCGTTGCACCTGAGACGCGTTCAGGCTCCGGCAGCTCCACAGCAGTCCAGCCATTTCAGCTACCCGTGGATCGTCAGGCCGCGATGGTTCGGGCAGTGCGACGCCGGCGATGGCGGCGAGGTCACCAGGCGGGATGCTGAGAGCGGACTCGAAGCCCGCCACCCGGTCCGGGGTGAGCGGAACGCGGCCCCGTCCGATCCCGCTGATCGTGGAGGCGGCCAGGTACACGCGTCCTTCGGTCAACAGGGCCACCGTCTTGGCCGCACCGGTCAGGGAGTGGAGGTTCCGGTTACCGCACAATAGGTTGGCGAGCATTGCTCCGAAGCCCGCCTGCCCGGTGGCCGTGCTCGTCGTGCGGTCGGCCAGCTGTCTCGACGCGCCACATCGACGTGCCAGAGCTGGAGCTGCATTGTCAGGACTGGTTGCAGGACTGCATGGTGGTCACATGGAAAACACGACGTCCGACCGGTTCCATCTGGTGCTCGCCGTCGACGGCCGGCCGGTCGTCCAGGGCTGGTGGAGTGTGCCCGAAGTGGCGAGGAAGAATGCAACCGAGTGGATCGGTCTCAGCGCGGCGCCCAGCGCCCACGTCACCCTCGTCGACACCACGACCGGGAAGACGATGACGGAGTGGCCGACCCCGCCGGTTGACGAGCACCGCCTGCCCGACCGCTGACCAGGCAGCTGCGGGACGTATCATCCTGCCCTCGAACCTGCCGAGGGGGACAACTCATGAGCGACACCGAAATACCGGCGCCGGGCCCGACAAGAACGCAACCAGACCTCGGAGTGATCGTCACGACCGCGGTGGTCATCGTCCTTGTGGCGGGAGGTGCCTTCTGGGCGGGCCGGGCCACAGCGCCAGAATCGAGTACCGGGGCCACCAACTGCGTCTCGGTCGAGGCAGCGGCCGACCGGCTAATTCAGGAGAACACCGATGCTGCGGCCGACGAAGCCCAGGACGTGAAGACCCAGCTAGGCCGTGTATCGAAAGTGGATCACAGGCGAAGATTGACGTCTAGGATCGCCTTCTTCGGCAAGTTGATCCGGGGAGGCGACCCGAGTGACCAGCGCGGTTTTGGTTCACGGCCTGTATCACCAGCCTGAGCACTTCATCCGGGTTAGCGAAGGCCTGCGAGCTGCAGGCGTGGACGTGGTTACTCCCGAACTACATCGGGGCTCCTTGACCGCGGACACGGCGGCGGTGCAGGCCGCCGTTGACGCTCTGCCCGAGTCTCCCTTGGTTCTGGGCCACTCCTACGGAGGGTCCGTGATCACTGGTCTGCGTGGAGCCAGGCGCTTGGTGTATCTGGCGGCCTTCGTACCGGATGCGGGGGAGAGTGCAGCGGGCTTGGGCGGCGACTCCAGCCAGTTGAAATCCGCCATCGAGCCGCAGAACGACGGTTCTACGCGTCTTAATCCAAGCCGGGCCGTGGATGCGCTGTACGCAGATTGCCCTGGGCACCTGGCCGCTTGGGCAGCGGGACTACTACGAGTCCAGACGGCCGGCTGCGGGCGAGGAGTCCCGGAGTACCAAAGCTGGAAACATGCCCCTTCCACCTACGTCGTATGCGCGGAGGACCGAGCAATCGACCCCGGACTTCAGCACGTCATGGCCGCGCGTTGCGACTCCGTCCGCGAGTGGCAGACCGGGCACTCTCCGTTTGTAGGTCGGCCAGAGCTGGTCATCGACCTGATCCTGGAACTGCTCGATGTCTCGGACGCACCGGGCCAGGCAGACCAGGGGATCACAACCACTCATTGATGGCGGCGACGAGGACGGTTGCCTCGTAGCGGACGGCGAGTTTGTCGTATCTCGTCGCCACGGCGCGGTGTCTCTTGAGGCGATTGATGCCGCATTCGACCGCGTGCCGCGCCTTGTAGTCCTGCGGGTCGCACTTCGGCGGACGGCCGCCGCGCGAGCCGCGTTTCTTGCGGTTACGGGACTGGTCGGCCTTGTCCGGGATGGTGCAGCGGATGCCGCGGCGTCGCAGGTAGGCCCGGTTCTTGCGGGAGGCGTACGGCTTGTCAGCGCGCACTCGATTGGGGCGGACGCGTGGCCGGCCCGGCCCGATGCGGGGCACGCGGACCTTTGCCAGCACGGGTTCGAACTGCGGCGAGTCTCCACGCTGTCCTGCCGTCACCACGATCGACATGGGCTTCTGGCTCTGCTCAACTGCCAGGTGGAGCTTGGTGGTGAACCCGCCGCGCGACCTTCCCAGCCCGTGATCACGAGGCTCGGTGAAGATGCCGCCCGGTGGTTCCTTCTGCAGGTCGCCCTGCTTGCGGGCCCCAGCCGCGTGCTGGTGGGCGCGGCAGACCGTGGAGTCGACGCTCAGGTCCCACGTGATCGCACCATTCGCATCGGCCAGGGACTGGAGCCGGGTGAGGATCCGCTGCCAGGTGCCGTTCCGCTGCCATCGGCGGAACAGGTCGTAGACCCGGCTCCACGACCCATACTCGACGGGGACGTCCCGCCACGGAACACCGGTCCGGACCCGGAACCGTATACCGTCGATCAACTGCCGCCGAGGCCAGACAAGCGGCCGCCCCGCCCTGGCACCCTTCGGCAACAACGGCTCCAGCGCCGCCCACTGAACGTCCGTGAGATCTCCCCGACCCATGAACCGTGATCATTCACATCCCAAGATCCACTTTCGATACACGGCCTAGTAGGGACACTGATCAATCTGGTGCTGCAAAATCCGGGAGGCTTCTCCGCGTCGACGCAGGCGACGGCACAGACAACGAAGGACCGCATGGCCAGCCAGGACCAGTCGAATGCGGCAGCCCGTGCGGCACAGTGCCTCGATCCAGACCGGTGGGTGTCGATCTGCTGACACGCGTTGTCCGCGGCGCGCGGCTGAAGCCCCGACGGAGTGATGGGCACCGGGATCCGCTGTTGTCACGGGCGATTGTCGAACCCGTGCTCTGCCAGGTACGCCGCGGCGTCACCGTTCTCGCTGAGCCACGCCTCGCACACTCGGTACGTCTGGACAAGCGCCTTTCGTACCCAGTTCGGCGACGGCGACGATGTCGCTGGAGCAGGCGGCCCGCCCGTGCGCGGTGCAGATCAAGTCGCCTTCCTGCGGCTTCGCCGGTTCGAGCCGCATCAGACTGGTGATCACTCACTTCATATGGGCCATTTGCAGAGGCTAGCGTTCACGTCGCAGTCTCAGTACGGACATTGCGCGAAACGCTGCAGCACAACGCTGGCTCTCTCGGCGCGCGACAGTGCGAAGCAGTCGGCAGGCGTGGGCACAACGATGTCCTCTCAGGATGGCCGTAGCTGTCGTCTTGCCACTGCGCCTTCCCCACCTGCCATGATCATCACTCACGGGACGAGTCTTAGTCTGACCGACCTCGCGGAGCGGAACGCCCGCCACGTCGTCTGGCCGAAACGAGCCTCGGTGAGAGCCGGGCCGATGCCGAGCGCTGACGCCGGCGATGAGGGGAGCTATGGAGCGCCTGGACGGAATCGAACCGCCGTCTTGGGAGTTGCAGTCCCATGCCTAATGCCACTCGGCCACAGGCGCAAGAGACCAGCCGAATCCTACGAAAGGACGAGACTGGCACGGGTCGTCACGGGAGGACTTGAACCTCCGACTTCTTCCGTATCAGGAAAGCGCTCTAACCAACTGAGCTACGTGACGCGGGAACTGGCTATACGCCGGCGAAGTATGCGTCAGTCGAACTGCTGAAGGTTGATGAACAGTATGAATGTGCGAGTGATTGACCCGAAGAGTATCGATCTGGAGGAGTTCCTGACTTCATGGTTCGGGCTTGAGAGGGATGCTGTAGGAACTTTTGAGTCTGATCTGGCAGCGCTGCCCGAGGGGCTCAGGGGGTGGTTCGGCCTGATCTCGCGGTGGAAAATTCCGCTCAAGGGAGCGAAGACACTACTTTTGCCGTCCGATATGACCGAAGAAGACGGAAAGTATATTTTCATGGGGGATCATGGTGGGTGGGCCTGGGCGTTCGACCCGAATGCGCCACTGACGGTATATGAAGCGAAGGATGATGAGCCGTGGCGGTCCTTGCGTGCCAAGTGGGCAGAAGTGTTCTTCTTCCATGCGTTCACCGAGGCAATTGAAGTGGCGCCGGTGGTGACATGGTGTGCGGACATCTCCGAACGCGACCTGAGGGGAGTGCTCGACCGATTTGATGAGATTTTCTTCGCTGATAGTAGGTGGCCAGGGCCTGGGTGGCGATGGTATGCCACCAATGGGTTGATTGCAGACGCCGGCCCAAAGCGGGCAGCTCATGGGAGATTCGCGGTGACAATTGGTGCTAAATCAAAAGAGTTTGTAGAGCAGCTGGATTTGCCGAGCAGTGCCGAATGGCGAGCGCGCGAAAATCGCTAGACTCTTGGACGCAGTGGGAGTGATGTGAGGTCCATGACATCGATACAATCAGCACGCTTCGATTCTGGTCAGGAGCAACGCATGAAGAAGGCGCTCACCCGCCGAGTAGCACCGATTTTCCTGCTAATACAGGCCGCGTACCTCGCCCTGCTCGAGTTCGCGTTCGCTTTCTGGCGCCAGAAACTGGGGAACTCGACCACACTGAGCCTGCAGGAATTACCAGCCTCATCTACGCCGCTGTGGTCGGCGCCGTGTTCCTGGGCCTGATCGGAGGAGCCGTACTGCTGGGCTCCAGCCAGGCTCGGAATAGGACTGGTAGCCGCCCTGTGCGCGTCGTGTGGCTCGCACTGCTCGGGCTCGGCGAAATCGCAGTCGCCGGCATGTACCTCAAGTCAATCGTATCCGAATCGCTCGGACCGGATACGGTAATCGGCGTGCTCGCCATCGTCATAAGCTGCGGGCTAGCCCTATGCTGCTTCGACGAAGTCAGAGAAGCGATGCGCCGCACACGCGCCTCGATCTGCGTGCCAGCAGGGCGAGCCACGGCAAAGAACCCACGGCTCCGCCCGCATTGCGCGTCCTTCCCGGAGAAAGTGGAGAAAGTTCTGCGTGATGCCGGCTGGACTTGTGACCGGCAAGTTGACCCAGAAGCATGGTTGTCAGCCCTGGAGGCTGACGGCTTTCTTCAAAGACATCATGCAGTGAGCGCATTCCTTGCTGAATTCGGTGGACTCGCAGTACACATCTCTGGTTCCGGAATCAGCTGCGCCCGCGTGCCGTTCGTATTCGACCCCATGCTGTGCTTGGGCGAAGAGGATCGCTTCTCCGAGTGGAGCGGCGAAATCAAGAAGTCAATCTTTCCCATCGGATTGCTTGACGGACGCTTTTGCCTCGGAATTGATGAAGACTCCGAAATCTATCTGGTTGAGACCTGGGTGGCATCCTTCGGTCGCATGCCAGAAGCCATGAGCAACCTCATTCTCGGTGTCGAATCAACCGTCGTCCACGACGGCAGCGAATGAGGCTATCGGTACCGAAGCTGTCGTGCTCTGCTTCGCGGCGGCCGGACTGAGCTCCCAGACCAGGATTCGAACCTGGACTTCCGCGTCCAGAGCGCGGCGGGCTGCCAATTGCCCAATCTGGGAATGGACCATAACGGTCCCGAACGTGCATGGCACGTCTGGTGCGCTCGGCGAGAGTCGAACTCGCATGAACCTAAAGTTCACCGGTACCTGAGACCGGCGCGTATACCTGTTTCCGCCACGAGCGCGTGGCAGGGGCGGAAGGATTTGAACCTTCGTCTGCGGTTTTGGAGACCGCTGTCCTGGGCCGCTGGACGACGCCCCTATGCGGGAGAGACTCATTGAGTTCCCTGGTGCCGACGTCCCCCACGTAGTCGGCTTCGGCGCCCCATCCTCCGCGGCACCTTCCCAAATCTGCGACACTTTCCGGCTGAACAGGCCCGTGGCCCCCGTCGACAGCTGCATGTGCACAGGAAGCCGGTGTGCAGGACCGCGACGACACAACGATGACGTTGCAGAGACCGTGGCACGAGCAGTCGTGCACAGCACGCCGGCCGCGAAACGGTTCCTGAGTGCGACTTGCGGCCAACGTGACACGCGCACTGTGAGGTTGCACCTGACGTACCAACCGAAGGAGCGAACTCATGAAGAGCAGCAAGATATCGCTGTACCTCGTAGGCGAACGCAACGGCGTCGCGCTGGAAGAGAGAAGTGCTGGGCCCCAGAAGGCGGCGAAGGTCTGAGGGCATGGGCTACGCGTTGAATCCATGCCTTTCAACACCTGGCGCGAATGCCTCGGCGGCCTCCCGGTCCGAGAGATTCAGCAGGAACTGCAGCACGCCCACCGTGGCGAGTTGGGTCGGGGACAACCCGGGTCGACCGTCACGCGGGTACCAGGTGGCGAAGTCCTCGTCACGCCACAGTCCGTCCAGCCGGTCTCGCACCCACATCGCGGTCGTCCCCGCGGGATTGCTCGCCCGCGCCACCTGCGCGGTCAGGGAAGGGACTTGCTCACCGGAACGGGGGCGCAGCGATACCGACTCACCTCATGCGACGAACGACTGTGAAAACCAAGCCGATCCTGCCCGACGACCACACCGTCCCGCCTACGAATCCCAAGATCCCCCACGGAGTCGCTCATACCTGCATGGGGTGTCTTGTCGGCCCTGACTCGGTCCGCTCGCTTGCGTAGCCGCCCCAAACCGATCCGGGGCACTCGCATCGCTTCCAGGACCGCCTCGAACCGTGGGAAGTCACCCCGCAGGCCGGCCGTGATCACCACGGACAGCGGCTTCTGTCCCTGCTCGACAGCGACGTGGATCTTGTTGGTCAGGGCGCCGCGTGACCGTCCGAGACCGTGGTCGGCCGACTCGGCGGCGATCCCGCCCTGCGCCTCCTTCTGGAAGTCCCCCGTCACTCCAGGGCAGGGTGGGCTGCGGTCCGCCCTGCCACCTGTTCGTGAAGTCCCAGGCGGTCAGTCGAAACAGCCGGTTTTCGCCCCGTCCGTCTCGGAGCCGACCTCTATCTCGAATCCGGAGCCCGAATCGAACTCCGGCCCGGCGTCGTAGTCGTACTCAAACTTCAGGTCGCTGGCCGTGATGAACTGCACGGTCAGCAGGAGGGCTTCGCCGTCCCCGCCTTTGGTGAAGCACAGTCCCGCCGTTGTTTCGGGGGTGTTGGGATCTGAGAGGTTGTGCTGTAGTTGCCAGCCGTCCGCCTTGGCGGTGGTGCGGTAGAAGTCCACGACCTTCTGCCGGGAGCCGGGGAAGGCGTAGACGCGCGCGGCGTACAGCCAGGCGTCGCCGGTGTCGTCGATGCAGCGCGAGTCAACCGAGTCGAGCCCCTCCAAGGCGTTCGCCCCTTCGGGGGTGGAGTTCAGGATCGACTGAGAGCGCAGGTCCTTCAGCCGCGCCGCCGTGTCGTCACATGTATTGAACGGGGACAGCGCAGAGCAGCCGGTCAGGCCAGCGGTTATCAGGGCGGTGGCCAGGAGCAGCGCAACGGGCAGGGCGAGCGGCCGGATGGGGCGCGTCGGCAGTGGCATGGAGTCTCCGTAAGTTGTCGTGAAGGGGTCGGAGGCTGGGGGCCGGTCCAGAGGTGAATCAAGGATGAGCTCGGGGACCGGACGACGCGAAGGCGGGAAGGCGGGAACCGGCCGGTGGTGGCACGCGGGTGCCGGGGCACGCCCTCGAAAGGGCCTGCCCCGGCACCCGCAGGCCAGGTCAGCGGGTCAGCGGGTCAGCGGGTCAGCGGGTCAGCGGACGCAAGAGTCCCATGACCGCTTTGGGATCACTTCTTCAGGTACCCGTTGTTGTAGAGCCAGCTGTCGGCGGAGTACAGGTATTGGAAGAGGTAGCCGCGATTGGCGTAGTAGCGCATCCAGGACCGGTTGTAACTGATGGCGACGAAGTTGCGCGCCACCCGGTTGTTGTACTGGTCCTTCTGGGAGTCGATGCTTGTCTGTCCGTACTCGTGGGCGTCGCCCATCCGCTTGGCGGCACGCCAGCCGAAGAAATAGGTGGGCGCGGACATCCAGATGAAGTGCCGCAGGGCGTTGTTCCAGGACTTGCTGCCGGGGAGCTTCCACAGCAGGACACCGGACAGCATCGTCGCGAAGGCGCAGCCGCCCGACCCCAGGTACCTGCAAGCCTTGGCCTCGCTCGTACTTCTTGCGCCAGGCCGAGACATGGCCGTCCAGGTCGAACTGGTTCACCGGGTCGGCGTTGGCGTAGTCGTAGGCGTTGGCGCTGCCGCCCCGGACCGGGCCGAGGGACAGGAAGCCTCCGGTGGCCGGGTCGTACAGGCGGGCGCCCATGAGCTTCAGCCCGGTGACGGTCTCCGGCGAGCGCTGGTGCGCGTCGAGCCAGTTGTGGCGGGTTGCCGCCTGCCCTGCCCGGGGTTGCCAAACTCGTCGGCGTCCAGCACCGCCGTGCCGTCCGGCAGTTGCAGGGTGATGTCGCCGTGCAGGTTCGCCAGTTGGAGGACTCCACCGGGTGCCGTCGCCGAGGTAGTCGATCTTCGTTGGCTCCTCCGACGTAGCGGGTGGTGAACAGCACGCTGCCGCGGAGTTCACCGGCAGCACTGGCGCGACTGGCGCCTCTGACCCGGTCGGCGTCGTGGTGGACCGCAACGCCGACGGCGCGTCCAGCGAGAGTATCGACCCCGGCTCGGTGAACCTGCTGACCGGTGACTACACGCTTCTTCACGACCGTGCTGGTGGTCCGGCCGACTCTGGTGAAGGTGACGGTGGAACGGCCTCCGGCCGGTGCCGTGGTGTCGACCTCGTCGGCACCCGGACCCCTCGGGTCTCCCCGGCGCTGAAGACCGCGTATTTCCAGTGGCCGCGCGGTGACGCCGACACCTGGGCGGACATCCGGCCGGCGACGTGTCGCGGCGAGCGAGGAACCCTCATTGGAGGCGGGTACCTGGTCGGGTGGATCGCCCTGAACCAGGTGTCGTTCACCGGTACCGAGATCGACAACCGCGTCACCGACGACTCCCCGTCGGCGCCGCTCTACCGCCCCCGTATCTCCAGTATCCAGACCAAGACCGGCGAGTCGATCGCCATCGAGTACAACTCCGCGCCGAGCGCGGGCAAGACGCGCCCGGGGTGAGCGTCGCGCGGGAGACCTTGAGCAGCATGCCGGGGCCGGAGGCCGAGCTGGAGCCCGCCTCGCCGCAGGCGAGCAACCACGGCAGCTGGCCCGCGGGCGTGAGCGAGGTGACCCGGCCGGCCGAGTCGGTCGCCGCCAGGCTGCTGTCCGGGCCGAGGACGATTGCGGAAGCCGAGTCGCCGAAATATGACGCGCTCTACCGCTACGCCACGCGCATCACTGGCTTCCACGCCTCCCCCGACCCCGTCGGCAGGGGCCGGTCGATCAGCTTCGCAGGCGGGCCAGTTTGTAGCGGGTCAGGACCCGGTGGACCGTGGACGGGTTCAGTCGCAGCAGGTAGGCGATGCGGGCCGGTCCCCAGCGACGCAGGACGCGGACCTTGATGATCCGCCGCTCGGTGCGGGTCGGGGTGCGACGCGGACTCGTGTGCGGGCAGCTGGAGCGGTCGGCCATGCCCGCCTCGCCGAGTCGGCGGTAGCGGTCGGCCCATCGCTGGGCGGTGGTGGGTGAGACCTGGAAGCGTTCGGCGGCCCGGCGCAGCGGCCAGCCGTCCTTGACGACGCAGCGGGCCAGGCGCCGGCGTCCGGTCTCGGTCAGGGGTGCATTATGGTGGGGCACGAGGGCCTTTCGTCGTTCGGTGCAGATGTCGCAATCCACACCGAACCCGGAAGGCCCTCACTCATTCAAGATCACTCTCCAGTGATCGCTGTCACCAACCTCCATGGACAGAACAGGTAGGGCTCGGGCTGGCTTACCTTTAGCGGCGTGCTTCTCTCCTCTGCCCCGCAGACCAACGACGACCCGATAGCCGCAGGCTTGGGCTTCCTCGTCATCGGCACGCTGGTGCTGGTCTTTGCGTTCCTTGCTCGGCGCAGGAGATGGAAGGTGATCCAGGAGGAGGGCCCATGGTCCTTTCGGGCAGGCCAGGCACAAGGCGCCGCTGCCCTCGTGGTCGGTCTGGCCATGCTGGTGTACGGCGCTGCGACCCGCTGAACCACTCGCCGTAAGGTCCCAATGGCTCCGCCTGTCGCGGCTGAAGGCCTTACGCATTTGCTGCCCCATAAGGGCTGTCCCGCAATGATCTTGGCTCCGAGTACGGAGCAACCCCGAAGAGCTGGCGAAGTGCTCAGCTCGTGGTTCGCGAGGTGTCCAGGGAACTGGCGAAGTCAGCGAGCGTGTGGAAGTCGTTCTCCCGTAGGCCGATTCGCGGGTTGACGTGGTGCAGGAGCCCGGGCCCTTGATGGTGGGCGGTCACGTACGTCTGATCCAACTCACTCTGCTCGTCGTCCACCCAGGCGAAAGGGCGGCCGCCTGCGTAGTCCACCAGCGGCCCGGTCTTCCAGTGGACTCCATCAGGGCGTTCTTGGAGTAGGACGTCGCCGAAGTTGACGAAGGGAAGTTCCGGAAGGCCGAGGACCGGTGCGATCCACCGGTTGGCGTCGTCCATCCATGTAGTGGCCCAGCACAGCTCGAAGCCGAGCTGCAGCAGGGTTCGTCCGTGCTCTGGGTTCAGCCAGACACGTAGGGGGCGTCGTCGGGACGATAGGCCCCTGTCGTCCTCACGGGCGTCGTTCCGGGGAACTCTGAGTGTGGTGTAGCCGTCGGGACGCTTCTCCGGCTTGGCCGCGTAAGGATTGAGTGGTCCGTCCACGTCGAGGAACAGCAGCGGATGGTTCACGGTTTCCCCCGGTCTTGCTCACTGTGGACTGCCCCGATCAGCGTAGCTGCGGGATTGTCTCGGCATGGGGCCAGCCTTTGTGATGATCACGATGTGGCGAGTGTGATCACGGCATCGGAGCCGTCCTGGATAGCCCCGTTCGCGGGGCTGAGCCCGCGCCGCTTCAGCAAGCTGCTGACCATGTTGCGGCGTGATGGAGCAGATGCGGTCCACCGAGGCCGGCCGTGGAGTCTGCCGTTGGAGGACCGGGTGTTGCTGGTCACGGCTTATTGGCGTACCAATCTGACGTTGCGGCAGCTCGCTCCGCTGTTCGGCGTCTCGAAGTCCACGGCCAGCCGAGTCATCAACCATCTCGGGCCCCTGCTCGCACTCCGCCCCCGCAAGCGGTTCGCCAAGGACACCGTTCTCATTGTGGACGGCACCCTGGTCCCCACCCGAGACCACACCATCGCCGAGCGTTCGAAGAACTACCGGTACTCCACCAATCACCAGGTCGTCATCGACGCCGACACCCGCCTGGTCGTCGTGGTCGGCCGGCCGCTCGCCGGGAACCGCAACGACTGCAAGGCATGGGAAGAATCCGGCGCCAAGGCCGCAGTCGGCAAGACCCTCACGATCGCCGACGGCGGCTACCCAGGAACCGGACTCGTCATCCCGCACCGCCGTGAGCGCGGCCAGACCGAACTCCCGGACTGGAAACAGGAACACAACACCTCCCATCGCAGGGTCCGCGCCCGCGTCGAACACGTCTTCGCCCACATGAAGTCCTGGAAGATCCTTCGTGACTGCCGCCTCAAAGGCGACGGCGTTCACCACGCCATGCTCGGCATCGCCCGGATGCACAACCTCGCCCTCGCGCAATAGCTTCGACAGGTGGCACGGTGACCCGCTGTGCCCGTGGCGACCCAAAGATCTTTACGGGACAGCTCTTAGATGCGAACCATGGGCACGACGGTCACTGAGGTCTGCTGGGCACGCCAGACGGTCGCTCAGGGCCGGTGGTGGTCGGGGCTGATCGCGATGGTTGCTGTACTTCGCTGCTGTACCGGGCGCCGTCGTTGTTCAAGCCACTCGCCGTGCACATCATCCCGGAGCTGGCGGGTATGGTGCAGCCGCGATCAAGCATTGGGTTCGGGGAGGGGCTTTGGGAGCGAAGACGGGTCTGCCCGTGTACTCCGACGACGACGTGCCGGACCAATTGCGACGGGTGAGGTCGGCGTACCTAGTGCAGACGACAGGTGAGAGCAGCACTCGTCGTCGCTGCGTGGCGGCTGTTTCGGCCCCCGCGCGGCTTGTCGCGATGACGGCCATGTTCTTGGTGGTTGGAGGTTGCGGCGTGCTGGACGATCCGGTCAAGGACCGCTGGGAGTCCAGAACTGAGTTTTCAAGCTGTGGCGAGGTGAGATTGGCTCAGGGTGAGGAGATGCAGAAGCAGGCCGTTCGGGAAATCGCCTGCCTCCGGCGAGCCCTCAAGAGCGGTGAGGGCGCAGAACTGAAGGTGGCTTTTCCCACTGTGGAGGGTGACCCGATTCGCGAGTACTACCGCCTGACGCCGCAAGCCACGCTTGAGGTGTACACCGACAGCACGGGTGACCACTACTCGGACCAGAAGTGGTCGTTCGCTGAGTGCTACACCCCGGAATGGTTGGCTGAGATTTCCTGCGATCAATGACCCGGTCAACGCGATGAGGCCGTCTATGGCCTCCTGCCGACCGACTGAAACGCGCATCAGACGCTTTCAGGCTCGGAATTGGCAAGGCCGGGATCATGCCAGCCAAGTCCGCAGCCGTTCTCTTCCCCAACCCACCACTCGCCCCAGCTCCCCATCCCGTCCGCCGTCGACCCACACACCGTGGAGCGGGCGTGGTTCATGGCGTCCAGGTGGAGCGCGCCACTGTACGAACGACTCTAAGGATTGGTCGTGGCATCGCTCGGCGGTCCCTGATGCCTTGACACCACCAACAGGGCCTTGACTTCGTGGCATTGGATGCTGGACGCGGTGTTCTATCTGGTCGACAACGGCATCAAGTGGCGGGCGATGCCCGCAGATTTCCCGGCGTGCGGCCAGGTGTATGCCTTCTCCCGCCGTTGGCGCGACGGCGCGTTGGTCACCGAGCTGCACCACCGGCTACGCGGCCGGCTCCGCGAACGGGCCGGGCCGAACCGCCGGAGCCGCGGCAGTCCCAGACGCAGCCCTTCGCAGCGATGACCGTGCCGTTCGCCCGGCATTGTCACAGGCGCGGGCTACTGTGCTGCGGGACACACACGTGGCCCCGACCTGGGAGAAGGCCCGCATGGCCAAGTTGATCTACATGTTCAATGTGTCCCTGGACGGCTACATCGCCGACGCGGACGGCAATTTCGACTGGGCGGTACCGGACGAGGAGTACTACTCCTTCATCAACGACGTGCTGCGGCCGGTCGGGACATACCTGTACGGACGCCGACTGTACGACATGATGGCTGTCTGGGAGACCGACCCGTCCATCGCGGGCCAGTCGCCCGGGGCGCGGGAGTTCGCGCAGATCTGGCAGGCGGCCGACAAGGTCGTGTACTCCAGGACGCTGGAGTCGGCCTCCACCACCCGGACCCGGATCGAACGGGACTTCGACCCCGAGGCGGTTCGGCGGCTGAAGGCATCTTCCGAACGTGACCTCACCGTCGGCGGGGCCGCCCTCGCCGCCCACGCGATCGCCGCAGGGCTGGTGGACGAGTACCACCTGTTCGTCGGCCCCGCCGTGCTGGGCGGCGGCAAGCCCTTCCTCCCCGACGGGGCCCGGCTCCGCTTGGAGCTCCTGGACGAACGCCGGCTCACCAGCGGCGTGGTCTACCTCCGCTACCACACCCAGCCGTGAGCACCCGGTGTCGCCGGGCCGGGGCGGATCGGGTGCGCCGGAGTGCTCAGCCGGTCTGTCCCTGGAGGACCTGGCGGGCGATTCTCCGCTGCCTGTCCCGCAGCGCGGCGCGGTCCTTGAGCACGTCGGGGTGATCGTCAAGCCAGCGCTGCTGCATCACGGCGAGTCTGGCGTAGGCGGTGCGCAGGTATCCGGTGTCCTGCTTGCAGTGGACGTCCGCCTTGGTTGCGGGGTGGGTGCGGATGTCCGCGTCGGGCGGCAAGGCTCTGATCAGGTCGAGGGGGTCTTTGGCCTGGACGCGGTGGGTGAGCATGCACTGCCGCCAGCTCTCGTTCGCCTTGCGGAAGAGGGAGTCGTGCTTGAGCCACTTGAACGCTGTCTGCTCCCCTTCGTTGAGCTGCATCCGCAGTTCCGTCCACCGCACCCGGCCGTCGCCCAGCATGTGCTTCTCCGCCTCGGCCTGGCAGCCGCTCGCCGGCATGGTCACCGTGAGCAGCTTGCCCTTGACGGAGATCTCGTTTCCGGGTTTGCCGTAGAGGGCGCGGTTGAAGGCCTCTCCTTGCGGCTGCTCCGGTGGCGCCTGCGTCTGGCTGTCCGCCCCGACTTCTTCGAGGGTCTCGAGACCGAACGGAGTCGGGCGGGACACCGCCGCGTCACCCGCCTTCGCCACGGGAGCGGGCTTGAGGGTGAATCCGCGCCCGGCCATGCAGGCGACGAGGACCTGTTGCTGGGCGGTCGCGATCTGTTCGCCGCTCTGGGTCCAGGCGTAGAGCTGGGCGTAGATCGGCGGACGCAAGCCTTGTTCGGCCAGTGCGGCCGGGGACAGCGGACGATGGGGCCGGGGTTCGGGGTCTTGGGCCCTCGCGTCGGCGAGCGCCCAGATCGATGCGCCCACAGTGGCGGTCAGGACGCAGGCGGCGATGTGCCGGCGAGTGCCGTGGAAACTCAGTGCCATGTGAATCCTGTCGAGGTCCGGAACGTGCGGGCCCGGCTTGCGCCGGGCCCGCCGTTCACCGAGGTCAGAAGCAGTCGGTCGACGTCCGGCCCGGGAGCGTCAGACGGCTGGCCCGGTTCCGGAGGTCGGAGGGCAGCGGATCGCCGTTCTGCCTGCCCGGCTGGTCGACGGTGGAGGCGGAGTTGACGTAGTGACCGGGGTTCAGGCAGAACAGGAAGCCCGTTCCGTTGGCCTTGTCCCAGTAGTGGCTCTCATAGTTCCCGGTGCTTGAATTGCTGGCCGACCAGACGTTGTCGTCGACCATGCGGTTCTGACCGACCCCGCTCACGTTGTATTCGTCGAAGGTGTCGTTGGAGAAGTCCGGATCGGAGTTGAAGAATGACTGCCGTGCGGAGTTGATGTCGGTGTAGAAGACGCAGTGGTTGCCGGAGGCGCAGTTGGGGCCGGCGACCGAGGGGGACGCGCCGACCAGTGCGAGCGTGGCGGTCATGACGGCCACTCCTGCGACTGCCGCGAGCTTTGTACGCATGTGCTGTCCTGCCTTCCCAGTGAACCGCTGATGGGTGTTCTGATCGCTTCCCGAGCTGAACCCGAGCTTCACGCTGTGTCCTTTCGCGTTCTCTGCGACTCCGACGTCATCTCCACGGCGGGGGGTGCCTGTTGGACTGGTCGGCGTCGTTCTGGATGGGCGCACCCGTTCCTTCCTTGATCGGAGGGGCCCAAGAGCCAGTGGGCCCGGTACGGGAAGCGATCGTTGTGAGACGCGGTATAGGACCCGTATAAGTCCTGATGGGGATGCGTGCGGCAGGTGATCGGGCGTGGCTTCGGCCGGCTGCGCATCGCGGATCTTTGGGGCATGCGGCCAGGGGGGCCGGCCCGGGAGGCCGCACCAGGCGGCAGTCCGCTGATCCACGTCAGTGCGGCGTCATGCGTGGGTCGGGCGGGCCGGCGCGGGTCTGCGTCGGAGGGCTGGTGTACCTTCGGGCCGCCAGCGTTGATCCGTGCAGCCTTGGGGGGCGGCCGAGTGGAGTTGGGGATTCTGGGGGATCTGGCGGTCCGTCGCGGGGACTTGCCGGTCGACATCGGATCACCCAAGGTGCGTCTGCTGCTCGCGGTCCTGCTGAGCAGGCCCGACCGGCCCGTGCCTTCGGAGCTCCTGATGACCGCACTGTGGGGCGAGCGACCGCCGCGCTCGGCGCGTAAGAACCTGCAGCTGTACGTCCATCTGCTGCGCAAGGCCCTGGGCCCGGAGCGCATCGAACGGCAGGGCGACGGCTATCGCGTGGTGGCGGGTGATGCGCTGGACGCCACGCGGTTCGAGCGGCTGGCCCTCCAGGCGGAGGAGGCCCTGCGACAAGGTGAGTCAGCGGGCGCGCAGGAGTTGCACGGTGAGGCGCTGCGGTGCTGGAACGGGCCTGCGTTCGCGGAGTTCCTGGATACCGAAGCCGTCGCGACCCAGGCGGCCCGGCTGGAGGAGCTGCGTCTTGCCGTGCATGAGCGGTGGGCCGATTGCGGTCTGGCCCTGGGCAGGCATGCCGAGGTGGTCGTGGAGCTGACGGAGCTGCTGCCCCGGCATCCCTTTCGGGAGTCGCTCCGCGGCCAGCTCATGACGGCCCTGTATCGCTCGGGCAGGCAGGCCGAGGCGTTCGAGCTCTACCGGCAAACCCATGCGCTGTACGGGACCGAACTGGGCGTCGAGCCCGGCCCGGGTCTGCAGCGCCTGCACCAGGCGATGCTCCGCGGCGATGAGGGCCTCATGCCCTCTGCGGTCCCCGTCGCGGCACTGGTGCCAGTCGGGGCCAACCCCTACCGGGGCCTGCCGGCGTTCACCTCCTCGGATCACGACCGGTTCTTCGGCCGCGACCGGCTGTGCGGGCTCCTGTGGGAGCGCGTGGAACGCTTCCCCGTGGTCGTCGTGTTCGGCGCGTCAGGATCGGGGAAGACCTCGCTGCTGGCGGCGGGCCTACTGGGCCGGATCCGGCGCGATACGACCGCTCGGTGGCAGCCGGTCATGATGACGCCGACCGACCAGCCGGTGAAACAGCTGGCGGCCGCGCTCGCCGAGCACGACCGGCCCGCCGGTCAGGTGCTGCTTGTGGTCGATCAGTTCGAGGAATTGTTCACCGTGTGCTCCGATCCCTCGGTACGGGAGGAATTCGTCGCCGGGCTGTTAGCGGCGTCCCATGCCGGAACGAAGGTCGTGCTCAGTGTCCGTGCGGACTTCTTCGTCCAGATGACCGGGCTGAGCGAGCTGGCGCCGGCGCTGATGAGCGAGGCGCAGCTGCTGGTCGGTCCGCCGTCGGCCGCGGAACTGCGAGAGCTGATCGTCCGGCCGGCGGATCTTGAGGGCTGCTCGGTCGACGCCGATCTGCTGGCCACCGTGGTGGCGGAGGCCTCCGGCGCTGCCGCCGCACTCCCGTTGGTGTCCCACGCGCTGCGGGAGACCTGGCGCAACCGGGCCGGCCGCACCCTGACCCTCGCGGCGTACCAGGCAGGGGGTGGGATGCACGGTGCGATCGCCCAGACCGCCGAGCACGTCTACGCCGAGCTCGAACCCGCCGAGCAGGACCTGGTGCGCCGGCTCATGCAGCGGTTGATCAGCCTAGACGAGGACGGGGTGCGGGACAGTCGGCGGCGGGTCCCGCAAACCGAACTCGACGGGATGGGCCCGGCCGCGGCGGTCACGGATGTGGTCGACGAGCTGGTGGCGGCGCGCCTGGTGGTCGTGGACGAGGATCGGGTGGAGATCGCCCATGAGGCGCTCATCGTGGCGTGGCCCAGGCTGCGGGCCTGGCTGAGCGAAGACCGCCGGCGCCTGGTCGTACGGCAGCGACTCACCGCCGCGGCCCGAGTCTGGCAGCAGTCGGGGCGGGACGCCGGAGGGCTCTATCGGGGCTCCGGGCTGGCCGAGGCGCGCCCGCACCGCTCGGAGCTGAACCTTCTGGAGCGTGAGTTCCTCGACGCCAGCGAGAAGCTGGCCGAGTCCGAACTCGCTGCGGCGCGGCGCCGGGTCCGCCGCCTGAGGGTCCTGGCGATGGTGCTGACCGTGCTGCTCGCGGCGACCGTGACCGGGGGCGGTGCCGCCTGGCAGCAGCGGCAGGTGGCACAGCGCGAGCACCTGACCGTCCTGGCCCATCAGGCCGCGCTCACGTCACGCTCGCTGGTCGCCACCGACCCGGACGTCGCCCGGTCCCTCGCCCTGGCCGCCTATCGGCTGCATCCCGACGCCGACACCCTGGGCGCGGTGATCAGTACGTCGGCGTCCGCGCAGCCCAGCGTCGTACTCAACACGAACGGGCCCGCGTCGTTCGGCCTGGCCCTGTCCCCTCACGGCTCGTTGGTGGCCGCGGCCACCAGCGACGGCACCGTGGAGCTGTGGGATCCGGAACGACGCAGGAGGCTGGCCTCCTTCACCGAGCATGTCGTCAAGCCGCTCCCCCAGGGGTTCTTCGCGCTGAGGGTGGCCTTCAACGCCGACGGTACCCGGCTGGCGTCCCTGGCCCGGTTGAACAATCCGAAGCAGCCGACCGCAGGCTCGGTCGTCGTGCGGGAGGTCCGGTCGAGGAAGGTACTGTTCAAGCAGGTCGTGTCCGGCGACCTCAGCAACGGTCTGGCCTTCAGCGCCGACGGCACGGTCGTGGCCTACGGCACAGGCGAGGGCACACGGGTAGCCACACTGGGCGGTGGCAAGGCCGTGTTCCTGCCCACCGGTATGCCCGCGGCACTCAGCCTGGCCGGCGATCAGCGCTCGCTCGCCGTCACCCGTACCGACGGGACGGTGGCCGTCTGGGACATCGAATCCGGTCGGCGTCGCTTCGAGCTGAACACCGAAGGCGCCCAGGTGGCCCGGTTCGGCTCCACATCCGATGTCCTGGCCACGGCCTCCGAAAAACACGGCATCAGGTTCTGGCGGCTGACCGACCGCTCGGCCCGCCAGTTCGCCGACCTTCCGGTGCAGACGGCCTTCCCCTGGATGATCTCCGCGCCGGTCGGTGATCGGATCGCGATCGCCGACGAAGAGGGCATGATCTCGATCTGGGACTACCGGCGCCGCGAGCAGATCGCCCGCCACGCCGACCGCTTCCGCTCGGAGACCATGGCTCTGGACCTGGCACCGGACGCGAGCACAGTGGTCTCGGGCGGCCTGGGACGCACCATCGTGGTGCGCCGGACGGCCCTTCCCTTCAGCGGTCACGGCGGCGCCGTGAACGACGTGGACGTCAGCCCCGACGGCCGGCTCGTCGCCTCCGCCGGCGACGACCGGTCCGTACGGATCTGGAATGCCTCCGGTGCTGCCGAACGGCTGCTGGGCGGACACTCCGACCATGTCAAGGCAGTCGCGTTCAACCCGGACGCCACGGTGCTGGCGGCCGTGACGCGCGACCACACCCTGACTCTGTGGAACCCGTCGACCGGGCGGCGCTACACCACCCTCGCCTTCACCGGTATAGGCACCGGCACGGACGTCGCCTTCAGCCCGGACGGCAGCACGGTCACCGTGATGTCCCTGGGAGGAACGTTCCGCTGGAGGGTCAGCGACCCCGCACACCCCCGTCCACTGCCGGCGCCGGCCGGCCCGCGCACCTCGACCGCCATGGCCTACCCCGCTCGGGGCGGCCTCCTCGTCGCGAGCACACCGGCCGGCGGCATCGCCGTGTGGAGCACCGCCGACGACCGGCTGGTGAAGGCCTTCCCGGCCACGCAGGAGTCCACGCAGGACATCGCGGCCACTCCGGCGGGCGATCTGATCGCCACCGCCGGCTCGGACCACACGGTACGCCTGTGGTCGACCCAGACATGGAACAGCCGGGGCACCCTGACCGGCCACACCGCAGCGGTCGGCACCCTCGCCTTCAACAGGGACGGACGCCTCCTCGCCTCGGCAGGCGAGGATCACACCATCGTCGTCTGGGATGTACGAACCCACCGGCGCATCGCCACCCTCACCGGCCACTCGGCAGACGTGCAGGGCTTGGCGTTCACCCCGGACGGAACCCTGCTGTCCGCGGGAGCCGACCAGCGCATCATCCACTGGCCGCTGACCGCGACCGAAGCCATCCGGCGCATCTGCCGAGCCACCGCCTCACCGCCCACCGCGGCGCAACTCGACCGCCACCTCCCCGGCCAGGACACCGGCGCGCTCTGCCCGCAGCCCTGACCCGGGCACGCCGTCGGCGCAGCGTGCTCCCATGTAAGCGGTCCGTGCCTGGCACCACCGCCCAGGGCGGCCTGGTGACCTTCGGAAATACCCGGGCTATACCGACGCAGGGCACGCTCAGCACACCGGTCGCTCCCCCGCCGGCGAGCTCACGACGAGGGCCGTACATGGCTGCCCCACTTCGGCCCTCATCGTGACCGCCATGCGGGCGGCACACCGCGACCGAACGCGGCCGTCCCGCAGCGCCCAGCCACAGCGGAAGGGCACCTGCCGTCCCATCGCCGCTCGCACACCCCGCCCCAGACACGCATGAACTCGCCACCAAAGAAGGAGACACGTTGAGATCCCTCATCCGCACGCTCAGCCCAGGGCTGCTCGGCAGACTGCTCGTGGCTGTTGCCGCCCTCGTCGTCCTGCCCTGGCAGGCCGCGACGCCGGCCGCCGCGGCGGCCCCGCCCATCGCCTTCCAACTGCCCTTCACCTGCGGCCAGCAGTGGCGACTCGACGCCTGGGCACACGCACCCGCGCTCGACATGGTCCGCGAGCCCAACCAGGCCGGCACCGAAGGAGCACCGGTGCTGGCTCCGGCCTCCGGCACGGTCCGGCAGTCCTTCTACCACTCCAACGCCGGCAACGTGATCCAGATCAACCACGGGCAGCGCTACTTCACCACATACCTGCACCTGCAGAGCCGCGATGTCAGCGTCGGCCAGACGGTGCAGCGCGGCCAGCTGATCGGCCGGGTCGGCAGGACGGGGCCTACCTCGAACAACCACCCGCACCTGCACTTCGAGCTCGCCTACGACGCCGACAACAACGGATCCGCCACCTGGGGCAACTCCACCTCCGAACGGATCCGTCCCTGGTTCAACGGCGTCGAGTACGGACAGGCCAACGGCCAGACCTGGCGGAACGTCACCAGCAACAACTGCGGCGGCACACCATCGCCCACCTGCAGCGGCGTCAACCTCGACTTCACTGCGTATCCCCTGATCCAGCAGGGATCCACCGGCAGTCTGGTCAAGGCGGCGCAATGCCGGCTGATCGCCGCCGGCCACAATCCGGGAGAACAGGACGGCGACTTCGGGCCCAACACCGTAACGGCGACGAAGGCCTTCCAATCCGCCCGGGGCCTCACGGCCGACGGTGACATCGGCCCCAGGACCTGGACGGCCCTGCTGTCGTACGGCTCGACACCGGCGCTGCAGAACGGGTCGACCGGCGCGGACGTCAGCCGACTGCAGCGAGCACTGACCGCGGCGCTCGGCCGCACCGTGGGCATCGACGGCGACTTCGGCCCCAACACCGAACAAGCCGTGCGCGACTACCAGACCACCCGCAGCCTCGGCGTCGACGGCGACGTCGGCCCGCAGACCTGGGCAGCCTTGCAGGCCGGACGATAGCCACCCTCGTGGGCGGGGAAGCACGGCAACTCCGCCCACGACCGGCGTCGGATCGGCCGGGAGGACATCCGGTGCTTCAGAGGATCGAGGCCGGCGTCGCGGTGGTCCTGGAGGGGATCTTGCACGAGGCCATGCCGCAGAACCAAAGCCGAGGCGATCGTGCGGGCGCCGCGTCGCGCGGGGGACGGTGGTCGGGACTGCCGCATATCGGAGTGCGGTGGCAATACCGGGCGTATCTCGCATGCCGTCATTCCATTACGCTCGCCAGGACGCGCTCTTCGAACTCACGGACGCGGTGTTATGCGCGGACGGGCCGGTGAAGACCCTGGTCGAGCTGTCGCTGGCGGTCGAGCACCGGCGCGGGCACCGCGCGCTGTACGCGGCTTTGGACCGCGGCTGGCTGGAACCGACGCGGTTGCGCCGCACGCTGGCCGGCCTGCCGCTGCCAAAGGCCGGTGACGGGCGGATCGTGCTGGCCGTGAACGTGAGCAACTGGCTCTGCCCCGATGCCCCGATGCCCCGATGCCCCGACCAGCGACGACCGGCTGTTCTGCTTCGTCTACGGACGTGGCGACCGCAAGACGGACCAGTTCGTGCCGGGCTGGCCGTACTCCTTCGTCATCGAACACGTCCTGGACCGCTTCCCCGACCGGGTCTTTGCGTTCGACGAATTCGGCCCGCTCGGCATCCGCCCCACCGCCGGCTCGTCCTAGTAGGGCTTGGTCAGGTCGGTTGTGGTGGTGCGTGTCCTGTGGGCAGGGTGTGGCGTTGAGAGTGTGTGACTCCTGACGAAATTGCTGTGG
>NZ_JBSFCK010000055.1:0-30034 GCF_053593435.1 Streptomyces sp. NPDC002306
TCGAGGAACCCCCGGTCACGGAACCCTCCCCGGAGGAGACCGGCACCTTTCCGATCCCGGCCGGCCCCAACCGCACCCGCCAGCTCGGCGAGGGCGGCGGCACCCCCGTCCCGGAGCCGGACGAGGAGTCGTACTACCAGGTCTTCAAGCAGTCCATAAACGGCAGCTACCCGACCCCGAGCCAGTTCGCCGACAACGTCGAGGCGACCTACGGCGTCCCCGTCGCGGACGCCGAGGCCAAGCGCATGGTCATGCGCTTCCAGAACCGCCACGCGGCGGAACTGGAGGAGGACCACATCGCGTGATCCACGCGTACGAGGAGGGGGCGCCCGGTGCTGACACCGGGCGCCCCCTCCTCGTGTGACGCCGAAGCGCGCTACTCGCCGAGCAGCTCCCGCACCCGCTCCTGGCCCACCGCCAACAGCAGCGTGGGCAGGCGCGGGCCGGTGTCGCGGCCGACGAGCAGGTGGTAGAGCAGGGCGAAGAACGTCCGCTGGGCGGTCTTGATCTCCGGCGGGAGTTCCTTCGGCGTGGCGTCGGCGGAGAAGCCGGCCTGGACCTTGGGGACGCCGTAGACGAGGTGGCTGAGCCCGTCGAGCGACCAGTGGTCGGCCAGCCCGTCGGCCAGCAGCCGCAGCGACTGCCGGGAGTCCTCGTCGAGGGACTTCAGCAGCTCGGCGTCGGGCTCCTCGCGCACGATGGTCCGCTGGTCGGCGGGAACGTGGGCGTTGATCCACGCCTCGGCCTTGTCGTAGCGCGGCCGGGCCTCGTCCAGCGTCCCCAGCGGGTCGTCCGGATCGAGCTCGGACAGGATCCGCAGCGCCTGGTCCTCGTGCCCGGCGGTGATGTCGGCCACCGAGGCCAGCGTCCGGTACGGCAGCGCCCGCGGCGTGCGCGGCAGCTCACCGCCTGCGGTGCCCACCGCGCGGGCGTGCGCGGCCACGTCCCCCGGGAGGGCCGAACCGTCGGCGACCTTCGCGTCGAGCTTGTCCCACTCGTCGTAGAGGCGCTGGATCTCCTGGTCGAAGGCGATCTTGAAGGACTGGTTGGGCCTGCGGCGGGCGTACAGCCAGCGCAGGATCTGCGGCTCCATGATCTTCAGTGCGTCACCGGGGGTCGGCACGCCGCCCCTCGACGACGACATCTTCGCCATGCCGCTGATGCCGACGAACGCGTACATCGGCCCGATGGGCTGCTCGCCGTCGAAGATGCCGACGATCTGCCCGCCGACCTGGAAGCTCGACCCGGGAGAGGAGTGGTCGACACCGCTCGGCTCGAAGACCACGCCCTCGTACGCCCAGCGCATCGGCCAGTCGACCTTCCAGACCAGCTTGCCGCGGTTGAACTCGTTCAGCCGGACGGTCTCGGAGAAGCCGCACGCGTCGCAGGTGTACGTCAGCTCGGTGGTGGCGTCGTCGTACGAGGTGACCTTGGTCAGGTCCTTCTCGCAGTTGCCGCAGTACGGCTTGTACGGGAAGTACCCGGCGGAGCCGGCACTGCCGTCGTCCTCGGCGGCCGCGCCCGAGCCCTCCTCGGCCTCCACCTCGGCCTCGTCGAGCGGCTTCTGACCCTGCTGCTTCTTCGCCGGGGCCTTCTTGGTGCGGTACTGCTCCAGGATCGCGTCGATGTCGCCGCGGTGCTTCATCGCGTGCAGGATCTGCTCGCGGTAGACACCGGAGGTGTACTGCGCCGTCTGGCTGATCCCGTCGAACTCCACGCCCAGTTCGGCGAGCGCCTCGACCATCGCGGCCTTGAAGTGCTCGGCCCAGTTCGGGTACGCCGAGCCCTTCGGGGCCGGGACGGAGGTCAGCGGCTTGCCGATGTGCTCGGCCCACGAGTCGTCGACCCCGGCGATGCCCTGGGGCACCTTGCGGTAGCGGTCGTAGTCGTCCCAGGAGATCAGGTGCCGGACCTCGTGGCCCCGCCGGCGGATCTCGTCGGCGACGAGGTGCGGGGTCATGACCTCGCGGAGGTTGCCCAGGTGGATGGGGCCGGAGGGGGAGAGTCCGGACGCGACGACGACCACCGCGGTGGCGGGTGATGTCGGTTTGGCCGAGGCCCGACGCTCCGACTCCTCGATGACCTCATCCGCGAAACGGGAGACCCAGTCGGTGGTCTCGGTGCTCTGAGCCACGATCGGCACGTCCTCTTTTTCTGAAGGTTTTCCTGAAGTTTTTCGTGCAGCTTCGGCCTGCGTACGGACCGCCCTCATTCTCCCAGACCACCGGGCGCCTGGGAAAACCGCTTTACCCCCCATGGGATACTGGGTGGGTCTATCCATCCCACGAGGAGAACGGCACCCACTCCTATGGCCTCGGTCACGTCCCTCAGCGACTCCGTCCAGCAGCACCTCGCGACGGCCCTCTCGGCAGCCCTGCCGGACGCCGGTTCCGCGGACCCGCTGCTGCGACGAAGCGACCGGGCGGACTTCCAGGCGAACGGCATCCTGGCGCTCGCGAAGAAGGCCAAGGCCAACCCGCGGGAGCTGGCGACGCAGGTCGTCGAGCGGGTCGAGCCGGGTGGCGTGATCAAGGACATCGAGGTCTCCGGCCCCGGCTTCCTGAACATCACGATCAGCGACAAGGCGATCGTCGAGAACCTGGCCGCGCGGTACGCGGACAGCGACCGGCTCGGAGTGCCGCTCGCCGCGCACCCGGGCACGACGGTGATCGACTACGCGCAGCCGAACGTGGCCAAGGAGATGCACGTCGGCCACCTGCGCTCGGCGGTGATCGGTGACGCGGTGGTCAGGCTCCTGGAGTTCACCGGCGAGACCGTCGTACGGCGCCACCACATCGGCGACTGGGGCACCCAGTTCGGCATGCTCATCCAGTACCTGGACGAGCACCCGCACGAGCTGGACCACAAGTCCGGTGCGGCCAGCGGCGAGGAGGCGATGTCGAACCTCGACCGCCTCTACAAGGCGGCCAGGAAGCTCTTCGACTCCGACGAGGAGTTCAAGACCCGGGCCCGGCGCAGGGTCGTGGACCTCCAGGCCGGGGACCCGCACACGCTGGCCACCTGGCAGAAGTTCGTGGACGAGTCGAAGATCTACTTCTTCTCCGTCTTCGAGAAGCTGGACATGGAGATCCAGGACCCGGACATCGTCGGCGAGTCCGGCTACAACGACATGCTCGCGGAGACCTGCCGCCTGCTGGAGGAGTCCGGCGTCGCGGTCCGCTCCGAGGGCGCCCTCTGCGTGTTCTTCGACGACGTCAAGGGTCCGGACGGCAACCCGGTCCCGCTGATCGTGCAGAAGTCGGACGGCGGTTACGGCTACGCGGCCACCGACCTCTCCGCGATCCGCGACCGCGTCTTCGGCCTGAAGGCGAACTCGCTGGTGTACGTCGTGGACGCCCGCCAGGCGCTGCACTTCCGGATGGTCTTCGAGACCGCCCGCCGGGCCGGCTGGCTGAACGACGACGTCAAGGCTCTCCAGCTCGCCTTCGGCACGGTCCTCGGCAAGGACGGCAAGCCGTTCAAGACCCGTGAGGGCGAGACCGTCAAGCTGGTCGACCTCCTCGACGAGGCGGTCGACCGGGCGACGGCCGTCGTCCGGGAGAAGGCCGAGAAGGTGGGCCTGTCCGAGCCGGAGATCGTCGAGAACGGCCGGTACGTCGGCATCGGCGCCGTGAAGTACGCGGACCTGTCGACGTCGGCGGTACGGGACTACAAGTTCGACCTGGACCAGATGGTGTCGCTGAACGGCGACACGTCCGTCTACCTCCAGTACGCGTACGCCCGTATCAAGTCGATCCTGCGCAAGGCGGGCGAGGCCCGTCCCGCCGCCCACCCGGAGCTGGAACTGGCCCCGGCGGAGCGGGCGCTGGGCCTGCACCTGGACCAGTTCGGCGAGCTGGTGCTGGAGGTGGCCGGTGGCTACGAACCGCACAAGCTGGCGTCGTACCTGTACCAGCTGGCCTCGCTGCTGACCACGTTCTACGACCAGTGCCCGGTGCTGAAGGCCGAGACGCCGGAGCAGGTGGAGAACCGGCTGCTGCTGGTCGACCTGACGGCCAGCACGCTCCACAAGGGCATGGCCCTGCTGGGCATCAGGACGCCCGAGCGTCTCTGACCTCCGGTAGCGGGAGCTCGGCTCACTCGGTGGACCGCGGGTGCACCCACTCGCACCACACCGCCTTGCCGGGCTCCCGTTCCCGTACGCCCCACTGGTCGGACAGCGCGGCGACCAGGAACAGCCCCCGGCCGCCCTCGTCCCGTCCGGCCGCCACACGCGGCACGCCCGGCCCGCTGTCGTGCACCTCGACGCGCAGCACGTGCCCGTCCCACCGCAGGAACACCAGGAAGTGGCGTCCGGGCGGCACCCCGTGCAGCAGCGCGTTCGTCGCCAGCTCGCTCACGCACAGCAGCGCGTCGTCCCCGACGTCGGTGCCGGCGAGCCCCCAGCCCTCCAGCGTCTCGTACGCGAACCGCCTGGCAGCGGGCACCGACCGACGCTCACGCCGGAAGAACTTCTCCCGCAGGGGCGGATGTTGGATCGTCTCGTTCACGGGACGATAGTCGCGGAGAGTCACTACCGTGGATCACCGAGTGAGCCCGTACGGAAATTTTGTACGGGTTCCCGCGGGGTCGCGTACGGGCAGGCGTGGGGAGTTGGACCAGCATGAACTCCAGGAAGCTTCCACGGAAGAAGAACTTCTCGGCCACGAGGATGCTCGGCGTCCAGCTCGGCACGGCCCGGCGGTCGGCGGGCCTGACCCAACGGGAACTCGGGGAGCGGCTGATGCTCGACGAGGAGACGATCGCGTCGATCGAGCAGGGCCGACGGCCGCTGAAGCCGGACCTGGCGGAGCTGCTGGACGAAGTCCTGGGTACGAAGGGGCTGTTGGCGGCGGGCGTGGCGAACCTGCCGGAGATCGACCAGTTTCCGATGTGGGCGGAGCTGTACATCCAGCACGAACGGGAGGCCATCGCTCTGTCGTGGTACGACAACGCGGTGCTGCCCGGCCTCCTGCAAACCGAAGCGTATGCGCGCTCGGTGCTGCGTGAACGGGTCCCGGCGTTCGACGAAGACGAGATCGAGACCCGTACGGCAGCCCGCGTGGACCGGCAGACGATCCTGCAGCCCAGGTTTCCACCCACACTCAGCTTCGTCGTGTGGGAGCCGGTGTTGGATCTGGGGATCGGCGGTCTGGAAGTACGCATCGAGCAGCTCCGCCACTTGCGCGCGATGGCCGAGCTCCCGGGGCTGTCCCTTCAGTTCCTGCTACGAAGCAGCCCTCACCACGCCGGGCTCGACGGCCCGTTCATCCTGCTGGAGACGCCTGACCATCAGCACCTCGCCTACACGGAATCCCAG
Source organism: Streptomyces sp. NPDC002306 (assembly GCF_053593435.1). Classification (NCBI taxonomy): domain Bacteria; kingdom Bacillati; phylum Actinomycetota; class Actinomycetes; order Kitasatosporales; family Streptomycetaceae; genus Streptomyces; species Streptomyces sp. NPDC002306. The sequence continues at coordinate 5,321 of NZ_JBSFCK010000055.1, forward strand.
CGCGGCAGCCAGTGGGTTTCCGACCCCGATGAGGTGTCCTTCATGGCACGCAAGTATGCGATGCTGCGGACGCAGGCCCTGAGCTCCCATGACTCCATGGGCCTGCTCGACCGCCTGGTAGGAGAGCAATGAACACCGAAACACTTCAGTGGTTCAAGTCGACCTACAGCGGCAGTGAGGGCGGCGCATGCCTCGAAGTCGCCTACGTCTGGCGCAAGTCCAGCTACAGCGGCGACGAGGGCGGCCAGTGCGTCGAGGTCGCGGCCTGCCCCGAGACCGTGCACATCCGTGACTCCAAGAACCCCGGGGACGGCGGCCCCGCCCTCGCGGTCAGCCCTGCCACCTGGACGGCGTTCACCGGCTTCGTCGGCCGTTAGCCCTCTTGTCAGTGGCTGCCCCTACAGTCGGCGGCATGGCGACACTTCCCAACCCGCTGCCCACGCTGGCGGCCGACCCGAGCGGTCGCTCGCTCGGGCTTCAACTCCCGCTCGGGAGACTGATCGACGCGACCGACGACAGTCCGTGGCACGAGCCCCTGCTGTGGTGTGCCGAGCAGTCCGTGTCCACCGGCAACTGGACGGCGCTGGGCGGCCGCGCGGGCCGGGCCGGGCTGCTGCCGGTCCTGCTGGACCTCGGCGGCGACCAGGGCGGCCCCGAGGACTGGGAGCTGATCCCCGCCTCGGCCTCGTACGCGGGCGACCACGACGCCGAGGAGGTGCTCGCCGACTTCTGGGACGAGTACGCGGCGGCGGAGGACGAGTGGCCGGGCCTGGCCGAGCCCCTCACCCGTGTCGCCGACCCGGACGCGCGGGCCGCCGAGGTCGCCGACTCCCTGGCCGACGGCCGGCCCTGGTTCAGGGAACCGCACCTGGCGCTGGTGCCCGCGCGCCGCAGCGCGGACATCCCGGCCGCCATCGGCTGGGCCGGCCCCCTCAACTACGAGGAGGACGTCGCCGTCTACTGCGCGGTCCTGCGCTCCTGGGAGGACCGCTTCGGCATACGGGTCGTGGCCCTCGGTTTCGACCGTCTGGTCGTGTCCGTCGCCGCGCCGCCCACCACGCCGGAGGAGGCCGAGGCGGTAGCGGCGGAGCACTTCGCGTTCTGTCCGGACGCGATCACGCAGGACGGACCGGGCGCGGTCCGCGACTACGCGAAGCAGTTGCTGGGAGCGTCCGCCTGGTCCTTCTGGTGGGACTGAGCTGATCCGGGCGTCCCGTCCCGCGTCCCAGGAAAGGGTGGTTTCCGCAGGTCACGGACGCGGCACGGAGTCCGGCGTCCCGAAAAGCGCTGTAGGCGTGGCGTCCAGGTGGAGCGACGGCCCAGGCTGTGTCCGCAGCCGGTTCAGGCAGACCTCCCGCTCCCACCTGGAAGGCCCCCATGTCCGCACGCGTCCGTCTTCTCGCCGCCTCGCTGACCGTCCTCGCCGCGCTCGCCCTCTCGTCGTGCCGGAGCGGTGAGGGCCTGCGCGACGAGGGACCGTCGGACGGCGCCTACAAGGTCGTCCCGGCCTCGACCCAGGCGGAGCCGCCGAGCGGGAACTCGTAGGCGGGCCGTCCGTTGGCGCCGCTCGTGCGGAACGGCCGGCCGTGGTCGTCGATCCGGAGCGTGCCGTGCCGGTCGCCGCTGGACCAGGTCAGCTCCAGGTGCCAGCTCACGTCGTACGCGGAGGCGTCGGCCTTGATGTAGTAGACCTCCGGGTCGGACTCGCTCACCTTGTACGGGAAGTCCCGGTTCCCCGCCTCGGGCACCACGGCCGGGCGCGCGGCGTCGAGGGCCACGGTGAAGGACCGGGTCGGCACCCCGCCGCCGCAGCCGACGCCCGGATAGCCCATGGCGTAGTCGTTCCAGGCGAGCGGCGACCGCTTGGCCGTACGGACCGTCAGACTCTCCACGACCACGGTCCGCGACCCGGTGCCCTGCACGGTCAGCGTGACGAACTGCTCCCCGGACGACACGGCCTTGTGCGCGGCCACCCAGGCGGTCGCGTCCGTCTCCAGCGGCGGCGGTGCCACCTCGCCCGGCGCCCGGTCGATCAGATAGTGCTGGGAGCAGGGGCTCTCCCAGGCGTACGGGCTGACGGCGACCGTCAGCGGCGCGGCTTCGGCGGCGGTGTCGGCCCCCGCGGCGGACGCCGGCGCCGAGGCCGAGGTGCGGGCGGAAGGTGACCCGCCGCGCGCGGCGGACGCGGACGGGGAGGCCGTCGTCGAGGCACTGGCGTCCGGGGTCCGCGTGGCGTGCCCACCGCCTCCGCCCTGCGCCGACGCGGCTCCCGCGGGGCGGCCCCGGCCAGCGTCGTCGGTGCCTCCGGAGCCACTGGAGGAGAGGTGCACGGCCAGGGTGACGGCACCGAGAACGGCGACGACGAGCCCCGCGACGGCAGCGGCCCGCGTACGCCGACGACGGGCCGGACCGGCCTCGGTCACCACCGCGGCGGCCACCGACGCGACCACCGGCTCGTCCACCGGTTCCACCGATGACTCCGCGACCGACTCCACCGCCGGCGCGACCGCCTGTTCCGCCTTGCGCCCCCGCAGCGCGTCGGCCCGCACCCACCGCCGGTGCAGCTCGACCAGCTCTTCGGGTGACGCCTTGCAGAGCCGGGCGAGCCGCTCCACAGGTGCGTAGTCGGTCGGTACAGCATCGCCGTTGCAGTAGCGGTGCAGGGTCGACGTACTCAGGTGGAGTCGCTTGCCGAGCACCCCGTAACTCAGCCCGGAACGCTCCTTCAACTCCCGCAACAGTTCAGCGAACTCCTCGCCCGCCGTCCCCTCCGACACCGTTCCTCCGTCCCCCGTGTCCCGTCCCCGCGTTCCAGGGAGGGCTCGTTTCCCCAGGTCAAACCCCATGCGAGCGTTCCAGCGTCCCTGATCGTCCGCCGGTCGTGGCGGGCGGGACGGATCACCCCACAGGCTGTGGACATCCAAGCACGCCACCCCTTCTCGGAAGAGGACCACCCATGCGCACCCGACGTACCCGCCTGCTCGCCGCCACCGGACTCGCCCTCGCCGCCCTCGCCCTGACGGCCTGTGAGGACGGAACGGGAACGAAGGACGAGGGCGCACGGCAGCCGGCGAGCGCGGCCACGGCCACGGCCCAGTCCACGAACCAGGCACAGACGCCCGCACCGGGGAAGGCGGCACCGCAGGGGGAGGAGAACACGCGGGAGGGGACGGAGGCGCCCTCCTCCACGGACTCGCAGGGGTCTAAGGGGTCGAAGGACTCGAAGCCGGGCGCCGGGTCCGCCGCCACCCGCGTGCTGTGCAACGGCTCCAACACGAAGGTCACCGCGCAGCCGGTCGCCCGCCCCCTCAACCACATGCTGATCACGGTCAAGAACACCGGCGGCAAGGTCTGCGACCTGACCTACTACCCCGTGCTCCGCTTCGACGAGATGCAGTGGGTGCCGCAGGCCGCCGAGGAGACCAAGCCGCAGGCGGTGACCACCCTGGCGCCCGGCGAGTCCGGCTACGCGGGCGTGCTGCTCTCGGCCGCCGACGGCAGCGGCCAGGGCGGCACGACCGGCGACAAGCTGACGATCGCCTTCCAGGGGATGACGCCCCTCAGCAGCGGCGGCGCCTCCGCGACACCGCCCCTGCCCGCCAAGGGCGTGTACTACGACAGCGCGCTGACGGTCACCTACTGGCAGCGGGAGATGGCCGACGCGCTCGACTACTGAGCGCCTCGGCCGAGTTCCTGGGCCACCTCGGTGGCCCAGTAGGTGAGGATGTTCCGCGCCCCGGCCCGCTTGATACCGGTCAGCGACTCCAGGATCGCCCGCTCCCGGTCGATCCAGCCCCGCTCGGCGGCGGCCTCGATCATCGCGTACTCGCCGGAGATCTGGTACGCCGCGACCGGCACGTCCACGGCGTCGGCGACCCGGGCCAGGATGTCGAGGTAGGGGCCGGCCGGCTTGACCATCACCATGTCGGCGCCCTCCTCCAGGTCGAGCGCCAACTCCCGCAGGGACTCACGGGCGTTCGCCGGGTCCTGCTGGTACGTCTTGCGGTCGCCCTTCAGGGACGAGCCGACGGCCTCCCGGAAGGGCCCGTAGAAGGCGGAGGCGTACTTGGCGGTGTAGGCGAGGATCGCCACGTCCTCGCGCCCGATCTGGTCGAGCGCGTCACGGATGACACCGATCTGACCGTCCATCATCCCGCTGGGCCCGACCACATGGGCGCCCGCGTCGGCCTGGACCTGGGCCATCTCGGCGTACCGCTCCAGGGTGGCGTCGTTGTCGACCCGGCCCTGCTCGTCGAGGACACCGCAGTGCCCGTGATCGATGGTCTCGTCCAGGCACAGGTCGGACATGACCAGCAGGTCGTCCCCGACCTCGGCCCGCACATCGCGCAGGGCGACCTGGAGAATCCCGTCCGGGTCGGTGCCCGGCGTCCCGAGCGCGTCCTTCTTCGACTCCTCGGGCACCCCGAAGAGCATGATCCCGGAGATCCCGGCCTCCACCGCCTCCAGCGCGGCCTTCTTCAGGCTGTCGCGGGTGTGCTGCACGACCCCGGGCATCGAGGCGATCGGCACCGGCTCGCTCACACCCTCGCGCACGAACGCGGGAAGGATGAAGTCGGCGGGGTGCAGTCGCGTCTCGGCGACCATGCGTCGCATGGCGGGCGTGGTGCGCAGCCGACGCGGACGCGTACCGGGAAAGGATCCGTACTTCGTCATACCACTACGCTACGCCCGCCCCGGATGCACCTTTACCGACGATCCGTCGGAGTCCGCGCCGCCCCTCCTGCCCGGAGCCCAGGGCCGTGGGGCCGGGCCCGCGGTGCGCGGACCCGGCCCCACGGAGGGCGGTGCGGTCACTTGTCGGCGATGTGCGTGATCTTGTGGTTGCGGTCCAGGTCGACCACGAGCCGGGTGGGGTCCGACTGACCCCAGGTGAGGGTGACGGCGACCCGGCCGGCGGTGCCGGTGGCCTTGACCGTCCACCGCGCCGGGACGTTCTGGGCGTGCAGGACGCCGTCCGACTGGTTGGCGGCCTCCCACTTCGCCACCTCGCCCAGACCGTCGGCCGTGACGTAGAACTTCCGCAGTTCGGTGGCGAGCCGCCCACCGGTGTCCGGGTCGCTCTTGGCGTCGATGTAGGCCCCGTAGAAGTCGGCGACCTGGGTCACGTTGTCGGACGCCGTACCGGTGACCGTCGCCTGCGCAGCGGCGGCGGTGGCCGCCCTCACCGGGGTCGCCTTCACCGGGGTCGCCTGTGCCGAGGCGGTGAGCCCGAGCGGCAGGGCCACGGCGGCGACGAGGCCGGCGATCAGAACGGTGCGGCGGACGGTCTTGCGGGCGGTCGTGTTCTTGCTCATCAGTGTGTTCCCCGGTTTCGGTGAGTTCGGTGCGTTCGATGGATCCGTGGGTATGCCGCTGTGCGCGGGTCGGGATCACGTCGCCAAGTGCGGGTTCGGCCCCTTCGACCGCCGTGGCGTGGGGGCCGGATCCGGCGACACCAGAAGCATCGGCGGCCCCTCGGTCCGGGCACAACGAACGCCGGCCCACCCGCAACGGTGGAACCGTCCCAGGCCCTGTGACCTCTGAGTACCGAGAGTGCCTGGGATGCCGTCCTGGGACGCGAGACGGGGAGGACCGGTGCCGTCCCAGGACGACGTGGAGGAGTTCGCGGCGCTGCTGCGCCGTCTGAAGGACCGCACGGACCGCAGCTACGCGGCACTCGCGCGCCGCCTGAACATGAACGCCTCGACACTGCACCGCTACTGCGCGGGGGAGGCCGTACCGCTCGGCTTCGCGCCCGTGGAGCGGTTCGCCGCGCTGTGCGGGGTCACCGCGGCCGAACGGATCGAGCTGCACCGGCGGTGGATCCTGGCGGTGGCGGCACGGCAACGGCCCCGGACGGCACCCGAGCCCGCACCGGAAACCGTCGGTGCCCCGAAGACCTCGGAGACCCCGACCCCAAAAGCCTCGGAGACCCCAAAAGCCTCGGAGACCCCGAAGACCTCGGAGACCCCAGAGCCCTCGGAAGAACTCCTTCCCGGCTCCTCACCCGAGCTCGGCGCGCTGCCGCGCCCCGCCGCACGACCGCCCTGGTACAGACGTCGCGTCCCCCTCGCCGCCGCGGCCGTCGTGACCGCGCTGATCGCGACCCTGGGCAGCCTGTCCCTGCTGCCGTCCGGACACTCCTCGGCCGGCGGCGACGACCCGGCGGCCGCGAAGGCGGCGAACGCGTCCGCCGCGGGCGACCGCTCGCCGGACCCGTCCGCGAGCCCGTCCACGAGCTCCGCCGCGAAGACCACCCCCGTCGCACCGATCACCTGGACGGCGAACTCCCACCGCTGGGCGATCGGCTGCGAGCACGACTACGTCATCGACAAGGAACCCGCGCGGGTACCGCCGCCCCCGGCTCCGCAGGACGCCTCCCCGTGGGCGCGTTCGCAAGGCGCGGTGCACGGCGGCCGGACGATGGTGGACGTCATCGTGCAGGGGCGCACGGGCGCGGCCGTGGTGCTGGAGGCGCTGCGGGTGCGTGTCGTGGGACGGGCCGCCCCGGTGAAGGGCAACGTCTACGCGACGGGCCAGGGCTGCGGCGGCGGCCTGGGCCCCCACTCGTTCACCGTCGCCCTCGACAAGGACCGGCCGATCGCCCACGCGGTCCCGGGCTACGAGGGCGAGACGCCCGTTCCGGCGATGGATCTGCCCTACCGGGTCTCCGTGACGGACCCCGAGGTGCTGACGGTCGAGGCCAGGACCGACGGCTGCGACTGCCGCTGGTACCTGGAGCTCGACTGGTCCTCACAGGGCCGCACCGGCACCGAACGCATCGACGACGACGGCATCCCGTTCCGCACCAGCGGCACCGCGAGCCTGCCGCGCTACTGGTACGCGAACGGCGGCTGGACCCTGACCTGAGCAGGACCGGCGGCACGAGGTGGAACGGCAGGTCGCGGCGCACTCGGCAACGACGAACGCCCCGCCGTCTCCCGGAGGGGACAGCGGGGCGTGTGCGCTTCAAGCACGCGAGGCGGGTGCCACCGGCGTCAGGTGGTCCGACGCCTCCGCGACCCCGGCCGCCGCTCGCTCGGCCGGGTCACCGGATCGCCCGCCTCCAGCGCGGCGGCCCTGCGGCGCAGGCCGAAGTCCGCCAGCGCCTCCGCGAGCTTGTGCACGGACGGCTCCGGAGCCATGACGTCGACCCGCAGCCCGTGCTCCTCGGCGGTCTTCGCCGTGGCCGGGCCGATGCACGCGATCACGGTCACGTTGTGCGGCTTCCCGGCGATGCCCACCAGGTTGCGCACGGTGGAGGACGATGTGAAGAGAACGGCGTCGAAGCCACCCCCCTTGATCGCCTCCCGGGTCTCGGACGGCGGCGGCGAGGCCCGCACGGTCCGGTACGCCGTGACGTCGTCGACCTCCCAGCCCAGCTCGATGAGCCCGGCGACGAGCGTCTCGGTGGCGATGTCGGCGCGGGGCAGGAACACCCGGTCGATCGGGTCGAAGACGGGGTCGTAGGGCGGCCAGTCCTCCAGCAGGCCCGCGGCCGACTGCTCGCCGCTGGGCACCAGGTCCGGCTTCACACCGAAGGCGACCAATGCCTTCGCGGTCTGCTCGCCCACCGCGGCGACCTTGATCCCCGCGAAGGCCCGGGCGTCGAGCCCGTACTCCTCGAACTTCTCCCGCACGGCCTTGACCGCGTTCACCGAGGTGAAGGCGATCCACTCGTACCGTCCGGTCACGAGCCCCTTGACGGCCCGTTCCATCTGCTGGGGCGTGCGCGGCGGCTCGACGGCGATCGTCGGGACCTCGTGCGGCACCGCGCCGTAGGACCGCAACTGGTCGGAGAGCGACGCCGCCTGCTCCCTGGTACGCGGCACGAGCACCTTCCAGCCGAACAGCGGCTTGGACTCGAACCACGACAGCTGGTCGCGCTGGGCGGGGGCGGAACGCTCACCGACCACGGCTATCACCGGCCGGCCGCCGTCCGGGGACGGCAGCACCTTCGCCTGCTTCAGCGTCTGTGCGATCGTGCCGAGGGTCGCCGTCCAGGTCCGCTGCCGGGTGGTCGTACCGCCGACCGTCACCGTCATCGGCGTATCGGGCTTGCGGCCCGCGGACACCAGTTCGCCCGCCGCGGCGGCCACCGAGTCCAGGGTCGTCGACACCACGACGGTCCCGTCCGACGCCCCGACCTCGGTCCAGCACCGGCCGGACGCCGAGCGCGCGTCGACGAACCGTACGTCCGCGCCCTGCGCGTCCCGCAGCGGCACACCGGCGTACGCGGGCACGCCGACGACGGCCGCGACACCCGGGACGACCTCGAAGGGAACGCCCGCGGCGGCGCAGGCGAGCATTTCGGCGGTGGCGTACGTATCGAGTCCGGGGTCCCCGGACACCGCACGCACGACCCGCCTGCCGCCCCGCGCGGCCTCCATGACAAGATGTGCGGCATCCCGCACGGCGGGGCCGCCAGCGGTTGTTGACGCACCGTCAACAACCGTCAGCTGAGGCGTGCCTGAGCCCGGAAGCGGTTCCGAAGAGGAATCCGTTTCCGTGTTCACGATGGCGACACCGGGTCTGGCGTGCGTGCGTACGACGTCGAGCACCTCGTACTCGGCGACCAGGACGTCCGCGTTCGCCAGCGCCTCGACGGCGCGCAGGGTCAGTAGTCCCGGATCCCCGGGTCCGGCACCGAGGAAGGTGACGTGCCCGTGTTCCGGACCGGCGGGAAAGGTGGTGGGGCTCACGCTTGCTCCCCCATCAGACCGGCCGCGCCCTGGGCGAGCATCTCGGCGGCGAGTGCGCGACCGAGCGCCATTGCCCCGTCGTGCGACTCGGGCACGGGACCGGTGGTGGACAGCTGCACCATCCGGGTGCCGTCGGTCGTGCCGACGACGCCCCGCAGGCGCATTTCCTTGACAATCTGCCCGTCGGCCAGAAGGTCGGCCAGCGCGCCCACAGGGGCGCTGCAACCGGCCTCCAGGGCGGCGAGCAGTGACCGTTCGGCGGTCACGGCGACCCGCGTGAGCGGGTCGTCGAGCTCGCCGAGCGCCGCGACGAGGTCCGCGTCGTCCGCGGCGCACTCGATCGCCAGGGCCCCTTGGCCGGGGGCGGGCAGAACCGTGTCGACCGACAGGAAGTCGGTCACTTCCTCGCTGCGGCCGATGCGGTTCAGGCCGGCGGCGGCCAGCACGACCGCGTCCAGCTCACCGTCCCGCACGAACCCGATCCGCGTGTCGACGTTCCCCCGGATCGGCACCGTCTCGATGTCCAGCCCGTGGCTGCGCGCGTAGGCGTTCAGCTGCGCCATGCGGCGCGGCGAGCCGGTACCGATCCGGGCCCCGCGGGGCAGGTCGGTGAACTTCAGGGCGTCCCGGGCGACGATCACGTCACGCGGGTCCTCGCGCACCGGGACGGCGGCCAGCGCCAGCCCCTCGGGCTGCGTGGTGGGCAGGTCCTTCAGCGAGTGGACCGCGAAGTCGACCTCGCCGCGCGTCACGGCGTCCCGCAGGGCGGTCACGAAGACCCCCGTGCCGCCGATCTGCGCGAGGTGCTCACGGGAGGTGTCGCCGTACGTGGTGATCTCGACGAGCTCGACGGGCCGTCCGGTCACCTGGCTCACGGCGTCCGCCACCTGCCCGGACTGGGCCAGGGCGAGTTTGCTTCGCCTGGTCCCCAGCCTCAGTGCCTTCTGACTCATGCTGGCCCTCGGTTCTTGGCGTTCATCTCGGTGCTGTCCTCGGCCCGGGAGACGGAGGCCACCGTCTCGGGGTCGAGGTCGAACAGGGTCCGCAGCGCGTCGGCGTACCCGGCACCGCCGGGCTCGGCCGCGAGCTGCTTGACCCGTACGGTCGGTGCGTGCAGCAGCTTGTCGACGACACGCCGCACGGTCTGGGTGATCTCGCCGCGCTGCTTGTCGTCGAGGCCGGGCAGCCGCCCGTCGAGCCGCGCGATCTCGTTCGCGACGACATCGGCGGCCATGGTGCGCAGGGCGACCACGGTGGGCGTGATGTGCGCGGCCCGCTGGGCTGCCCCGAAGGCCGCGACCTCGTCGGAGACGATACGCCGGACCTGGTCCACGTCGGCCGCCATCGGCGCGTCCGCGGAGGCCTCGGCGAGCGACTCGATGTCCACCAGGCGCGCCCCGGCCAGCCGGTGCACGGCGGCGTCGATGTCGCGGGGCATCGCGAGGTCGAGCAGGAAGAGGGCGGGCTCGGGGCGCGGCGCCTCGGCGACCGGCTCGGGCCTGCGGCGCTCGGGGACGCGGCCGACGGTGGCGGCGGCCGCGGCGAGCGCGGTGATCAGCTCGGCGTCGGCCTCGGGCGCGCTGCGCGGGGCCTCGCGGCGGTCGACGGTGCCGTTGTCGACCCAGGCCGCGTGCTGCTCCAGCGTCGCCGCGTCCATCCCGGCGACGGCCGCCTCGCCCATCACGGAGAAGCCGGACTGCGCGGCGGCCACGTCGAGCGGGCAGTTCTCGTCGACGCCCAGGGAGGCGGGCGGCAGCAGTCGTACGTCCGTACGAGCGTCGGCGCCGTCGGTACCCGCGTCGAGGCCGGCAGTCTCGGCCACCGGCTGTCCGGTACGGTCCCGCAGCGCGGCGGCGACGGCCTCCGCCGTGAGGACCAGTCCGGTCGCGCCGGTGCAGGACACGACGACATCGGCACGTGTCAGCTCGACCGGCACCGCGTCCATCGGTACCGCGCGGGCCAGCACGTCCGCGCCGTCGCCGTCGGTGCGCTGCCCGTGCTGCTCCTCGAGCAGGTGCGCGAGGCGCTCGGCACGGTCGGCGGTGCGGTTGGCGATCACGATCTCGCCGACCCCGGCGCGCGCGAGCGTGGCCGCGGCCAGCGAGGACATCGAACCGGCGCCGATCACCAGGGCCTTCTTGCCCCGGGCCCAGGTGCGGACGTCGGCGCCCCCGGACAGCTGCTCCAGGCCGAAGGTGACCAAGGACTGTCCGGCGCGGTCGATACCGGTCTCGGAGTGGGCGCGCTTGCCGACCCGCAGGGCCTGCTGGAACAGGTCGTTCACCAGGCGTCCGGCGGAGTGCAGGTCCTGCGCCTTGGCGAGGGAGTCCTTGATCTGCCCGAGGATCTGGCCCTCGCCGACGACCATGGAGTCCAGCCCGCAGGCCACCGAGAACAGCTGGTGGACGGCCCGGTCCTCGTAGTGCACGTAGAGATACGGGGTGAGCTCGTCGAGGCCGACCCCGCTGTGCTGGGCGAGCAGCGTGGACAGCTCGGCGACACCGGCGTGGAACTTGTCCACGTCGGCGTACAGCTCGATGCGGTTGCAGGTGGCGAGCAGCGCGGCCTCGGCGGCCGGCTCGGCGGCGACCGTGTCCTGGAGCAGCTTGACCTGGGCGTCCGTGTGCAGCGAGGCCCGCTCCAGCACGCTGACCGGGGCACTGCGGTGGCTCAGTCCCACGACGAGGAGACTCATGCCGGCATCACGGCGGGAACGTCCCCGTCGGGTCCCTGTTCGGTGGACGCCTTGCGGGCGGCGGCGGCCGGGGCGGCGCCGTCGCCGGCCGCTGCCTCCTCGCCGGCCTTGCGCTGCTCGTGGAAGGCGAGGATCTGCAGCTCGATGGAGAGGTCGACCTTGCGCACGTCGACACCGTCGGGGACGGTCAGCACGGTCGGCGCGAAGTTCAGGATGGAGGTGACCCCGGCGGCCACGAGCCGGTCGCAGACCTGCTGGGCGGCACCGGCGGGCGTCGCGATCACACCGATCGACACGCCGTTGTCCTTGATGATCTTTTCCAGCTCGTCCGTGTGCTGGACGGGGATCCCCGCCACGGGCTTTCCGGCCATCGCCGGATCGGCGTCGATGAGCGCCGCGACCCGGAAACCACGGGAGGCGAACCCGCCGTAGTTGGCCAGAGCGGCTCCGAGGTTACCGATACCGACGATCACAACCGGCCAGTCCTGGGTCAGCCCCAGTTCGCGGGAGATCTGGTAGACGAGATACTCGACGTCGTAGCCCACACCGCGCGTTCCGTACGAACCCAGGTAGGAGAAGTCCTTGCGCAGCTTCGCGGAGTTGACCCCCGCCGCGGCCGCGAGCTCCTCGGAGGAGACCGTGGGTACCGAGCGCTCCGACAGTGCGGTCAGCGCGCGGAGGTACAGCGGAAGCCTGGCGACGGTGGCCTCGGGAATCCCTCGGCTACGGGTCGCCGGTCGGTGAGTTCGGCCAGTTGCCACGGTGCTCCTGCGGGTAGAGCGGGGCTGTGGGCGGTCACACGTACCCAGACCGCCCCGTCGACAGAAGGCTATGTCTTTGTGAACGCGTGCACAAAGATGGTGTCCGATTTGCCCGGCCAACGTGACCGGGGTCACGCACCCTCGCCGCAGGCGTGGGGAACCGGCACACAGACACCACCGTTCCTTCTTTACCGGGGGCAAAACCGCACACTCTCCTCACGAATCCCGCCCCCGAGACCAAGTCGCCGTCGATCCTAAGCGACTTTCCCCGCCACTTGGACTGGTCGGTCAGTGCTGATCGGTCAGTGCCGGTCGGCCGGCACTAGTCGGTCAGTGCTTTGCGCAACCGCCGCTCGTCCACCCGCCAGAAGGTGTGCTGCCTGCCGTCCACGAGGACGACGGGAATCTGCTCCCAGTACTGCTCATGGAGTTGGGGGTCCTGAGTGATGTCCTTCCCCTCCCAGGACACGCCCAGATCACCGCAGACCTTCTCGATCACCAGTTGTGCGTCGTCACACAGATGACACCCCGGCTTGCGGATGAGGGTGACCACGCGCTCCTGCGGGGACTTGCGCCGAAACATGGGACTCATGTCGTCCATTCTCGCGCCCTCGCGGTCAGTTCTTTAACTGCTCGGTCGCGGAGAGTTCACACCCTTCAAACCTCACGACTCCGGAACCACCGAACAGACTGGCTATGCTCACGCCATGGCCGCTCTCGGATGGCTCACTCCCCGTAGGCGCTCCGCCACGGCGCGGAGCGTGTTGGCAGGCGAGGCCTCGGCGGAGGCGGCGCGCAAGTCGTCACCGTCGGAGGTCTCCGACCAGGAACCCGAATTCCCGGTGCTCGGCGACGAGAAGGCCGCGGCGTTCTTCGACCTCGACAACACCGTGATGCAGGGCGCCGCCCTGTTCCACTTCGGACGGGGTCTGTACAAACGGAAGTTCTTCGAGACCCGCGACCTCGCGAAGTTCGCCTGGCAGCAGGCGTGGTTCCGGCTGGCCGGCGTCGAGGACCCGGAACACATGCAGGACGCCCGCGACTCGGCCCTGTCGATCGTCAAGGGCCACCGTGTCTCCGAGCTGATGTCGATCGGCGAGGAGATCTACGACGAGTACATGGCCGAGCGCATCTGGCCCGGCACCCGCGCCCTCGCCCAGGCCCACCTGGACGCGGGCCAGCGGGTGTGGCTGGTCACCGCGGCCCCCGTCGAGATCGCGGGGGTGATCGCCCGTCGCCTGGGCCTCACCGGCGCGCTGGGCACGGTCGCGGAGTCCGTCGACGGCGTCTACACCGGCAAGCTGGTCGGCGAGCCGCTGCACGGCCCGGCGAAGGCCGAGGCGGTCCGCGCGCTGGCCGCCGCGGAGGGCATCGACCTCGCCCGCTGCGCCGCCTACAGCGACTCCCACAACGACATCCCGATGCTCTCCCTGGTCGGCCACCCCTACGCCATCAACCCCGACGCCAAGCTCCGCCGACACGCCCGGACCCTCGACTGGCGCCTGCGCGACTACCGCACGGGCCGCAAGGCGGCCAAGGTCGGCATCCCGGCGGCGGCGGGCGTGGGCGCGGTCGCGGGGGGCACGGCCGCGGCGATCGCCCTGCACCGCAGGCGCCGATAGGGGAGCCGCGACACGCACGTGGACGGGGGGTGCCGGGAATTCCGGCACCCCCGTCCGGCGTCGCGGCCGGTCGTCGCGCACGGGGTTTACCGACCCGGCCACAACACGCCCGGACCTACCCCCAACTCGAAGATTTACGATCAACAACCTTTCACTATGCGGCACTTGAACAGGCGTCAATCGGTTACAGAAGCGACGTAATCGATGATTTGAGCAACTGGGTGTAGCAGTGCCTGCACGAAGCGTTATTCTCCTCAAACGCAAACCGGTACCCCTCCGTCGCTACGACGGGTGAACGGTCCCGCACTGCACGTGATGGAAGCTCTGCCTCTGGGAGTCCCGTGTACCCACACGTCGGGGTTGACGCCTCGGGCCTGGCTACGCTGCGCGCAACGGTCGCTACGGTCAAAGATCTGTTGCGCGACTTCGTCCCCACCGCGTCCGTCGTCCCCACCGCGTCCGCAGTCCCCGCCTTCGCCGCCGCCATCCCCGTCGGCCCGTGCTACGCACTGGCCGACGGCGGCGCCGCGGTCGGCAGACGGGGACGTTCGACGGGCTCCGGCGCCGGCACCGCACGCCGTCCCGCCGCCGACAGCGACAGCGCCCGCATGATGGACCTCGTCGAGCGCGCCCAGGCCGGTGAGGCCGAGGCGTTCGGGCGGCTCTACGACCAGTACAGCGACACCGTGTACCGGTACATCTACTACCGGGTGGGCGGCAAGGCGACCGCCGAGGACCTCACCAGCGAGACGTTCCTGCGCGCCCTGCGCCGCATCGGGACGTTCACCTGGCAGGGCCGCGACTTCGGCGCCTGGCTGGTGACCATCGCCCGCAACCTGGTCGCCGACCACTTCAAGTCGAGCCGCTTCCGGCTCGAGGTGACCACCGGCGAGATGCTCGACGCCAACGAGGTCGAGCGCTCCCCCGAGGACTCCGTCCTGGAGTCCCTCTCCAACGCCGCCCTGCTCGACGCCGTGCGCCGGCTCAACCCCCAGCAGCAGGAGTGCGTGACGCTCCGCTTCCTCCAGGGCCTCTCCGTCGCCGAGACCGCCCGCGTGATGGGCAAGAACGAGGGCGCCATCAAGACCCTCCAGTACCGCGCCGTCCGCACCCTCGCCCGGCTCCTCCCGGACGACGCCCGCTGAACCGGCGCACACCGACAGCAATCACCAACTCACGTTCAGTGAAAGACCGTTGACTTCGCGATCCGATCATCCGTCGTCCGTAACCCAAGTGCCACGCCGCTCGTTGTGCGGGATGCAGGCTCCCTGTGGTCACACGCTGGCCGGCTTCGATCACGCGTTCGCGTGGACGAGGTCAGGGCGTGCGACCCCCAGGACCCCCTGGGGAGCCGACCGTCATGACGAGAGGAGGTGCCGCCAGTGATCGCGAACGTATCGGCGCACCGGCGGGCGAACGCCTTCGCCCAGGCCCTGGAGGAGCTGTCCGACCTGGGCACGGCGGCCGAGCAGCCCGAAGGACCGGCTCCGTCCCCGGCTGCTGCGGAACAGACCGAGCGGGGTCAGCTGCTGACCCTCGCCACCGGTCTCGGCACGCTGCCCAAACCGGAGCTCGACCCCGAGGTCAAGGTCGTCCAGCGGGCCCGGTTGGTGGCCGCGATGGAGACCATGCTCCAGGAAGGCACGCTGGGCGGAGGGGCGACGGACGCTTCGGTGCCCGAACAGCGCTCCCGGTCCCGGGGCGCCCACCGGGCGACCACGCTGGGCAAGTTCCGGCCACGCTCACGGCTGGCCAAGGGCCTCACCGCGGGCGGACTGAGCGTCGGCGTCGCCGCCGGAGCCTTCGGCGGTGTCGCCGCGGCCAGCTCCGACGCGCTGCCCGGCGACTCGCTCTACGGGCTCAAACGCGGCATCGAGGACTTCAAGCTCAACCACCTGTCCGACGGGGACGACGAACGCGGCCGTTCCTATCTCGACCAGGCCTCGACCCGGCTGAGCGAGGCCCGTCGGCTGATGGACCGCGGCCGTGGCGGACACCTCGACCACGAGTCCCTCGGCGAGGTCCGGCGCGCCCTGTCCGGCATGCAGCACGACGCCACCGAGGGCCACCGGCTGCTGCACGCGGCCTACGAGCGCGACCCGGAGTCCCTGGGCCCCATCCAGGCGCTCTCCGCCTTCTCCCGCTCCCACCGCGAGGCCTGGGGCGCGCTGCGCGAGCAGCTCCCGCTCCAGCTCGGCGATGTCAGCGACCAGGTCTCGTCGGTGTTCGACGCCATAGACGAAGAGGTCGCGCCGCTCCAGTCCCTGCTCCCGCAGCCCCCGGCCCGCACCGGCGGAGGCGAACGGCAGGGCTCCGGCCCGGCGTCCACCGGATCGTCCGGTTCCCACCGGTCGAGCACGCCCAGCGCCGGCGACAGCACCACCGACACCGGGCACTCCCACACCGGCAGCCCCAGCAAGTCGGCCGGCACCGGCGGCGAGAGCGACGGTCTGCTCGGTGGCAGCACCGGCGGCCTGCTCGACCCGCCCAAGGACACCGGCAGCGCGTCACCGTCGACGAGCCCGTCGACCGGCGAGCCGGACGTCACCCTCCCGCCGCTGCTCCCGGGCCTGCTGCCCGGCCTGGGCATCGACAGCGAGGACGCCGACTAGGGCGGATGCGGTACGGCATGGGGGCGCCCCTCTCGGGAAGGGCGCCCCCATCGCCGTACACCGGCGTCGGCCGGGCCACTCGGAAGCACTCCGAACGAACCCGGATGAACCCCGATGAACTCCGATGGACTCCGATGAACCCGAAACAACTCAGAAGAACACGGACCGGCGCTGCACCAGCAGCTTGTACAGCGTGTGCTGGATCTGCTCCCTGACCTGGTCGGTCAGGTTGAACATCAGCATCGGGTCCTCGGCCGCCTCCGGCGGATAGCCGTCCGTGCGGATCGGCTCGCCGAACTGGATCGTCCACTTCGTCGGCAGCGGGACCGCGCCCAGCGGGCCCAGCCACGGGAAGGTCGGCGTGAGCGGGAAGTACGGGAAACCCAGCAGCCGGGCCAGGGTCTTGGCGTTGCCGATCATCGGGTAGATCTCCTCCGCCCCGACGATCGAGCACGGGATGATCGGCGTGCCCTGCCGCAGCGCCGTGGAGACGAAGCCGCCGCGGCCGAAGCGCTGGAGTTTGTAGCGCTCACCGAAGGGCTTGCCGATGCCCTTGAAGCCCTCCGGCATCACCCCGACCACCTCGCCCTGGGCGAGCAGCCGTTCGGCGTCCTCGGCGCAGGCCAGGGTGTGACCGAGCTTGCGGGCCAGCTCGTTGACCACCGGCAGCACGAAGACCAGGTCGGCGGCGAGCAGCCGCAGATGCCGGCCCGCCGGGTGGTGGTCGTGCACGGCGACCTGCATCATCAGGCCGTCCAGCGGGAGCGTGCCGGAGTGGTTGGCGACGATCAGGGCACCGCCCTGGGCCGGGATGTTCTCGATGCCCTTCACCTCGACCCGGAAGTACTTCTCGTACAGCGGCCGCAGCAGCGACATCAGGACCTGGTCGGTGAGCTCCTCGTCGTAACCGAAGTCGTCGATCTCGTAGTCACCGGTGAGGCGGCGGCGCAGGAAGGCCAGCCCGCTCGCCACCCGGCGTTCCAGGCCGCCCTCGGCGTGGTCCTGCGGCTTACGGAGCGGCTTTTCCTCAGGCGTCACGGGAACATCATCCTGTGCCACCGACGCGGTGGGCAGGGGCTGGACCTGCTGGACCTCACGGACCAGGCCCGCCTCGGCGCCCTTGCGCCGGTTTCCGGCGCCCCGGCGCCGCGGTGGCCGCGGCACGGCGCTCCCCCGGGACCGGTCGTCGTCGAACGGAATGACCTTGGCGTCCGCCATCGTTGGTGCGCTCCTCAGTTGGCGCTCGGCGTCGGGGTGTGGCCGCTGCCCGCGACGGGCAGCGCCGCGATCCGGTCGACGGCCCCCGCGAGGGCCTCCGGCGGCAGCAGTCCGGGTCCATGGCTGCGGGCGAAGTCCGCGAACGTTTCTGCGGTCGAGTACTTCGGCGTGAATCCCAGCGTCTCGCGCATCTGGTCGGTCGACACGACCCGGCCGTGGGTGAGCAGCCGGATCTGCTCGGGCGAGAAGTCCGTCATGCCCAGCGTACGCACCAGGGAGCCCGCCCAGGTGACCGCCGGCAGCAGCAGCGGCACCGTGGGTCGGCCGAGCCGGCGGGAACACTGGGAGAGCAACAGGACGCCGTCTCCGGCGATGTTGAAGGTGCCGCTGTTGAGCGTGCCGCGGGCCGGCTCGTGCGAGGCGATCCGCAGCACCTCGATCACGTCGTCCTCGTGCGCGAACTGCAACCGCGGGTCGTAGCCGAACACGGTCGGCAGTACGGGCAGCGAGAAGTACGACACGAGCGGCGTCTCCGCGGTCGGGCCGAGGATGTTGGCGAACCGCAGGACGCAGACGGCCACATCGGGCCGCCGCCGCGCGAAGCCCCGTACGTACCCCTCGACCTCTACCGTGTCCTTCGCGAAGCCGCCGCTGGGCAGCGACTTGGGCGGGGTCGTCTCGGTGAAGACGGCCGGGTCGCGGGGCGCGGACCCGTAGACGTTCGTGCTGGACTTCACGACAAGGCGTTTGACGGTCGGCGACTTCTGGCAGGCACCGAGCAGCTGCATGGTGCCGATGACGTTGGTCTCCTTGACCGTGGTCCGGCTGCCGCTGCCCAGCGCGGTGGCCGTGACATCCAAGTGGACGACCGTGTCGGCGTTCGTCTCGGCGAGCACGCGCGCTATGGCGGGCTGCCGGATGTCGGCCCGGATGAAGTCGGCGCCGCCCAGATGGTGCTCGGGTGCGACGGCGTCCACGGCGATGACCCGGTCCACCTGCGGGTCACGCTGGATGCGCCGTACGAACCGGCCTCCCAGTTGACGGGCCACACCGGTCACGAGCACGACCTTGCCCAAGATCAGCGCCTTCCTTCCAGAGCTCGTACCCTGCCCAGACCTCGTACATTGCCGCGTTCCCCGTCTGCGGCCAACCTAGCGGGTCGATGTTGCGCTGTGATGACCCCCCGATGCACGAAGTGACGGCAAGTGTCGTGAAACAGCGGTTCCCGATACCCGTTCCGGATACCGGTCCCGGATATGACTGTGGCCCCCCACCGGTTGGGCGGGGGGCCACAGTGAAACGCTCTCGCGAGCGCGTCGCCTACTTCTTGTTGCGACGCTGAACGCGCGTGCGCTTGAGCAGCTTGCGGTGCTTCTTCTTGGCCATCCGCTTGCGCCGCTTCTTGATAACAGAGCCCACGACTACCCTCGCTCACTTCTCATCACTCGGTGCTGGGCGCCATGGGCCCATACGACCTACGAGGGGCTAGCCTACCCGCCCGAGCGCTGAGGTCGTAATCGAGGTGTTCCGGGCTGTTCCCGGAATCGCCGTCAGGCCGTCTCCACCCCCACATAGCTCTCGCGAAGGTACTCGTGAACCGCTTGCTCCGGGACTCGGAAGGACCTCCCCACCCGGATCGCGGGCAGATGACCGCTGTGCACCAACCGGTACACGGTCATCTTCGACACTCGCATCACCGAGGCGACCTCCGCCACGGTAAGGAACTGAACCTCGTTCAGAGGCCTCTCGCCAGCTGCCATGACACACCTGAACCTTCCGCACTCGACGGTCACCGGCTTCCCCTTCCGGTGACTCTTCGTCGTTGCGTGCTCACTCCCCAGACTAGGGGCGTGTGATGCGAGTGGGGAAGAGGTGCACCCATCGGCGGCCTACTGTGACAGACACGCTCGATTGAGTACGTAGCGGGTCAGCGGACGGTAGTAATCGGATCGCACGGCGTCATCAAGTGGAACGGCGACGGACACGGACCCCTCGGCCTCCCCCACGAAGAGCGCGGGGTCGTCGGTGTCGGCCAGCCCGATCACCTCGAACCCCAGCTGACCTGCCCCGCAGACCCAACCGTGGTCCCCGATGACCAGCTCCGGGAGGGGCCCGCCGGCCTCGGCCGCCCCGGCCAGAACGGTACGAACCGGGAGCGGCGAGTGCGTGTGTGCGCCGGGCTCACAACCGGGGTGTTCGACGCCGGGTTCCCGTACGAGCGCGACTCCCTGTACGTAGTCGAGGTTGTACGTGCGTAGACCGAACCGGGTCGTTATGTCGACACAGCGACCCTTCGCTGGGGTGAGGACGGTACATCCGGCCGCCGACAGGGCGTCCGCAAGAGCGACGTAGAACCCGAGCAGGCGATGCGGATGCCCGGTGCCGAGAAGCACGGGGGCACCGCGCAGAGCGACCGCCGCGAGCCGATCCGCGAAGGCGTCGAGAGCGGCCAGCGTCCGCTCCGGGTCGATCACATCATGCCCGGAGACACATCCGGGGTCGGCGGAAACCCCACACTTGTCCGCCATCAACTCGATCAGATCCCGCTGCGACCAAGACCATTCGGGATCGAGCCCGATCAGCACGCGAGGGTCACGCGCGGCGAACAACCGATAGCTCCGCAGACTCTCCTCACGGGAGGTGGCCACGGGCCCGGCCAGCCGCGCCGCCAGCAGATGGGCCCGCAGAGCCCCGACGCTCAACACGAACCCGATGCTGACAAACCCCCCGCCCCCCAACCCCGGAAACCCCCCAAACACCCCACACATGGCCTAACCCCACCCCCCGCAGGGTCACCCCCTCAGGAGCACGAGGAACCGCGCACCCAACCACAACCAACCCGCGGAGGAGGCACCACATCCCCCCCATCAGGGGCGCGGGGAACTGCGCGCCCAGCCACAACCAACCCGCGGACGAACCACCACATCACCCCCCTCAGGGGCGCGGGGAACTGCGCGACCAGCCACAACCAACCCGCAGCCGAACAACTACGCCATCCCCCCAGGGGCGCGGGGAACTGCGCGACTCACCCCAGCGGCCCCGCAGCCACACAACAACCCCAGCAACCCCGACGGCCCCGACGCCCCCGACGCCCCCGACGCCCCCGTCAACCCCTACGCCAACAACCCCCGCAACGGAAACACCGCCCGCCGCGCAGCCAACACCGCCTGGTCCAGCCGATCCGCAGGGTCATACCCCGCCTCCCACGCGGCCCAAGACACCGGCCACCGCCCATCGGTCATCCGCCGCGGCGCCAACTCCCGCGTCCGAGCGAACACTTCCTGCCGCCACCCTTCCGGAATCACCGTCTCGGGAGCGATCTCCCGCCCCGCCGCGATGGCCACGAGATGCGTCCACGACCGCGGCACGACCTCCACCACCGCGTACCCGCCCCCGCCCAGCGCGACCCACCGCCCGTCGGCGTACTCGTGCGCCAGCTCGTGGCACGCCACCTGCACCGCCCGCTGCGCGTCCAGCGACACGGCGAGATGCGCCAGCGGATCCTCGAAATGCGTGTCTGCCCCGTGCTGCGACACCAGCACCTGCGGCCGGAAGTCCGCGAGCAGCTCCGGTACGACCGAGTGGAACGCCCGCACCCACCCCGCGTCCCCGGTCCCCGCCGGCAGCGCCACATTGACCGCCGACCCCTCGGCGACGCCCGCCCCGACCTCCTGCGGCCACCCCGTCTGCGGGAACAGCGTCCGCGGATGCTCGTGCAGCGAGATCGTCAGGACCCTCGGATCCTCCCAGAACGCCGCCTGCACACCGTCGCCGTGATGCACGTCCACATCCACGTACGCGACCCGCTCGGCACCCAGCTCCAGCAGCCGCGCGATCGCCAGCGCCGCGTCGTTGTAGATGCAGAACCCCGACGCGGACCCGGGCATCGCATGGTGCAGGCCGCCCGCGAAGTTCACCGCGTGCAGCGCGTCTCCGCGCCAGACGGCCTCCGCCGCGCCCACCGACTGCCCCGCGATGAGCGACGACACCTCGTGCATCCCGGCGAAGGCGGGATCGTCCATCGTGCCCAGCCCGTACGACGTGTCCGCCGCCGCGGGATCCGCCGACGCGGCCTTGACCGCCTCGACGTAGTCCTCCCGGTGCACGAGCCGCAACGTCGACTCCCCGGCCGACTTCGCCGCCACCACGTCGACGTCCTTGTCGAGCCCGAAGGCGTCGACCAGTCTCCGGGTCAGCGCGAGCCGGACCGGATCCATCGGATGGTCCGGACCGAAGTCATAGCCCGTTACTGCCTCGTCCCACATCAGCTGTGCGCGGCCGCTCATGCCCGCCACCGTATCGGTCAGGTTGAGCGGCGAACGACTTGGCGTACACCAACGTCACCAGCACCAACACCATCGGTACGAGCATCGCCCCGCGGTAGCTCCAGGCGTCTCCGATCGCCCCCACCAACGGCGAACCGATCAGGAAACCCACGTAGTTGAAGATGTTCAGCCGTGCGATCGCCGCGTCCGACGCCCCCGGGAACAGCCGCCCCGCGGCCGCGAAAGTCTGCGGCACGAGCACGCACAACCCCAGCCCCAACAGGGTGAACCCGAGCATCCCGACCCACGCCCCGGGAGCCCCGGCCACCACGGCGAACCCGACCGCGGCCACCAGCGCCCCCAGCCGTACGACCGCCGCGGCCCCGAACCGCCGCACCCCGAAGTCCCCGATGGCCCGCCCCAGCAGCGTGGTCACCATGTACACGTTGTAGGGAACGGTCGCCATCTGCTCCGAACTCCCCAGCACGTCCTGGAGGTACTTCGCACTCCAGTTGGAGACGGTCGAGTCCCCGATGTACGCGAAGGTCATCACCAGGCACAGCGGAAGCAGCAGCTTGAAGACCAGCCCGCCCCCGGCACCCTCGGCACCCCCCGCGTCCGCGGGCCCGGACTCCCCGTCGACGTACCACCGGCTCCCGACCAGCGCGGCCGGCAACAGCACGGCGACGACCGGCAGATACGACACCCACAGCGCCAGGTGCCAGTGCGCCCCCATCCACGCCAGCGAGGCGCCGACGATCCCGCCCAGGCTGTACACGGCATGGAAACTGAGCATGATGCTGCGCCCGTACGTCCGCTGGAGGCTCACCCCGAGCATGTTCATCGACGCGTCGAGCGCACCCACCGCCAGCCCGAACGCGGCGAGCGCGATCCCCAGCTCGACCATCGTGTCCCCGGCCCCGACGCCCAGCAGCGCCAGCAGCACGACGGGCTGGGACCAGCGCAGCAGCACACTCGGCGGTATGCGCTTCACCAGCTGTTCGGTCGTCACACTGCCCACGCCGGCGAGGATCGGCACCGCGGCGAGGAAGGCGGGCAGCAACGCGTCGGAGACGCCGTACCGGTCCTGGATGGCGGGGATGCGCGTCACGAGCAGGGCGAAGGCGGCGCCCTGGGCGAAGAAGCTGAACGCCAACGAGGCCCTACCGCGCCGCAGCACATCTGTCATGGCGGCGAGCGTAGGGCCCCGGGCTACCTGTGGGTAGATCAAGCCAAAGATGAATTTCCCTCAGCTTTACCGCGCGGTGGCCACCATGGGGACAGCGGTGGGACGGGCGGTGGAGGTGGCGGCCGGGGCCGGGAGGGTCGCCACCGCGCCTTCGGACCTCGCCTCGACGATCACCATGTGCGCCATCCGGCCGGCCGCCAGGGCGCCACTGAGCAGGAACCCCAGGACCATCGACACGATCAGGATCACGGTGCCGAGCCAGACCATGGTGTCCACGGGCAGCGTGTACGCGCCCACGACCCGCACGGCACACTCGGCGAGCAGCACCACACCCCACACGAGCGAGAAGACCCGCTCGGCCCGCCGGAAGGCCGGGGACCCCGCCTGGAGCCGCGCCCAGGCGGCCTCACGCCCGGCGTCGCCCTTCACCAGCCAGGGCTTCATGCCCTCGGTCATCATCGGCTTGCCCAGCGCCACGGAGACCAGGATGCCGACCCCGATGACGCTGCTGACTCCGCTGTCCTTGGCGAGCATCAGCCGCGGGTCACCGGCGACGAAGCTCAGCACCAGCGTCATGACGTTGACGCAGAGGATCAGTGCGGCGAAGGCGTTGAGCCGCCGCTCCCTGACCACGCCCCACACCGTACGCACGGCCGGCGCCACGCTGCTCAGGCCGAGCGCCATCAGGGTGCTCATCCCGAACGCGTCCTTCAGCAGGTAGTACGACCCGATGGGCACCGCCACGTCCACGAGGAGCGGCACGAAGTTGGCGGCCTTGCTCTGGCTCCGGCTCACGGTGTTCGTCGTCATGCCCTCAGCTTCCCGCCCCGACCCGGTCCGCCGGTAGGAACGATCGTCCGGGGCTCCGCATGACAAATGTCAGTGCGCCGAGCTGCCCCCGGTCATACCAGCAGGTCGGCCAACTCGGCCGGACTGGTGAAGAGTCGGGTGGCCCCCGCCAGCCGCTCCGCGGGCGTCATGGCCGTGAACCCGTACACGTCCATCCCCGCCGCGACGGCCGCCTGGACGCCGAGGGGGCTGTCCTCGATCACCACACACTTCTCCGGCGTGACCCCCATCCGCTCGGCCGCGTACAGGAACAGGTCCGGTGCCGGCTTCCCCCGTCCGACGTCCTGTGAGCTGAACACCCTGCCCTCGTCGAACCAGCGGTCGAGCCCGGTCGTGCGATGCCCCACCCGGATCCGCTCATGGCTTCCCGACGACGCGACACAGTAGGGGACACCGTCCGCCGTCAGCGTCTCCAGTACGTCGACGACACCGGGCACGGGCTTCAGCTCCCGCTCGAAGGCAGCGAACACCCGCGCGTGGAAGACATCGTCGAAGTCCGTGGGAAGTCGCCGGCCCGTGCGCTCCTGGATGAGGTCGTGGACCCGGTGCATCGCGGATCCCATGTAGTCACGGATGGAGTCCTCGTACGAGGTGGGATGGCCGATCTCGGTCAGATAGGCGGCCAGCAGCCGGTTGGAGATCGGCTCGCTGTCGACGAGGACGCCGTCATTGTCGAAGATAACCAGGTCATAGCGCATGGCCCCGAGCCTAAACGCAGAAAACCCCCGGCCGGTTATCCCGGCCAGGGGTTCTCTCACAATTTGTTCGGCGGCGTCCTACTCTCCCACAGGGTCCCCCCTG
>NZ_JBSFCK010000056.1:0-29546 GCF_053593435.1 Streptomyces sp. NPDC002306
GAAGGTGGCCCGGCAGCGGCAGGACCACGCCCGGAAATGGGCGAAGCGTGTCGTGGCCGGTCATGATGCGCTCGCCGTCGAGGACTTCAGGCCGAGGTTTCTCTCGAGGACCACGATGGCGCGGAAGGCCGCGGACGCGGCGATCGGCGCGACGAAACAGGCGCTGCTGGAGATGGGCCGTAAACATGGACGGGACGTCCGCCTGGTCCATCCCGCCCACAGCACGATGGACTGCGCGGCATGCGGTGCGAGAACCAAGCACCAGCTGCCGCTCGGCGAGAGAACCTACCACTGCACCGTGTGCAAAACGGTGTCCCCCAGGGACAAGAACTCCGCACGCGTGATGCTTGTCCGGGCAGGTCTGAACCCGGCCGGCGTTGATGGCACAAGACCTTCCGGAGCGCCGCTCCGGAAGGCAGCCTGAGCCAGGAATCCCCTCCCTCCAGGGAGGGGAGCAGTCAATCTTTCTGCGACCGTGAATGCCGTCAGCCAGCCGCGCTGGTACAACAGCTCTCCTACCGCGGTCTCAGTAGCCACGGGCGGGAGGATCTCACGCGGATCCCGCCCGGGCGACCGAAATACGTCCAGCCGACGGCTGCGCCCGCAGCGTGATCAAGATGAGACGATCTCATCGTCGCGGGGGTGACCAGGCGTCGGATCGATCCTGGGTAGCCCCGTTCGCCGAGGGTGTCCTCGCCTGTTCGGCAGCCCCGCGGCCGTACTGCGGCGTGAGCATTGCGTCTCGGGTGGCTTTCAGGCGGCGGATTTGCCGGCCGTCATCATTCGCCAGGCCTTGCGGCCCTCGACGCCCGTGGCCGTCAAGGCCGTAGGTCACTGTCACCGGGTTGAAGGAGCGGACGGATCCCTCCAGCACGGTGGCTCCCCGCGGTACGCGACTGCGTGAGGTCTACGCATGGGGAGGGCTGGCCGATGACGGTCAGCCGGTCGCTGCACCAGTGAGAGACCTCGTCCGGCCTGAATGGCGATCGGGGGCCTGCGCGCCCACCTGTACGACGCCCTGCCCGGGTGTTCGCCGGGAGTACCACTACTCGTGACGCAGTGGTACCGGTGAGAAACGCATGAGGTCTATTCGTCGAGGAAGATCTCTTCGATCCTCAGGCCGAAGAGCTTGGCGAGGCGGAAGGCGAGGGGAAGGCTTGGATCGAACTTCCCTGTTTCGATGGCGTTGATCGTCTGCCGGGAAACGCCGGCTTGCTGAGCCAGTTCGGCCTGAGTCCAACTGTGTTCGGCGCGAAGGACTGTGAGGCGGTTCTTCACCGGTACCGGATCTTGCCGACGACGAAGGCGATCATGAAGACGACTCCCATGAGCGTGGGGAGGACTGCAATGTCGACGTCGTGGGTGACGAGGCTGGCAGTGTCCGCGACGACGTAGGAGAATCCGACAACCCACCCCACGCCGAGAGTGACCGCCAGCGCGTCCTGCATGATCTTCCGCTGCAGCTCGTCGAGCGCGCGGAGAAAGCGCGTGAAGGCGATGATCCAGCCGATGCCGACGGCGAGATGGACGGCCACGGCGGCCCAGCTCGCCATCTGCTGTGGCGGCTCCCATAGGCGTTGCGGGCCGAACTTGGCCAGGGCAAGGCTTGCCGCCCAGGCGAGTGTCCAGAGCACGAGCCGAGCGCTCGCCTTGATCTCGTCGTGTGCTTGCACGGGTGCCGTCCCTTGATGCGGTGTCAAGTGTACTTGACACGGTAGGAAGCGTTGCACCTCTATGTCAAGTGAGCTTGACATTGGGTGTGGTTCGGTCGGCCATATTGATGAGAAGTGCATTGGGCTCATTCCCGAGGGCGCAGCGGACGTGCGGGGGTTTGAAGGAGCCGGTGATGACGTGGGGCTGGTATCGCCGGCGGTGGACGAACCTGCGGGTTTCGGCAGCGAGTCCGGCCTGGTTCCTGGCCAAGTTGATGTGTGGCAGGCTGGATGGTTTCCCGCCGCGGGCCCGCCATGGGTGTAGGGGATCTTGGCGGGGCAGTGCGCCGTTTCCGATCCCTCTCGTGCTTCCGCGACGACTGGATCGCGGCCAGGGAGGCCGTGGGGCGGCACGCCGGAGCTGCACTTCGAAGATCTCATGCACACCGGCGACATGCTGGCTTCGACCGTCGACGCCAGTACTCGTGAGCTGATGACCCGCATGGGTCACAGCAGCTCGCTTGCCGCGCTGATCTGTCAGCATATGACCAGTGACCGTGGTCGGGCCATCGCCGATCGGCTCGGAGCCATGATCCGCCAGGGTGGGCGAGAGGAAGATCCCGACCAGGGTCTGTTGTGCAAGTGCAGCTCATGAGCACGCATGGAGACAACGACTGCGCGGTCCGCTTCATCCGCCACCTGCACCGCAAGAAGGCGTGCCACTGAGCGGCCGACAGTTTCAAGGCGTCGGCATCCCGCCCAGGAGCACGATCACCACTATGAACACCGGAATAGCCAAGGCCACGGCCAACCCGGCAAGGCAGCCCCATAGGGTCAGTCGCACGCTGGTTCTCGCGTAGTCATCGCTCTTCGACACGTCGTATCCAACAGTGAGAGACGCCGACTTTCTACCCAGGGGACGTGGACCCCGTCTGGCTCCAGTGGCACGCTCCGAACACGCGAAGGGCCAGCCTGGGAGGAAATCGCTCCTGAACCGGCCCTTCTTGCTGATCCCGGCAGGATTCGAACCTGTGACACCCGCTTTAGGAATTCGCTCCAGCGGGACCTTGGCTCGGTCCGGCTCCGCACAGACTGCCGCCTACAACCGCTCAATGCCGCAGCTGTTCGTGGTCGTTGATGTCAGCGTTGGATGTCACCGGAACAACTGCGGCAGGGGGCAGATCTCCAGGGGGTCGCCCGGCCGATCCGCCCAGTTCCACCAGACGTGCCGACTTGCACACCTCCACAGCGATCGGCAGGTCCGCCGGCCGTCGTCCTCATGCTTGCAGAGCACGAGGCCGCCAGACTTCAAAGGCTGGCTGCACTCGGGACATGCCGGGGTGTCACTGGTCATGCATCGCACACTAACCCGAGCCCATACCCCCAGGGACATCACAAACGTGATCACCCAAGTGCTGCCCCCGCCTCGTGCAGCCGAACTCTCACCTGGCGGTTGTGCTCAACGTGGTCGATCACCTTACCGCGGATGCGTGCTCCCAGAACGGGCAGCCCCATCCCTCTCGGCATGGCAATGATCTCGGCCAGCCCCACGGCTCCCGGAAGCCCGTCGATCTGGATGAACACACCGAAGGGCTGACGTCCGATCACCTCTCCTGCGACAGAAGCCCCAACGGGAAATGCGGCAATCGTCGCCGCCCAAACCTCATCTTGCGACAGCCCCGGCAAGTCGGGGCGACGCGCTGGCCACGTGTACTCCTCCATGGACTGATCATGGCCTGTCGAGAAGCCCGTGACTACTGCGTTGCACGGGCGGACGTAGCGTTTGGCATGTCCGTCGAGGTGACGACGGCTCTCGCAGCAGCCCAAGTGAACGGCACCTCTCGACCGCGGCGAGCTGGCGTTGACCGTGGCTGACCGCACGATGTGGCACGGCTGTGGCACGGGGACCGCTTCGTCCCGAAGCAACCTGGGTGGGAGCTGGGTCTTGAGCCGATGGGCCTCGGGCCTGCGCTGATGGTCCGCAGACGTTCGTGGGCGTCCGCCGGTGTGCGTCTGTGTTGTCACTCAATTGGACACTCGCCCGCTCAACGATCCATCGCCGACACGTGCGTTGTCAGTGCCTGCGTCTATGGTCTCAAGCGCGCGGTCGGCTTCCGGGGGTTCCAGCTCTGAAAAGATGGCTTCATCCCTGGCCTGTCTGGGGGCGGCTCGGAGACTCGTCCGGGACCTAACCGACGGCCAGGCTTCGTCGATGGCCACGAGGTGACCTGCCAGCGCCGGCCGCGCACCCTCTCGCGGGGGAGGACGCACGCTTTCCAGCTGTGGTGGTGGGGTGGCGAGGTTCGTGCAGGGTCGTTCAGCCTCGCTTATCGACGGCTGGCTGATGGGTGGCACTCGGGCTCTGGTTTCGTTTGAACCGCCGTGAATGGAGCTGAATGAGACGGAAACTGAGACGGCTGTGGCGCTGGGCGATCACCAGCCGCGTTCGCGGGCCATGGCGATGAGCGTTCTGGCTTCGGAGGGGCAGCGGGCCAGTTCACCGGCGGCGCGGATCTGTTCGTCGGTCATGCCGCGTTTCACCAGCTGGATCGCTTCGTGAATCCCGTTTCCGTTACTGTGGTCGAGCATGGCCAGGAACCACCGCACGGCCTGGACCGAGTCCGGCGCTGTTCCTAGACCGTCGCGGTACCAGCAGCCGGCGGCGAACATCGAGCCCGTGTGGCCTCGCTCGGCGGCATACAGGTACCAACTCATTGCTTCGACGTCCTCATCGATCGCGGCAAGCCGGTTGCCGAGGACGGCGGCAGTCTCGGTCACGCCCCCCTTGACGGCCTGACGCAGCAGACGCAGGCACTGGTCATGGTCTCTCACTCGGGCATCACCGGTGATGTGCACGCCCGCCAAGTTGAATGCGGCGTACGCGTCGCCGACCTTCGCAGCTGTAGTGAACAGGGCCTCGGCTTGGTGTGTGTCTGCCTCGACTCCGCGGCCGGTGCGCTACATGAGGCCCAAGGTGCGCTGGGCGGCCGGATTCCCGGCTCGTGCTGCGGCTGTTGCGAAGGTCAGCACCATCGGCAGCGCCGAATCGTCCACGAAGTCGAGCAGCGCTCCTGCCAGAAGGGCCTGCGCTTCGACGTCCCCGGCATCGGCCTGGCCCTTCAGAGGCGCGATCCCCGTGAGCACCAGGTTCGCCGATTCCAAGCTGCCAGCATTCGAACCAGCGATCCAGGCGGTGACAGCCGCTTTCCAATCTCCCCTTGCAGCGGCTTGTTGCCCTTGCTCCAGGAACTCGGCGGCAGGATCGCTCACGGGGGGAATGGGAGCATCGCTCATGGTGAGACATCCTGCCGCACTACACGTCAGCACAGGTCATGAGGGTAGTGCGGCGCGGCACATCGGTGGCGGCCAAGAAATTCTCCCCGAAACCTGAGCTTGGGAATCACCGGGCCTTATGGTCTCGGTTGTGTTATGACCCGAATCAACGAGTGCCAGGGCGAACCGCTGAGCTCGGCTTGGCGCCCGCTGTTGACCATGGTTTACCGTCCCCTCGGGCACGCATCGGACACGGCCCCCTTCTGATCCGTAGCTCTATAGAGATCAGTCGCTGACGCTCGTATCAGCCCCTCCACGACCTTTGCGGGGTACTGATGGTTGGGGTCGGTTGCTGTGGTTGCTGTACTTCGCTGCGGTACAGCAACCGCCTGTGCCCTGCTCATTCATGTAGCGGCAAGCTTGCTTCGTCGTCGCTCATCGCGGTGTAGACGGTGAGGCAGGATGCGACGACATCGACCTCCGAAGGCCCTGCGATCCGGAGCCGTACCAACTCGGGGAGATCGGCAGAGCGGTCGATCAGGCCAATGGCATCGTCAGGCCATGGGTGTGGCAGCCGCGGAAGGTAATCCACCAAGATCTTGTCGACGAAGGAGCCTTGAACCGCGATCGAATCTCCCGTCTCGACGTGGTGCAGATAGGTAAGCGAGATCATGACGTCTGGCTTGTGCGGCCCCTCCCTGAGGAAGACATCCACACAATCACTGTCGTCCACGGCCCCGAACGAGACTCGTTCGACGAAGTAGTTCACGCATGGGGCAAGCATGCGGGCTGCTCTCAGGCAGCGATTCTTGACGGCATCCTCAGCCTCGACTGCGTCAGTCATGGCGTGAGGCTAGGGCTTACTGCTGGCTGCGTCGACTCCTCCAACCCGGGGGTGCGGCGCGAGCGGGTGGACCTGCCGGCCAGCCTGCGGACGGTGATCCCGGGAAGCCCCGCTCTAGGAGCGAGGTGGGGCAATTGCTGGTCTGACCTGCGAAGCGCTTACGTCGGTAGTCGCGGGATCAGCCACCTGTCGGCCACTGTCGTTCCCCGTGGCTCCCCGCTGGATCTGGCACGCTTGTGGCACGAGCCGTGGCCATGATCACGAAGGCTGCTGAGGAGGGGGCACAGCGGCGGCCGTGCGGTGATGATGGTCGAATGAAAGAAGAGTCGCCCGTACCGTCGCCGGTCATCCTTGGCATAGACGATCTCCGGCCACTGCCTTGGACCACGCGGATCGCGCGCAGCAGCGGCGAAGGTGTCAAGCTCCTGCAAGAGCACCGCGACAGCTTCATCGATGAACTCTGGCTCGACCACGACCTCGGCGGTGACGACAGCATCTTGCCCGTGGTGACCCTCCTGGAAGAAGCAGCTTTCAACGGGCGGCCTTTCCGGATCGGCACGGTCTACGTGCACAGCGCCAACCCCATTGGCGCCGAGACCGTCGTCCGGTCGCTCACACACTGGAACTACCAGGTCCGGCGGGCGACGGTCTAGGAATCCGCTTTGAAGTCTGGCCTCATCCTTATCAGGACGATCGAGGCGCCATCTCGACCACGATAGGCATCCGCTGAAGCCTGGTCCGGCTGCCGTTGCGGTTCGGCGTTGATCGGCGCCGTAGTCCGTTGTTGGTGTCAGCCGGTGGCGTCAGACGGCCCAGGCGCCCTTGACAGTTCGGCCTTCGCTGCCAGCCAGTTCCCTGCCTGATCAGGCACGGGAAGGGCAAGGTTATTCCGAACATGGAGAGGTGGAGGGGTCGCATACTGGCGTCATGCTCGCGCCGCAGCGGTTCCGGGGCGGTCGACACGCGAAGTACCACTTCATCGATCATGTGCTCGTGTGCTGTCCGAAGTGCGCTGGGATTGCGCACGTTGCCCTGGCGGTGCCTACGGCCGATGGCTCGGTCTCCTCGGTATTCGCGCGCCGCCGTCTCGTCTGTCGGATGTGCGGTCTGAATCGGGATGAGGCCGGTGGAGAGTTTCGACTCTTCCGGGGGCGTGGTGAAGCCACAGATCCCTACTTCAATCTGCCGTTGTGGTTGCAGGCGGAGACACGACACGGCTGGTTGTGGGCCTACAACCCAGAGCACCTGGAGCTGCTCCGGCAGTTCGTGCAGGCACCGTTGCGTGAAAGAGCCCCATGGAATGCGCAGGTCAAGAAGATGACAGTCGTCGCGCGGCTACCAACCTGGATCAAGAGCGCAAAGAACAGAGGCGAGGTTCTGCGTGCCGTCGACCGGATCCGGTCGACGCTCGCCTGACCACTTCAACCACACACCTATACCCGGCTTCCGTCCCGTCCGCCGTCGACCCACACACCGTGGAGCGGGCGTGGTTCCCGGCGTTCAGACCAGATGGAAACGACCTGGATGTCAGGGGCTGCTTCTGCTCGGCTCTGCCTGGGGCCTTGGCGGACGGGACGGGAGCCTTCCCGCGCACGTCGCTACGGGCCCGCAGTCGTGGCGGCGCCGATTAGGGGGCCGTGCGCAGTCGTACAGAGCCGGTCACCGGGCCGCACGTCGCGCGTTGGAGGCCCGTTCCGCGTGGCACCATCCGGGCCGGCAGCGTCCAGCCGCATCCGACCCGCCGCGCCCTGTACATGCCGGTGGCCCGGCCCGGGTTCAGCGCCCTGGCCGGGCCACCTGGCGACAATTCGCGCTCACGGCCGCCTGCGTGCCTGCGCGTCAGTGCTTCGCGCCGCTGTCTTCCCAGTGCTTGGTGACGGGAGTCGCCGTGACGTCGCCCGAGTACACCAGCGCCACTCGGTGGTTGTACTGGATCGTGTACTGCGTCTTCGCGCCGGTGACGACCGTCCCGCTGGACTTGAAGTAGTCCACCGTCGCGTTCGGCGGCCGGGTGGCGACGTATGCCTGGCCGGCGGGGAGGCTGTACCCGCTGATCGGGGCCTGCGTCGAGGCGCCCAGGCCGGCCGGGTACTCCGAGGCGTCCGGGTAGCTCGACCCGTAGATGGCCACCGGGGTGCTGCCCGCGGCGGAGATGGTCTTCACGCCGTAGGCCTGCTTGGTGTTCTGGCCGTTCGGGTTGTGGAACCACACCTTCGCGCCGCTGAACCAGATCGCCGTCCAGTCGTCCTGCTGGTCGGCGACGACGAACTGCTGGCCGCTCTGCGCGGTGCTGCCCCAGTCGCTGATCTTGTCCGTGCCTGCGGCCGTGCCGTGGATCGCCTGGTCCCCGAAGAGCGGGGCGGACGCGTCGGGCGCGGTGCGCAGGAAGACGAAGTTGGACGCTTGCTGCCGGTCCGTGCACGCGGTCGTCGCACCGGTCGGGTCGTCGATCGGGCACACCTGGACGGTCTGCAGGTTGGTGTCGAAGACGGGGTCGATGGTCACGACCGAGCCCACGGGCGCGGTGCCGCGCAGGCCGCTGAGCGGCGCGCCGAGCAGGCGCATGAAGTGGTCCCAGTCCCAGCTCGGTCCCGGGTCCCAGTGCTGCGCGCGGACACCGCTCAGGCTCGGCCCGGCGACGTCGTCGTGACCCAGGATGTGCTGGCGGTCCAGTGGTATGCCGAACCGGTGGGCCAGGTACTGCACGAGGTGGGCCGTGGACTCGTACTGGGCCTCGGTGTACCAGGTGGCGCCGTGCGCGGCGTAGCCCTCGTGCTCGATGCCGATCGAGTGCAGGTTCGAGGAGTAGTTGCCCGCGTGGAACGCGATGTCCTTCGTGGCCACCATCTGCGTCACGGCGCCGTCCGAGGACCGCATGACGTACTGGGTCGACACGCTGTTCGTCGGGTTGGCGAGAGCGGCCACGCTGGAGTCGTACGTGCCCTCCAGGTCGTGGATGACGATGGTGTCGATCTTGATGCCGTTGGCGGGGCGGTTCGACACCTGCGTGCCGGCCGGGGAGCCGGGCACGAAGGTGCACGGCACGGCCGGCGGGCACTCGGTGTCGGTGTCCGCGGCGGCCTTCAGGTGCAGCCGCTCCACCTGGGTGGTGGCGGGGCTGACCGAGGGGGTGGCGTCGAGCCGGACCCGCTGGCCGTCCTTGGTGGTGACGCCGGCGCCGCCGCGGATGGTGGCGTAGACGCGGTCGGCGAAGCCGGCCGCAGCCTGCTTCTGCGTCGACTGGCTGTAGCGGGCGACCGCGCCGTACCACTGGGCCGCGTCCGACGGCACGGTGCCGGCCACCTGCTTCTGGTACGAGGCCAGCAGGGCCGCGCCGCCGCGGATGTTCGCCGCGGGGTCCTTGCGCAGCGCGTCCTCGGACAGGCCGGTCAGCTTCGCGGCGGCCTGCAGGGTGTGCAGCGCCGGGTTCGCGGCCATCGACTTCAGATCGCCGCGGCCGACGGCACCCGCGCCGCCGGAAGCCATCATGTCCGGGGTCACGTCGGTGAGGTGCATGGGCCCGTAGCCGCCGTCGGCGCTGGCCTGCGCGCCGTGCGACTCCCAGGCCGACTCCTGGTACGCCAGGCCGAGCAGGACGCTCGACGGGACGTGGTACTCCGCCGCGGCCGAGGCGAAGTCCTGCTGCCGGGCGCTGCTCGCGGTGCCTGCGGTGCCGCTCGTCGTGTCGGCCAGCGCGGTGATCGGCAGGACGGCGAGGCCGCCTGCGGCCACGGCACCGATCGCGATGGCGAGCGTCACACGCTGCCGCCGCGTCTTCCTCTTGTGCAAGGTGCTGATCCTTTACGGGAGCTCAGAGGTGGAAGTCGTCGAGCACTCCGCTGACCAGGTGGCCACCAGGGACCACGCATGCCGGGGCCTTGAGCGCCGGCCGCAGTATCCGACCGGTCGTCCATGCAGAACCTGCTCCCATGCGTGCGACCAGGCGGCGTTACTGGCTTCGGAGGGCCGTCGTCGCTGGGTGGGGCGTGAGGAGCCCACACCGGCCACGTTGCCGTGCGGGCCGCCGGCCCATGACGAAGGAGCCCCGTGGCGACAGACGTCACGGGGGATTTGTTTGACGACACAACGACGTTACGTGGTCGATGCACGTGAACGCGTTGCGCTCAGGCCAAGAAGGTGTGAAGACCTTGAGCGGGTCCTCGCGGCAGGGGAGACCCCGCCACTCCCAAGAGGCGTCGCGCTCGCCCCTTCCTGAGTGCCGGAACCGATCAGCGCTCGGTTGCAACTGCCAGTGCCGGAGCTGCCCCGCCCCCCGGCCTGCGGATGCCCGGTGAGCCGGGCAGCGACTGAAGGCGTAGTCCACAACGCCAGCTCTGCGACGACCCGTGCGTCGGCATCAGCAGCGAGTGTCCCCACCGCATCGGACGGGAGAGGGGAACTGACAGGCGGCTTCCTTGGCGCTCGACGACTGGATCTGTCGCGCAGAGGCGCGCCCTCCCGGGCCGTCAACGTGCTCGCATCAAGTGATGAGCAGGCGGAGGCCGAGATCTGCTGCTTCGAGGTCTGCGAGGTCGCTGTTGCGCTCGGTCCACCGGCCGGAGTCGAGGTCGTCGCTGAGGCTTTGCACCGCCCGCTGCTCGGCTTCCGGCCCGACCCTCGTCCACACCGACATCGCACGACGCACGTGATCCTCCAGATACGCCCCGGGGCGACGCCAGTACGCCTCGAACAGGCCGTCAGCGCAGTCCCACGGGATGGGTACCGGCTCAGCGCGGGCGCCGATCGCGTCGGCCATCGCGGCAAGCGAGGGAAATTCTGCGAGGACGGCGGCGAATTCGGGCAGGTAGTCGCGGGTGAGCCAGAACCGGTCCTGCCATCCGCTCTCGTCGGTGTCGAACGTGAGCACCACGACGCGGCGGGCCACGCGCCGCATCTCGCGCAGCCCCGCCATCGGATCCCCCCAGTGGTGAACGGTGGAGACGGCCATCGCGGCGTCGAAGGAGTGGTCCTCGAACGGCAGCCTCTCTGCGGCGGCTGCCAGGCACGGCGCCGAGCCGGCAGGCCGTTGCCCGCGCATGACCGCCGA
This sequence comes from Streptomyces sp. NPDC002306, assembly GCF_053593435.1. Taxonomy (NCBI): domain Bacteria; kingdom Bacillati; phylum Actinomycetota; class Actinomycetes; order Kitasatosporales; family Streptomycetaceae; genus Streptomyces; species Streptomyces sp. NPDC002306. The sequence goes on from NZ_JBSFCK010000056.1 coordinate 10,817, forward strand.
CGGCTCCACCGCGGTCACGTCGCGTTCAGCAGGCTCGTAGGAACCGGTGCCGGCCCCGACATTCAGCACCGTCTGTGCGTCCCCGAGCGCGTCCAGGATCTGCGCGGCGATCCGGGGCTCGGTACGCCGTGTCGCGGTGTACGCGCCGCCGATCGTGTCATACAGCCGCGCACCGAGGATCTCCAGCTGCTTCGTCGGTGTCACCATCAATCCCTGCGCCCGTGCCTTTAATTCCCTGTCGATGGCCGCCACCATGGCGTCAGTGCGATCACGCCGCTCCAGCAGCAGGCCGCGCAGCTGGCGCAGGTGTGCGACCGCGTCGGTCGAGGAGTCGTCGACCAGTTCTGCAACCGCTCGCAGGCCGAAGCCCAGGCGCCGGTAGGCCAGCACCTCCCGTAGCCGCTCCACGTCGCCCGCCGAGTAGGCCCGATACCCGGCCGCGGTCCGAGCCGAAGGACGCACGAGCCCGATCTCGTCATAGTGATGCAGCGTGCGGACGGTTACGCCGGCCAGCTCGGCCACGCGTCCCACGGTCCAGTGATCTTCCACAGCCCCGACTATGCAGCCTGACGTCACGTGAGGGTCAAGAGTCGGCAGCGAGAGCCGAGTTGACATTTACCGCGTGGTGCCGCCTGCTGCCTCGTGAATGGCGGGGAAGCGGTACGGGAGGCGTCCGAGTCCGTTCCTCTGCTGGTGGCGCGCGGTTCGTCCACCGGCGTGGGGGAGGGCGGACAGGATGTCGGTGCGGGTCATCGGTTCGGGTGCTCTGGCCAGCAGGTACACAATTTGGACCGGCAGGTCCGCGTCCGCGGTGCCGCGTTCGGCGCTTTCCAGGCGCGTTCGTGCAGCTCGTGCTGGGTGAGCGCTTCGAACAGCTGGAACAGGACGGCGTGCCGAACTGGGAGAGCGTCGCGCGAGTTTCCGGGAGTCGGCTGCGGTTGTCGTAAGGCGTAGATGCTGGCAGCAGCCGCCAGAGCTCTGGCAGCCAGCGGATGCGCTCGCGCCAGGCGGGCCGTGCCGATCAGTCCGCGGCCCGAGAGCCCCAAGTCGATGGTGCTGGTGCGGATGCCGTGCTCGGCCTTGCCGATCAGCCGCAGTGTCTGCCGCACGCTTCACTGGAACGGCGGTCCGCACTGGCGACTCGTCAATTCGCCTGCACGAGAACAACCCAGGGACGCTCGCAGCGCCCGCTGCGCGACGGGTGTGGGGCCCCGTGCTGGACCGGTTCACGCCTTGGACGGGACCGCTCCGAAAGAAGTACACACCACGTAGTCGGCACTCAGGCGGGAGGGGAGGTAGGCACATTGCAGACTCTCGCCTGGGACCCCTGAGGGCACCGGCTGCCTCCACGGCTGCTTCGGCGGCGAGTCCGCTTGCGAACACCTCAGGCGGAGGACCACGGCCCGGGCGTGATCGAAGACGGTCAAGACCCACACATCAACCCGACTCAAACCGCGTATAACGGAGTTGACGGGCGAGCCACCGTACGACGTCCGTGCCGTGCACCGCGAACCGTGCCCCTGGGCCGGAGTTCGGCCGGCCCGGCTTCGGCAACCAGCAGTACGCCTACGGCGGCGTAGTGGCGCTGTCAGTCCGCCCTTCAGGCCGGGTTCCGGTCCGGGTCGATCGCCCGCAGCGCCCTCCGACGCTTCAGTCGCTGTGGGTGCTGGCAGTCATCTGTACGGGCTTGTACGCCCGTTGATGCGCCGCCACCCACTGCCCAAGGTGATCGGGGCGGGGTGGAGCGCAGTAGCCGGCCTGATGTCTGTCAGCGACCGCGACACGAGCGGGTCACCGGCTCAAGAATGCGTGGTCGGTGGGCCGCCACGACTACGGCACCGCGACCCTGCGCGGCGACCGCGGCCCGTTTCGTCGACGACGAGTCCTGGGGTTACCACCGCCACGGCGGCCGCCGCTGACCTGCACACCGCAGGGCGGTTCGGCTGCTGACCACAGTTGCACTGGTATCCCGCTCACGGCGGCGCGCCTGGAACTGCGAGGCCCCAGGCGCGCCGCCGCCGTATGCGTGCCGCGCAATTGCGTGCTGCCGCTACGCGGAGCAGGGCCGGCCTGCCGCGTCGGCGGTCGGCCCATGGGGCGCCGTGCTGTGCCCAGCCTGGCTGGGCCGCTTGTTCTTGACTACCCGCGTCGTCGGCGGCGTCCGCGGGCCCTGTACGTCGGTGGCGGGCGGGGAGACGAACGGTGCGCCGCAACCTGCTGTGAAGGTTGCGGCGCACGGGGTGGAGGGGCGTCGCCCGTGTTCAGCCGTCGACCGCCAGGGCCGCCACGGGACTTACCCGCGCGGCACGGCGCGCCGGCAGGGCGCCGGCCAGGGCGGTGAGGGCGGTCAGGGCCATGACGAGGCCGAGGAGTTGGATGACGGGGAACTCGACCGGACCGCTGGCGCCGAGCGCTTTGAGAATCAGCCAGGAGTAGGGGACGGCGAGCAGGAGGCCCATGGTGGCGCCGATGGCGCCGTAGAGGGCGGCTTCCAGGGTCATCGCGCCGCTGAGGCCCCGTCGGGTGAGTCCCACCGCCCGAAGCAGGCCCGCTTCGCGGACGCGTTCGACGACGGACAGGGCGGTGGTGGCGCCGACGCCGGTGATCGCGATCACCACGGTGAGGCCGGTGAGGGCGAGGGATCCGCCCACGGTGTAGGCGAGCCCTGAGAGGAGACTGTCGCGCTGGTCGGCGAGGACCGTGAGATAGGCCTGGTCCTTCGTGCCGATGACGGCGCTGAGCGTCCGGACGGCGTTGTTGCGGCCCTGTTCGCCGGCGGCCGCCGCGTCGGCGAGCAGTCCGGTGGGACCGGCGGGCACGCCGAGCCGGTTCAGGTCGGCAGGGGTGGTGAGGATGTCGGCGCCGAGCGGCGCCGCGTCGAGGATTGCCACCACCTTGACCTTGGCCGAGTGTGTGCCGTAGGTCAGGGTGATCGTGTCGCCGACCGCCGTTCGTGCGCGGTGTGCGGTGCCCTGGAGCAGCGCGACGCCGCCCGGGGCGATGTCCTGCACGGAGCCGCTCGTGGTCCGCAACTGGTGCCAGGTCGGCAGCTTGCGCAGATCGAGGTCAACGGCCGTGTTCTCCTGGGGCCGGGTGCCGATTCCCACCGCCGCGGTGCGCTCGGGCAGCACACGGGTCAGGGTTTTCGCCCGGCCCGCGTTCCTCACCATGGCCTCTGGCAGGGGCTTGCCCTCGGAGGAGTTGAGCCAGAAGTCGCTGGGCGCGAGTGCGGTGACCATGCGGTCGACCGTTTTTTGCTCGTAGGTGGCGCCCACCAGCACCACTCCGATCATGGTGACGCCGAGTCCGACGACGACGCTCACCGCGGCGGCCCGCCGGGTTGCCCCGCCGACGCCGCCGACGGCCAGCCGGCCGAGGGGCCCGGACATCCGAAGCGGCCATCCCACCACCCGCAGGATCGGGCGGACGAGTACGGGACCGAGCGCGACCAGCGCGAAGTACGCAAGTCCTCCGGAGAACACGATCAGGAACAGGACGCTCTTCGGAATGTCCTCTTGGCCGGCCTTGGGAAGCTTGGCCGTGGCGATCGCCGCGAGCAGCAGTGAGACTGCCACCAGGAGGCCACCCCACAGGGCGCGGGCGCGACCGATACCTTGCTGTCCGGCGGAGGTGGAAGCGCTGCGGAGGGCTTCCAGCGGGGAGACGCGGGCCGCGCTCGCTGCAGGCGAGAGCACCGCGATCACGGTCATCGCCACCGCGCCGAGTACCACGGCGAGAGCCGGGCCGAGCGGCAGGCCAGGCATGGACACATGGGTGCCGAAGAAGCCGAGCACGACGGGCAGGCCATTGCCCACGACCGCGGCGAAAGTCACTCCGCAGGCACCGGCGACGGCCCCGGTCAGGGCCCCCTCCGCGGCCAGCGCACGCACCAGCGGTTTGCGGTCGGCACCCACCGCGCGCAGCAGGGCGAGCTGCCGCATCCGCTGGGCGAAGACGATCCGGAACGTGGAGGTCGCCACCAGCGCCGCCGCGATCACCGCGACCGTCTCGAACACCGAGACGATCGTGAAGAGGGCGTCGTACTGGCCGGTGACCTTCTGCCTCTCCTGGGCGCGAGTCCGGTCTCCGGAGAACACATGTGCCTTGGTCCTCGCGTCCGGACCCGCCGCCGTCTCCAGGGCGGTCAGGGTCTGCTGCGCGTCGGCGCCGGGCGTGAGGCGCACATCGATCTGGCTGACGGAAACATCCGGTCCACCGACCCGGAACACGGTGGTGTCGGGAGCGTACGCCTGCTCTCCGTCCACCCCTCCCGCTGCGTCGGGCGCCACGGCGAATCCGGTGATCTTCAGAGCGACCGGCCGGTCCTGCTGCGGACCGGACAGCACGGAGACCGTGTCGCCGATGCCGACGCCGAGCCGGTTCGCGGAGCGTTCGGTGAGGGCCATCTCGCCGGGCGCGTGCGGGTAGCTGCCCTTGACCACGTGGACCAGAGCGAGTTCGCCCTTGCCGGGGTCGGCGCTCATCGCCAGGCTGATGCCCGCGGGGCGGCGCAGCTTGAGGTAGGCGGTCGTGCGTGCCTGAGCTTCGGCCACTCCCGGCACGCGGCGCACCTCGGGGAGCGCGGCGGCCTGCACCGAGACCTCCGGATCGGAGTGGATGACGATGTCGGCCGCCGCTGGAGTGCCGTGCAGGTTGTCCAGGACGGTTCGTTCGAGTGCCTGCTGGGCGAGGACGGTGGCGAAGACCACGAACGCGGCCACGGCGACGGCCAGCCCGGTCAGCAGGAGTCGTGCGGGCCGGTGCAGGGCGCCGGCGATCTGGGTGCGCAGCAGGCTCATCGGCCGACCGCCAGCCGGCGCAGGGCCTCGGTCACCGAGGCGTGGTCGGGGCGCTCGATCTCGCCGGCGACCCGTCCGTCGGCGAGCAGTACCACGCGGTCGGCGTAGGCGGCGGCGCCGGGATCGTGGGTGACCATGACGACGGTCTGGCCGAATTCGCGCACCGAGGCCCGCAGCATGGCCAGTACCTCCGCCCCCGCGCGGGAGTCGAGGTTGCCGGTCGGTTCGTCGGCGAAGACGACCTCCGGCCGCGACACCATGGCACGGGCGACGGCCACCCTCTGCTGCTGCCCGCCGGACAGCTCGCTGGGCCGGTGTTCGAGCCGGTCGGCGATGCCGAGGGCGGTGACCAGGCGCTGGAACAGCTGGGGCTCGGGCCGGCGGCCGGACAGGTCGAGGGGCAGGGTGATGTTCTGCCGGGCGGTGAGGTGCGGGAGCAGGTTGAACGCCTGGAAGACGAACCCGATGCGCTCGCGACGCACCTGGGTGAGCACCCGGTCGCTCTGCGTCGTGAGGTCGGTGCCCGCGAGCAGGGCCTGCCCGGAGGTGGCCTGGTCGAGCCCGGCCAGACAGTGCATGAGGGTGGACTTCCCGGATCCCGAGGGGCCCATGATGGCGGTGAACCGGGCGCGTGCGAACTCGACGCTCACCCCGTCGAGGGCTCTCACTTCCGTGTCCCCCTTGCCGTACACCTTGACCAGGTCGACCGCGGCGGCCGCACCGGCCATCGGGTGGCCGACGTGATGACCGTGATGCAGGGCGTTGGCAGGGGATACAGGGGGACTGAACATCGTTTCCTACTCCTGAGGATGCCTGTGTCGGTTGGTGCGTGACCGCGAACAGTGGCGAGCCGGGTGTTGCGTGCCCGTGCCGGAGTCGGTGAGCACCGTCCGTGCCGTCGTAGTGGGTGAGATCAGCTTCGCGGCGCGGCCTCGACCTGCACATCTGTCGCAGGACAGGTCTTCGGGGGACGTGCCTGCCGGGCCATCCGACTTTCGGCAGATCCGCTCTGGAGGACGGACGGCTATCGTTTTCGTGTGTTGAACGCGCAACAAGCACGTCGCTGGGCGCAGGCCGGCCGGGCGGCCGCAGTGGCCGTCATGGCAGTCCTGGCCCTCACCGACACCGCCCTCACCCTCGTTCTCGTCGCCCATGACCGGACCTCGGGCTGGGGATGGACCGTGCACGTGGGCCTCGCCCTGGTCACCGGCCTGCTGTGGCTGGGGGAGCAGCGCTACGGGAAGCGGCTGCCGATGGCCGGCCTCGCCCTGGCGGTCTGCTCCCTCGCCGGTACGGCACTGCTCGCCCTGAGGCACGACTACGGTCCCTGGGGGTGGGCGGAGACCTTCGGGCTGCTGCTGATGCTGATCACCGTGGTGCGTCGGGCCCAGGGTCGGCTCATGCCTGTCTCGGCGGCAGGCCTCTGCGTGGCGCTGTGTGTCCAGCCTGTACGGGGCCTGTCCTGGGACGTCGCCATGGTCTTCGGATTCCTGCAGGGACTGCTGGCCGCCGCGGCGGTGGTCACCGGCCTGTATCTGCGCTTCCAGATGACCGCCCGTGAACAGCAGCTCGCGGCAGTACGGGCCGAGCAGCGCACGGAGTTCGCCAGGGACCTGCACGACTTCGTCGCTCACCACGTGACCGGCATCGTCGTCCAGGCGCAAGGGGCGCGCTATGTCGCCGGAACCGCGCCAGGGATGGCGGTCGACGCGCTCCAGGAGATCGAGGAGGCCGGTACCAAGACCATGTCCGCGATGCGGCGGATGGTCGGCGTACTGCGCCAGGAGGATGACCGGGTCGCGCTCCACCCGGCAGGCGGCCTCGGTGACCTGGCACGGCTGGTCGACGAGTTCGCGGCGGGCGGCGGCCCGGTGGCCCGGCTGTCGGGCGACGACGCGGGCGACGACCTCCCGTTGGAGGTGACGACCTCCGCCTACCGCGTCGTGATGGAAGCGCTCACCAATGTCAGGAAGCACGCGGGGGCCGCGAGCGAGGTGGAGGTCAGCATCGAACGCACTCCCCGGTGGCTGTTCGTACGGGTGGTCAACGACGGCCCGCAGGTGCCCGCTCAGCGTTCGGGCAAGCCCTTCGACCGGTCGGGGTTCGGGCTGGTCGGACTGGACGAACGCGTGGGGGCGATCGGTGGCCGGCTGCGCACGGAGCCGGGGATCGACGGAGGCTGGGTTGTCGAGGCGGCGCTGCCCTTGACTGTCGGGACAGACATGAAGAGCGGGAGCGGGGAATGACGATCCGGGTACTCGTCGCCGACGACCAGTCGATGGTCCGGGCCGGATTCGGCATGATCATCAAAGCCCAGCCGGACATGGAACTGGTGGGTGAGGCGTCCGACGGCGTCCAGGCGGTGGAGATGGCACGGCGACTGCGCCCGGACGTGGCGCTGATGGACATCCGCATGCCGCACATGGACGGTCTGGAGGCACTGCGCCTCCTCGCCGGGCCGGACGTCTCCGATCCGGTGAAGGTCGTCATCGCCACCACCTTCGACCAGGACGAGTACGTCCACACCGCCCTGCGCAACGGAGCCTGCGGTTTCCTGTTGAAAGACTCCGGTCCCGCCCTGCTGGTCGAAGCCATCCGTGCGGCGGACTCCGGCGAAGCCCTGATCAGCCCGTCGATCACCGTGCGACTCCTGGAGAGGCTGACCGTCCCGGCCCCCCTGGGTGACACCGAGGTCCTGTCTCCACGCGAGACCGACGTGGTGCGTCTGGTCGCCCGCGGCCGGACGAACGCCGAGATCTCGGAACAGCTGTTCATCACCGTCGGCACGGTGAAGACCCACCTCAGCCACATCCAGACGAAACTCGCCGCCCGGAACCGCGTGGAGATCGCCGCCTGGGCGTGGGAGCGGAACCTGGTCGGGTGAATCACCGACGGGTAGCCATAGCTGGCGGCCGCGACTGCCTTGATAGCGCCGTGCTCTCCGCTGGGTGGAGGAATGTCTTGATCCAGCCGCTCAGGGATGGCGAGCGGTTGGCCGGTCTGCGTTCAGGCGCAGTATGAGTGAAAGAGCGTGCGAGAGATGATCATGCATCATGATCAAGTAGACGTGACCACCGAAACAGTCGCGACCTTGATCCGGAAACAGTTCCCTCAGTGGAGCGGCAAGGAGATCCGACCCCTGCAGTCGACGGGGACGGTCAACGCCATCTTCCGCATAGGGAACGACCTCTCAGCACGGTTCCCACTGCGTCTGACCGATGCCGCGGAGACGCTCGCGGTCCTGAACCAGGAAGCCCGAGCGGGCGCGGAGCTGGCGCAGGTGTCTCCTTTCCCTGCCCCGCAACCCGTCGCCTTGGGAGACCCCGGAGCGGGCTACCCCATGCCGTGGTCGGTCCAGACGTGGCTGCCGGGAACAGTCGCCTCGGAAGCCGACCCGAGCGGGTCCGCTGCCTTCGCGCAGGACCTCGCAACATTGATCGCCGCCCTCCGAGAGGCCGATACACGCGGGCGCCTCTTCAATGGCGAGGGCCGTGGCGGCGTTCTCACCCACCAGGACGAATGGATGGAGAAGTGCTTCGCACAGAGCGACGGGCTTCTCGACGTGCCCCGGCTGCGCCAGGTGTGGAGCCGCCTGCGGGAGCTGCCACGCACGGCTGCCGACGTGATGAGCCATAGTGACCTGATCCCAGGCAACGTGCTGGTCGCGGGCGGCCGGCTCAGCGGCGTACTCGATGGCGGCGGCTTCGGACCGGCCGACCCGGCGCTGGATCTGGTGAGTGCCTGGCATCTGCTGCAACGGAGTCCGCGGGAAGTGCTCCGCCGGACACTGGGCTGCGACGAACTCGAGTGGGAGCGCGGCAAAGCGTGGGCCTTCGCACAGGCGATGGGCACTGTCTGGTACTACGTCAAGAGCAATCCGACGATGAGCAGGATGGGGCGCCAGACACTCGACCGCATTCTGGAATCAGACAGATCCCCAGGGGCGGCGAAGAAGAATGCGACTGCCGGCCTTGCGTCGGGTTCGCGACCGGAACGGTCGACGGGCGCGTCCATGAATAGACATAAAGGAACAAACACCTAGCTGTAAGCGCATAATATAGCTATTTTCGCTTATTGTGACTTTCATGTGTTTACGCTCGCCGTGGTGACTCCCAGGCTGGTAGGCGGGACGGGCGGAAAGGACTGCGGTCGTGAGTGGTGGGCAGAGCGCACTTCCCCGGTTGCTGACCGCAGCGGAGACGGCGGCGCCGGTGGATGCGGTCGACGTGATTGCGGAGGACCTGCGGCGGCGTTTCGAGGCCACGAAGGTCACTTTCCTCATCGTGGACCTGACGGGGAAGGCCGTCGCCCGCCTGTCCACCGCCCCTGCGGAAGATGGGCGTGAGGCGGAGCGGATCCCCTTGTTCGGCAGTGTCTATGAGGAGGTGATCCGTACACAGCGGCTGTATCAGGAGGCGACCAGCCAGGGGCAGCGGGTGATCGTACCGGTCACCAATCGGGGGGATGCGATCGGGCTGCTGGAACTGCTCCTGCCGGACGACCCCGGCGAGGACGTCATTGATGAGGTCGGGGAAGCCGCTCATGTCCTGGCCTACATCGTGATCGCAAACGGGCGTTTCACCGACTTCTACACCTGGGGCAAACGCTCCAGGCCACCCACCCTGGCAGCGGAGATCCAGTACCAGCTGCTCCCACCTTCACTGTCGTGCGAGGCCGCGCAGTTCACGCTGTGCGGGAGCCTGGAGCCCTCCGAAGACCTCAGCGGTGACACTTTCGACTACACCCTGGAGTGGGACACACTGCACGTGTCGGTGACCGATCCCATGGGCCACGACATCGATGCCGCCCTGGCCGCTACGGTCCTGGTGAGCGCCCTGCGTGGCGCCCGCCGCGCAGGAGCCGGCCTGGCCGAACAGGCCCACCGGGCCGACGTGGCACTCGTCGAGCACGGCCACGGGCACGCCACGGGACAGCTGCTGCGCATCGATCTCCACACCGGACAGGCTCAGTTCCTCAACGCCGGACACCCATGGCCACTGCGCATGCGCGAGGGCGCTGTGGAGGTGATCACCTGCGAGGTGGACCATCCCTTCGGGCTGTCCGAGTTCGTGACCCTCCCCTACCGCGTACAAGACCTCGATCTGCGCCGTGGCGACCGTCTACTCATGTTCACCGACGGCATGGTCGAACGTCACGGGGAGAAGGTCGACCTGCCCGCCCTGATGGAGCGCACCCGCGGCCTACACCCGCGGGAGGCCGCGCTGATGCTGACGTCCGCGGTCCGGGACGCTGCCGGCGGCCGGCTCGAAGACGATGCCACCGTGATGTGCCTGGACTGGCACGGCCCCCAGGAGACCCAACGACACGTCAGCTCCGGCGCGGACGCCCAGCAAGCCTCAGCCGGCCGCACAAAGCAGCAGCCGTGACCTGGCCTGGTTCACGAGAACCGGCTCTGGTCCACTTCATGCGGTCGCGTACACAGGGTGACTGTTGATCTTCGCGTAGTGGTGGTTCTGGTGGCCGTAGGCGGTCAGTGCGCGCATGGCAGGCGCCCGGCCGGACGGCCACAGCAGAGCATCTCCACCGCGACGGCGAGTTTCCACGAACGTGCGCTACACCGGGTGGCAGACCGACACGACTACGACGTGGGCGGCTGAGCACGGCCGCTGGCCACCCGGCAATGGAGTAGAGACACCACCGACGCCCACGGCAACGTCCCACTTCGGCCGCCACGAGTCGTCCGAACCCCGCGAGAGCGGCCTGGCTCGAGCGGCGGCCAAGCGGGCTCGTCGGCGGCGAAGGCGACGTAGATCGCGCGCTTGCGCCGGGCCGCTGCCTCCGGGTCGCTGCACGTGAGAGTGCACCGGGTCGCGTCAGCCGCGTTCCTCCTCCTTGGCCTCCATGAGCCGGATTCCCCGATGCGTCAACATCACCATCGCGGGTGTGTTTCCCTGCGCCCAGTCGACGGTGATCAGCTCCTCGCCCACCAGATATGCGCAGGCCGCCGCCAGATCCTGCTCAGGGACCTGGAGACCGTCACGCAGCCTCGCCCCGGTGACGCCGAGGAGACGGTTGCCTTCCGTGGCGTCGTACAGCATTTTCATGATCGCTTGGCGGTAGGTCTTCCGCTCGTGCAGTGTTGCCATGATGGCGGGTCTTTCAGCGTCCGTTGCCATGGATCGGCGAGTGCAGGACCAGCACGGAAGTCGGTGCCGGCGGAATGGGGCTGCGTGGCCGTCCGTGTGCGGGAGCCCCTGGGGAGTGGTTTTGACGACCTCTGGCCTCGGCGACTGCCGACGACGCGGGTTCGACGACGGCCTGCCCGGGATGCTCCTCCCGGCCGGGCGGCAGCTGCCCGGTGGGAGGAAGCGTCATCCCCGTCCTCCCGGGATTCCTCGGAATCCTGGTCCACGTCAGTCATGGAGCTGCCGAGGAGTGCGTGTTCCGCTGCCATGAGCGCGCTCGCGGTCGTCGGAGAGCGGGAGCTGTCGCTCGCGGCGGCCATCAGGCGGTCGGCTGCCGGGGCGCTGGTCTCCGGTGGTATCACCAACAGATTCCAGCTGCCCGTGGTGTGAGACAGCAACAGGATCTTGTGGGGGTCCAGATCTATCGTGAACCAACCGACCTTCACCACGTGACCGTTGACGGGCACTCTGCGCGGGACGGCAGGCCAGTACGTCGCGTTCACGGCGATCCGGGTGATCCGTCCGGACAAGGGGTCCAGTACGTCGGCCAGAGCGGGGAGTTCCTGTGTCAGGTCCCGGGAGCGGGGCCACCAGGCACCGTCCAGAGGTCCTCGGGACGTGCTCACCGTTTTGAGCGCGAGGCGCGCGGTCGGAGCCCTGAAGGGCACGATCCGCAGCGAGGGTTGGTCGGTGGTCGCGGACATCGCGCACCTGTCTCCCGGCCGCCGCTTGGGGCGGCGGCCCGGTGTGGTCACTCGCCGAGAACGACACCGGCGTGGCGGCCGGTGTGCGAAATGCTCTCGATGCCTCCACGTTACTCCCGCGGGCACGTCGGACGGACCCAGGCGGGGCACCGGCTCCGAATGCCGCGTCACGCGCGCCGCGCCATCATGCCCGCCCGGCTGGACGCCCTCGATCGGTCCCGGTCTCGATCAGGGATCTGTTCGGCCGCCAGACGGACGAGGTCTTGAAGTGACCCCGGCGGACGGCGAAGGACGCTGAGGCGGACAGGCAGAGTCCGGAGCACGCTCTTACGCAGGCAGCCGTCGAGCCGCCGGTTCACCCACGCCTGGCCTGGGACGACTGCATGTCTGTCACCTGGCCGCCGCCGGAATTGGCACGCTTCCGATGGCGACCTCGGCGGGGCCAGGGGAGGAGGGGCGGCGGGCATCGTGTCCGCCTTCGGAGTCCCAGACCCTTTCCCGCGTCGAGTCCCATGCGGCGGCCTCGGCCTCGGCTTCGGCGGCGATGCGGAAGAGCTCGACCTCTTGGATCAGGCCGCTCGCGGTGAGCTTTCGCGCCGGGTCCGTGGCTGTGGACATCAGCCGGGCGGCCGTGACGGCGTCGGTCTCGGGCGGGATCACCAGCAGGTCCCAGCGGCCGGTGGTGTAGGAGAGCAGCAGCTTGTGCGGGTCCTGCTCGGCCTTGAACCAGCCGACCTTCACCACGTGGCCCTGGACGGGAACCTTCCGGGGGATGACCGGCCAGAACGCGGGGTTCACGGTGACGTGTGTGATCCGCCCCCACAGCGGGTCCAAAGCCGCGGTGAGCGCGGGCAGTTCGGCCGTCAGGTCGCGGGAGCGTGGCCACCATGCGCCGTCGATCAGCGCGGGGGCCGTGCCAGTCGGCGCCAGCTACGGATCCGGTGGCCCTTCGACAGGAGGCACGGCTGGCTCGGGACCTCTCGGCGTGCCAACGGGACCTGTCATTGGGCCCCAGCAGCAATTCCTTCCCTACATTCCACCAGGCATAGCAGCTCCTGGCTATGCTGAAAAACGTGAGTGCGCCGCGGTTCAGATCCTCATTACCTGTAATCCAGAGGACGCAGTACTAGGTGGTGGTGGCGCCGATCTCCGGCTGATTGGACTTAAGTGGGCTGCGTGGAGGTGCACCCTCGACATCTGTCAAGGCAATCTTGACGGTGCTACCACATATGGTGATGACAGTGCAGTGGCCCAGCAGGTCATGAAGAGCGACGTCACCGCTGCCCAGCGAAATGCAGGAATGGTCGAAAGGTCATCCGGACGGCCCCCTTGAGTCATACTCGATCGGATCTAAGAGTACGTCGGGCAAGATCAGACAGTTTCTGACCGACCAGTGGTCACTCCTTACAAATGACACAAACAGTGCCACTGCTGTGCTCGGATCATACACGGCGAATTATAAGATTCTCCGAGCCAACTCATATGGGGTGCAGGCTCGAATCACGATCAGCAACAATATGACGATGTCATCCTTCGCGCATATCGCGACGAGCTATGGGACGGCGGCCGACCGTGCAGTGCAGAGGTATGACAACGATGGAGTAATTGCGTTCGGGCATGCGGGTCTCTCGCATTCCATGACGATTACTTTCCGAACGGTAATCTTCAACTAGAATCAGCCCAAGGTGGAGGCTGTATTGGGCTGACTGAGTCGACGGGCGGCCCAATACAGCCTCCAGGTGACAGGAGGACAAGTGACGCAGTTCTGCCGGATAGTTCATATTCGCGACAAAATTTCCTATTTTGTCGTATTTCTCCCTGCTCTCATTCTTTTGGTGTCTGGTTGTTACGTATCGACAGATTATGAGAAATATCCGGAGGGGCGCTTCGTTTCGACTACATCGCTTGTTCGTGTATGGAAGTCGGGATCTTCCACCCTGGACTTGCAGCGGGATGGAAAATATAAAGCGACTCGACTCAAGCTGGAATATTTTAGCTGCTCAGGAGAGGGTGCTGAGGAAAAAAGTGGCGATGGGGATTGGGTCGCCAGTAAAGGGCGTCAGAAGACTAAAGTGCTGCTTCAATTTAGTGATGGGTGTAATGCGACCGTTTGGGTTGGGGTCGTGAACGGTCATACTGTGCTTTGGGGTGAGTATGGCGATGGCGGCAATCAGATCATGACACTCAAGTAGACTTTTCCCTACGCGAGGCTGCTGAGATATCATCCGATTTCCGAAGCAGCCGGAGAGATGGCGGTGAAGAGGGGGAGGTCCGGTCTTCGGCCGCGGGCTTGTCGAACATGGTTGCGGTCATCACGCGGACCCTGCCCCGGGCCGATCAGAACCGGCCCGGTGTTGTGAATCGCCGGGGACGGCACGGGCATCGAAGCCGGTGTACGAAGTGCCCTCGGTGTCTTCAGGGTACCCCTGACCGGGGTCCGATGGACGGTTACCGTGGCGCGCGTTCCACGGCGTGCCGGGCGGGCCTCGCCCGATGCCCGCCGTCAGCGGATGAAGCGACGACCGGAGCGCCGGGACCATCGAACGTAGGCGATGGCCACGTCGGCCGCGAGAACCACGATGCCGATGATCAGCAGATATCCCAGGCCCGCGGCTGCCACGCCGATGATCCCCAGGACAACGGCGACGAGGACGAGAGAAGGAACAGCACCATCGTCTGAACGCCTTCCTCGGGCTGGACCGGACGGGACTGGGCTGGACGGGCGCTGTCGCTCAGCGGCGCGCGAGTTGGAGTTCGCCCTTCACGCCTGGCTGGTAGGTCATGCCGTAGTGCTGGCAGATGCCCTTCTCCTGCTCGGCGGGCAGCATGTCGGCCGTGCCGATCGAAGGAGCCTTTCTCGCCAGGCTCTTGGCGTAGGAGACCTTGACAGCCTGGCCGAGGACTGCTTCGTCGAGGGGGACGAAAACCTGGCGCTGACGGGTCGGCAGCCCGGTCCGCCCGGTGGCCACGGCCGGTTCGTCGGTGGTGGTGTCCACGTAGATCGCTCCGAGCACGCCGCTCTTGCGCCCCTTCGCGTCCACCACATCATGGTCGCCGCGCACTCACGGCTATCGCCTACCTGGATGGTGTCCTATGCCTTCCGGGCGCGACCCTATGACGAGGCATGGGCCAACGGCTCCGGCGCAAACACGCCGGAGCCGCCCTTCCGGGCGGTTGCACGTGAGAGTGAACCAACCCATGACCAACGATACTGCGGTGCGCGCAGCTCGGACGTGTGCTCCCGGCCGACCCCTTCGCAGCGGCGCTCGGACCTGCCCGGGTAGCGCGGTCAAGCGGTGCGGTTCTGCTCGGTGGTGGGGTAGCAGGAGATGAGCGCGTCGACGCCGCCTGATGCGAGCTGGTGCAGCCACCGGTGATCAACAGGAGGTGGAGCCGGAAGACCAGGCAGTGACCGCAGCCAGAGATTAGAGGCTGCCCAGGCGGCAGAAACACGTGCGCATGGACGACAGCGCCCGGCGATCCCCCGGACGGCTTTCGGGTGCGTGCCGGGGGATTGCGGCCGGTGTTTTAGGTTGCCGGGTTGCTGTGGGTCTGGACTGCTGTGGCGAGGTGGCCGGCGAGGGGTTCGGTCAGGGTGTGGCCGTTGGTGGTCTGCAGGAGGGCGTCGGCGATGAGGTGCAGTTTGGTGTTGCTGCGCTGGGATGCTGTGACCAGGACCTTCCAGGACTGCTGGGCGGTCAGGTGGAACGAGGACATGAGCATGCCCTTGGCCATGTCGATCGTGGCGCGGGTGCGCAGCGCCCGGTGCAGCTGCGCGTTCTCCGCTGCGAGGTCGCCACTGTCTGCATTGTCCGGTGGTGCGCTGGCTGGGCGCGCCGGCTGTGAGGGTCCGGTGGGGGGCTCGTCCGGGCCGGCCGGATCCGTCGCGAAGAGGGCGAGGGTGTCGGTGAGGGCGAGCAGGCGCTGAACGGCCGGGCTGGTGGCGCGCAGGATGAGACTCTTGGCGTCCGCGTCGGCGCGTTGGCGTACCCGCAGCAGGACGTTGAGGGCGGAGCAGTCGCAGAAGGCGACGTCCTGGAGGTCCAGTTCCAGTCCGGTGGCCGCGTGGTCGAGTGCGTGGCTCAGGGTCTGCTGCAGTTGCTGCGTGCAGTCCAGGTCGAGCTCACCGGAGACCGTGACTACCAGTCGGTCGCCAGCCGCGTCGATGTCCAGGGACACCGGTGTCGGCGTCTGTGTCGCTGCGAATGCGGTGCCGCATTCGCAGCAGAGCCCCTCGTCCGGAGAGTTCGTCGTGTGATGGGACATGTCCAGCTCCCGCACAGGCTGTCTTATCGAGCACTCCCAGGATTACCCCGCACACGCTTACACGTCAACTGATACATGAAAATCTGTTCATGCTTTGATATGCGTGAACCTTTGCTCGTATGCTTGGGGGATGGATCGAGCGCCGGAATCGCATGCAGGCTGGACGTTTGTGACCAACCATTCCCGAGTGTTGGCCGCCATCGCCGAGGACCACACCACACGTGTCCGTGACATCGCCGCCCGCTGCCGGCTCACCGAGCGGGCCGTGCAGAAGATCATCGCGGACCTGGAAGAGGGCGGGTACCTCACCCATGTCCGGGAAGGCCGCTCGAACGTGTACCGCGTCGCCCCCGACACACTCCTGCGTCATCCCGCGGATACCCCGGCCACGGTCGCCGACCTCCTCGCGATCCTGATCCGCCATGATGCGGACCGCCCGGCGAGGGTGAGCGCCGAAGAGCACACCGCACCCTGACCGGCATGGCCGTTCGGCGGTGAACCGACTGTGCAGGCGGGCTGCGCAATCGCCCGCGCAGTGACCGCGCAGTGACCGCGCAAGGCGGCGGCCTGCGTGGTCGGGGGTGTGAGCAAACTTCATGGCCGGGGGGTTGCGCGGCGCATTACCGCAGGCCGGCACCATTGCGCGTTCACGACATGGGCGCGTGCATCCAGCCGATCCTGCGGGCTGGTGTGAGGTCTCACTGCTGATGCTGTGACCGCGCGTCGTTGACCTGCAGCATCGCAGATGCGTGCGGCGAGTTCGAGCAACGGCAGGCGGTTTGACCTTCGGTCCTGCGGGTCAGATGAGACTGCTACGTACTGAGAATGCCTGCGGGGCAGTAGTGGGGGAGCGAATGCCTGCGGGGCAGTAGTGGGGGAGCGTCGAGATGCGCTGGTCTTGGTGACTGGTAGTCCGTTCCTCTGACCGAACCACCAGTCCTGTAGTGGCGTCGGTGGCACTCGCATGGTGGATACCGGCAACGAGTTCGATCAGCCAGCGTCTGCTGGTGGCCCATTCGATGATCACCAGTACCTGGCATTGTTCACGAGAACGGGGTTCGGGCACAGATCTTGGGGAGCGATCGCAGAGGGCGACAGCTTCGTCCTCCGCGGGGGCACTTGTACGCACGGCAGGCGCTCAGTACGGTGCCATTACCAGATCGCCGATCACCGTCAGGTCGACCTGAGCCGCGAGCCATGGCGCGCGTTCAGCCTCGATCTGCTTGACGTGGACGAAAATCGTGTGATCGGTTGAGGGCTCCTTCAGTTCGAGATCACGGACGTTCAGGCACAGCGTCACGAACGCACCCCTCGTACCCCCCTCTCCCAAGCCCACTTCTCGGGCCGCAGGCCAGCCCGAGAAGTCCCACCGAACTGTGGCCGGACCGTCGCCCACTGCATTGAGGAACGGTTCTACGGTTCCCGGCGGCATGGCCCAGGCCCGCAGCCAGATGGGGAGGTTCTCCGACGGATTGTCTCCCTTTTTGGATGAGCCGTCTACGTCTCCTTGCACCCCCCAATCGACATCCGGCAGCAACTCCAGCAGTGCAGAAAGGGTTTGCGTCGAAGACACCTGTGCTTCGAAATCGACTTCGAGCTCACTGAGATCGGCGATCCCGAGCAGCCGCTTGACAATGCGCAAGGCCTCCGCGAGATCGGCCGTCCGCAGAATGGGCTGTGCGTAGGAATTGGACATGGCGGCTATTCTGCCACTGGCCTTCTTCGGCCGGTGAGCCACCCGACGATGAAGGCTGAACCCGCAGTGGCGGTCCGGTCTGTCATCAGCCACTCATGATCATTTAGGTCTCGATGAGGAAGCAGTCGGTTGGATCCTGCCGCTGCAAAGATCCTCTTGAGTCGTGCTTCATGACGTGGGACGGTGCCAGCCCAGAGCTGTTTCAAAGTCCGAGTGACGCTGCGAATTCGCAGGTCACGGCGGTGTGCCGACTGCCCGTCGACCCGTCCCTCACACAACGAAGCTCCAGTTGGAGCGGGTGACCTCTCAAGTCGCCCTGCCGAACCGGAGCTTCGATGTGCCGTCAGTCTGCCAGCGTCTGCCTGATCAAGTCACCCTCGCGTCAGCACCGCGCACTGCCGGGCCTGGTCCGCCGCGGGCTGGTCCTAAGCGGTGGCAGAGGCAGAGTGCTCTGCGGTCGGCTGCGCCATCGCGGGCACAGACCCCAGGGGCCTGCCGATCAATGAGCTTCTTCAGCCGCCCCTCCCTCGAGTGAGAAGCCTCCGAGTGTTGACGACGTCGATGAACAGGATGCCTACCGCCGGGCCGGGCCGGGCCGGCCCGCGCCCCTGGACGTCACCCGATCGGTGGCCGTTCTGAAGAAGCTCAATAACTCGTCGATCTTGGTGGGGATTACGGGAGGGTGGGGTCGTGCCCGGCGATCGCGGCGAGTTGTTGTGCCGCGGTCACGGTGAGGGCGCCGGCCGGGATGTTCTTTGACGGCGAATGTAGGGTCCACGTCACTATGCGCAATGTTGGTTGAGGATGCGCAGATCCAAGCGTGAGCGCGCAATGCGCCTCGCGAGATGCCGGGATCACTGTCGCTGTGGTGGCCAAGTCGTCAGGGGCACTGTTATCCGGATGGTCAGGCGCGCAACGAGGTCGCGCCCCGGGGAACAGTCGAGCCCCGGAGGATCATCCATGCGTCCTATGTGGTTCGCCGCAAGGCCTGCGTGGCCAAGGAATCAATCCGGGCCCCAAATTCATGGCACGGTACGCTGCCGATTCGCGCGGCGTCAGTTTGGGCTTGAAAGGCGCCATAAATAGGTAGGCGGGCGTCGCTCGATATCGAGCGACGCC
>NZ_JBSFCK010000057.1:0-29545 GCF_053593435.1 Streptomyces sp. NPDC002306
AAACGCCCGGTTACATTCCGAACCCGGAAGCTAAGCCTTTCAGCGCCGATGGTACTGCAGGGGGGACCCTGTGGGAGAGTAGGACGCCGCCGAACTCCTTTTAGAGCTCTGGCTCTTGGGCACCAGCCCGAGAGCCAGAGCTTTTTTGCGTTGAGGTAGGGTCAGTGAGCATCACTGGCTCATTTTCTACTGGAGGCCCCCGGGTGGAGGTCCAGGAGACCCGCGTTCAGACTGACCGGGTCCTCACCATCCCGAACATCCTGAGCATGGCTCGGCTCGTCGGTGTGCCCGTCTTCCTGTGGCTCATCCTCTGGCCCGAGTTCGGGGGCCCGAAGAGCGACGGATGGGCCCTGCTCATCCTGCTTCTGAGCGGCATCAGCGACTATCTCGACGGCAAGTTGGCGCGACGCTGGAACCAGATCAGCAGCCTCGGCCGGCTCCTCGACCCCGCGGCCGACCGGCTCTACATTCTGTCCACGCTGGTCGGGCTCACCTGGCGCGAGATTCTTCCGCTGTGGCTGACGGTGGTGCTGCTGGCGCGGGAGCTGATGCTGCTGGTCATGGTGGGCATCCTCAGGCGGCACGGCTATCCGCCGCCCCAGGTCAACTTCCTGGGCAAGGCGGCCACTTTCAACCTGATGTACGCCTTCCCGTTGCTCCTCCTCAGCGACGGAAGCGGCTGGATCGCGTCACTCGCCGCTGTTTTCGGATGGGCGTTCGCGGTGTGGGGTACAACCCTGTACTGGTGGGCAGGAGTCCTCTACGTGGTGCAGGTCCGCCGTCTGGTTCGTGCGGACGCCATGGCCGACTGAGCTCGCCCTGGGGCGGTAGCGATGGCTCGATGGCCCGTTGCGGAAAAGTGCGGGACAATCAGGACGGGTGAAGTCGGCTAGACCGTCGTCTTTTAGAGGAGGACGCTTCCGACATGAAGGCCGTCGTGATGGCTGGCGGCGAAGGCACACGCCTTCGCCCCATGACCTCGAGCATGCCCAAACCGCTCCTGCCGGTGGTCAACCGACCGATCATGGAGCACGTTCTGCGGCTGCTCAAAAGGCATGGGCTCAACGAGACCGTCGTAACGGTGCAGTTCCTGGCATCGCTCGTCAAGAACTACTTCGGAGACGGCGAAGAGCTCGGGATGGAACTCACCTATGCCAATGAGGAGAAGCCACTCGGTACCGCCGGAAGCGTCAAGAACGCCGAGGAAGCGCTGAAGGACGACGCGTTCCTTGTGATTTCCGGTGATGCCCTGACCGACTTCGACCTCACCGAGCTGATCAACTTCCACAAGGAAAACGGGGCGCTCGTCACCGTCTGTCTGACGCGCGTACCCAATCCGCTGGAATTCGGTATCACCATCGTCGACGAAGAGGGCAAGGTCGAACGCTTCCTCGAGAAGCCGACCTGGGGGCAGGTCTTCTCGGACACGGTGAACACGGGCATCTATGTCATGGAGCCCGAGGTGTTCGACTACGTCGACCCGGATGTACCCGTCGACTGGTCCGGCGATGTCTTCCCTCAGTTGATGAAGGAGGGCAAGCCGATCTACGGCTATATCGCCGAGGGCTACTGGGAAGACGTCGGCACGCACGAGAGCTATGTGAAGGCGCAGGCCGACGTCCTGGAGGGAAAGGTCGACGTCGAACTCGACGGGTTCGAGATCTCTCCCGGAGTCTGGGTGGCGGAAGGTGCCGAGGTGCATCCGGACGCCGTGCTGCGGGGTCCTCTCTATATCGGCGACTACGCCAAGGTCGAGGCCGGCGCCGAGATCCGCGAGCACACCGTGGTGGGCTCGAACGTCGTCGTGAAGTCCGGGGCCTTCCTGCACAGAGCCGTGGTGCACGACAACGTCTACGTGGGTCAGCACAGCAATCTGCGCGGATGTGTGGTCGGCAAGAACACCGACATCATGCGGGCCGCCAGGATCGAGGACGGCGCGGTCATCGGTGACGAGTGCCTGATCGGTGAAGAATCGATCGTGCAGGGCAATGTGCGGGTCTACCCGTTCAAGACGATCGAGGCGGGCGCCTTCGTCAACACGTCGGTGATCTGGGAGTCGCGCGGGCAGGCGAATCTGTTTGGTGCCCGCGGGGTGTCCGGAATCCTCAACGTGGAGATCACACCGGAGCTCGCCGTGCGGCTCGCCGGCGCCTATGCGACCACGTTGAAGAAGGGCTCCACGGTCACCACGGCCCGTGACCACTCCCGTGGTGCCCGCGCGCTGAAGCGGGCCGTCATCTCGGCGCTCCAGGCCAGTGCCATCGACGTTCGTGACCTGGAGAACGTACCGCTGCCGGTCGCCCGGCAGCAGACCGCGCGGGGCAGCGCCGGCGGGATCATGATCAGGACCTCGCCCGGTGTGCCGGACTCCGTGGACATCATGTTCTTCGACGGACAGGGCGCGGACCTCTCGCAGGCCAGCCAGCGCAAGCTGGACCGGGTGTTCGCGCGGCAGGAGTACCGGCGCGCGTTCCCGGGAGAGATCGGCGACCTGTACTTCCCGGCCAGCGTCTTCGACTCGTACACCGGGTCGCTGCTGCGCAACGTCGACACGACCGGCATCGCCGAGTCCGGGCTGAAGGTCGTGGTCGACGCGTCGAACGGCTCGGCGGGGCTCGTCCTGCCCAGCCTGCTCGGCAAGCTCGGGGTGGACTCGCTGACCGTCAATCCCGGTCTCGACGAGTCCAGGCCGACGGAGAGCGCCGATGTACGGCGGTCGGGGCTGGTGCGGCTCGGGGAGATCGTGGCGTCCTCCAGGGCCGCGTTCGGTGTGCGGTTCGACCCGGTCGGTGAGCGGCTCTCGCTCGTCGACGAGAAGGGTCGGATCGTGGAGGACGACCGGGCGCTGCTCGTGATGCTCGACCTGGTGGCGGCGGAGCGGCGCAGCGGCCGGGTGGCATTGCCGGTGACCACGACCCGGATCGCCGAGCAGGTGGCGGCGTACCACGGGACCCAGGTGGAGTGGACGACGACCTCGCCCGACGACCTGACCCGGGTCGGACGGGACGAGACGACGATCTTCGGCGGCGACGGCAAGGGCGGGTTCATCGTCCCGGAGTTCAGCAGCGTCTTCGACGGTACGGCCGCGTTCGTACGGTTGATCGGGCTGGTGGCGCGGACACAGCTCACGCTGAGCCAGATCGACGCGCGGATCCCGAGGGCGCACGTTCTCAAGCGGGATCTGGCGACTCCGTGGGCCGTCAAGGGGCTGGTCATGCGTCGCGTCGTCGAGGAGGCCGGAGACCGCTCCGTGGACACCACCGACGGCGTGCGGGTCGTGGAGAGCGACGGTCGCTGGGTGATGGTGCTGCCCGACCCGGCCGAGGCCGTCACCCACCTGTGGGCGGAGGGGCCGGACGACGCCTCCGCACAGGCCCTGCTCGACGAGTGGTCTGCCGTCGTGGACAGCGCGGGGCGCTGAAACACCCGGTACGCGTGCGTGCCGGACATGTGTCCCCAAGGGGGCCTGTCCGGCACGCCGGTGGGGCCGTTCGGAGGTAGTGGTCGCGACATGCGACGATGTGCGGCATGCCGCAGCAGCCCCCCGTTCGGAGCACATTCACGCGCCCGTCGCGTCCGGACGCCTCCATGTCGCTGCTCACCAACGTCATGGATCACAGCCTCGACGACGGATACGCCGAGGCCGCCGCCCGGAAGACGGCCGCGGGCGCCGGTGGCCTGCCCAGGACTCTCAGCGCGAAGCTCGGTCTGGCGGCCGGCCTGGTGCTCGCCGCGCTGGTCGTGACGGTGGGCGCGGCACAGGCCCGGGTCGCGGCTCCGGTGGTGGCCAAGGAGCGCCAGGAGCTGATCGACCGCATCGACCGGGAGGCGGAAGCGGCCGACAAGCTGGAGGGCTCCGTCGACAGGCTCAGGGACGACGTGGGCGCCCGGCAGCGCGAGGCGCTCAGCCAGAGCGGCGGCGGTGACCAGTCCGAGCTGCTGGGCATTCTGTCGGGTGCCGCCGAGGTGCACGGGCCCGGCGTGAAGCTGGTCGTGAACGACGCCAAGGAAGCCACCACCGGGGGTGACGGCGACCCGCGCGAGACGTCCGGCTTCACCGACACCGGCCGGGTTCGTGACCGGGACATGCAGCGCGTGGTGAACGGGCTGTGGGAGTCGGGTGCCGAGGCGGTCTCCATCAATGGACAGCGGCTGACGGCGCTGTCGGCGATCAGGGCCGCGGGCGACGCGATACTGGTCGACAACAAGCCGTTGGTGCCGCCGTACACGGTGCTCGCGGTGGGGGACGGGAAGCGGCTGAGCACCAGGTTCCAGAACAGTGCCGACGGCCTGTATCTGAACGCTCTCCAGGAGAACTTCGGCATCCGGACCAGCATCTCCACGGAGGGTGACGTCCGGCTGCCCGCCGCACCGAGTCTGATCGTACGTACCGCACAGCCGATAACCGAGAAGGGCACATCGTGATCGCCGTACTGGGCCTCGTCGTGGGAGTCGTGGCCGGCCTGTTGGTCCGGCCCGAGGTTCCGGCGGTCGTCGAGCCTTATCTGCCGATCGCCGTCGTGGCGGCCCTGGACGCCGTCTTCGGTGGTCTGCGGGCCATGCTCGACGGGATCTTCGACGACAAGGTCTTCGTGGTGTCGTTCCTGTCGAACGTGGTCGTCGCCGCGTTGATCGTCTTCCTGGGTGACAAGTTGGGCGTGGGCGCCCAGCTGTCCACGGGTGTCGTGGTCGTCCTCGGCATCCGGATCTTCTCCAACGCCGCGGCCATCCGCCGGCACGTCTTCCGGGCGTGAGACCACCGATGACCAACGAGGACGAGCGACCCGAGCCCGAGCACCTGCTGCGCAAGGAACTGCCCGACGAGGTGCCCGCGCGGGCACCTGAGGCCGAGCAGCCCGCGGAGGGGACGTCGGAGCCCGCGATGTCCGGCCGCCGGCGGCTGGTGAAGGGGTTGTGGCCGCCGCGCGTGTCCCGTGCCCAACTCATCGTGGCCGTGTTGTTGTTCGGTCTGGGGTTCGGGCTGGCCGTGCAGGTGGCGTCGAACAGTGACGGTGACAGCGCGCTGCGTGGCGCGCGGCAGGAAGATCTTGTTCGCATTCTCGATGAACTCGACGACCGAACTCAGCGTCTTGAGGACGAGAAGCAGGGTCTGGAGAAGCAGCGCGACGAGCTGGAGAACAGCTCGGACCAGGCCGAGGAGGCCCGAAAGCAGACGCTGGAGAGGGAGCGGCAACTCGGCATCCTCGCGGGCACGGTGGCCGCGCAGGGGCCGGGCATCACGATGACGATCGAGGACACGAAGGGGACGGTCGAGGCGGACATGCTGCTCGACGCGATCCAGGAGCTGCGCGCGGCCGGTGCCGAGGCGATCCAGGTGAACGGTGTGCGCGTGGTCGCCGGCACGTATCTGTCGGAATCCGGCAAGAGCGTGAGCGTCGACGGGAACAAGATCAACGCTCCCTTTCGTTTCAAGGTCATCGGCAAGCCGCAGGATCTCGAACCGGCGCTCAACATCCCTGGAGGCGTGGTGCAGACACTGGAGAAGGAGCAGGCCACGGTTGCCGTGGAACGTTCGAGCAAGATCGTCGTAGATGCCTTGCGAGCGGTGAAGCGGCCTGACTACGCTCGGTCGTCCTCCTCGTGAACCGCGGGTGCATGGGGGTCGGCACGCGAGGGCAAGAGGTTGCGGGGGGTCGGCGCACCGAATGGGTGGTGCGTGGTGGAAACTGTCTGGTGGATACGGACGTTGTGAAGATGTCCGGGTCGACCGGTGTATTGAGTCAGGGTTCGTCCTGCCCCACGGGCGGGTCTGTTTCGGTCAAGGGGAATCGCCCGTGAAGTTGTTTGCGAAGTTGTTCGGCAAGAGCGCGCGAGAGGGTAGCGACAACGCGACCGCTCGCCATCGCGCACAGCCTGACGCGGAGGGCCAGCGGCCGCTGTTCCGGGACCAGGTGACTGGTCCGGGCGGTGACATTTCCGGAGGTCAGGGCGCGCCGTCTGTTGACCCCGCCCAGTCCGGCGGCATAGGTTTCGGCCAACCGTCAACCTCAAGTACGGGTGGAGGGTTTTCCGTGTCGGCCCTGGTGTGTACGAGGTGCGGTCACCGCAACGGTGAGAACAGCCGCTTCTGTTCCAACTGCGGCGCGCCGCTGCGTCCCGGCGTGACGCCCGAGCGGCCGTCGGAGACGACGTCCACGATCTCGATCTCCGGACTCGAGGCCTACGACGCCGAGGTCACCGGTCAGACGGCGGTGCCGACGCTGTCGCCGGAGGCGCAGGCGGCCGTCGACGCGCTGCCGCTGGGTTCCGCGCTGCTGGTCGTGCGCCGGGGTCCGAACTCCGGCAGTCGCTTCCTGCTGGACGGTGAGCTGACCACGGCGGGGCGTCACCCGCAGAGCGACATCTTCCTCGACGACGTGACGGTGTCGCGTCGGCACGTGGAGTTCCGGCGTGGCCAGGACGGCGCGTTCACGGTCGCCGACGTGGGCAGCCTCAACGGCACGTATGTCAACCGTGAGCGGATCGACCAGGTCCCTCTGTCGAACGGGGACGAGGTGCAGATCGGCAAGTACCGGCTGGTCTTCTACGCGAGCCAGCGAGGCTACTGACCCTCCCCCGGACACCGTCCGGGGGGACCCCCAGGGAAGGTCCATGCTTCGAACACCGGGCGGCGGTGCCGGGCACGGCACCGCCGCGGCGGACAGTGGGCTGATGAGTATCGGCACGGTGCTGAACGTGCTGCGCGAGGAGTTCCCCGAGGTCACCATCTCGAAGATCCGATTCCTGGAGTCGGAGGGACTCATCGAGCCGCAGCGGACCCCCTCGGGGTATCGCAAGTTCAGCGCCCTGGATGTCGAGCGTCTCGGTCACGTCCTGAGGATGCAGCGGGACCACTATCTTCCCCTCAAGGTGATCCGTGAGCACCTCGAGGCGATGGAGCGCGGCGAAGCCGTGCGGCTGCCCGCGGTGGGACGACAGCGGGACGGCGAGACCCTGCCGCAGGTGGTGGAGGACTCCACCGCGGTCCGGATCGGCCGTGCCGAGCTGCTGGCCGCGGCGGAGATCGGTGAGCAGGAACTCGAGGAGTGGCAGTCCTACGGGCTGATCACCCCGCTGGAGGGCGGGGCCTACGACGCCGAGGCGGTCACCGTCGCCTCGCTCGTGACCGAGCTCGGACGGTTCGGGATCGAGCCACGGCATCTGCGGGCGATGAAGGCCGCCGCGGACCGTGAGGCGGGGCTCGTGGACCAGGTGGTCGCGCCGCTCAAGCGGCACCGCAACCCGCAGACCAGGGCACATGCGCAGGACCGCACCAAGGAGCTGGCGGGGCTCACCGTGAAGCTGCACGCGGCGCTGGTGCAGACCGCGCTCGGTGTCCGGCTGCCCTGAACAGGGTGGTCGCGCGCGGCGTGATCGGGCGCCCGATCCGGGCCCGACTACCCAAACGTCCCGGGCACGGCCTAGGGTTGCTGTGTGAACGAGCTCGATGTCGTAGGTGTCCGGGTCGAAATGCCCTCCAACCAACCGATCGTGCTCCTGCGTGAAGTGGGAGGCGACCGTTACCTCCCCATCTGGATCGGGCCGGGGGAGGCGACGGCGATCGCCTTCGCCCAGCAGGGCATGGCCCCCGCGCGACCGCTGACCCACGACCTGTTCAAGGACGTGCTGGAAGCCGTCGGTCAGGAGCTCACCGAAGTACGCATCACGGACCTGCGTGAGGGCGTCTTCTACGCGGAGCTGGTCTTCGCCAGTGGGATCGAGGTCAGCGCACGTCCGTCCGACGCCATAGCGCTGGCGCTGCGGACCGGGACGCCGATCTACGGCAGTGACACGGTGCTCGACGACGCCGGCATCGCGATCCCGGACGAGCAGGAGGACGAGGTGGAGAAGTTCCGCGAGTTCCTCGACCAGATCTCGCCCGAGGACTTCGGCAGCAGCAGCCAGTAGGCCTGGTGCCGCGGCCGGTGACAAGGCCGGGTGCGGCGGCAATTGCCAGCGGCGAGTGAGAGCGTCCTGCGACTCCCTCCGAGCGCATTCGGCTAGCCTTTCCCCGCGGTGGGGTACGGGAAACCACTCCTAGGGTGATTATCACTCGGCGTGCCGAGTGTGGCGATCGTTGACGCACCCCTGGTGACTGCCTACCGTCGAGGAGGCAGGTCGAGGAGGGAGGTCGGCGTGAGCAGCAGCGGCGGCGGTATGGCTGGGGGCGTCCCGGGACCCGGTTTCGGGGCGGGTGGTCCGTACCCGCTTCACAGCGACGCGGTCGATCACGCTCCGCAGCGACCTTCGGCCGTGCCGAGCAGCGGAGGGGCGACGTCCATGGCGTCCGAGCAGATCGGCTACCGAGGCCCGACGGCCTGTGCGGCCGCGGGGATCACCTACCGGCAACTCGACTACTGGGCCCGTACCGGGCTGGTCGAGCCGAGCGTGCGGCCCGCCTACGGGTCGGGGACGCAGCGCCTGTACAGCTTCCGGGACGTGGTCGTCCTCAAGATCGTCAAGCGGTTCCTCGACACCGGGGTGTCGCTCCAGAACATCCGCACCGCCGTCCAGCACCTGCGGGAGCGTGGCTTCAGTGACCTGGGGCGCATGACGCTGATGAGCGACGGCGCCACGGTCTACGAGTGCACCTCGCCCGACGAGGTCCACGCCCTGCTCCAGGGCGGTCAGGGCATCTTCGGGATCGCCGTCGGCGTGGTGTGGCGGGATGTGGAGAACGCCCTCTCGCAGCTGCACGGGGAGCGGATCGACACGGGGGAGACCCTCGTCGGACCCAACCCCGCCGATGAGCTGGCGCGGCGCCGCAATCGGGCCGTCTGAGACCTCCCCGGAGCCGTACCCGGGCATTGTCAGTGGCGTAGGGCAGCATCGGAGATGTGAGAACCGCGCCCACGATCCTGCATCTCGACATGGATGCCTTCTTCGCCTCGGCGGAGCAGGCGTCCAAGCCGAGCCTGCGCGGGAAGGCAGTCGTCGTGGGCGGCCTGGGGCCCCGCGGAGTGGTGGCGACCGCGTCGTACGAGGCGCGGGTCTTCGGGGTCAACTCGGCGATGCCCATGGCGCAGGCGCGCCGGCTGGCGCCGAACGCGGCGTATCTCGTCCCGCGCTTCGGGTTCTACCGGGCGATCAGCGAGCAGGTGATGGGGCTGCTGCGGGCGCTGTCACCCCTGGTGGAGCCGCTGAGTCTGGACGAGGCGTTCGTGGATCTGGAGGCCGGGGAGACCGCCTGGGACGCGGAGTCGGCCCGGCTGACAGGTGTGCGGCTGCGCGCCGACATACGGGCTGTCACGGGGCTGACGGGGTCCGTGGGGCTGGCCGCGTCCAAGATGCTCGCGAAGATCGCCTCCGAGCAGGCCAAGCCGGACGGGCTGCTGCTGATCGAGCCGGGCACCGAGCGGGCGCTGCTCGGGCCGATGTCGGTGCGGACGTTGCCGGGCGTGGGGCCGGCCACCGGCGACCATCTGCGGCGGGCCGGGATCACCACGGTCGACGAGATCGCGGAGGCGGGCGAGGACGAGCTCGTACGGCTGCTGGGCAAGGCGCACGGGCACGCGCTGCACGCGATGGCGCTGGCACACGACGACCGGCCCGTGGTGGCCGAGCGGGAGACCAAGTCGGTGTCGGTCGAGGACACGTACGACGTGGACATCCACGACCGGCTCAGGGTGGGCCTCGAGGTGCAGCGGCTGGCCGACCGGTGTGTGGGGCGGCTGCGCGGGGCCGGGCTGTCGGGGCGGACCATCGTGCTGAAGGTGCGCCGCTACGACTTCTCGACGCTGACCCGGTCGGAGACGCTGCGCGGGCCCACGGACGATCCGGCGGTGGTGCGGGAGGCGGCGGCCCGGCTGCTGGACTCGGTGGACACGACGGGTGGGGTGCGGCTGCTGGGGGTGGGTGTGTCCGGGCTCGCGGACTACACGCAGGAGGATCTGTTCGCCCAGGCGGCCGGGGAGCTGGCGCGGCACGCACCGGAGGAGAAGGCGGCGGAGGAGGCCCTGCCGGAGACGCCGGAGCCGGTCGAGCGGCGCTGGCGGGCGGGGCATGACGTGCGGCACGCCGAGCACGGACATGGATGGGTACAGGGCAGCGGCCTCGGCCGGGTCACCGTCCGGTTCGAGACGCCCGAATCGGTACCCGGGCGGGTACGGACCTTCCGGATCGACGACCCGGACCTGGAACCGGCGGATCCGCTGCCGCTGGTGCGGCGAAGACCGGACGAGGAGGGCGCTGTCGCGGCCGTGACCGAGGCGATGGTCGTGACCTTGGACGCGCGATCGGGCATGGACGCCAACGCGAGCGCGACCGCGGACATAGACACAGACTCGGATACGGACTCGGACGGCGGCGGTGTCGCGGCCGAGCGGTCGGCAGGATCGGGACAGGGGAGGGGGCGGGGGCAGGCGGGGGAGTGACGACGGGGGCGCGGACGCGGGCCCCGCGGTCCACGCCTCCCATCTGCCCCGTATCCGGGCCACCGACCGGCTGGCCGACGTCGTCGGCAACGTCCTCGCGCGCGGCCGACTGCGGGCGGCACCCGACACCTTCGCAACCGTGCCGCTGCGGCTGGACCTGGACCAGCTGGTCGAGGAGGTCTGCGACGAACCTGCTGGACAACGCGCTGCGCCACGGCCGCACCCCCGGCGATCCCCGGGACCGCGCCGAGGTGGAGGTCACCGTCCTCGGCGCGAACGTCATGGGCGCCGACCGGGGGCGCGGTCCGCTCGAAGCCGGCTGGGTGCGGGGGCCGACGCGGTTTCGCCGGTGCGGTCGGTCCGTCTGTCCGTCCGTCCGGCGAGGTTGGGCCGGAAGGGGTCCCGGCGCGCGTCGCGGGGCGGGGCTGCGCGGGCGGATGCCAGGTTCCGCCGTGACCTTGCCCACGTCGTGCGTCGGCCCGGCAGCCGGGTGGTCGGGTGGCGGCCGGGCAAGGAGAGGGCGGGACGGTGGGGCAGCGGTGGGGCAGCGGTGGGGTCGGGGGTGGAGGGGAGTGCGGACGGGCGGGCGGTGGGGGGTCAGGCCTCGTCCGTGCCGGCCAGCTTGCCGAAGTCGTGGTCCGGGATCGGGGGAGGAGCGGCGATGTCGAGGCCGTAGTGGTGGTAGAGCTGGAGCTCCTGCTCGGGCGAGAGGTGGCGTCCGACGCCGAAGTCCGGGGCGTCCTTGATCAGCGCTCGCTCGAAGGGGATGCGCAGGGCGCCCTCGACCAGTTCGCTGGGCTCCAGCGGGACGAAGGCGTCTCTCGAGAACAGGCCGGTACGTATGGCGGCCCATTCCGGCACGCCGGTGGCGTCGTCGAGGTAGACCTCGTCAATGGTGCCGATCTTGGTCCCGTTGCGGTCGAACGCCTTGCGGCCGATCAGGTTGCGCGGATCGATATCGGTCT
This sequence comes from Streptomyces sp. NPDC002306, assembly GCF_053593435.1. Lineage (NCBI taxonomy): Bacteria > Bacillati > Actinomycetota > Actinomycetes > Kitasatosporales > Streptomycetaceae > Streptomyces > Streptomyces sp. NPDC002306. The sequence continues at coordinate 11,339 of NZ_JBSFCK010000057.1, forward strand.
GCACGGGCCCTCCTCCAGGTCGCAACTCATTCGTAAGCACTACAAAAGAGCACATTCAGGAAGGTGGCCACTCGAAGGAGCCCTTGTTGACCGCGCTGGTACGCTGGCAAACGGCTGCCGACCCCGTGCGGGAGAGTCCTCCGAGCAACATCATCGGAGGCGCCGAAGGAGCAACTCCTCCCCGGAATCTCTCAGGCCCACGTACCGCACGGACGAGGTCACTCTGGAAAGCAGAGCGGGTGTCGACGGACGCCCAGCTCTCACCGACGGTGAAAGCCGGTATCCCCGTCCCGGGTGATCCGGTGAAACTCTCAGGTTGAGATGACAGAGGGGGAGGCCGTCCGGGTACCTGCGCCTAGGTACCCCTCGCAGGTCGCGTCAGACCAGGAGGCCTCCGCAATGACCGCCCACCGCATTCCGCTCTCCGAGCTCGAACAGGGAATCCCGTTCGAGCAGCGCCACATCGGGCCCGACCAGGAGGCGCGGGCCAAGATGCTCGCGCAGGTCGGGTACGGCTCGTTGGACGAACTCACGGCAGCCGCGGTACCGGATGTGATCAAGAACGCCGACGCGCTCGACCTGCCGGGTGCCCGCACCGAGGCCGAGGTGCTGGCGGAGCTGCGCTCCCTCGCGGACCGCAACGAGGTCCTCGGTTCGATGATCGGCCTCGGCTACTACGGCACCTTCACGCCGCCGGTCATCCTGCGCAACGTCATGGAGAACCCGGCCTGGTACACGGCGTACACGCCCTACCAGCCGGAGATCTCGCAGGGCCGGCTCGAGGCGCTGCTGAACTTCCAGACCATGGTCGCCGAGCTCACCGGCCTGCCGACGTCCGGGGCCTCGCTGCTCGACGAGGGCACGGCCGCCGCCGAGGCGATGGCGCTGTCCCTGCGCATGGGCAAGAACAAGAAGGGTCTGTTCCTGGTCGACGCGGACGCGCTGCCGCAGACCATCGCCGTGATCCAGACCCGCGCCGAGCCGACCGGTGTGGAGGTCGTCGTCGCCGACCTCAGCGACGGCATCCCGGCCGAGATCGCCGAGCGCGAGATCAACGGCGTGCTCGTCCAGTACCCCGGCGCCTCCGGAGCGGTGCGCGACATCAAGCCGCTCGTCGACCAGGCGCACGAGCTGGGCGCGCTCGTCACCGTCGCCGCCGACCTGCTCGCGCTGACGCTGCTGACCTCGCCGGGCGAGCTCGGCGCGGACATCGCGGTCGGTACCACCCAGCGCTTCGGTGTGCCGATGGGCTTCGGCGGACCGCACGCCGGCTACATGGCCGTGCGCGAGAAGTTCGCGCGCAGCCTGCCCGGACGGCTCGTGGGCGTCTCCGTCGACGCCGACGGGAACCGGGCCTACCGCCTCGCCCTCCAGACCCGTGAGCAGCACATCCGCCGCGAGAAGGCGACCAGCAACATCTGCACCGCGCAGGTGCTGCTCGCCGTGATGGCCGGTATGTACGCCGTCTACCACGGGCCCGAGGGCCTGAAGGCCGTCGCCCGGCGCACCCACCGCTACGCCACGCTCCTCGCCGCGGGTCTGACCGCCGGCGGGGTCGAGATCGTGCACGGCGCCTACTTCGACACGCTCACCGCGCGGGTGCCGGGCCGGGCCGCCGCGACGGTGGCCGCCGCGCGCGAGCACGGCGTGAACCTGCACCTCGTCGACGCCGACCACGTCTCCCTCGCCTGCGACGAGACCACCACGCGCGCGCAGATCGCCGCCGTGTGGACGGCCTTCGGCGTCGAGGGCGACATCGAGGCGCTGGACGAGACCGCCGAGGACACCCTGCCGGCCGCGCTGCTGCGCACCGACGCGTACCTGACCCACCCGGTCTTCCACCAGCACCGCTCCGAGACCGCGATGCTGCGCTACCTGCGCCGGCTGTCCGACCGCGACTACGCGCTCGACCGCGGCATGATCCCGCTGGGCTCCTGCACGATGAAGCTCAACGCGACCACCGAGATGGAGCCGGTCACCTGGCCCGAGTTCGGCCAGCTGCACCCCTTCGCGCCCGCCGAGCAGGCGCAGGGCTACCTGACGCTCATCCGTGAGCTGGAGGAGCGGCTCGCCGAGGTCACCGGCTACGACAAGGTCTCCCTCCAGCCCAACGCCGGTTCGCAGGGTGAGCTGGCCGGTCTGCTCGCCGTGCGCGGGTACCACCGGGCCAACGGGAACGACCAGCGGACCGTCTGCCTGATCCCCTCCTCCGCGCACGGCACCAACGCCGCCAGCGCCGTGATGGCCGGCATGAAGGTCGTCGTGGTGAAGACGGCGGGCGACGGCGAGATCGACGTCGAGGACCTGCGCGCGAAGATCGAGAAGCACCGCGACGAGCTGTCGGTGCTGATGATCACGTACCCGTCCACGCACGGCGTCTTCGAGGAGCACGTCGCCGACATCTGCGCGCAGGTGCACGAGGCGGGCGGTCAGGTCTACGTCGACGGGGCCAACCTCAACGCCCTCGTCGGCCTCGCCAAGCCGGGCCACTTCGGCGGTGACGTCTCGCACCTGAACCTGCACAAGACGTTCTGCATCCCGCACGGCGGCGGCGGCCCCGGCGTCGGTCCGGTGGCCGTACGGTCGCACCTGGCGCCGTACCTGCCGAACCACCCGATGCAGCCCGCGGCCGGTCCCGAGACCGGGGTCGGCCCGATCTCGGCGGCTCCGTGGGGTTCCGCCGGCATCCTGCCCATCTCGTGGGCCTACGTCCGCCTCATGGGCGGCGAAGGACTCAAGCGGGCCACGCAGGTGGCGGTGCTCTCCGCCAACTACATCGCCAAGCGGCTCGAACCGCACTTCCCCGTGCTGTACACGGGCCCGGGCGGTCTGGTCGCCCACGAGTGCATCATCGACCTGCGCCCCCTCACCAAGGCGACCGGCGTGAGCGTCGACGACGTCGCCAAGCGGCTCATCGACTACGGCTTCCACGCGCCGACGATGTCGTTCCCGGTGGCCGGGACGCTGATGATCGAGCCGACCGAGTCCGAGGACCTGATCGAGCTTGACCGGTTCTGTGAGGCGATGATCGCCATCCGTACGGAGATCGAGAAGGTCGGCGCGGACCACTGGCCGGCCGACGACAACCCGCTGTGCAACGCGCCGCACACCGCGGCCGCGCTCGGCGGGGAGTGGAAGCACGCCTACAGCCGCGAGGAGGCCGTCTTCCCGGCCGGAGTCTCGGCCGCCGACAAGTACTGGCCGCCGGTGCGCCGTATCGACCAGGCCTTCGGTGACCGGAACCTGGTCTGCTCGTGCCCGCCGCTGGACGCGTACGAGGACTGACGCCCGACCCGCGCCGAGGCGCCGCACCGGAAGGCCGGTGCGGCGCCTCGCGCGTTCGTGATGGCCGGGGCGTGGGGCTTCCGCGTCCTTGTGCGGGTCGCCGCCGGGCCGCTCAGGCCGGGTAGGCGTGGGTCTGGGTCGCCTTCACCGTCGCCCAGACCGGTGCGCCGGGGCGCAGGTCGAGTTCGGCCGCGGCCACCGTGGTCAGGGCCGCGGCGAGCGGGAGCTCGCCGGTGAGGTCGGCACGGATCTGGTCGCCGTGGGTCTCCAGACCCGCTACCTCGCAACGCCACAGGTTACGGGCGCTGGAGCCGGTGGGGCGGCTGCCGTGGAGGGTGACCGCGCTCGGCGGGAAGGCCACGAAGACCGGGCCCGACAGGAGTTCGGTGGTGGTGAGGGCGGGGCCGGCCTCGAGGCGGACCGTGTGCCCGTCGGCCTGCCCTCTGTACAGGTTCAGACCGACCAGTTGCGCGATGTAGTCCGTACGCGGATGGCGGGCGATGTCGGACGGGGTGCCCTCCTGGACGACGCGCCCGTGCTCGACGACGACCAGGCGGTCGGCCAGCACCATGGCGTCCAGCGGGTCATGGGTCACCAGCACGGCGACCGCCTCGAACTCGGCCAGATGACGGCGGAGTTGAGCCCGTACCTCCAGCCGGGTGCGGGCGTCGAGGGCGGCGAGGGGTTCGTCGAGGAGCAGTAGTCGCGGGCTGGTGGCCAGGGCGCGGGCCAGGGCGACCCGCTGGGCCTGACCGCCCGACAGCCGGCGCGGTCTGGCGCCGGTGTGGTCGGCCAGGCCCATCCGGTCCAGCCACTCGGCGGCCCGCGCACGGGCTTCCGCCTTGGAGGCGCCTTGGCAGCGCGGACCGAACGCCACGTTGTCCAGCGCCGTCAGGTGCGGGAAGAGCAGATAGTCCTGGAAGACCACGCCGACCGGGCGGGACTCGGGAGGCGTCCGGTCCAGCGGGACGCCGTCGAGTCGTAGATGACCGTCGGTGAGCGGGACGAGTCCGGCGAGGACCCGCAGGGCCGTGGTCTTGCCGGCGCCGTTCGGGCCGAGCAGGGCGACGACGTCACCCGGAGCCGCGGTCAGGGCGATGTCGAGGCGGAAGACGCCGCGGTCCACGACGAGACGGGCGTCGAGGCCCTGGTCGTGAGCGCCCGCGGCGGCGGGGGCGGCCTTGGTGGCGCCGGGATCGGTCATGAAGGAATCGTCCGACGTGCTGGGGGACAGGAACAGAGCTGTTCGTGGTGGGCCGGGCGCCATGGCCCGGCGGCCTGGGGTGGTGTCATGACGCGGTCATCCAACGGTCCCGCAGTCCCGCCAGTACCGCGATCGACACGGCCAGCAGCACCAGGCTGAGGGCGATCGCCGCCTCGGGATCGCTCTGCAGCGCGAGGTAGACGGCGAGGGGCATGGTCTGGGTGCGGCCCGGGAAGTTGCCCGCGAAGGTGATCGTCGCGCCGAACTCGCCGAGCGCGCGGGCCCAGGCGAGCACGGCGCCCGCCGCGATGCCCGGGGCGATCAGCGGCAGCGTGACCCGGCGGAACGCGGTGAAGCGGGAGGCGCCCAGGGTGGCGGCCGCCTCCTCGTAGCGGGGGTCGGCGGCCCGCAGGGTGCCCTCGACGCTGATGACGAGGAACGGCATCGCCACGAACGTCTCCGCGATGACGACGCCCGCCGAGGTGAACGGCAGGGTGATCCCGAACCAGGCGTCCAGCCACTTCCCCACGACCCCGTTGCGGCCGAGGGCGAGCAGCAGCGCCACACCGCCGACCACCGGCGGCAGCACGAGCGGCAGGGTCACCAGGGCACGCAGGAAACCCCGGCCGGGGAAGTCCGTACGGGCCAGCACCCAGGCCAGGGGGACGCCGATGACCAGGCTCACCGCGGTCGCCGCCGTGGCGCAGACCAGGGACAGCTGGAGCGCCTGCCAGACCTCCGTGCTGGTCAGCTGCTCGGGCATGCTGCTCCAGGGCGCCCGTACGAGCAGGGCGAGCAGGGGGAGCAGCAGGAACGCGAGTCCCACCAGGGCGGGCACCAGCAGGGGGAGCGGGACGCCCCGGGTGCCCGCGCGGACGCGGCCGCGCCGCGGACCCCCTTCAAGGGTGTCGCCCGCGGCGTCGGCCTTGTCGGTCGGGGTCACGGCTTGAGGAACCCGGCCCCGGTCAGCACCTGCCCGCCCTCCGCGGACCGCACCAGCGCCACGAACGCCTTGGCGGCCTCGGCGTTGGGGGCGTCCTTGAGGAGGACGATCGGGTAGTCGTTGATGGCGCCGGCGGACTCGGGGAACTCCACACCCTCCACCTTGTCACCCGCCGCGTGCACATCGGTCTGGTAGACGACCGCGGCGTCGGCCTCCTTCAGCTCGACCTTCGTCAGGGCACTCTTGACGTCCTGTTCGTAGGAGACCGGGGTGAGTTCGAGGGCGGCGGCCTCCAGGGCCTTCTGGGCGGCGGCACCGCACGGCACGGTCTTGTCGCACAGTACGACCTTCAGGCCGGACTTGGTGAGGTCCTTCAGGGAGGCGATCTTGTCGGGGTTGCCCGGCAGAGTGGCGATCTCCAGCTGGTTGCGCACGAAGGTGGCGGGGGTGCCGGAGGCGTCCCCCGCGTCCGTCACGATCTTCATGGTCTTGGGGCTGGCGGCGGCGAACACGTCGGCCGGGGCGCCGCCGGTGATGCTCGCGGCGAGCGTGTCACTGCCACCGAAGTTGAAGGTGACCTTCGTCCCCGGGTGCTCCTTCTCGAACTTCTCGCCCAGGGTCGTGAAGCTCTCCTTCAGCGAGGCCGCGGCGAACACGGTCACCGTGCCGGAGAGCTTCGGGGAGGAGGACGCCGACGCCGAGGCGTCCGACGCGGCGGACGGGTCCGAGGACGAGCAGGCGCTGAGCGCCAGCAGCGCGGCGGCGCCCGCCCCGGCCATCTGCAGGGTGCGGCGGGTCCGGCGTGCGGGACGGGTCATCACGGGTCTACTCCCTCTACGGCTTCACGTCAGGGCCGGCCGGGCCCCGTCACGGCCCCTGACGGACCGTTCGGCTTCGGCGATGATACTGCCGCACTTGCGAGGTGTAAGTCTCCTGTTGCATCGCATGATCTGCGATGATCCAGGGTTGGCGTGCGCATGTGCGTTTGTACGGGGCCACCGTCCGGGTACCGTCATCCGGGAGGTGGTGGCACGTGAAGCTCGCGGAGCTCTCCCTGACCGGCGACCTCGCCCGCCCGGTCCGGCTGACCGTGCCGGACCTGTTCGGCTGGCGCCAGCACCGGGTGCGGGTCACCTTCGACTGCGCCACCAGCGGCCCGCAGCCCCACTGGTTCAGCGGACCGCTCCTGTACGACGTGCTGTCCGACGCGGGACCGGGTTTCGACCCGGTCCGGCGCAAGGACCGGCTGCGCTTCCTGATCGCCGTCACCGGCGCGGACGGACACCGCGCCCTGCTGTCCTGGGCGGAGATCGACCCCGACTTCGCCGATGCCCCCGTGCTGCTCGCGGTGAGCATCGACGACGCCGCCCTCGACCAGGCCGGACCCCAGCTCGTGCTGCCCCAGGACCGCTGCGGGGCCCGGCACATCAGCGGCATCGGCGCGATCCGGGTCGACGGGTCCTACGACGGCCGACGCGGCGGCGGCGACCGGTGGGACGGGCGGTGACCGCGCCCGCCGAGTTCGAGGCCGAGTTCGAGTTTGAGGCCGACGCGGACACCGTCTCGCCGTAAGAGCGAAGGCACGGAGGCCGGGCATGCTGCTGCGTCAGCTGGAGTACCTCGTCGCCCTCGCGCGCGAGCGCCACTTCGCGCGGGCGGCCGCCGCCTGTCATGTCTCGCAGCCCTCACTGTCCGCGGCGATCCGCCGTCTGGAACACGAACTGGGCGTGCCGGTGGTGCGGCGCGGGCGGCGGTACGAGGGACTGACCCCGGAGGGGGAGCTCGTCCTGGCCTGGGCGCACCGCATCCTTGCCGAGCGCGACGCCCTGCACCAGGAACTGTCGGTGCTGCGCGGCGGACTGACCGGCACGCTGCGCCTGGGGGTCGTGCCCACCGCGCTGCCCGTCGCCTCCCTGCTCACCACGCCGTTCTGCGACCGCCACCCACGGGCCCGGGTCGCTCTCCAGTCGCTGTCCTCGGCCGACATCACGCACGGGCTCGGCGAGTTCGAGCTGGACGCGGCGATGACGTACCTGGAGGACGACACGCTGCGCAAAATGCGCCGGCTGCCGCTCTACGAGGAGCGGTACGTGCTGCTCACGCCTGTCGGCGGCGCGTTGGGCGAGGCCCGCACCGCCCGCTGGTCGCAGGCCGCCGCGATGCCGCTGTGTCTGCTCGATCCACGCATGCGCAACCGGCGGATCATCGACGAGTGCTTCGCCGCCGACGGGGCGGTGGCCGCGCCGGCGATCGAGTCGGACAGCGTCGCCGGACTGTACGCGCACCTGCCCGGCGGCCGTTGGTCCAGCGTGATATCGCACGCGTGGCTGCACATGTTCGGTGTGCCGGACGGAATGCGGGTGGTGCCGCTGGTGGGGCCCGCGCACGGACCGCGGGTCGGGCTGGTCGTCGCCCGTGGCGAACCCCGGTCGGTCCTGGCGGACGCGCTGGTGGCGGTGGCTCGGGAAGCCGGGGTCCGGGACGCGCTGGACGAACTGCTGCACAGCTACCTGGGCGGGCCCGTTGGACGCGGCGGTTGATAGAAGCGGGCTATCTCGGCATAGCGACATTCGTTTTGACCTGGGCGAATCACCCCGAGGATCGTGAAGTGCACCTTCCCGAGACGGAGTTGAGGAGCCGCGACATGGCCAAGGTGCTCTGTGTCCTGTACGACGACCCCACCGACGGATACCCGACCTCGTACGCCCGTGACGATCTGCCCACGATCGGCCACTACCCGGGCGGCCAGACCACCCCGACCCCCGAGGCGGTCGACTTCACCCCGGGCCACCTCCTCGGCAGCGTCTCCGGTGAACTCGGCCTGCGCGGCTTCCTGGAGGCCGCCGGCCACACCCTCGTCGTCACCTCCGACAAGGACGGCGACGGTTCGGTCTTCGACCGGGAGCTCGTGGACGCCGACGTGGTGATCTCACAGCCGTTCTGGCCGGCCTACCTGACCGCCGAGCGCATGGCCGCCGCCAGGAACCTCAAGCTGGCGATCACCGCGGGCATCGGCTCCGACCACGTCGACCTCGACGCGGCGATCACCCATGGGGTGACGGTCGCCGAGGTGACGTACTGCAACAGCATCAGCGTCGCCGAGCACGTGGTGATGATGACGCTGTCCCTCGTCCGCAACTACCTGCCGTCCCACCAGGTCGTGCGCGACGGCGGCTGGAACATCGCGGACTGCGTGGCCCGTTCGTACGACCTGGAGGGCATGCACGTCGGCACGGTGGCGGCCGGGCGGATCGGCCTCGCGGTGCTGCGCCGGCTCGCGCCGTTCGACGTGCGGCTGCACTACACCGACCGGCACCGGCTGCCCCGGGCGGTGGAGGCGGAGCTGGGGCTGACCTTCCACGAGAGCACCGAGGACATGCTGCCGCACTGTGACGTGGTGACGGTCAACGCGCCCCTCCACCCGGAGACGGAGGGGCTGTTCGGCGACAAGCTGCTCGGCTCGATGAAGCGCGGCGCCTACCTCGTCAACACCGCGCGGGCGCTGATCGTGGACCGGGACGCCGTCGAACGGGCGCTGCGCGGCGGTCGGCTGGCGGGCTACGCGGGCGATGTCTGGTTCCCGCAGCCCGCTCCCGCCGACCATCCGTGGCGCAGCATGCCGCACCACGGCATGACGCCGCACATCTCCGGCTCGTCGCTGTCCGCGCAGGCCCGGTACGCGGCCGGGACCCGGGAGATCCTGGAGTCCTGGTTCGGCGGCCGGCCGCTGCGGGAGGAGTACCTGATCGTGGACGGGGGCGCGCTGGCCGGGGCCGGCGCGCACTCCTACTCGGTCACCGAGTGAGCGACTCCGTGGCCGGGTGAACGACTCCGCTCACCGGGCGGACCGCTCCGTCGCCCGGTGAGCACCCCGTCGCCGGGTGATCCACCGCGTCACCCGGCGAACGGCGGGGGCCACCGCGCACCGTTCAGGCGCGGTCGATGTGCACGTTCGTCGACTTCACCCGGGCGGTGGCCTCCATCCCGACCTCCAGGCCCAGATCCTCCACGGCCTCACGGGTGAGCAGGGAGACCAGGCGGTGCGGGCCCGCCTGGATCTCGACCTGGGCCGCCACATCGCCGAGCTTGATGGCGGTGACGATGCCGGGGAAGGCGTTGCGCACCGAGGTGTACGAGGTCTCCTCCTCGGTGGTGCCGGCCTTGGCGAGCTCGACGGAGAACGCGGCCAGGTCCTTGCCCTCGATGAGGCGGCGGCCGCTGTCGTCGCGATGGGTGGCCATCCGGCCGGCGTCCGCCCAGCGGCGGGCGGTGTCGGGGCTCACGCCGAGCAGCCGCGCCGCCTGGCCGATCGTGTAGGACTGCATGCGAGTCACGATAGGGCCGCGCACACTCTGCGGCGGACACGGGGTTGGCCGATGGGTATAACGCGATATAGCGTTAGTCCTCGTGGATGACGATCGGGGTGAGGGAATGCCGGCTGAACTCGCGCACCCGGGGGCGCTCCCCGCGCTGCGGGCCTCGCACGCGGACCGGGACCGGGTCGTGGACGCGCTGAGTGCCGCCGCGGGGGACGGCCGGCTGACCGCGGAGGAGCTCGACGAGCGCGTGGGAGCCGCCCTGTCCGCGCGCACCCTCGCGGAGTTGGCCGCGCTGACGGCCGACCTGCCCGCGGCGGACTCGCAGGCCGAGGCCAAGGACGTGGTGCGCGTCGAGCAGCACGGCAGTTCGGCGGTGCGCGACGGCGGCTGGGTGGTGCCCCGCCGGATGGTGATCGACTCCGCCTGGGGCGACGTCACCCTCGACTTCACCCGGGCGGTGATCACGCACGACACGCTCCGCGTCGACCTCGACATGAGCGCGGGCACCCTGCGGCTGGTGACCCGGCCGGGTGTCGTCGTGGACATCGACTCCCTGGTGATGGAATGCGCCGACGTCAAAGCCCGTCCGGCGGGCGGACCGGACACCCCGGTCGTCCTGCGGGTGGAGATCGTCGGACGGATGCGTTACGGGCGGTTCCAGACGCGTCCGCCACGGCGCACGCTGTTCAGGAGATCCCCGACTCCCTGAGCACGGCGCGCGCGGTCGCGTCGTCGATCTCGCGGCCCAGCCGCGCCAGCACCTCGGATCCCTGGCGCAGCGTGCCGCGTTCGCGCGAGCGGCGCACCCCCGTGTCCAGGTCGTGCCAGAGCAGCGGGTTGGCCACCAGCACCCGGGGGTCGAGCTCCAGCCGTTGGCCGTAGGCGTCCCGCAGGACCAGATGCGCGGAGACACCGGGGTACTGCCGTACGTCCGTCAGCGCGTCGGTACGGATCACTTGCGCGCGTACGGGACCGCGCACCGCCAGCCAGCCGGAGCCCGCGGTGACGCGCTGCGGCAGCAGGATCAGCAACAACACGGCGGAGAGGGCCGGCCACAGCAGGGCGCGCGCCGGGGTCAGGGTGCCGGCGTTCCAGTCGAGCAGGAAGGTCAGGCCGCAGAAGACCAGGGCACAGCCCACCGCGAACCGGGCGCCGTGCCGCCAGTGACGGTCGCCGTCCGGGGGGAGGGGTGCGGTGCGTTGCATGGAGCCGACGGTAGGGCCGGTGCTCCCGCGGGGGACGGGCACTGACGTGGCCCTGACGCCCCGCGGTCGGATCCTGACGGTGACCTGACGTCGCCGGGGCGGGACCCGGTCGCGCGCTCAGCCGGTGTGCACCCGGGGCCTGCGGTCACGGTCGGGCTCCGCCTCGCGCAGCACCTCACGGGTGACCGGGGCGACCTCGCCCTGGCCGAAGAGGAAGAAGCGCAGGAAGTTGGCGAACGGGTTGCCCTCGGTCCACTCGAAGTAGATGTGCGGGGTGCAGCCGGTGGTGTCGCGGACGTGCAGGAGCAGCGCGGCCAGCGCGTTGGGGATGGAGGCGGACTCCAGGGTCAGCACGCGGTAGCGGTTGTGCAGGACCTCGCCGCGTACGGTCAGGCCCGCCTCGAACTCGGACGGGTCGGTCACCGTCACCTCGACGAAGACGAAGTCCTCCTGGCCGGGGATGTCGTTGTCCTGGCGGATCTGCTCGATCTTGTCGCGGTACTCGGCCTTGTCCCGCTGGTCGGGCTCGTTGGCGATGAACCGGATCTTCCGGCTGGCCATGTCCCGGACGAAGCGGGCCGCCATGTCGTCCAGCGTCACGCTGGTCACCCGCAGCTCGAAGGCGCGGGCCAGCCGGGACAGCAGCGAGACGAGGATGATGCCGGCGATGAAGCAGGCACCGATCTTCACACCGTCGGGACGCTCGATGACGTTCACGACCGTCGTGTAGAGGAACACCGCCGAGATGACCGCGAACCCGATGGCCCAGTTGCGCTGCCCGGCCTTGCGGGCGGCGATGGTCACGGCGATCGCCGCGGAGCTGATGAGCACCAGCACGCCGGTCGCGTACGCGCCGCCCTGGGCGTCGACGTCGGCGTCGAAGATCCAGGTGACCAGGAAGCCGACCAGGGTGAAGACGATGACCATGGGACGGACGGCACGTGCCCAGTGCGGGGCCATGCCGTAGCGGGGCAGATAGCGCGGCATCAGGTTCAGCAGCCCGGCCATGGCGGAGGCGCCGGCGAACCACAGGATCGCGATCGTCGAGGCGTCGTAGACCGTGCCGAAGACGTTGCCCAGGTACTCGTGCGCGAGGAAGGCCAGCGCGCGTCCGTTGGCCTGGCCGCCGGACTCGAACTCCTTCTCCGGGATCAGCAGGGTGGTGATGAAGCTGGTGGCGATCAGGAAGCAGCTCATGATCAGGGCCGCCGTGGTGAGCAGCTTCTTGGTGTCCCGGATACGGCCGGTCGGCGCTTCCTCGGTGTCGTCCGGGTCGCCCTCGACGTGCGGCATCACGGCGACGCCGGTCTCGAATCCGGAGAGGCCGAGCGCGAGTTTGGGGAAGACCAGCAGGGCCACGCCGATCATGGCGAAGACGTTGCCGTGTTCGGCGGTCAGGGCGGTGGACCAGTCCGTGACCACGTGTCCGGCGGAGGCGACGTGCCACAGGCCGACGATCACGACGACGACGTTCAGCGCGAGATAGATGCCCACCAGGGCGACGGCGACGCCGATCGCCTCCAGGAAGCCCTTGAGGAACACCGCGCCGAGCAGTGCCACCAGGATCAGGGTGATCAGCATCTGCCGGTCGTGCAGGGCGTCGTTCAGGTGCGGGTTCTCGACCAGGTGGGTCGAGGCGTCCGCCGCCGACAGGGTGATGGTGATCAGGAAGTCGGTGGCCGCGAACCCGAGCAGGGTGAGCACGAACAGTTTGCCCTGCCAGAACGACAGCAGCCGCTCCAGCATCGCGATCGAGCCCTCACCGCGCGGACTCTCCTCGGCCACCCGCCGGTACACGGGCAGGGCGCCCGCCAGCGTGACGATCACCAGCACGATGGTCGCGACGGGTGACAGCAGACCGGCCGCGAGGGCCGCGATGCCCGGCTGGTAGCCGAGGGTCGAGAAGTAGTCGACACCGGTCAGGCACATCACCCGCCACCAACGCTGCCCCTTGTGCGCGGGCTCCGGCTGCGTGTGGGGTCCCTGGTGGCCGCCGCCCTTGCCCATGTCGGACAGGCCCTCCAGCATCCAGGCGCGCAGGCGACTGGGGGGCGCATGATCGGTCGTGGCCATCGGCGTGCTCCTGAGGTGTGGCTCAGCGTGTGGTTTCGGCCATCACGCGGACGGCGGCACCAGCGTATGCAGAGAGTGACGCGTGGGCCCACGGATCTTGGAGCGGTGGGCGTCAAGCTTCCGTTAAGACTGGCCACGTTCGCGTGGCGCGCGCATCAAAAGACGGACGCGAGGAGCGGTCCGGCCCGGGTTGGGCTGTATGGGGGAGAAGCGGTCGGTTCCGGTCCGGTGAACGCCGGGCGGACACGCAGCGTCACGCGCGTCGAGGGGCGCGGGATCGCGTGCGGTCGGGAGCCGGTGGGAACCGGTGGTCCGCGGGTGAGGGGCGACACAGAGGGCGTCGCGCTGACGCGCGGATGCGCCCGGTTGCCGTCAAGGGCGTGACAAGCGCGCCTGAGAAGGCGTCAGGGGGGCGTCAACGACGCCCGGACCCGGCCGGCACGGTCACAGACTGAACGGCACGGGGGACGGATGACCGTCCGTGGCTCGGAGCGGGAGGGACCGTGACCCATCACGGTCGGAGGACCTCAGGGGGAGGCCGCCGCCCAGCCATGGAGGAGGAGGGAAGTCGTCCCGTCCGGGCGCACTCCCGGTCCGCGGCCTCGCGAGGGGCGCGGACGGGAGGGCCCCGGAACTCCCTCCGGCACCGGACCGTGGCCGCGCGGGCCGCTCCGCGCCGCCGCCCGCGGGCCACCGGGCCCGCGCGGCCGCGCCTCTCGCGCGCGGCCACGGTCCTGCCTGTCGTCGCCCCGGCCCGGGTGCCCGCGCGCGGCCGGGGCCTCGGCCGCCGTAGCCCGGTTTCGGCTGTCGGCGGCCCCGCTTGAGGACGCCCGCCTGCCCGGCCGCCCGGCCGCTCGGTCGCCTGGCTGCCCGGCCGCGTTCCGTCGAGGCGGAGGACGGGCGCCCGCCTCTCTCCGCCCACCCGCCCCGCCGCTGCCCGTCAAGACCGTGTCAACGTCCCCGCAAGCCGCGCCAGGGACGCGTCAAGACCCCCGCCCACGGGCCTGCCGAGTTGTTCGCTGAAGAGTGATGAACGACGTACGGCGCGGACGGCTGAAGGTCTACCTCGGGGCGGCCCCGGGGGTGGGCAAGACGTACCGCATGCTCGACGAGGCGCGCCGGCGGGCCGCGCGGGGCGCCGATGTCGTGGTGGGGTTCGCCGAGAGCCACGGCCGCCCGGCCACCGAGGCCATGCTCGACGGCCTGGAGGTCGTGCCGCGGATCCGGTGCGCCCACCGCGGCGGGGAGTCCGAGGAGATGGACCTGGCCGCGGTGCTCGCGCGCCGGCCGCAGATCGCGCTCGTCGACGAGTTCGCCCACCGCAACGTCCCCGGCGAGGGCCGCCATGCCAAGCGGTGGCAGGACGTCGAGGAACTGCTCGCGGCCGGCATCGACGTCGTCACGGCGGTCGACGTCCAGCACCTGGAATCCCTCAAGGACGTGGTCGAGAAGATCACCGGGGTGCCCCAGCCCGAGACGCTGCCCGACGAGGTCGTACGGCGGGCCCAGCAGATCGAGGTCGTGGACATCCCGCCCGAGGGGCTGCGCCGACGCATGGCGCACGGGAACATCTTCGCCGCCGACGAGATCGACGCGGCCCTCGCCAACCACTTCCGCCCCGGAAACCTCACCGCCCTGCGCCAGTTGGCGCTGCTGTGGGTGGCCGACCGGGTCGACGAAGCCCTGCACAGCTACCGGGCCGAGCACGCGATCGGCGGGGTGTGGGAGACCAGGGAGCGGGTCGTGGTGGCCCTGACCGGGGGGCCGGAGGGCGACACCCTCGTCCGCCGGGCCGCCCGGATCGCCGACCGGTCCGCGGGCGGCGACCTGCTCGCCGTGCATGTCGCCCGCAGCGACAGCCTGGTCGCCGGGGTCTCGCACGCCTCACTCGTCCGGCAGCGCAGGCTCGTCGAGGACCTCGGCGGCAGCTACCACTCGGTGGTCGGCGACGACGTGGCCGGCACGCTGGTGGAGTTCGCCCGCGCCGAGAACGCCACCCAGCTCGTCCTGGGCGCCAGCAGGCGCGGCCGCCTGGAACGGTTCCTGACCGGGCTGGGCACGGGGGAAGCCGTGACGGCGCTCTCCGGCGACATCGACGTGCACCGGGTCACGCACGAGCGGGCGGGCCGGGGCACGCTGCTGCCGTCCCGGCGCCGTACGCTCTCCACCGCACGGCTGATCGCCGGGCCCGTCGCCGGACTCGTCCTCCCGCTGCTGCTCACCGCCCTGCTCGCGCAGGCGCGCGGGACGGTCAACCTGACCAGTGACGCCCTGCTGTTCCTGCTGGCCGTGGTGGGCGTGGCCTGCATAGGCGGGGTGGCCTCCGCGGTGATCGCCTCCGTCACGGCGTCCCTGCTGCTCAACTACTGGTTCATCCCGCCCATCGGCCGGTTCACCCTGAACGACCCGAACGCGCTGCTCGCCCTCGTGGTGTTCGCGGTGGTGGCCGCCGTCGTCGCCGCGGTCGTCGACCGCTCCCTGCGCCTGTCGCGCCGCGCGGCCCGCGCCACCGCCGAGGCCGAGACCATGTCCTCCCTCGCGGGCAGCATCGTGCGCGGCGGCCAGACCATCCCGGCCCTGCTGGAACGCACGCGTGAGACTTTCGGCATGGCGTCGGCGGAACTGGTGGACGAGCCTCCCGACACGGACGGCGTCACCACGGTGCCCGCGGGCCCCGGCGCCTTCCTGGCGCTGCACGGGCGCACCCTGTCGTCGTCCGAGCGACGGGTCCTCGCCGCGTTCGCCGCGCATGTCGGGTCCGCGGTGGAGCGGGCCCGGCTCGCCGAGGCCGCCGCCGAGGTCGAACCGGTCCGGGCCGCCGACCGGATGCGTACGGCGTTGCTGCGGGCCGTCGGCCACGACCTGCGCACCCCGCTCGCCGCGGGCTGGGCGGCGGTCGCCTCGCTGCGCAGCCGGGACGTGGAGTTCTCCGCGGCGGACCGCGACGAACTCCTCGCCACCGCCGACGAGTCCATGGCCAAGCTCAACCGGCTGGTGGAGAACCTCCTCGACCTCAGCCGGCTGGAGGCGGGCGTGCTGAGGCTGAACCTGCGCGCCACCGCCCTGGAGGAGGTCCTCCCGGCGGCACTCGTGGACACCCCGGACGTCGAGGTCGGCGCCCTGGAGGCGATCCCCGGGGTGCTGGCCGATCCGCCGCTCCTGGAGCGCGTGATCGCCAACCTCGTCACCAACGCGGCCCGGCACACCCCGCCCGGCGGCCGGGTGCTCGTGACCGCGAGCGTGCTGGGCGGGCGGGCGGAACTGCGGGTCGTGGACCGGGGACCCGGGCTGCCGCCGACCGGCCGGGACCGCCTGTTCGAGCCGTTCCAGCGGCTCGGCGACACCGACAACACCACCGGACTCGGCCTGGGCCTCGCCCTGGCCCGGGGCCTCACCGAGGCGATGAGCGGGACCCTCACCCCCGAGGACACACCCGGAGGAGGACTGACGATGGTCGTCTCCCTGCCGCTGGCCCAACGGGCCGATCCGAGCGGATGCCCGATCGGGGTGTCCCGGCCGGGCGGAGCGTCGCGGCAGTAGCTCCGGGCGATCGGAGTGACGAGTGCGGCCGACCCGCTCCGGGCGAACGGCGAACGGCGTACGTGGGGGAGACGCCCCGTACGGCTATGTGCGTTCCGAGGTGCGTGACACGCTCGGCCCCGTCTCCCGTTCGACTCGCTCCGCGACCTGACGCAGCGCGGTCGCCCCGCACAGCAGGGTGCCGTCGGTCGTCGACCTGCGGGCGCCCTGCGCGAGACGGTCCCAGAGTTCGGGGCTGGCGACGAGGACCCGGGGGTCGACCACGACCCGGTCGCCGTCGGCGTCCCGGAGCAGCAGTCGCGGGGAGACGCCGTCGAGGCAGCGCACCGAGACCAGTCGGTCGGTGCGGACGCGCCGGGTGCGCAGCAGACGGCGGGAGGCGAGCCACCCCTCGCCGGCCCGGACGCGGGCCGGGCACAGCACCAGGAAGAGCAGGACGGCCAGTGCGCACCACAGGGCGCCGCGTCCCGGCGTGAGCGAGCCCGCGCCACCGTCGATCAGGAGCAGCAGACCGAGGAGTACGGCCGCACAGCGGACCGCGTCGGCCAGGTCCCGGGCCCAGCGGCGGTCGTACGCCGTCCCGTCGGACTGTGGGCCGGCCGCCCCGGGCCGGTCGTGTCGCGTGTCGTCGCGGTGTCCCATGCGGCCGACGCTAGGGACCGGGCCGGCGGGCACGACGGGCCTTGACGTGACGCTGACGGGTGGCGAGAGGTTCTTGACGCCGTCGCAGCGTCGTGCGCGTGGCGCGCCTCACGACCCGTCAACGACGTGTCAAGCTCCGCCGGCCGGGCGCGAAGAACGCGCAATGAGCGGTCCCCGGCGCCGGGCTCCGGCCCCACCCTGGGTGCACCGCGCGGCCTTCCACGAGTCCACCGCACCGCGCGTGACCCGCGGTCCCACCCGGTGTCGGCATGAGCCCGCCGCGCCCGCACCGCCCGGACGAACCCGTCGGGCGACCTCGGCAGAGGCCCGCCCTCTGTGCTCCGTACGAGGTCGTCCCGCGCCCCCGGTACGGGCCCCGCCCGCCGCCTCGGCACGGGCCCGAGGCGGCCGTCGATATGCGTCCGTGACGTGTGCCGTCGTCGGCGTCAGGGTCCCGTCAAGGGCCCGCAGCGCGCCGTAAGGGACACGTCAACGGCGGCGGAATCCGGCCGGTGAGGCTGTTTCCTCGAATCGTCCCCGTCCAACGAACCTCACTCCAGGAGTTCACGATGGCCGATCTGGCCTTCGTCGTCACCACGATCGCGGTCTTCGCGCTGGTGGCCTTCGTCGCCAAGGGGGTGACGAAGCTGTGACCGCCGAGAACATCGTCGGCCTCGTCGTGGCCGTCGCCCTGCTGGGCTATCTCGTCCTCGCCCTGATCTTCCCGGAGAGGTTCTGAGACACGACATGGGTCCCGTACTCGCCGGCGTACTCCAGCTGATCGCCCTCATGGCGGCGCTGGCACTCGCCTACGTCCCCCTCGGCAACTACATGGCCAAGGTCTACTCCTCCGACAAGCACTGGCGCGTCGAGAAGTGGATCTACAAGGGCATCGGTGCCAATCCGAACACGGAGATGCGCTGGCCCGCTTACCTGCGCGGTGTCCTGGCCTTCTCCGCCGTCGGCGTCCTCTTCCTCTACCTGCTGCAGCGGCTC
>NZ_JBSFCK010000058.1:0-29308 GCF_053593435.1 Streptomyces sp. NPDC002306
GGGATGTCCTTCCCGGCGGGAAGGACATCCCGCCGGCAGGCCGTGCGAGAAGACAGCCGATGGTGCGCGGACCATAGCGGAAAGGAATGCTGCGGACGCCTTTTACAGAGCGCGTCTCACGTATTCCCGTGCGCCGCCGGGCGGGCGGGTCAGGGCAGTTTCTGCATCAGCGCGGCGGTGGCGCGGTGGCGGCTGCAGGTGCGCAGGCCGAAAGAGCGCTGTACGCGGTCGCGGACGTGGGAGGCCTGCTCCTGGCTGAGTTTGAACATGGCGTCGGCGCCCGAGACGGTGAAGCGGAACGCGCCGACGGCCGGCAGGATCCCGCGGAAGTAGTCGAGGGAGTCGGACATGTCCCAGCCGGTGCCGAAGCGGTCCTCGAAGGCGCGCACGGTGGCCTGCACCACCTGCAGGGCCTGTTCGGCGGAGGCGTCGGCGTCGATCCGTTCGATGTTGCCGCGTACGTGCACGGAGGTGAAGTTCCAGGTGGGAGCTGCCGGGGTCACCTCGTAGACGGTCGGTGACACATAGGCGTGGGGGCCGGTGAAGGCCAGGACCGCGGTGGCGCCGGCCTCCAGGGCGGCCCAGTGCGGGTTGGCGCGGTTCATGTGGCCGAGCAGGACGGCGCCGGACAGGTCGGCGTTCCAGTCGGCCCCGTCGGGGTCCGGGATCACGGGCAGGTGGGTGGCGAACGGGCCGTCGGCGTCGGTGCCGTTGCTCACCAGGAGCGCCAGCGGGTTGCCGCGGATCAGGTCGGCCATCCAGGAACCGTCCGGTTCCCGGTATGGCAGGGGAACGAACATCGGGCACCGCCCTTTCGGGTTCGGCGTGGACTGTGGCTTGTTTCACTGCCGGGAAAACTAGCCATCCTTCTTTTCGAGCCGTTATCGATCGGGCTTCGCGGGGCGGACCGTGGCGGTGTGTGCGCGGCCGGCGTCCGAAAAGAGTTCGATAACGAAAGGGAAACCCGCCCGAATAACTTCGAGGGTGTGCAGCAACTGCCCAGCGTCGAAGTGAGGCGAGAGCAATGTTCCACGTACATTCCGAGGTCGGTGCGCTGAAGCAAGTCATTTTGCACGAGCCCGGTCTGGATTTCGAGCGGCTGACCCCGGCCAACAAGGACGCGCTGCTCTTCGACGACGTCGTCTGGGTCTCCCGGGCGCGCGAGGAGCACCAGGCTTTCCAGCAGCTGCTGCGTGAGCGGGGTGTGACGGTGCATCTCCTGCACGACCTGCTCGCCGAGACGGTGAAGTCCGAGGAGGCGGTGGCGTTCGTCCTGGACCGTGTCCTGGACGAGCGCCAGCCGCACCTGGGGGCCTCGCTGGCCGGTGCGGCGCGCCAGGTGCTGACCGCGATGGGGCCCGGCGACCTGGCCACGCATCTGCTGGGCGGGCTGAGCAGGCGCGAGCTGCTGGAGGCGCTGGGCGAGCGGCGCGGCGCGGTGCGTTCGCTGGGCATGGAACTGCTGGGCGACGACGACTTCGTGCTGCCGCCGCTGCCCAACTCGCTGTTCACCCGCGACACCAGCTGCTGGGTCTACGACGGGGTCAGCGTCAACCCGATGCGCAAGGCGGGGCGCCGGCCCGAGACGGTCAACTACGAGGCGATCTACGACTTCCACCCGATGTTCGCCGAGGACGGCGTGCGGCGCTGGATCGACGGCGAGGCGATGGCGCCGGCCGCGGTCGAGGGCGGCGACGTCGAGGTGATCGGCAACCACACCGTGCTGGTCGGCCTGGGCGAGCGCACCACGCCCGCCGGGGTGGAGATCCTCGCCCGCCGGCTGTTCGAGGCGGGCTCGGCCCGGCGGGTGATCGCGGTGGAACTGCCCAAGTCCCGTGCGTGCATGCACCTGGACACGGTGATGACGATGGTGGACAAGGACGCTTTCACTCTCTTCAACGGGCTGGACCGTGCCAGGCTGCGGTCCTGGACGCTGACCGCGGGGCCCGGCCCGCTGCCCCGCGTCCGTGAGAACAAGGACCTGTTCGCCGAGATCGCCACCGCGCTCGGCCTGGACCGGGTGCGCGTGCTGCAGAGCACGCAGGACTCCTTCGGCGCCGAGCGCGAGCAGTGGAACGACGGCTGCAACCTGCTGGCCGTCGCCCCGGGCAGCGTCGTCGCCTACGAGGTCAACGAGCACAGCAACCGGATGCTCGAGGAGCACGGCATCGAGGTCCTGCGGATCAGGGGCGACCAGTTGGGCCGGGGCCGCGGCGGCCCGCGCTGCATGAGCTGCCCCATCGAACGCGGCGCGGCCTGAGCCCCGCCCCCGCACTCCCCCGCACCTTCACCCCCGGCACCCTCGCTCCCCGGCATCTTCGCTGTCTGCGCCGCCGGGCTTTCGCCCGGGCGGCCGGCACCGCCGCCGCCCCACCCACTGAGAGGAAGTGCACCGTTGTCCCAGCCCCAGGCCGTGCGTCAGGCCACCCGCCGTCACTACCTGATGTGCCGCCCCACCCACTTCGACGTCACCTATGCGATCAACCCCTGGATGGATCCCGGAAAGCCGGTCGACACCGACCTGGCGATCGAGCAGTGGGAGGCACTGAGACGGCTCTACCTGGAGCACGGGCACACCGTCGACCTGATCGAGCCCGTCGAGGGCCTGCCGGACATGGTCTTCTCCGCCAACGGGGCGACCGTGGTGGACGACCGGGTCCTCGTCGCCCGCTTCCGCCACCCCGAGCGGGCCCGGGAGGCACCCGCCTACCGCGACTGGTTCACCTCCCGCGGCTACCGTGAGGTGCACTGCGCCACCTACGTCAACGAGGCCGAGGGCGACTACATGGTGGCCGGCGACACGATCCTGGCGGGCACCGGATTTCGCACCGACCCTCGCGCCCACGCCGAACTGCGCGAGACCCTGGGCCTGCCGGTCGTCACCCTGACCCTGACCGACCCGCGGTTCTACCACCTGGACACGGCGCTCGCCGTGCTCGGCGACACCGACGTCATGTACTACCCGCAGGCCTTCTCCCCGCAGAGCCGGGCCGCCCTGCGCGCGCTGTACCCGGACGCCATCGTGGTCGGGCGCGCGGACGCGGAGGTGTTCGGGCTGAACGCGGTCTCCGACGGCCTGCACGTGTTCCTGCCCGACACCGCGACCGCGCTGGCCGAACAGCTGCGCCGGCGCGGCTACCGGCCCATCGGCGTGGACCTGTCCGAACTGCTCAAGGCGGGCGGCAGCGTCAAGTGCTGCACGTTGGAGATCCGCCACCAGGCGAAGGCCTGACCCCACCCATGACGAGGGCGCCCCGTCCTGTCCACCTCACAGCAACGCCAGCGGGAGAATATCCATGAGTGCTCGCGAAATTGACACCTACGATGTGGTTGGCATCGGATTCGGGCCGTCCAATCTGTCGCTCGCCATCTCCTTGGAGGAGCATCACGCCAACGTCCTGACCAACCCGGTGACCTCCGCCTTCTTCGAGAAGCAGCCGCAGTTCGGCTGGCACCGCAACATGCTGCTGCCGTCGGCGACGATGCAGATATCCTTCCTGAAGGATCTGGTCACCTTCCGCAATCCGGTGTCGCGGTTCAGTTTCATCTCGTTCCTGCACGCGCACGGCCGGCTCGCCCAGTTCGTCAACCGCAAGGACTTCTTCCCGACCCGCCAGGAATTCCACCAGTACCTGGAATGGGCGGAGTCGAACATGACCAACGTGGTCACCTACAGCTCCGCCGTCACCGCGATCCGCCGGCCCGAGCCCGGCTCGGGAGCCGCGCCGGGATGTGTCCAGGTCGAGATCCGCGACACCGGCGATGGCAGCGTGCGCCAGGTCAACGCCCACAACGTGGTCATCTCCACCGGCCTGCAGCCGCGGATGCCCGAGGGCGTGGAGCGCGACGAACGGGTCTGGCACAGCTCGCAGTTCCTCTCGAAGTACCGCGAGGCCGACCCCGCCCGGCTGCGCAGCGTGGCGGTGGTGGGCGCCGGGCAGAGCGCGGCGGAGATCACCAAGTTCCTCCACGCGCAACTGCCGCACGCCCAGGTCCACGCCGTGTTCCCGTCCTACGGCTACTCCATCGCCGACGACACCCCCTTCGCCAACCAGATCTTCGACGCCGAGGCGGTCGACGACTACTACCACGGCAACACCGCCACCCGTGAGGCGTTCTGGCGCTACCACCGCAACACCAACTACGGGGTGGTCGACGACGCCGACATCCGCGCGCTCTACCAGATCGCCTACGACGAGGACGTCAGCGGCACCAAGCGGCTGCACTTCCACAACCAGACGAAGGTGAAGTCCGTGGTGCGCGACCCGCACACGGCACGCGTACTGCTGCAGCGCCTCGACGGCCGCCAGCGGGAACTGGACGTCGACGCGATCGTCTTCGCCACCGGCTACGCCACCATGGACCCCACCCCCCTGCTCGGCGACCTCGACCGGCACTGCCTGCGCGACGAGGACGGCCGCCACCGGGTCACCCGCGGCTACCGGCTGGTGACCACGCCGGAACTGACCTGCGGGATCTACCTCCAGGGCGGCACCGAGCACACCCACGGCCTGACGTCGTCGCTGCTGTCGAACATCGCCGTGCGCAGCGGCGAGATAGCCGACGCCGTCGTCAAGGAACGCACCGAGCGTGAACTGGCCGCGGCCACGGCCGGGGTGCTGCAGACCGCGGACAAGGCACGCTGACCCGACACTCCCCCACCCCACCGCTCCCCTTTCCCCTTTCCTCTTTCCGCCGCACTGCGCGCGCGGCGCGCCCACGGCCCCGGGACCCACCTCCCCGGGGCCACGCGGCATGCCCGCGCACAACACGCCGTAAAACAGCGGCCGGCAACGGACACCCGGGATCAGGAAAAGGGGCGCGAAGAGCGGGCCGGGTGCCGGCGGGCGAACACGGAGGATTTCCTCCATGGCAGGCGCGGACCGGCCCCCGTAACGTCGTTGATGCCCCGCGGATTTCACAAGAAGGGGTCACTAGGGCCCAGAAGGAGGCGGCACAATGGATTCCATGGCAGGCGCGGCGGTCGCCGGGTCGGTGATGCTGAGCACGGCGGCACTGCTCGCCACGGGAATGGTCTGGGCCTCGTCGGCCTGGCAGCGCGAGCGGCGCGCCGCGGACCGCGCCGCCGCGCGGCAGGACGAGCTGCGCGGTGAACTGGCCGAGCTGGGACGCCGGGTGGGCGCTTTGCAGCGGCTGCTCGAAGGCGTCGACTGAGACGGTCGCGCGCGCGGCGCGCGGCGCGGCTGGTGCGGCGATAGCCCATCGATAAGAGCAATCTCTAGCGTCGTGTCCACAGCAGGACGCGCGGCCCCCGATCGGGCCCGCGGACCTGGCGGACATCCCTGTGGAGGCGACGCAGATGACCGGAGGCATGCAGGAGCACTCCCCCGGGCCGGCCCAGGCCCGTGAGAAGGAGACGCCGCCCGCGCGGCGCGCGGGCAGCCCGGCGGCGTTGCGGGAGCTGCTGGTACGGGCCTTGGAGGAACGGCTGTGCCTGTCCAGCCTGCCGAGCCTGTCCACCCTGCCGGGCCTGCCGGGCGAGGCGGGCCTGTCCCCGCTCTGGCCGGGGAAGTAGCGTCATGCGTCTGGTCATCGCCGAAGGCTCCGCGGTGCTGCGGGCGGGCCTGGCCCATGTCCTCAGCGTGCAGGGCCACCGGCTCGCCGCACCCGTGCAGGACGCGCGGGTGCTGCCCGCGCTGGTCGCCGAACACCGCCCGGACGTGGTCATCGCCAACGCGCGGCTCGCGCCGACCTGGAACGAGGAGGGCGTGCAGGCGTGTCTGCAGGTGCGCCGCCGCCACCCCGGCACCGGCGTGCTGCTGTTCTCGGAGCGCCCCGAACCGGGCCACCTCGCCCGCCTGTTCGCCGGCGACACGGCGGGCCTGGCCTATCTGCTGCAGGACCGGATGACCGACCCCGCGCACCTGGCCGACACCCTCGCCCGCCTCGCGGCCGGCGGCACGGTCCTCGACCCCCGCGCGGGCGGCGGCCCGGCCCCCGCCGCCGCACCCGGACTGGGGGCGTTGAGCGAACGGGAGTCGCAGGTGCTGGCGCTCATGGCGCAGGGCCGCACCAACAGCGCGATCGCCAACCGGCTGGTCGTCTCCCAGGGGACGGTGGAAAAGCGGGTCGCGGCGGTCTTCGACAAGCTCGGCATCCCGGGCAGCGCCGGCGACAACCGCCGGGTGCTCGCCGTACTGCGCTACCTCTCCGCCCGCCCGGGCACCCCCGACGCCGGCGGACCCCTGGCACCGCACATGGCGAGGCGTCCCGTACCGACCGCCGCCTGACAGTGAGGATGTTCATGAGCGTTCCTCGGCGGGGTCTGACCCACCGCCTGACTGACTCAGGGTCCTCAACGGGATCTGTCGGCCCCGGCCGAGGGACGCTCACGTGCATCCGCCGGACCGAGGGACGTGACTTCATAAGAGCCTGGCCAGAGGCCCCATCACTGTCTTGTCCGCCCTCCGGGCGCCATCCCGCCCTGTCGAATGGACAGGACGGCACAACCCACCATGGCACAGCACCGGGCCGAGGTCACCGGCGGCGTCGACACTCATAAGGACACCCACACCGCAGCCGCGATCGACTCCGCCGGCCGGGTCCTGGGTTCGGCTCAGTTCCCCACCTGTGCACTCGGCTACCGCATGCTCCTGGCCTGGCTGCGTTCCTTCGGCGCCCTGGTCATGGTCGGGGTCGAGGGCACCGGCGCCTACGGCGCCGGGCTGGCCCGTTACCTGCGCGAACACGACGTCGCGGTGGTCGAGATGGACCGTCCGGACCGCAAGACCCGCCGCTGGCAGGGCAAGTCCGACCCAGTTGACGCCGAGGCCGCGGCCCGGGCCGTGCTGACCGAACGACGTACCGGCACACCGAAGTTCCGTGACGGCGGGGTCGAGGCCCTGCGGGCCTTGCGGGTCGCCCGTCGCAGCGCGGTTCAGCAGCGAGCCGACGCCGCCCGGCAGATCAAGAACCTGATCATCACCGCGCCGGAAGGCATCCGCACCATGCTGCGGCATCTGAAGGACAAAGATCTCCTCGCCATCTGCGCGGGCTTCCGCCCCAGCCTCGACCAGGCCGGCGATCCTGTTACCGCGACGAAGATTGCGCTTCGTTCCCTCGCCCGCCGTCACCGCGCCCTTGGCCAGGAGATCGACGAACTGGACGAGCTGATAGCCCCGCTCACCCAGGCGATCAACCCGGCCCTGACCGAGCTGAACGGCGTCGGCCCGGACGTCGCTGGCCGCTGCTGGTCACCGCGGGCGACAACCCCGACCGCCTCCGGTCGGAGGCAGCGTTCGCGATGCTCTGCGGCGTCGCACCGCTGCCCGCGTCATCCGGGCGCACCCACCGACAGCGCCTCAACCGGGGCGGTGACCGGGCCGCGAACGCGGCCCTCTACCGGATCGTTCTCTGCCGCCTTCGCTGGGACCAGCGCACCCGCGCCTACATGGAACGACGGACCAAAGACGGCTTGTCGAAGAAAGAGAGCATCCGCTGCCTCAAGCGGTTCGTCGTCCGCGAGATCTACCACGTCCTGACCGCGACAAACGCCACATGCAACACCGCCGAGCGACTCACCACCGCAGCATGATGCTGCCCATCGCCTGCATCGGACGCAATGGGTTCAGGTCGCAATGAGTCTCTCCAGAAAGAACTCTCCCGTAGAGGGATAGATCAGCAGTGACTGCACTCGGTAGCGCCCATGGGGAACATCCACCTGGATCGCATCGTCCTCACCGACTTCGGCACCACGCGCTGCGGAATCCAGAAGAACGTAGTGGCCGCCCAATGCGATCTCGAAGACGTCTTGCCACCCATCCGAGCTCATGGCCTGTTCCACCGCGTCTTCCAGTCCGGCATCGTCATCACAGGAGACCCACCGGACAAAGGTCATCGTCCCATCCAGATAGGCCACCGGAAGTCCCTGCCCTCCCAGCGTGAGCACTTCCCCATGATCCGGCAGCTCGATTTTCCCGACATGCGCGGTGGACATCGTGTCTGCCTCGGTGCCGTTCCAAGCCTTCAGATACGGCGCCGGACATAGCGCGTAGTAACCGAAGTCCGTCCCATCGAGCCAGTCCACGTACGGCCACCCCAGATCTCAGCATCCATGCCCGACAACCCTCAGGACGATGGCACACAAGCCGCCGCGCCCTCCCCCGGGGGGCGCGTAGGCGTCGAAGTGCCCGGCCGCGTACGGGAAGAGCGTGGCCGGCTTCGGCACGGATCCGACCGCTGGGCGGAGGTCCGTAAAGTGCTTTGCCCGACCGGTCCGGCCGTGCCTATCGTGCGGCGACGTCACAGTGGGCGCCCGGCGATGTGGTGCCTGGATCACGGGGGCAGTCGTCGTGGGCGCTTTCGTCTGTATCAGGGGCTGGCTGGAGTGTGACGACCGGCAGCTCGTCCAGATCAGGGAGATCGCCGGATCGGACGATCCCGACCGGACGTACAGCGGCGGCTGGGCTTTTCCGCCGAGGCAGTACAACTTCGCCCACTGGGCGTTCTTCGGGGCCCAGATGCGCGCGCAGTGCGTCGACCGGTTCCTGGGGCAGCTGCGCCGTGTGGCGCGGATCCCGGCGTCCGACGACGACAACGACCGGGTCAGGGGCCTGTTCCTGGTCAGCCACGAGTGCGACGGTATGAGCGAGTGGCAGGTCCGCGACGGCATCGTGGTGCTGGGCGCCCCGAGCGGGGCGTACGGCTTCCTGGACGAGGAGAGCCGGTGGGAGGCCGCCGGCCCGGTGGACACCCCTGGTCCTCGTACGGTCCGATGTGGCTCTCCCGGCCGGACCCGTGACGTGGTCGGTGCTGCCCCGCACAGGGCATCCGCACCCGGGCACCGGTCAGCCGGTGGCGGTGGCGGTGTGGGCTGCGTGGACGAGTTCGCGCAGGTGGTCGGTGCGGGTGGTGCCGGGGACGAGGGCGACGTGCGGGCCGAGATCGAGCAGCCGGCCGATGAGGCGGGGCAGGCCGCCGGCGACCAGGGTGCCCTTGCCCAGGGGGCGGTAGGCGACGTAGGGGATGCCGGTCCTGCGGCAGTGCTCGAGGGCGGGGTCGTGGGCGTGGGCGGGGTTCATCGGGTTCTGGACGGCGGCGATGGGGGCGGCGGCGCGGGCGCGGTCGATGTCCTCGACGCTGACGCGGGACAGTCCGATGCCGCCGATCTTGCCTTCGCGGTGCAGGTCGGTGAGGGTGCCGAGCTGTTCGTCCAGGGGTACCGAGGTGTCCACGCGGTGCAGGTAGCACAGGGTCAGGCGTTCGCAGTCCAGCCGGCGCAGGGACGCCTCGACGGCGTGGCGCAGGTAGGCGGGGCGGCCCAGCGGCTCGTACGCGCCGGGGCCGGGGCGTACGAGGCCGACCTTGGTGGCCACCAGCAGGTGGTCGGGGTAGGGGTGCAGGGCCCGGCGGATGAGTTCCTCGGCGGTGTGCGGGCCGTAGGCGTCGGCGGTGTCGAGGTGGGTGATGTTGTGTTCGGTGACGGCCGTGCGCAGCAGCCGGACGGCGGCGGCGGGGTCGGGGGGCGGGCCCCAGTTGCCGGGGCCGGTCAGGCGCATCGTGCCCAGGCCGAGCCGGGAGACGGTGGTGCCGGCCAGGGTGAGTGTGCCGCCGGGCTGCGGCGCGCCCGGCTCGCGGCGTTCCGGCCGGGGGTGGGGGCGGGTGTTCATGCGGGGGCGGCGGCGGTGGGCCGGGCGGCGGTGTCGGCGGTGTCGAAGAGGGTGAGGAGGTGGGCGGCGATGTCGTCCGGGGAGCGGGTGTCGGTGGACAGGACGGTCCAGGACGGGTCGTCGGTGATCTGGTCGACGCAGAACCGGTCGAGGGCGGCGAGGCCGTCGGGGTGGGCGCGCAGGTAGGCGTTCAGGCCGTGGGCGTCGCCGTCGCGGCGGCCGGCCCGGCGGGCGCGTTCGGCCGGGGAGCAGGTCAGGTAGGCCTGGACGGTGAAGCGCGGGGCGCAGGTGCGGGCCCAGGCGTCGCTGAGGTATCCCTCGCCGGGGGTGAAGAAGGCGTTGTTGCAGTACTGCGTGAACCAGTGCCGGTCCTGGACGAGGACGGGCCCTTGGGCTGCGGTGTAGGCGCAGTCGGTGGCGAGTTCGCTGTCGAGGAGCATCTGGGCGGACTTCAGGGCGTTGAAGGGGCGCAGCAGGCCGGGGTCGGGGAAGGGGCGGCCGGTGTGTGCGCCGACGGATGCCTTGGCCCGGGTCTGCAGGGACCGGGTGGCGTCGGTGTCGCATATGTGGCAGTGGCGTTGGTGGGCCTGGTGGCCGCGTTCGCGCAGCAGGGCGGCAAGGCGGGTGGCGGTGGTGGTCTTGCCGGCGAAGTTGAGCCCTTCGAGCAGGACGCCCCGCAGGCGGGCGTGGTGCGCACTGTCCATGGTGTCGGTGTTCCTCACGCTCGGTCGGCGGCTGCGGTCAGGTCGCGGCGCAGCCGGCGCAGGATCCTGGTGTAGCGGTCGTGTTCGACGCGCAGTGACGCGTGCGGGCCGGGTGTGCCGGGCGGCTGGTAGCGGCGGGCGGCGTGGCCGCCGACGAGGGCGCGGGCCCGCTTTGCGGCGGCTTGGGTGGTGCCGGCGGCGCGGATGTAGGCGGTGACGGTGGCGGCCTGGTCGTCGAAGAGCCACCAGGCGCCGCTGTCGGGCTGGATCATGCCGACGACGAAGAGGCCGTCGTGGGCGGGGTGGAAGAGGTGCAGCGGCAGGGCGGGGTAGCGGCCGGCGGGGTGCTGCGGGAGGTCGCCGGGGGCCAGGAAGGGGAGGGAGGCGTGGTAGCCGGTGGCGTGGACGATGACGTCGATCTCTTCCTCGGTGCCGTCGGTGAAGCGGACCCGGTCGCCGCGCAGTTCGGCCACGTCGGGTTTGGAGACGACGTTTCCGTGGGCGACGTGGTGGACGAGTTCGGAGTTGAGGATGAGCCGGCCGTCCATGATGCGCCGGGTGGGGCGGGGCAGTCCGAAGCGGGCGGGGTCGCCGAAGACGCACCAGATCGCGGTGCGGCGGATCCAGCGGTGCATGAAGCGCGGGGCGCGCAGGCGTACGAACCATTCCATGACCTCGTCCATGGGCCGGCCCAGGAAGTACTTGGGCAGGTAGTGGCAGCCGCCGCGGACCGAGTGCAGGGTGCGGGCGGCGACCCGGGAGGACTCCACCGCGATGTCGGTGCCGGAGTTGCCGGTTCCCACGATCAGGACGCGTTTGCCGGTGAGCGGTGCGGGGGTGCGGTATTCGCTGGAGTGCAGGACGCGGCCGTCGAAGCGGCCGGGGAAGCGGGCGGGCCGGGGGTCCCAGTGGTGTCCGCAGGCGACGACGACGCCCCGGTACAGGCTGGTGGTGCCGTCCTCGAACGTCACCGACCAGGCTGTGCCCGCGGGCCGCACGCGGTTGACGGCGTGGGCGTAGCGGATGTGTGCGGGCAGGTGGTGGGCGTGGGCGTAGTCGGTGAGGTAGGCGAGTGCCTCGCGGTGTCCGAGGAAGTCCTGGGCGCTTGCCGGCATGGGGAAGCCGCGGAAGGCGCTGAGCCGTTTGGAGGAGATCATGCAGGTGGAGCGGTAGACGGCGCTGCCGGGCCGGCCGTAGCGCCAGATCCCGCCGAGGCTGTCGTGGCGTTCGACGATCTCGAAGGGCAGGCCGGCGTCGCGGAAGTTCTTGGCGGTGGCCAGGCCTGCCGGGCCGGCTCCGATGATGCACCAGCGGTCGGTGCGGTCCTCGGCGCGCACCGCTCCGCTCGGCGGGGCTGTCACGTGGCCGACCGCCGATCCGCCCCCGCCCCCGCTCCGGCTCCGGCGCCGGCGGTGGGGCGGGCGGGCCGGAGGGCGGTGGCGGCGTCGAGGCGGGCGAGGACCGCGTCGGTCATCTCCTGCGGGGAGAAGCGGTCGGAGTGCAGTACCAGCCAGTCGGGGCGGTCCTTTACGAGTGCGGTGGTGAAGGTCTCCAGTGCGGCGACGTCGTCGAGGTGGCGGCGCAGGAACGCGCCCAGGGGGTGTTTGGCGCCGTCGCCGTCGCGGGCGGCGGCCCGCCGCCGGCGGGTGGCGGCGTCGCAGGTCAGGTAGACCTGCACGGTGAACGTGGCGGCGCGGGAGGCGGTCCATGCCTGGCTGAGGTAGTCCTGGCCGGGGGTGAAGTAGGTGTTGAAGGCGTGCTGGGCGAGCCAGTAGCGGTCCTGGACGAGGAGGGTGCGGGGGTCGGGCGGCTGCCGGTGGAACAGGTCGGTGTCCAGGACGAGTTGGGCCGAGCGGCGGCTGTTGAAGCGGCGCCAGGTTGGCGGGTGGCGAAAGCCGTGGTGGGGGGCGGTGGCGAAGACCGCCAGCGCGTCGTCGAGGAGCAGGCGTACGAGGGGGTCGGGGGTCAGGGTGGCGTGCCCGGCGCGCACGCTCGCTCCGCGCCGGCGCAGGGCGTGCGTGACGTGGCGGGCCAGGGTGCTCTTCCCGCTGTACTCGTGGCCCTCGATGAGCACGCCGGGCACGGGCGGTCTGTCCATGGGGCTCTCCTGCGGGGATCGGGCCCGCGGGCCGGCGGGGTCGGCGGATCGGCGGGGTCGGCGGATCGGCGGGGTCGGCGGATCGGCGGGGTCGGCGGATCGGCGGGGTGGCGGATCGGCGGGGGCGGCGGGGTGGCGGGGGTGGGCTGGTCAGGGGGTGAGGTCGCGGGCGGTGGCCGCGAGGACCTCGTGGTCGAGGGGGAACATCGGGCAGGGCGGGATGTCGGCGATCGGGAACCAGGCGGCGGGCTGGCCGCTTTCGGGGGTGAGGGGGGCGGCGGGGTCGGCGGTGAAGGCGTAGGCCAGTCCGTAGATCCGTTCGGTGGGGTGGCGGCTGCCGAGCAGGGTGACCGGGTCGGGCAGCAGCGGCTCGGGGTGGGTGCCGGTCTCCTCGGCGACTTCGCGGCGGGCGCCGTCCAGGGGGGACTCGCCGGCCTCCAGGCGTCCGCCGGGGCTGAGCCAGCCGAAGCGGGGGTGGGAGACCAGGAGCGTCGCGGTGAAGTCGGGTGAGAAGACCCAGCCGGCGACGATGACGTCGCCGTCGGGTGCGGCGGTGCCCTGCGCGCCGCGGGTGAGCAGGGCGCGGGCGCCGTAGGGGTCGCGGCGGGCGGCGCCGGCGGCGGCCGCCAGGTCCGGCAGGGCCCGCGGCAGGCGGATGTGCTCGGCCATGCTCACGCACCGCCGCGGGCGGGCAGCAGGGGGGCGGCGTCGGCGCGGTGGGTGTAGCGCTCGCGCAGTTCACGCAGGAGTTCGACGGTGCGGACGGGGGCGGTGCCGGCGGCGGTCTCGTCGGCGAGCATGATGCCGGCGGTGCCGTCCCTCAGCAGGTGGCTGACGTAGGCGAGTTCGGAGCGGTGCGGCAGCCAGCCGGCGGACAGGCTGGTCAGCAGCTGGGTGCCGACGATGAGGGGGCATCCGGCGGCGGCGGTGGAGGTGCGCACGCGCTCGCACAGGTCGAAGAAGTCCAGTGCTCCGCAGTCCAGGAGCAGGTCGCCGCGGCCCAGCAGGACCGCGTCGGCGCAGGCGGCGATCTCGTCGATGGCGTCGGCGCCGGCCCGGGTCTCCACCTTGGCGATCACCGGCAAGGCGGTGCCGGTCGTGTTCTCGGCCATGAGGGCGCGGGCCTCGCGGACGCTGCCGGCCGACTCGACGAAGGAGATGATCACGGCGTCGAAGACGGATCCGGGCAGGGTGCGCAGGGCGGCGCGGTCGGTGTCGGTCAGGGCGCAGGAGGGCACGTTCTTGCCGGGCAGGGCCACGCCCCGGCGTTTGCCGAGGTATCCGGCGGTCAGGGGGGTGGCCAGGCAGTAGCCGGCTTCGACGTGGTCCACGCGCAGGGCGTCCTCGCCGTCGCCGATGAGGAGGGTGTCGCCGGGGTCGATGCGGCCGGAGAGGTCCGTGCCGGTCAGTCCCAGGACGGGCACCTCGCGGTGGACGTCGGAGGCGACGGGGGTGAAGTGCAGCTGGATCTGGGCGACGCCGCCGAGGGAGAACTGGTCGTCGTTGGTCAGGCGGGTCTTGGCGCCGGGCAGGTCCAGCAGCAGCTGCGGGGTGCGGCCCAGGCCCGCGGCGGTCGCGGACACGTGGGCGGCGAGGCCGGCGAGGTCGGCGAGCGGTGCCTTCGACGCCGGGAAGCGGAAGGCGTCCGCGCCCGCCTTGACGACCTGCTCGAGGACGTCGGGGGGCTGGGTGGCGGGGCCGAGGGTGACGACGATGGCGGACATGGGGCCTCTCTGCGGGCGGAGCACGGGGGGCGGACGCCCGCCCCCCGTGCGGGAGAAGGGGGCCGGGCGGGGGCTGCGGTCACGCGGCGGGGATGCGGCTGGGGAACAGGGGGGCGGGTGCGGAGCCGGTTCCGTAGCGTCGGATCAGGGCGCTCGCCAGGTCGACGGTGCGCAGGGGTGCGCTGCCCACCGTGGTCTCGGTCGCCAGCATCAGGCCGTCGACCTCCTTCTCGATCAGGTGCGAGAGGTAGGCCAGTTCGGAGCGGTTGGGCAGCCAGCCCTCGGACAGGCTCGGCAGGAGCTGGGTGCCGACGATGAGGGGGCGGCCGGCTTTCTGGGTGTGTTTCATGACGTTCTTGCCGAGGTCGTAGAAGTCGAGTTCGCCGGCGTCCAGGAGGAGGTCGCCGCGGCCCAGCAGCACGCCGTCGGCGGCGCGGGCGAGTTCGGCGGCGCGTTCGGCGCCGGCCCGGGTCTCGATCTTCGCCAGGAGCACGGGGGCCGGGCGGCTGTCCCGGCCGCCGGCCGCGATCAGCTGCCGGGCCTGTTCGAGGGTGTCGGTGTCCTCGACGAAGGAGATGACGACGCCGGAGAACACGCTGTCCGAGAGGGACTTCAGGGCGAGGGTCTCCGCGTCGCCGAGCGCCTGGTAGGCCTGGGGTTTGCCGTGCAGGCTGATGCCCTTGTGGCGTCCGACGTCGCCGTGGGTGAGCGGGCGGGTCACGCAGCCGTCGGCGGTGCACGACTCCACGCGCAGCGCGTTCTCGCCGTCGCCCAGGACGAGGACGTCGCCGGCCTCGATGTAGGGGGCGATGGCCATGCCGGTGGTGCCGATCCGGGCGTGGGCGCCGTCCCGTACGGCGGGGGCGGGGGTGAACAGGACGTGCAGGCGCTCGATCCCGGCGAGCGGGAAGAAGTCCTCGTTGGTCAGCCGGGTCTTGGCGCCCGGCAGGTCCAGCAGCAGGTCGACGGGCCGTCCCAGTCCGGCGGCGATGCGGGCGGTGTGCGCTGCCTGGGCGGCGAGTTCGCCGGCGGAGAACTTCGAGGCGGAGAACCGCAGGGCGGACACGCCGCGGTCGATGGCCTCGCGCAGGGTCTGCGTCTCGAGCAGGGCCGGGCCGATGGTGGCGATCAGGCTTGTCATGTGTGGTGTCCCTTGCCGGGCCGTCAGTGGGCGCGTGTGAAGAGTGTTCCCTGGGACCAGATGAGGCGGACGCGGCCCCATTGCATCGCCGAGCGGACGTCGGGGAAGAAGCCCGAGCCCTTGAAGTTGGCGCTGGTGTTGCACAGCAGCGGGATGCCGCTCAGCTCGTGATAGTGCGTCAGCAGGTCGAAGACGGCCTCGTTCTGGGCGCGGTTGACGGTCTGCAGGCGGGCGGTGCCGTCGAGGTGGCACACCGCCGGGATGCGGTCCGTCCATTCCTCGCGCACCTGGTGGTCGAAGAGCATGTACGGGTCGGGGGTGCCGGGCGAGAACACGCCGGGGGCGTGCTCCTCCAGGCAGATCGGGGCGACGGGCCGGTAGAACTCGCGGTCCTTGGCCTCGTTGAGGAGGTCCTTCGTCTTCGCCTGGCCCGCCGGGGCGAGGATGCTGCGGTTGCCCAGCGCCCGCGGGCCGATCTCGGCGCGCCCGTTGAGGAAGACGACCGGTTCGCCCGTGTCGTGCAGCAGCCGGGCCAGCTCGCGCAGGTCGCAGGCCTCTTCGTGCCAGCCGGGCAGCGGGGCGGACTCCTTCAGGGCCGGGCCCGCGTACACGTCCCACTCCAGTGCGGCCGGGCCGCCCTGGGTGAACATCGCGGCGCAGGCGGTGCCGATGGAGCTGCCGGAGTCGTTGGGGAAGGGCGGCACCCACACGCTGTCGAAGACGGCGCTGTCGCGCAGGGCGCTGTTCCATTTGATGTTCAGTCCGCAGCCGCCGACGACGACCAGGTTGCGGTCGGGGAAGCCGGCCTGCGCGGTCTTGTCCCGCACGCCCTGAACGAGCCGGTCGCTGAGGGCGCGGTGCAGGGAGGCGAGCATGTCGGCGGGCTTGACGCCGTCCAGCGCCACGTTCTTCTTGATCTTCTTGAGGATCTCGATGCCGTTGCCGACCTGGTAGAAGCGGTCGTCGGCCTCCCGGCCGGCCAGGACCTCGGCGAACGCGGTGTCGATGGTGGCATCGATGTGCTCGACGGCGTCCTGGCGGGCCTCGCCCAGCGCGATGTAGGCCATGATCTTGCCGGCCAGGCCCAGGATGTGCGGGTACTCGATCGGCTCGTCGAACGGCGCGAAGAGCTGGCCCAGCTGCAGGTAGGAGTCGCCGATGACCGGCATGAGCGGTCCGCAGCTGGTGACGGCGCGGGTGGCGCCGTCGACGTAGTAGAGGAAGGGGAACATCCAGCCGTCCCAGCTCAGGACGTAGGAGCCGGCTCCGGCGCGGGCGAAGGGGCTGGCGCAGTAGCCGGAGGCGACGTGGCCGGCGTAGTGGGTGAAGCTCAGGTAGGGCAGGTCCTGCAGGGTGTGGGGGTAGGCGCGCAGCAGGTCGTCGTCGAGCAGGCCGCGCCGGTAGGGGGCCAGGACGGTCTCGAACTCCTGGCCGTGCCACGACTGGATCTTGTGGGTCTTGTACCAGCCGTCCAGGACGAAGTGGTCGATGTCTTCGGGCCGATAGCCGTGTTCGGCGAGCAGCTCGAAGACGGTGGCGAAGTCCTTGATCTTGGCGTAGCGCTGGTTGTTGCCGAGTTTCTCCATCTCGGTGGAGAAGACGAGGCGGCCGTCCTCGATGAGGGCGACGCCGCCGTCGTGGGTGGTCTTGACACCGCAGATCAGCATCGGGGGTTCTCCTGGGCTCGGGGGGTCAGTCCTGGGGGCGGCGGGCGCGGAAGTCGATCACGAAGCTCTCGACGTCCTCGTGGTCGCGCAGGATGTCCCGGGTGATCTCGATGCGTTCGGGGAAGCGGGAGCGCACCCGTACCAGCGGCTGCTCGATCCGGTTGAGGCCGATGACCTTGTTGTCCGCCTCGATCTGGAAGATGAAGTCGTCGGCCCAGTCGAGGTGGGCGAAGAGCGGGATGTAGCGCTCCATCCGCTGCACGGCCTCTTCGCGGCTGTAGCCGATGAACTCGATGGCGGGCATGGCGTCTCCTTGTCGTCGAATGCCGGGGCGGCGCGCGGTCCCGCCCCCCTTCGGGCAGGCGGGCGGGGGGCGGGGCGGTGGTGCCCCCCTCTTCCTTTTGCGGGGAGGTGTGGGGCGGGGGTCAGGCGACGGTGTCGCAGCGGCCGGAGGGGGCCGCCCGCGCGGTGCGCTCCAGGGCGGGGCAGCGCCGCAGGATCGCGGCGTGCAGGCGGTCGGCGTCGCGCAGGGCGGCGTGCAGGCTGTCGCGGCCGGCGGCCGCGCACGGTGCGCGCAGCAGGGCCAGGGCGCGGGTGCTGTCGGGTGCGCCGATGTGTTCCTGGTGCAGGCGCAGCAGCCGCGGGTGCCAGTGGCCGCGCGGGTTGGTCTCGCCGGCCGTGGCGAGCAGCGCGGCCAGCAGTTCGCGGGCGCAGGCGCCGAGCATCCACGCGGCGTCCTCGCTGTCGCCGCGCTCCAGCAGGCTGTCGGTGTGGCGGCGGCGGGCGGTGTAGCGGCGCAGGTGGATGGCGGCGAGGTGGTGGTGCAGGTGGTCCAGGTCCAGGCGTTCACGCCACAGCTGTGCCTCGGAGGCACCGGCCAGGACGTCCGCGCCGCGCAGGTCGTGCAGGAGTTTGCGGGTGCCGATGTCGAGGCGGGGCAGGTGGGCGTGGACGGCGGGCAGCCGTAGCGCCAGGGCGAGGTGGGAGACCGTCTCGGCGATCGCGGTCAGTTCCTGGCTGGTCCAAAAGCCCAGGCGGACCGGGGCGTTGCCGCCGACGCGGTAGGTGCCCCAGCGCATGGCGCCGACGGTGGCGGTGATACCGCGCGGCGGCCGGCCGGGGCCGATGAGCAGCAGCTGGGGCGGGGCGTGGGGGTCGCGTCCGTCGACGGCGGGGCCGACGGCGAGCAGCACGTCGGAGGGCCTGATCAGAGGGGCGATGTGCTGCGCCGTCACTTTCGCCTCACCGCCGCGCGGGGCCTGCGTTGTCGCGTCCGCCTCGCCGCCGTGCAGGGTCTGCGTTGTCGCGTTCGCCTCGCCGCCGTGCAGGGTCTGCGTTGTCGCGTTCGCCTCGCCGCCGTGCAGGGTCTGCGTTGGCGCGTTCGCCTCGCCGCCGTGCAGGGTCTGCGTTGTCGCGTTCGCCTCGCCGCCGTGCAGGGTCTGCGTTGTCGCGTTCGCCTCGTCACTGTGCATGGCCTGCCCCTACCGGTGCGGGGGTGGGGCGGGCGGGGGTGAGGTGGAGGGTGCGCAGGGCGCGGGTGGCCGGGGTGCGGCTGAGCCGGGCGAGGCCGGCGGTGGCGAAGCCGAGGGCGAGGCGGAAGACGGCGTGTCCGGGTGCCTGTTCGCGATCCGGCTGGAACACCCAGGCCTGGCCGACGTCCTGGGGTGTCCAGGCGGCGAGGGCGGGGTGCAGGGTCTCGGGGACCAGGGACAGCGCGCTGACCGCGTAGCGCAGCAGGGCCAGGCAGCCCAGCAGTTCCAGGCGGGCGCTCTCGTCGTCGGTGGGCGGGCGGCCGAAGTAGCGGGCCAGGAAGGCGTCGGTGCCGGCCGGGCTCAGGCCGAGCGCGTCGGCGGCGGTGGCGACGTCGAAGAGGGGGTCGCCGGGGCCGACGTGGTCGAAGTCGATCAGCCAGGCGCGGTCGCCGTCGAAGAGCATGTTGCCGGGGTTGAGGTCGTTGTGGCAGAGGGTGTGTTCGGTGTGGAGGGTCGCCAGGGCGGCCCGCAGACGGTCGAAGGCGCGCAACGCCTCGCCGAACAGGGCGAGTTCGGGACGGAGCTCGGTCAGGCGGGCCACGCTCTCGCCGGCCTCCCGGCGTTTTCGGGCGTAGAGCCTGACGGGGCTGTCCCAGGGCAGGGTGTGCAGGCGGGCCAGCAGGCCGGCCACCGACAGGGCCTGGGCGGGGCCGGCCGGGCGCACCGGATGGCCCTGGACGCGGTCCATGACGAGTACGCCGCCCTCGGGGTCGGCGTGCCGGACGGCCGGCGCGATGCCCTGCTCGCCCAGCAGCCGGGCGGCGGCGAACTCGACGGCGACGGCCTCGCGTTCGTAGGCGCCGGCGTCGATCAGGCGGACCACGTACTGCTCCGGGTGGCCGGGCCAGCTCAGGGCGTAGGCCTGGGCCCACGCGGTGGGGGTTTCGGGGAAGGGCTCGGTCAGGGGCGCCGCGCCCGGGTTCAGGGCGTGCGCGATCGGTGCCAGTCTGCGGTCCTGGGACACGGCTGTCCTTACGTCTGGTCGGGCGCGGGCGGTCGGCTCGGTCAGACGAACGCCGCCGCGGGTTCGTCTCCGAGGAGGAGCTGGCCGCTCCATTCGAGGATCCGGCGCTGGCCCACCACGTGCTGGCAGGCGGTGATGCTGTCGCGGACCGCCCGGTCCAGGGGCGTTCTCGAACGGAGCGTGGCGTCGGCGCCCACGAGGTCGTAGAGCGCGGCGGCGATGGTGCGGGCGCTGTGGAAGGCGTGGTAGCGGGCCAGGGCGGCGTCGGCGCGCTGCCTGCGGGTGGGCTGGTCGCCCGCCGCGAGACAGTCCCAGAGCGCCTCGACGCTCGCGTAGACGGCCGTGCGGGCCGCGCTGAGCTGCATCTCGCACTCGGCCAGCACCGCCTGGACGTGGCGTGAGGTGCGCCAGGGCACCCCGGCCGCCTCGGTGCGCGAGCCGGCGAGGTGGTGGACGTGGTCGATCGCGGCCCGGGCCAGCCCCAGCGGCACGCCGGGCATCTTGCGCACGAGGGTGTCCGAGCGCCGGTACATGGGGGCGTCGCGGTGCGCGTCGCCCAGGACGAGGGTGTGCTCGGCCGGCACGAACAGCCGGCGGGCGGTGTAGTCGCAGCTGCCGGTGCCGGCCAGGCCGGTGGTGTGCCAGGTGTCCTCGATCGTGTAGGAGGCGGCGGGGGCCAGCACGATCCGGGTGACCGGGCGGCCGGCGTCGTCCAGGAGCGGGCGGCCGTCGCGGTGGACGGTGCAGCCGCCGGCGATGACGTCGGCGTGGGTGCAGCCGCTGCCGAAGCGCCAGTGCCCGTCGACGAGGTAGCCGCCCGGCGTCTCGTGGGCCTGTCCGGCCGGGGCGACCCAGCCGGCGGTGACGAGGTCGAGGCGGGGGTAGAGCTCGGCGGCGGCGTCGGGGGCCAGGTGCCCGGCGTAGATGCCCGAGTCCATGCCGATCATGACGCACCATCCGGTGGCGGCGTCGGCGGCCGAGATCTCCTCGATGAGCGTGATCTGCTGCATCGACGTCAGCTCGGGACCGCCCCACTCGGCGGGCATCGTCGCGCGGAAGACGCCGCACCGGCGCAGTTCCTCCACCAGGTCGCGGGGCAGGCGGCGGGCGTCCTCGATCTCGCGTGCGCGGGCGGAGATCCGCGGCGCCAGCGCCCGTACCCGGCGCAGGATCTCCTCCAGGCCGAGCCGGCCGCCGCCCTGCCCGGACGCGGCGGACCCGCCCGACGGATCGGGCGCGGAGGCAGGGGCAGATGTGGGGGCGAGTGTGGGGGCCGGGCCGGTCCGGGCGGGCGCGGGTGCGCTCATGTCGGTCCTCGCAGTCTTCACCGGGGCGCCACCCACTGCGTGAGCACCGCCATCCGCAGGTACAGGGAGTCCTTGACCTGTTCGAAGTACAGGCCGCCCGGGGTGTCGTCGACGTCCGGGTGCAGTTCGTCCTTGCGTGGTCCCGGGTGCAGGACAAGGGCTTTGGAGCCGACCGCGCGGATCTTGGCGGCGGTGATCCGGTAGCGCTCCGGGGTCACATACACGTGGGAGCTCAGGGCGGCGGGGTGCGACTCCAGCGAGGGCACGTCGACGGGCATCATCTCCACGACGTCGGCCTCGGCAAGGAGTTCGCTGACGTCGCTGCGGAACTCGTAGGGGGTGCCCGAGTCGTGCAGGAGGACGGCGAGGTCGGCGGGCAGGGTGGTGTGGGTGACCGCGTCGAGGCCCGTCATGTCCAGGGGCGCGGCGGGCGGGACGAGGAACAGCAGCCGTTTGAGGTCCATCCGGGCCAGCAGGTGCACCAGCGAGCGCAGCACCCGGGTGCCGGGGTCGCCGACCAGGGCGACGACCGTGCCGGCCAGGCCGCCCAGGCGGCGGGTCATGGTCCAGATGTCGCTCAGTGCCTGGGTGGGGTGTTCGTTGGAGCCGTCACCGCCGTTGATGACGGGGCACAGGGACGCCTGCGCGGCGCGGCGGGCGGCGCCGGTGACGTAGTGGCGCAGCACGAGGGCGTCGCTGAGTTCGGAGACGACCCGGGCGGTGTCCTCCAGGCTCTCGCCGATGTAGTCGACCGAGCGGGAGGTGCTGGGGTCGGCGAAGCCCGTCACGCGGGCGCCCAGGCGCAGCGCGGCCGCCTCGAAGCCGAGCCGGGTGCGGGTGCTGGGCTGGAAGAACAAGGTGGCCACGATCGCGCCGTCCAGCAGGGTGCGCGCCTGGCGGGCGGGCATCTCGCGCAGCCGGGCGGCCCGCCGCAGCAACTCCTCGACCTGCGGGCCGTCGAGGTCGGCGGCGGCGACGAGATGACCGGGGAAACCGGCGTTCCCGCCACCACTCCCGTCACCGCCGTCGCGTTCAGCGCGGGAGGTGTCGGTGGCAGTGGTGGTGCGGTGTGCGCGCGGGCCGCCGCCGTCGCCGTCGGGGCGGCCGGGGAGGGTGGCGGTGACGGCGCGGGAGAGGTCATCGGTGGGCTGCATAGCGTCCCCGGGATATCTGGTGGTGGGGGTCAAGGAGGCTTTCGAGCCGGGCGAGGAGGTCTTCCGCCCCGGGCTCGCCGCGCAGCGCGGCGGCGGTGCCGGCGTGGTCGATGTCGAGGCGGTAGGGCGTGAACCCGGCGCCGGCGAACGCGTCGTGCAGGGTGTCCAGCAGGGCCTGGGCGCGCCGTGAGGTGGCCCGGTCGCGCTCGAAGCGCAGGGAGACGACCAGGTCGACCCAGCCGCCGGGCATCAGGTTGAGGGTGTGGCCGGCGGTCATCCCGTCGCCGTGGCGGGCGACGGCGTCGGCCAGCAGGCCGGCCGCCCGGCCGGCCGACGCGCCGTCCAGGGGCAGGACCGGGGTGAAGAACAGCCAGCCCGCGCTGCCCTGCAGTTCGGTGCGGTCGGCGGGAACGCGGAAGATGTCGTGGACCATCGCGTCGTTGGCCGACGGGTCGCCCGCGTAGGCGCGCAGGGTGGCGTGTTCGGCGATGGTCGTGCCGTGCTCGTGCGGTCCGAAGACGCGGGGCCGGCCGAACACCCCGGCCGCCGCGGCCCGTTCGGTCAGCACCTCGACGGCGCAGTCGACCAGCCGGGCGGCTCCGCCGACGTGGACGTAGGCGAGGTAGCCGGCCTGTGCGGTGCCGCCGTAGGCGGTGGCGGCCTGGGCGCTGAAGACCTTGATGACGCCGTCGCACAGCCGGTCCGCCTGGACGGCGGCCAGCGCTTCCACCGCGGCGGGCAGATCGCCGGCGGCGAACGCCAGGCGCACCACGCGGTGGGTCTGCGGGCGCGGCAGCAGCCGCACGGCCGCCGCGGTGACCACGCCCAGGCCCGACTGGACGAACAGGTCGGCCAGTCCGGGGCCGACCGGGTGCGGGTAGGGGGCGGGGGCCAGGTGCGGCCGGGGCCAGCGCCCGACGTGCGCGATCGTGCCGTCGGCCAGGACCACTTCGAGTCCCAGGATGTCCTCGGTGCGCTGGCGGTGCAGGCCCACGCCGCGGTCCAGGGCGTTGCCGACGACGCTGGTGCGCGAGGAGGAGGCGGTGACGTTGAGCAGGTAGGGGCTGTTCTCCAGCCGCCGGGCCAGCGCGCCCTGGCTGACGCCGGGTTCGACGACCGCGATGCCGTGGTCCAGGTCGAGGTCGCGGACCGTGTCGAGGCCGCCCAGGTGCAGCAGTACGGCGCCGTCGTCGGCCGGCCGGTCCGCGCCGAAGCCCCAGTTGAGCCCCGTGCTGCAGGGCTGCACCCGGACCGCGCCGTGGCGGGGGGCGTCGGCGGCCAGCGCGCGCAGCAGGGCGCGGACCTCGTCGACGGACCCCGGCGACACCGCGATATAGGGGCCTCTGTCCCGGAACGCTCCGCTGCCGGCCATGCCGTCCCCGTGCCGCGGGGTGATGACGCGGCACCGGCCGGGGCCGGCCGCCCGCAGGCACCGCGCCAGGACCGCCTCGTCCGGCCCGGACACCGCAGCCGGAACCGGATCCGGGACGGTGGGAGCGGGGGCGGGGGCGGGGGCGGGGCTGATGGTCTCAGTGTCCATGGGCCGGCGCCGACGGCAGCGGACCACCGCATGCGGTGGTGTGCGGAGCGCCGCATTCCGTGCGCAGCCATTCACGTACCGATCGCTCCACAGTAAAAGCGCCCAGGGAGCCGGCCGCGTTTTCGCGAGGCAGGGAAGGTGGCATGGGAACGTCCTTCTGTGTTTCATTTCCGGGTTCCGACCGCTGTTGAACATACCGGCCTGCCGGGAATTGCGGAACCGCGAGATGGATTCGGGGCGGCTTTCCGGCGAGCGGGGCCGGGCGGCTCTTTCCCTCGTTGCGTGCCCGCGTCGGCACAGGCACGCGGGCGGGGTGGGCGGCGGGGGCTGTCCTGTCGACGGGACACGCCCGCCCGGGCCGGCTCCGGCCGGGACGGGCGGCCCGGTGGGCGTCTGCCGTGCCGCCCGGCGCCGTGATACAACCGGCGCACACCGCCCGGCGGGTGTGCGCCGGGGCCGTGCGCCCGGGCGGGGAAGACCCGGGGCGCGCGGGCGGTGCTCCGCCGCTCCCCGCCGCCGGTCCGGGTGCGACGCGG
This sequence comes from Streptomyces sp. NPDC002306, assembly GCF_053593435.1. Classification (NCBI taxonomy): domain Bacteria; kingdom Bacillati; phylum Actinomycetota; class Actinomycetes; order Kitasatosporales; family Streptomycetaceae; genus Streptomyces; species Streptomyces sp. NPDC002306. The sequence continues at coordinate 23,997 of NZ_JBSFCK010000058.1, forward strand.
GTGTGTGCAGGATGACGCGACGCGGGTGTGTGCAGGATGAAATGAAGAGGCCGCGCACGCTTCGCACCCCGTCCCGCGGCGCGGTCCGCGCGGGGGCCGAAACGCTTCACGGCCGGCCACCGTGCGCGGGGCGCCCGGGGCGTTTCGCGGGATTCACATGATTCGCGGGGCGCATATATTTCCGGTTTCTTTCACCGCGGGAATGCGGGTGCGGGAATACGCCGACGCTATTTCGCGGTGTGCGGCGCACATTTTTCGTCTCGACGGGAGCAGCGCATGCGAAGTGAGGGCGAGTTCGACACGGACGTCCTGGTCGTGGGCGGCGGTCCGGCCGGCGGGACCGCCGCGCTGGCCCTGGCCACCTACGGCGTGCCCGTCACCGTCATCGGCAAGTACGGCTGGGTCGCCGACAGTCCCCGCGCGCACATCACCAACCAGCGGACCATGGAGGTGCTGCGCGACCTCGGCGTCGAGGGCGAGGCGCTGGCGGCGGGCACCGCGCAGCACCTGATGGGCGAGAGCGTGTTCTGCACCAGCCTGGCGGGCGAGGAGATCGCCCGGATCCGTACCTGGGGCACGGAGGAGGAGCGGCTGTCGGAGTACGCGGCGGCCAGTCCCTGCCCGATGCTCGACCTGCCGCAGCCGTATCTGGAGCCGGTGCTGCTGGGCAACGCCGCCCGGCGCGGTGCGAAGGTCCGCTTCGACACCGAGTTCGTCTCCCTGGAGCAGGACGCCGGCGGAGTGACGGCGCTGCTGCGCGACCGGCTGCGCGGGGACGAGTTCACCCTGCGCGCCCGCTATCTGATCGGCGCGGACGGCGGCCGCAGCCGGGTCGCCGAGCAGATCGGGCTGCCCTTCGCCGGCGAGGAGGGCAAGGGCGGCAGCATGAACATCGTCTTCGAGGCCGATCTGACCCGCCACGTCGAGCACCGTCCCGGTGTCCTGTACTGGGTGGTGCGTCCCGGTGAGGGGATCGGCGGGATCGGGATGGGCGCGCTGCGCATGGTCCGGCCGTGGACGAAGTGGATGGCGGTGTGGGGCTACGACCCCGACAGCGGCCCGGTGCCCGACGGCGCCGAGGCGCTGCGCATCGTCAGAAGCCTGCTGGGTGACGAGGACATCGACGTGCGCATCGAGTCGGTCTCGCTGTGGAGCGTCAACGACCTGCACGCGACGTCGTATGCGCGCGGGCGGGTCCTGTGCGCCGGTGACGCCGTGCACCGGCATCCGCCGTCCAACGGGCTGGGCTCGAACACGTCGGTGCAGGACTCCTACAACCTGGCGTGGAAGCTGGCGCTGGTGCTGCGCGGGCAGGCGGGTGCGGGGCTGCTGGAGAGCTACGACGCCGAACGCGTCCCCGTGGGCGAGCAGGTCGTCACCCGCGCCAACCGCAGCACCGGCGAGTTCGTGCCGCTCTTCAAGGCGCTGGGCCTGGGCGACGGGCTGGCGTCCGAGGACGCTGCGGCCGGGGTGCGCCGGGGCCGGCTGCCGACCGCCGAGGGGGCCCGGCGCCGGCGGGAGCTGGCCGAGGCGATGCAGCTCAAGCACTACGAGTTCAGCGCGCACGGGGTGGAGATGAACCAGCGTTACGTCTCCTCGGCCGTGCTGGCCGACGGCCGGCCGCCCGAGCGGTGGGCGCGTGACCCTGACCTGTACGCGCAGCCGTCCGCCCGGCCCGGCGCCAAACTGCCCCATGCCTGGCTGGTGGATGCCCGCGGGCACCGCCTGTCCACCCTGGACCTGGTGGGCAAGGGGCAGTTCACGCTGGTGACGGGGCTGGCCGGTGAGGCCTGGGTGCGGGCCGCGCGCCGGTGCGCGGCGGAGTTCGGCATCGCGCTGAAAGCGGTACGGATCGACGAGGACGGCGCCCGGGACGCCTACGGCTCCTGGCAGCGCGTCAGCGCCGGCCTGGACGAGCGCGGCTGTCTGCTGGTGCGCCCGGACGGTGTGGTGGCCTGGCGGCACGGGCAGCCGGTGGACGATGCCGGCCGGGCGGCCGCCGCGCTGCGCGGGGCGCTGACGGCGCTGCTGCACCGCTGACCCCCGCACCCGCCGCCCCTTCTCCCCCGTCCCCCGCCGACTGGTCCCGGCCGCCCGCCGGGGGGGCGGCTCAGGGTTTGCGGCGGGCGACGGTCATGCCGTCGGCGATCGGCAGCATGACGGCGTCGACCCGGTCGTCCTTGGCGAGCCGTTCGTTGAATTCGACGACGGCGGCGTCGACTTCACCACGAGGGTGCAGGACCCGCCCCTTGCGGAAGACATTGTCGAATACCAGCAGACCGCCCGGCCGGGTACGGGCGACGAGTTCGCTGAAGTAGTCCCAGTATCCGGTCTTCTCCGCATCCACGAACGAGAAATCGACGCTTGCGGTATTCGGCAGGGAACGCAGGGTCTCGAGGGCGGGCGCGATCCGCAGTTCGATCCGGTCCTCGACACCGGCGGCCTGCCAGGCCTCCCGGGCGAGGGGGGTCCAGGTGTCGTCGACATCGCAGCACAGCAGCCTGCCGCCGGGCTGAAGGCCGCGGGCGATGGCGAGCGCCGACATGCCGGTGAACGTGCCGACCTCGACCGCGCTGGTCACGCCCAGCGTCTGGACCAGCAGCGTCAGAAACGGACTCTGCTCCGGGGCGGTCTGCCAGTGGGCGACGTCGGCGAACTGCCGCGTCCGCTCGGCCAGGCGTTCCTGGACGGCGTCGGGCGCGACACTGTGCGCGGTCATGTAGGCGTGCAGGTCGGCGGGCATCAAAAGGGTGCTCTGCCTCATGGGTGTGGGCCTCTCTCGGAAAGAAGGCGGGGGAAATCCTTTTGCGGGGTGAACTCGGCCCCGTCCGGCCCGCGATCGGGCGTCACACCACACTGCATTTTCCGCCGGGCCTTATCAAGGGCCCGCTCCCCGGCGGCCTGCCGGGGAAAGGAACGCGGGTGTTAATCTCCGCAGCATGCCCGAACTCGTCGAGCCCGCCGTCCGGTTCCGCGCCTCCTGGATGCAGGCCTGCCAGGAATGGGGGCCCGGTGCGCACCAGGACGGCAGCGGGCTGCGGCTGGCCGGGCCGGACCTGGACAGCGCCGCGGGTTTCGAGACGTGGGTGGAGCGGCTGCGGGCGCAGGCCGACCGGTCGCTGGCACTGCCGCAGGACAGAGTGCACGCCACGCACCTGTGGATCGTCCAGGACGACACCTACCTCGGCGCGATCGACGTACGCCACCACCTCAACGCCCTGCTGCTGGAGGGCGGCGGCAACATCGGTTACAGCGTGCGCCCTTCGGCCCGCCGGCGCGGGCACGCCACCTGGGCGCTGGGCCGTGTCCTGCCCGTGGCGCGCGATCTCGGCCTGGAACGCGTCCTGTTGACGTGCGACGACAACAACACGCCCTCCGCGCGCACCATCGAGGCCAACGGCGGCGTCCTGGAGGACGTACGCGCCACCGCCCTGGGACTCAAACGCCGCTACTGGATCACTCTCTGACCCCCGCTCCCCCGGCCGAAGCACACGGCCGACGGGGGGAGCGTGTTGGTCTGCCCGGGCCGGCCGGCGGGCGGGGGCTCAGGAGTCGGGCAGGCAGAGCCAGATCTCGGAGAAGGCCAGGCCGTGCTCACCGGTGGCCGGTCCGCAGGCGCAGCCCAGCGTGATCAGGCGCCAGTCGCCGCTCACGGTCCACGGGCCGCCGGCGTGTCCGCAGCCCGGGCAGCGGAAGGTGTCGGCCGTCCACACGCCGGGGGCGGGTCTGCCGTAATGCCGGAACCGGCCCGTGTGCCGGACCTCCCACGGCACCGCCGGCGGTGTGAGAGCAGCTGATCCGGACGCGGTGGGGGCGGCCAGCATGGTGAACAGGCGGGCCAGGCCGGGCAGCAGGGCCTCGCCCGCCTCGGTCGGGGCCGGCGCCGGGCCGCCGGCGGTGTCCTGGGGCAGGGGGTAGCGGGCGGCCGCCGCGGCGGGCGGCGGGCTGGGGACGGTGTGCCAGGGCAAAAGGGCGCGGGCGACGGCGGCCACCAGGGCGGCGGCGGGCGCACTGACGGCGCCGGCGTCGAGGTGGTGGACGGTGGTGCGCCAGGTCCGCTGCAAACGCCGGTCGCGGTCCGTGGCCCGTGTACGTGCGCTGCCGGCGCCGCGGGCGGGCAGCGGGGCGGTGAGGCGGGCCAGGATGTGGGCGGCCGCGTCGGCGTCCGCCCGGGCGGGCCGCCACTGTCCGGCGGCCAGGAGGTGCCGGGCCCGGTCCGCTTCCCGGACCAGGGCGCGGGCCGGCAACGGCCCGGTGGCGAAGTCCGCTGCGAACAGCTCCCCTCCGCTCGGCATGGCGTCCCCCGTCCCGATGTGTGGTCTCCGGCGTGCGGAGCACGGTGCCCGCACGGCCGCCCGAAGCGGCACGCGGGCATCACATCACACGGCCCTACGGGCGTTCCGCCGAACTGTGTTGGGCCTGCGCTGCGGTGTACGGGCCGTGCCGGCCGGCTGCTCTCGCCCGGCGCCTTCCGCCACCCTCGAAAGCGGCGGTCTTGTCTGCCCCCGCCAGGCTTGGCGGCGGGGGCAAAGGGGGTGCGCGGCCGGGGGGGTTGATGTCTGGGGGCCGTCAGGTGCCGGCCGCGGGGGCGTGGGTGTCGTGCAGGGCGAGCTGATAGGAATCCGACGCCGACGGTCCCTGCAGGCCCTTTACGCTTCTCACGTGCGCTATCTGACGGAGTCCTTCGCCCTCGGGGCCCTGAGACGGGGTCGACCGATCGAGCAGTTCCTCGGCCCTGCGGGCTCACCCGAGCGTCCCGGCATCCGCTACATCGAGATCAGACCGGCCAAGATCGGCTACGCGATCTACCTGCACACCCTGGAAGACGTCGGTCACGAGACCTTCGTTGATCTGGTCGAGTTCCCTCCTCTTCGCAGCGACGACGCGGAAGAGGAGTTCGGCCGTCTTGTCGCGACTCTCGATGACCCGCCTGCCGCCCTCGCAGCCGCCGGAGACATCACCGGTGCGGTACGCGGAAGATGGGTCAACACTGGACTGGTCCAGGACGAGTATCACGACTACGTGGTGGCCGGACGGCCGGCAGACAGCTCTCCCGGTGACTCCTCCCCCTCGTAGGGGGCTTCTCGCTATGCCGGTGTGGCTTCGCGACGGGCCAGCCCGGCCCGTAGGACGTTCAGGGCGCCCACCGTGTCCGCGTGTGCCTGGTGGCCGCACGAGACGCAGTGGAACTTCTCCTGTGTGGGCCGGTTCTCCTTGGCGGTGTGCCCGCATGCGGGGCAGGTCCGGGAGGTGTTGCGGGGGTCCACGGCGATCACTTCCCTGCCGGCGCTTTCAGCCTTGCTGGTGAGGAT
>NZ_JBSFCK010000059.1:0-23703 GCF_053593435.1 Streptomyces sp. NPDC002306
GGTGGAGCCCCGCGCCGCGCCCCCGCTGCCGGACGTCGACGCCGGGCCGACCGACGCCCCTTACCCCTGCCCCTACCCGCCGGTGGCCGTGACGGTTCCGGACCCGGCGGTGCTCAACGCGGCAGCACCCAGCCCGGCACCCAGGTCCCGGCGGCGTCATGGCCCGCCGACGCGGCGGCCAGGTGGGCGCGGAGGGCGGCCAGCGCCGGGTGGGGATTGTCGCGGTGCCACAGGAGCGAGTGCGGGTAGACGGGCGTCGGGTCGGTCACCGGAATGCGGCGCAGGCCGTGGCCCGCGGGCCAGACGAGACGGGTCTGCCCGCCCATGAAGGTCGCCAGGGCCGGGGTGTCGGCGATGGTGTCGAGGAGCGCGTCGGAGCCGAAGTTGGGACCGGTCGCCTCGATGGTGAGACCGAACTCGGCCACGAGGTCGTCGTAGTAGGCGGCCCACTCGGTACCGGGGACGATGCCGGGCATCCAGATGCGGTGCCCCGTGAGCTGAGCGACAGTCACCGACCGGGCGTTCGCGAGGGCGTGAGCGGGGCCGGTGAGGAGTTCGAGCGGCTCGTCGAGCACCCGGACGGACTCGATGTCCTCGGGAAGGGGCCGGCCGGGCATGACGACGGCGCGGAAGGACGCGTCGACCGCACCCGACCGGATGGCGGCGACGGCCGTCTCGATGTCGAACAGCATCACCACGTCGAGGTCGACCTCGGGGTGCGCGCGGTGGAAGCCGCGCATCAGGCCCGACGCGGCACCGCGCGAGGCGATGATGTCGACGCGCAGCGGACGCACACCGGTGCGCACGGACGCGACCGCCCGCTCGGCGACGCGCAACAGCTCGCGCGCGTGGGGCAGGAACGCCTGCCCGTCGATGGTGAGCACGGCGCCGCGCGGGGTGCGGGTGAACAGCCTCACCCCGAGGTCGCGCTCCAGGGCGGCGATGCGCTTGGAGACGGCCTGCTGGGTGACCGCCAGCTCGGCGGCGGCCTCCTGGAACCGCCCCGCGTCGGCGGCGGCGACGAAGGTCCGGACGGCGTCGAGGTCCATGCCGACACCCTACGGCCACAACCGTTGGTTGTGACGGGACGGCTCCGCGGTTGTTTGATCCGCGCATATGGCGCTTGCTTTGATGCTGCCGGTCACGAATCGGTTGTGCGGGTGAGCGGCGAGGAGCATCGGGCATGAGGAGCGGGCACCGGCTGGGGCGACGGTTCGGGTGGCTCTGGGGCGCGTACGGGACCAGCGCCCTCGGCACGTGGCTCGCCTTCGGCGCGTTCCCGCTGATCGCCATCCAGGTGCTGCACGCCGGACCGGCCGAGGTCGCCGCGCTCGCCTCCGTGGGGGCCGCGGTGGGCGCGGCCGTGGCGGTGCCGCTCGGCCCGTGGGTGGAGTTCCGCCGCAAGCGCCCGGTGCTGATCGCGATGGACCTGGTGCGGTTCGCCGCGCTGCTGACGATCCCCGCCGCCTTCGCCCTCGGCGCGCTCACCTTCCTCCAGCTCCTGCTCGTCTCGGTCGTCGTCGCATCGTGCGACATCATCTTCCGCGCCGCCTCCGGTGCCTACCTCAAGACCCTGCTGCCCGGCGAGGACCTGCTCGTCGCCAACGCCCGGTTCGAGTCCACGGCCTGGACGACCACGATCATCGGACCGCCGCTCGGCGGCGCGGCGATCGGCCTGCTCGGGCCGGTGGCGACGGTGGTGGCGGACGCGGTCAGCTACCTGCTCTCGGCCCTGGGCATCCGCGCGACAGGCGGCCACGAGCCGCCACCCGAGCGCCGGCCGGCCCCGCGCATGCGGTTTCGGGACCTGCTCGACGGCTGGCGGTACATCCTCGCCGACACGACCCTGCGTCCGCTGTTCTTCAACACCGCCCTGTTCAACGGCCTGGTGATGGCAGCCCAGCCGCTGCTGGCCGTCCTGATGCTGCGTCAACTCGGCTTCACTCCATGGCAGTACGGACTCGCGTTCGCCGCACCCTCGATCGGCGGGCTGCTCGGTTCCCGGCTGGCCCGGCCACTCGTCACCCGGTTCGGGCAGCACCGGGTCCTCATCGCGACCGGGACGCTGCGCGCGATCTGGCCCGTCGGCCTGGCCTTCACCGGGCCCGGCGCCACGGGACTGCTGCTGGTGATGGGCGTCGAACTCGGGCTCATCCTCTGCTGCGGGGTCTTCAATCCCGTCTACGCCACCTACCGCCTCGAACGCACCGCGGCCGACCGCGTCACCCGCACACTCACCGCCTGGACCGTGACCACCAAAGCCTCGACCGCGATCCTGACAGCCGTCTGGGGCGTGCTGGGCAGCCTGCTCGGATCACGGACGGCCATCGGCCTGGCCGGCGTGCTCCTGCTGGCGACCCCGCTGCTGCTCCCCCGCCGCGCCGCGGCACCTCGCTCCGAGCCGGAACCGAAGCCGGAGGCTGCTCCGAGCCGCACCTGAGGGGCCGTTGGGGCCGTCACCGGAACCAGGCCGCGCGCGGACCACCTCGCGCATCAAAACGCGCCACATGTGCGTGCCGGTAGCGACGGGCCGGCTCCACGGCATTCCTCCACCGTCACCGACTTCGAGATGCTCGGTCACGGCCCTCGTACAGGGCACTGCACCGACCGGTCCGATTCGGGAGGCACTCTTGAAGAGGTTCTTCACACGCGTACGAATGGCCGAACCTCAGGTCTCCGACGCCGAACGGGAACTGTTCGGAGGCCCTCTGCGCTACGACATGGGCTGGTCCGAACACAAGCACGCGCGACTCGATCTGACCATGCTGTCCGCTCTCCGCTCCATGCCGCGACTGGTCCGGGCGACCCTGCGGATGGCCTGGCACGCCGACCGGCGCTCGTTGCTCACCGTCGCGGTCAGCGAGGTCGGGCAGGGCGTCACCGCGGCCGTCGGGCTGCTCGCGCTCAACGCCGTGATGCACGCGCTGCTCGGTTCGGGCACTCCGGTGGAGCGGTTGCACGCCCTGCTGCCCGGCCTGCTCGCCACCGCCGGGGCGGCCGTGGTCAACTCGGCGCTGGCCGGCTGGTCCACCTCGCGCGCGGGCCGACTGGAGCCACTGGTCGAGCGGATCGCCACCACCCAGTACCTGGCCGCCGCCGCGTCGGTGGAGCTGGAGGCCATCGAGGATCCCGAATTCCGCCGGCTGATCGACGTCGCCCAGCACGGCGCCGGATCCGCCCGCCGGATGATCGGCGCCTGCGTGGCCGCACTGAACGGGACGATCTCGCTGATCTCCACAGCCGGCGTGCTCACCCTCCTGCACCCGGCCCTGCTGCCGATGCTGATCCTGATCGCCGCACCACGCGGCTGGGGCGCGATGCGGGTGGCCCAGGAACGGTACGTATCGGTGCTGACCTGGGTCGAGCACGTCCGGGCCAGCCGCCTGGTCGGCAACCTGCTCACCGAACGCACCGCCGCCCAGGAAGTACGCATCCACGCCGTCGGACCGTTCCTGCTCAGCCGGTACGAGCGCATGGCGGAGAACGCCGAAGCCGAACAGGGGAGGCTCGCGTCCAGCAAGGCCGCCACCGAGGGGGTCGCCGCCGCCCTGTCCGGTCTGGCCATGGCCGCGACGTACGGGATCATGTTCTGGCTGATCCTGAGCGGGCACATGAGCCTGGCCGTCGCCGGCACCGCGGTCATCGCCGTCCGCACGGGTTCGGCGAGCCTGGGCGCGCTGGTGATGAACCTCAACCAGCTCCACGAGGAATCCCTCTACGTCCGCGACCACGCCCGGTTCCTGGACGAGGCGACGCGGCGGGCCATCCCCGGCGGGGGCGATTCCGTGCCCCGGCGCATACGGCAGGTCGCGCTCGACCGGGTCACCTACCGCTACGCGGACCGCGCTGCTCCCGCACTCGACGAGGTGTCGCTCACGCTGCCCATGGGCTCGGTCACCGCGGTGGTCGGTGAGAACGGCTCCGGCAAGAGCACGCTGATGAAGGTGCTCTCCGGCCTGCTGCTGCCGCAGAGCGGGACCGTGCGCTGGGGCGAGGCCGAGCTCGCCTCCCTGGACCGCACCCAGCTCTTCGACCGCGTCGCCCTGCTCACCCAGGACTTCCAGCGGTGGCCCGTGACGGCGGCACTGAACATCCGCATCGGCCGGCCCTCCCGAGAAGCCGGCCCCGAGGACCTGCAACCGTCGGTGGAGTACGCCGACGCCGAAGCCGTCATCACGAAACTCCCCCATGGCCTCGACAGTCTGCTGGCCCGCATGTTCCGCGGTGCCAGCGAACTCTCCGGCGGCGAGTGGCAGAAGATCGGCCTCGGCCGCACGCACTGGCGCAGCACCACGTCCACGGCGGACAGCGTCCTCATCGTGGACGAGCCCACCTCAGCCCTCGACCCGGAAGCCGAGATCGCCGCCTTCGACCGTATCCGCCGGCTCGCCGCGCCGAACCGGGCCGTCGTCCTGGTCACCCACCGCATGTCCGGGGTGCGGCACGCCGACCGCATCTACGTCCTGCGAGAAGGCAGGCTGACCGAACAGGGCAGCCACGACGAACTGATGACCGCCCGCGGCCGCTACGCCGCGATGTTCGACGCCCAGGCCGCCCAGTACGCCCCGGCGGCCCCGCAGGCCGGGACCGGCGGCACCCGCCTGCCGGTCCCGGGCTCGCGGACACCGCCTCGGGCGGTCCGGGATCAGTAGTGGGTCGCGGTGTCGGTGTCGGCGGCGGGCGCGGTGGCGGTGACGTCGCCTTCGTAGACCAGGGCGGTGCGATGGTTGTACTGGATGGTGTACATGGACTTGCCACCGATGACGACGGTGCCGCTGGACTTGAAGTAGTCGTCGGTGGGAGCGGCGGGCGCGGTGGCGACGTAGGCCTGGCCGGACGGGATGGAGTACATGCTCAACGGGGCCTGGGTGGAGGGTGACAGACCCGCGGGGTACTCGGCGGCGTCGGGGTAGCTGGAGCCGTAGACCTTGACGGGCGGGGTGGCGGGGGTCCGGCCGCTCGCGACGATGGTCACGCCGTCGGCGGGGATGGTGTTGACGCCGCTCGGGTTGTGGAACCAGGCCTTGGTGCCGCTGTACCAGATCGCGGTCCAGTCGTCGCTCTTGTCGGCGACGACGAACTGCTGGCCGGCCTGGGCCGTGCTGCCCCAGTCGTTGATGCGGTCGGTGCCGGCGGCGCCGGGGTGGATCGCCTGATCGCCGAAGAGCGGTGCCGTCTCACCGGGCGCGGTGCGCAGGTGGACGAAGTTGGACGGCTGCTCCACGTGCGTGCACGCGGTGGTGGCGCCGGTCGGGTCGTCGGCGGGGCAGATCTGGACGCTCTGCTGGTTGTCGGCGAATCCGGGGGCGATGGTCACCGCCGAGCCGACGTCGCCGACTCCGTGCTCGCCGGTGACCGGGGCGTCGAGCAGGGCCATGAAGTGCTCCCAGTCCCAGGACGGGCCCGGGTCCCAGTGCATGCCGGACACGGTCCCGGAGGTCGGGCCAACAACGTTGTCATGGCCGATGAGGTGCTGCCGGTCCAGCGGGATGCCGAACCGCTCCGCCAGGTACTTCACCAGGTCCGCGGTCGCCTCGTACTGCGCCTCGGTGTACCAGGTCGCGCCGTGCGCGGCGTATCCCTCGTGCTCGATACCGACGGAGTGCATGTTCGTGGAGTAGTTGCCCGCGTGGAAGGCGAGATCCTTCGTGGGCACCATCTGCGTCACCGCGCCGTCCGAGGACCGCATCACGTAGTGCGCGGCGCTGCCGCCGGGGGCCTGGAGGGTGGCGATGGCCGACGCGTAGGAGGACTCGGTGTCGTGGATGACGATCGAGTCGATCCTGATCCCGTTGGCCGGCCGGTTGGAGACCTGGCCGTTGGACGCCGCGGCCGGCACGAAGGTGCAGTCCACCGTCGTGGGGCACTCGGTCTCCGCCGTCGCCGCCGACGTCAGGCGCAGCCGGGACAACTGCCCCGTGTCCGGGCTCACCTGGGGATCGGCCGTCAGCCTCACCCGCTGACCGTCCGCCGTGGTGCGCCCGGCGCCCGTCTTCAGGGTGGCGAAGACACGGTCGGCGAACGCCTGCGCGCCCTGCCGCCGGGTCGACTGGCTGTAACGGGCCACGGCCGCGTACCAACGACCCGGATCGGCCGCGGACTTGTCCGCGCCGTCCTTCTGGTACGACGCCAGCAGCGCCGCCCCGCCACGGATGTTCGCCGCCGCGTCAGTGCGCAGCAGGTGCTCCGAGAGCCCGGTCAGTCGTGCCGCCGCCTGGAGCGTGTGCGACGCCGGATCGGCAGCCATCCGCGCCAGGTCCGCCCGGCCCGCCCGGCCCGCCCGGCCCGCCGCACCCGCGTCCCCGCCGGCCAGCATGGATGCCGTCACGTCCGTCAGATGCATCGGGCCGTACCCGCCACCGGCGCTGTGCTCGCCGGCGTGCGCGTCCCATGCCGACTCCTGATAGGCCACCGCCAGCAAGACCTGTTCCGGCACCTCGAACTCCGCCGCCGCAGCCGCGAAGTCACGCTGCCGCGCCGCCCCGGCCGGGGTCTTCTCCCCCGTCGCCTGTGCCGCCGTCGGCCCGGCGACGACCCCGGCCACCACCAGCACCGCCGCCGCCAGCACCCTGTGCCGACGCCGCGAGGCATCCCGTCGGCGTATTCCTGTCTCTGTCGTCATCAACGATCCCCGAATCTCCGCCGATGGGGCACGACGGCCCTCCAACAGCGCTGATCGACACGGCACAAGCCGTTCTGAAGGTGTGCGGATCCATCAGGCGAGATGCCCTTGCCGCCGTCGACGCCGAAGTGCAGCCGATGTCCGCCCGCACTCGGCCCGGGGCCGAGTTCTTTGCGAATCTAGCAGAACCACGTTGCTCGCGATCACTGGTGAGCCTGCCGTAACCCGCGCGCATACAGGGCTAGTTGGGCGTAGTGTCGACGGAAGTGGTATCGAGGTCCCTCGTCGCGTCCGGGAACGCCCCGCCGTCCACCACCGGTTCACTCCAACCGGAGGAGCAGGACGTAACGCCGCGTGCGTCACCCGCAGCGCCCGGGCCGACGGGACACGACCGCTCAGCCCGGCCAGGTCGGCCGGAACGGACCGACGGACTCACCGACTGGTCCACGGCGCGGTCGTCCACGCTGGGCAGGTCGGCTCCGCACACGGACAGCAGCATGCCCCCGGGTCAAGCGGACGCAAGCCACTTCGCGGCGTCCTCGGGATGCCGGAAGCGGAGGATCTCGAGCGGGGCGAAGCGGGGATCACGGGCACGGCGCTCGATGTCCCGGCGGCGGGTCGCGTGCTGCGACCAGGCCCACCAGACCGGGTGTTCCCGGCTCAGCCAGCCTCGCCAGGTCTCTCTGTTGCCTCCGAAGAGCGCTTCGCGTGTGACCGTGCGCCGCAAGGAGCGACGCAGGACTCGGGGCATGACGACGCGTTTGGGATAGTCCAGCCACAGCACGCTGTCGGCGCGCTCCCACAGGAGATCACGGACCTCCGGATAGCCGAGCGAATCGACGATCCAACGAGTCCCGGTGGTGAGCTGTGTCACGTCTTCGACGAACCTGTCGTTCACGGCCCAGTCCGGGCCGTTGAAATACAGCGCGTCCATCTCGTGGTACGCCAGGCCCCACCGGCCGCCCAGGGCACGCGCGAGCGTGGACTTCCCCGCACCGGTGACGCCCACGACCAAGATCCGTTCCACGCACGCCAGCCTATCCCCCACCCCACCTGCGCTTACCCCCACCTCGTCGGTGTGGGCCGGCTCCGACGCCGGGCTGACGCGCGTCGTCGCCCACAGAGAGGGGGCTCGGGGTCGGGCTACTCCCGCCAGAGCCAGGTGACCCGCTCGTACAGCGGCTCGAAACCGGCGCGCAGCATGTTGTGCAGGGATGTGTTGTGGTCGCCGGGCCGCTCCGCTCCGGTCTCGGCGACGAGCCATCGGCAGCCCGCGGCCTCGGCGGCCCGGATGCGGACGTTGAGCAGGGCCGACTGGGCGCCCCGGCCGCGCGCCTCCGGCAGCGTGGCTCCGCCGAACATGTCGGCACACTCCGCGTTCACGAACACGCTGCCGACGGCGACGATCCGATCGGCCTCGTAGACGGCGTACTGCTGCCAGCCCGGCCTGCCGACACACGCCGCGGCCATCTCGATCATGGCCGGGGCGCCGAACCCGAAGGCGGACATCATGACGGTGGCCCACTCGTGCGCCTGGTGGGGCTCGACCAGGCCGACACGCAGGCCGGGGTCGAGCGCCGTGGTGTCGTCGGCCGCGGACCGCGTGGACTTGATGTCGCACCCCAGCTTGGCGAACCGGCTGCCCTCGGTGAGGTGCAGCTTGCCGGCGATCGTCGCCCAGTCCGCCGGCAGCAGCGGCGGCGCGATCATGAACGCCCCCTGAGGCACACCCTGTTCGCGGTAGAAGTCGCAGACCCTCGACAGGACGTCCACGGTGATCGGCCCGCCCTCGCCGAAGCCTCCGGCCCGGTTGAAGAAGCGGCTCGCGTCCTCCCGGATCGCCAGCGCCAGCGCCGGGCCGACGTGCAGCGAGCCGACGCCCAGCGTCTCCCGTACCGGGGTCGGCGCGCCGGTCACGAAGTCGACGTAGGCCTTGATCTCGGTCTGCTCGGCGAGGCCGAGCGGCACGGTGGTCGTCATGCCCGGTTTCCCCTCTCTTGGTGGTGTCCGAGGCCCGGCGCGGCGGCGGTGAACCATCCGTCGTCCGGTGTGTTCATACCCGCAGGATGCGCTGAGGGCCGGAAAAGTTCGCTCGGTCGCCAGACGCGTTCTCAGCCGTGGCGTGGAGAGTGAAGGCGCGGCCTATCGACGCGGCCCCGGTCCGGCAGGAGCAGCCGTACGACACGGGGCGGGCAGGGGAACGGGTCCTCCGGCGGGCTTGTGCGGCGTGGCGGCCTCCGCTCGGACAGTGCCGAGGCGGGTCCGCCGCTCCGGGCGGGCACCATCGAGGACCTCCGCCGGGTCCGGTGGGCCCACCGGCCGATCCGGCAGATCTATCGCCGCGGCCCTCGCGCGTTCGGCCATCGAACCGCCGCCCTCGTGCTCGGCCTGGCGCGGCACACAACGCGCGCCGCCCTCCGCGGCCAGGGGCCGACCGCGTCCCGGTCCCTCATGTCACCGACGCCGCGCGGCACGGCGAGCGCAGCCTCCCGCACGCCGTCCTCGGCGTCCTCGGCGTCCTGACCGTGTCCCACCGCGCCCCCACCCAGGGTCCTTAGGCCATCCGCTCTCCTGTGGCGATACCTCCCCTGTGGGGGCCATCGCTCCGGCGACCTGCGTAAACGCGGCCGTGAGGGCGGTCGCTACGCCTGCCCGAGTGACATATGCGCCGACAGCTCGTGTTGCGCCGCTGACGGACTGTCGGTTGCCTGGTCGGTGGAGCAGAACAGGGGCGCCGCGCAGACAGGCCGGCCACTGCTCTGTTGGAGGATTCCCTTGCGAAACAACCACGTTGGCGTCGGTCTGGGCCTGGTCATCGGTGTCCTGGCCCTGCAGAGTCCGGCCGCTTCCGCCAGCGACGACTCAGATCTCAACATCCGCCCGGGGAACGGCTCCCCCGGCTCCACCGTCACCGTCACCACCACGGCCTGCGGCCCGGACGTCACCTACGGCAAGGGTGAGTCGGAGGCGGGAGGGCAGTTCCACATGTTCGAAGGTGACCGCGCGGGCGAGCTCACCGGCGAGTTCCAGATCCCGGGCGACGGAGGCCCCGAGACCGACACAGTCACGGTGAAGTGCCCGCCACGGACCAAGCTCACGGATACCTACCAGATCAACGGCCGGGAACCGAACGGCGCCGTCGAAGCCGGCTTCGGAGACGCCAGGGACACCGATACACAGATCGTCGTGGGCGGTGCGCTGATCGCCGCGGCCGCCGCCGGGGGTCTGGTCAGAATGCGCCGCCGCTCGTCCGGCAGCCGCACCTGACCGCCTGGCTCCCGCCACACCGCCCGGATCCCACCCCACCGGCCGGACACCGCACGCGCCCCGAGGACGGAATGAACCGCATCCGGCCGCAGGCAGGAGACTCGACCGCGACGAAACCCCGGCACAAGGCCGGCTCGCCCCGACCCATGTTCGTCCCCCCGGTCAAGTATCTGGCCCTGGCTCTGGTGACAGGCAGCGTGCTGGTGATCGGCGCGATGCTCGACAGACAGCCACCCCAGCCTTCGGCCGGCCAGGCGTTCTCCACCCCCTCAGCAGGCCTCACGCCCGGCCGTACCGCCCCGGCGACACGGCCCGCCGTCCACCCGCTGCCCCCGGCAGCGCCTGTGCGGCTGCGCATCCCCGCCATCAGCGTGAACGCCCCCGTGACCAAGCTGGACCTCGACCGGGCGGGGGCGCTGAAACCCCCGCCCGGCGACAACCCCAACCTCGCCGGCTGGTACGGCAAGGGCCCGGCACCCGGTTCGGCGGGCACCGCCGTGGTCGCGGGCCATGTGGACCTGCGCGCGGGCAGCCCCGGCGTCTTCTACGACCTCGGCGCCCTGGCCAAGAACGACATGATCGAGATCAGCCGGGTGGACGGCCGTACGGCCGTCTTCACCGTCGACGCCGTCGAGGTCTACGACAAGGCGAGATTCCCCAACGAGAAGGTCTACGGCGGCTCCGACGTGCCCCAGCTACGGCTGATCACCTGCGGCGGCTTCGTCAAGAACGCCGGCTACCAGAGCAACATCGTGGTCTACGCGACGCTCACCGCGGTGAAACAGCCGATCAGTCACGTCCTGACAGGGTGAACGACCCAGGACCAACGGCGGTCCGCGACGCGGTTCACCTCGTTCGGCACCGTCGTCCAGGGGCCCCTTCGCCCATCCGTGCGCCCTTCGGGGGCTATGGGCCGTCAAGAGCCCTCGGCGGCGAAGAAGTTGATGTCTGCCGCTCTCCTGCCGGTGAGACCACCGCTTCCTGACGCCGTGGGACACACCTCATGTCCGACTCGTCACCACCCGTCCGCGCGGGACAGCCGACCCGGCACGCGAGACCCTCTCGCGTTGATCGCAAACTCTCGTATAGTGGCGCCCTGTTGATCGAAATTCGTGGTCTTCCGCACGTAATTTCTCCCAGAACGGCACGAGGGCCGCAATACGACGTGGCCAGTCGAGGAACCGATTGATGACCGCGCCCGCCGCCCACGGCGACCGCCCCGCCCTCCGATCCCTGCTCCCCGTCCCCCTGGCCACCGCGGCCCTCTCGGCTCTGGCGGTCGGCTGGGCCGTCGCCGTGGCGCCGCCCTCCGTGCGCGGCCCCCTCGGCTGGTGCGCGGGCGTGGCCGCGCTGCTGCTGTGCGCGTCGGTGACGGTCGCCGCGTACGGACTGCGGGCCTCGGGGACCGACCGTGCCGCGCGACGCACCGCGGCGGCCGAGGCACAGCGCGCCGTCGAAGAGGGAGCGCGCTCGGCCGAGCGGTGGCGGCAGGAGAAACGGGACCTCGGTGACGCCGCCGAGGCCGAACGTGCCCGGCTCGTGCGGGCGGGCGAGACCGAGCGGGCACGGCTGGCCGAGGAGGTGCGGCGACTGTCCGCGCAGCTCGAACAGGCCGTCGGCGAGCGGGCCGCGGCGCTCTCCGCGACCGCGAACGCGGCGGCCCGTATGCAGGCCCTGGCCACCGGCACCCTCGCCGACCTGCGGGCGATGGAAGAACGCCACAGCGACGAGGACGTCCTGGCCGACCTGCTCCACCTGGACCACCGCACGGCACAGGCCGGTCGTCTCGCGGACTCGATCGCGGTCCTCACGGGCGCGCGCTCCGGGCGTCGGTGGGCGCGTCCCATCCGCATGGAGTCCATCCTGCGCGGCGCCATGGGCCGCATCGGCGGTTACCAGCGCATCCGGCTGCACTCCGTGAGCGACAGCGCTGTCGCGGGGCACGCGGCCGAGGGGGTCATGCACGCCCTGGCGGAACTCCTGGACAACGCGGCCAACTTCTCGCCGCCCAACGCCGAGGTCCATGTCTACGTCGAAGAGGTTCCCGCGGGTGTGATCGTCTCCGTGGAGGACAGCGGGCTCGTCATGGGCGATGTCCAGCTGCGCCGGGCGGAACAGGCCGTGTCCGGCGGTGGGACCGGGCTGGGCGGGCTCACGGGTACCCGGCTGGGACTCGCCGTGGTCGGCCGCCTGGCGCGCAAGTACGGGCTGAAGGTGTCCTTCCGGCCCTCCGCGCGCGGCGGAACCGGTGTGCTCGTACTCATCCCCCAGGACATCCTCACCACCGCCGCGGCGGAACGAGGTTCGGCCGCGGCGGCGCGGCCTGAGCCGGTCGCCCCGCCGGTCCCGCGACGTCCGGCCGACACCGTGTCCACCACGTCTGCCTCCACGTCTGACGGCGGCCGCGACGGTACGGATGACGAGGCGGCGGAAGAACCCTCCGACCTGCCCAGACGACGCCGGGGCCGTACGCTCGCCGCCGCGGAGCAGGCCCGCTCGGTGCCCCGGGACACCGATCCCCGCGCGGAGCCCGCCACCGGGGACATCCGCACCAGGGCCGACCGCTTCGGCGCCTTCCGTCAGGCCGTACGCACCCCTCCCGGAGAGACGTCAGGCCGCCACCCGCTGCCGCTGACGCCTCAGGACGGGCAGGCCGCACCGTCCGCGTCACCCGAGACGGCAACCGATATTTCGTCCCACTCCCCCACGCAAGCGGAAGGCGACACCACCTCATGACCGGCACGACCACCGCCGACGAGAAGCTCACCTGGCTCATCGAAGGGCTCCTGGAGCGCACCCCGGGCGCCCGCCACGCGCTGGTGCTCTCCCGCGACGGGCTGAAGCTCTGCCACACGAAGGAGCTGACGGTCGACCAGGCAGACCACCTGGCCGCCATCGCCTCCGGAATCCAGGCGCTGTCGCACGGCGCCTCGGTGGAGTTCGGCGACGGCAGCGGCGGCGTGCGCTCGTCGATGACCGAGTTCTACGGCGGAACCCTCTTCATCGTCGAGGCCGGAGAGGGCGCGCACCTCGCCGTGCTGACCACCGAGGACGCCGACGCCGGGCTGATCGGACACAACATGAGCGAGTTGGTGGAACAGCTCGGCGAGCACCTGACGGCCCCGCCACGCTCCGCATGAGCCGCCCCGGCAGGGACGACGCCCCCGACCGCCTGTACACCCTCACCGGTGGACGCAGCAGACCCGGACCGGACAACCCCTTCGATCTGGTCACGCTGGTGGTGGCCGAGTGCGAGCCGTCCGCCGGCATGCAGTCGGAGCACGCCGCGATCCTGCGGATGACGCAAGGCCCCACCGCCGTGGTGGAGGTCGCCGCGGAACTCGGCCTGCCGGTGAGCATCACCAAGATTCTGCTGTCCGACCTTCTCGCGACGGGCCGCGTCAGCGCGCGCCATCCCCGCGGATCGGCCCTCCCCGACCCCGACCTCCTGGAGCAGGTGCTCGTTGGACTCCGCAATATCTGACGTGCGCACCCCCCTGGGTGCCACCGCCGACAACGGTCTGAAGATCGTCATCGTGGGCGGCTTCGGCGTCGGCAAGACGACCATGGTCCGTTCGGTGAGCGAGATCCGTCCTCTCAACACCGAGGAGACGATGACCCGGGCCGGCGAGTCGGTGGACGACATCAGCGAGGTGCGCGGGAAGAGCGCCACCACCGTCGCCTTCGACTTCGGCCGCATCACGCTCGACGCGCGCAACGTGCTCTACCTGTTCGGCGCGCCGGGCCAGGAGCGTTTCTGGTTCCTGTGGGACCGGCTGTTCTCCGGCACCCTCGGCGCGGTCGTCCTCGTCGACACCCGCCGCATCGACGACTCCTGGTACGCGATCGACCGCCTCGAACAGCACGGGACGCCCTTCATCGTCGCCTGCAACGACTTCGGCGGTGTCGGCCACACCCACGCCGACGTACGGGCCGCCCTCGACCTCGATCCGCACGTACCGCTGGTCGACTGCGACGCTCGTTCGCGCGAGTCGAGCAAGCAGGTGCTGATCGCCCTGGTCCAGCACATCAAGAACCGTTACGCCGGGCACGAGGCCCGCGCTGTCGCCTCCCCACGGGAGTTCGCGTGACCACCGACGCCGTTCCGCTCAGCGGTCCCCGTTTCCAGACCGAACCCGCCCTGCTGTACAGGGAGATGCGGCGTGACCACGGCGCCGTCACACCGGTGCTGCTGGACGGTGGCGTACCGGCGTGGCTCGTCCTCGGCTACCGCGAACTGCACCAGGTGACCGGCGATCCGGTCCTCTTCAGCCGTGATTCCGAATTGTGGAACCAGTGGGACTCCATTCCCGGCGACTGGCCCCTGCTGCCCATGATCGGCCGCAGGCAGCCCTCCATCCTCTACACCGTCGGCGAGCGGCACCGTGAGCGCGCCGCCATGATCAGCAACGCGCTGGAAGGGGCCGATCCGTCCGAACTGCGCGCCCACGCCGAGCGGTTCGCCGACGAACTCATCGACTCCGTCTCCCCGCTGGGTCAGGCCGACCTCATCGGCCAGTACGCCATGCTGCTGCCGGTACGCGTCCTGGCACGGTTGTACGGCTTCGCCGACGAGGACGGCCCCGGTCTGGTCACCGCGCTCAACGACATGATCGACGGCCGCGAGCGTGCCCTCGCGGGCCAGTCCCATCTGGCCACCTCCATGGCGGAGTTGCTGGCCGGACGCCGGGCCGCGCCCGCTCATGACGTCGTCTCGCGCATGCTGGCCGACGACAGCGGGTTCACCGACGAGGAGATCGCCCAGGACCTCATGGTGATGATGGCCGCCGGGCACCAGCCCACCGCCGACTGGATCGGCAACTCCCTGCGCCTGATGCTCACCGACGACCGCTTCGCCGCGTCCCTGTTCGGCGGCCGCCACAGCGTCGCCGAGGCCATGAACGAGGTCCTCTGGGAGGACACGCCCACCCAGAACGTCGCCGGCCGCTGGGCCTCGCGCGACACCCATCTCGGCGGCCACCACATCCGGGCCGGGGACCTGCTGCTCCTGGGCCTGCAGGCCGCCAACTCGGACCCGCAGGTACGCACCGACGGCTCCGCTCTCACCGGCGGCAACAGCGCGCACTTCTCGTTCGGTCACGGCGAGCACCGCTGCCCCTTCCCGGCCCAGGAAGTCTCCGAGGTCATCGCCCGGACGGGCATCGAGGTGGTCCTCGACCGGCTGCCCGACATCGACCTGGCGGTTCCCGCCGGGTCCCTGACCCGTCGCCCGTCGCCCTGGCTGCGCGGGCTGACCGAGCTGCCCGTGCATTTCACACCCACCCCCGCCCTGGGAGGAAACCGAGCATGACGACCGGCACCGAAGCATCACGGATCGCACTCGACCCGTTCGTGACCGACCTGGACGGCGAGAGCGCGAAGCTGCGCGCCGCGGGCCCCCTGGTCGCGGTCGAACTGCCCGGCAACGTTCCCGTGTGGGCCGTCACCCACCACGCCGAGGCCAAGGCCCTGCTGACGGATCCGCGCCTGGTCAAGGACATCAACGTGTGGGGCGCCTGGCAGCGCGGCGAGATCCCGCAGGACTGGCCGCTGATCGGGCTGGCCAACCCGGGCCGTTCCATGCTGACCGTGGACGGCGCCGACCACCGCCGGATGCGCACACTCGTCGCCCAGGCCCTCACCCCCCGCCGGGTGGAGGCCATGCGCGCCCGGATCGCCGAACTGACCGACGAGCTGCTGGACCGGCTGCCCACGGACGCGGACGTCGTCGACCTGAAGGCGGCCTTCGCCTATCCGCTGCCGATGTACGTGGTGGCGGATCTCATGGGCATCGACGAGTCCCGGCTTCCCCGGCTGAAGGTCCTGTTCGAGAAGTTCTTCTCGACCCAGACCCCGCCCGCGGAGGTCATCGCCACCCTCGTCGAACTCGCCGGCATCATGGGCGAGACGGTCGCGGCGAAGCGCGCGGAACCCGGGGACGACCTGACGAGCGCGCTCGTCCTCGCCTCCGAGGACGGCGACCGGCTCACCGACGAGGAGATCGTCTCCACCCTGCAACTGATGGTCGCCGCCGGCCACGAGACCACCATCTCGCTCATCGTCAACGCGGTCGTCAACCTCTCCACCCACCCCGACCAGAAGGCCATGGTCCTGGCCGGCACGGTGGACTGGTCCGCGGTGGTCGAGGAGACGCTGCGCTGGTCGACGCCGACCTCGCACGTGCTGATCCGCTTCGCGACCGAGGACGTCCCCGTCGGCGACAAGGTCATCCCGGCGGGAGACGCTCTCATCGTGTCCTACGGCGCGCTGGGCCGCGACGAACAGGCACACGGCCCCTCGGCCGGAGACTTCGACGTCACCCGCGACACGCGCACCCGGCACATCTCCTTCGGCCACGGCCCCCACGTATGCCCGGGAGCGGCGCTCTCCCGCCTCGAAGCCGGTGTGGCACTGCCCGCCCTGTACGCCCGCTTCCCTGAGCTGGACCTCGCGGTACCCGCGTCGGCCCTGCGCAACAAGCCGGTCGTGACGCAGAACGACCTCTTCGAACTGCCGGTACGGCTAACCGTCTGACATCCTGGCACCCGCCCGGCCCGGGCTTCGGCGCGGTGACCCCACCGCACCGGAGCCCGGAACCGTTTTGGGCGCGCCTGGTCTCGTCGGCTGTGAGGCGGGGTGACCGACCGCCGACGGCGCCGATACGGTGACCGCTTGGATCGGGGCGAACGGCTGCTTCACGCCTCGTCGTTCGGCGTGGCGGCCGCGGCCGTACGACGAGCACCGCCCTGACTACGCGCGAGCCGCGGTGCGCTGGGCGCTCGGCCGACGCGTACCTGCCGAGGACCGGCGCGGCCGGCCGGTTCGGCACGCCGGCCGGAATCGGAGCAGGCGCGGGCCGGACCCGCACAGCCCGACGCCCTACCCGCGCGGCGATCAAGATCAGGCGAGGGCGGCCACGAGGTCGACGGCCAGCCGGTTGAAGGTCTCCCGGTCGTCTTCGCTGAATCCGTCCAGCGCCGCGGCGATGATCGACTCGACGCGCTCCGTCGCCTGACGCAGAACGACCTGGCCGGTCTCGGTCAGGTGGTTCTCGACGATCCGGCCGCGTCCGGTGCTGCGGACCACCAGCCCCCGCGACTCCAGTCGCTGCAGCAGTCCGCCCAGCGTCTGCGGAGTGTGGAACGAGGCCCTGGCCAGCTCTGATGCCGAGGCCCCCGGCATCCGCGCCGCCTCGCGCAGTACCGCCCACAGGCCGAGGTTGAGATCGATCGGCCGCAGGGCTTCGTCGGCCCGCAGCGCGAAGAGGTGCTGCGCTCGTCTCAAGGCCAGGCCGAATTCCACGAGGGAACCCAGACCGGCCGGGTCACTGACGTCTTTGTCCATGCTTGACACCATAGCAGGCACCTTCTACATTGAAGGTGCCTTCAATAAGGCGCCATCAATAGCGTTCTGCTCAGCCACCTCGGGAAGACCCCGCGACAGACGGGCAGCCCCGGGACGCCACGCGGTTCCCCGCCAGGGGAGAACGCCGCTCACCAGGCCTGCCGCTGAGCCGGCTCACCGCGCTGGCCGGACCTGTTTCCGACCGCTCGCCCCCCACAGTTGGAGTACCGATGTTTCGCCGCCGTTCGCTGATCTCCGCCGGTCTCACCGCCGCCGGCCTCGGTGTGAGTGCCCTGCTCATCCCGTCGGCCACCGCCGCACCGGCCACGGCCACCGCCTCCCCCGGCGCGCCCAAACCGACCGTCGTACTGGTCCACGGCGCCTGGGCCGACGCCTCCGGCTGGAACCGCGTGGTCACACGCCTCCAGCAGGACGGCTACCCGGTCGTGGCCCCCGCCGATCCGCTGCGCGGTCTCTCCGGAGATTCCGCCTACCTCGCCGCCCGCCTCAAGACCATCCGCGGCCCCATCGTCCTGGTCGGCCACTCCTACGGCGGTGCCGTCATCAGCAACGCGGCCACGGGCAATCCCCACGTCAAGGCCCTGGTCTACATCGCCGCGTTCGCCCCCGACAGCGGCGAGAGCGCCGCCGCCCTGAGCGCCAAGTTCCCGGGCACCCACCTCACGGACGATCCCACCGCCCCGGTACCGACCGCCCTCGACGCCGTCCCCTTCCCCCGAACCGACGGCGCGCCCGGCGTCGATCTCTCCATCAAGCCCGACAAGTTCCGCGACGTCTTCCTGAGCGACCGCCTCTCACCGACGCGCGCCGCCGCACTCGCCGCCACCCAGCG
Organism: Streptomyces sp. NPDC002306; assembly: GCF_053593435.1. NCBI lineage: Bacteria > Bacillati > Actinomycetota > Actinomycetes > Kitasatosporales > Streptomycetaceae > Streptomyces > Streptomyces sp. NPDC002306. The sequence continues at coordinate 18,087 of NZ_JBSFCK010000059.1, forward strand.
GCCGATCACCCCTCAGGCCCTGAGTGAGCCCTCCGGCACTCCCGCGTGGAAGACCATCCCGTCCTGGTACCTCGTCGCCGACGACGACCACGCCATCCCACCGGCGGCGCAGCGGTTCATGGCCGCACGCGCCCACGCCCACACCGTGCGCGTCGACGCCCCCCACGCCGCCCCTCTCACCGACCCCGGTGACGTGACCCACCTGATCGAAAACGCCGCCCGCACCTCCAGCCACTGACTTCCTCCCACTGACTCCTCCCGACGTACCGCTCCCCCCATCCGCGAATCCCCCGATTCCGACATCACCAGGAAATCTCATGCCGCACCTGCTCCACATCGACTCCAGCGCCCGTGGCGCCGACTCGCTGACCCGCCGGCTCTCCGCCCAGTACGTCGCCGCCTGGCGCGCCAAGAACCCGCGGGGCACCGTCACCCATCGCGACGTCACCCTCGACACCCCGAACCTGGTCACTCCGCAGTGGATCGCCGGAGTCTTCGGACCCGCTCAGGACCGCAGCGCGGAATCCCGGGCGGCCGTGGAAGCGTCCGAGGCCCTCATCCGCGAGGTGGAGTCCGCCGACGTGTTGGTGCTCGGCGTCCCCATGTACAACTTCAGCGTTCCCGCGGCCTTCAAGGCGTGGATCGACCAGGTGTGCATGGCCGGACGTACCTTCACCTACGACGAGAACGGCCCTCAGGGGCTGCTCTCCGGAAAGAAGGCCGTGGTCCTGCGCGCCTCCGGTAGCGACTTCGACAACCCCGCCTTCGCGCCGATGGACTTCCACGCCCCCTACCTCCACGGGGTGCTCGGTTTTATCGGCATCACCGACGTCGAGATCATCGCCGTCAACGGCCAGAGCGCCGAGCAGATCGAGGCCGCGATGAGCGACGCCTCCGCCGCCATCGCCGACTCCCTCGACCTACCCGCAGCGGCGTGAACCGGATGAACCCGGTGGCGGGTTAACCCGGCCGCGCGTTCGGTACGTCTCGATGTCGGGGCCGGTACGGGTACCTCCTGGACCGCTGCCGCGCCCGCGGTCAGCGCGTGGCTTCCTCCAGCAGTTCCAGGATGTGCCGGTACGGCCTGCCCGTGGCCCGGGTCATGCCCATCTCGCACGTGCGGTTGCACGAGGCGTACGCGTCGTGCTCACGCGCCGTCACCTCCGCGGCCTGCGCGGCGGTGGCACCGGCGGTGATCTCGGGATGGAGCAGCCCCCTGTCCCCGGCGAAGGCACAGCAGCTCCAGCTGTCGGGCACCATCACCTCGGTGGACACCGCGTCCGCGAGGGCCCGCAGCGCGCCGCCGATGTCCAGGTGCACGGTGGAACAGGTGGGATGCAGCGCCACGGAGTCCAGTCGCCGCGGCTTCGGCAACGCCGGGAGGAGATGGCCGACGGCGAATTCCACGCTGTCGACGACGCGCAGGCCCTCGTAGCGGGCACGTTCCTCCGGCGGCAACGCGCCGGTGAGCTGCTCCAGTCCGTGGGTGCAGGAGGAGGCGTCACAGACCACCGGCAGTCTGCCGTGGTCGGTCGCCCGCCACAGGACGTCCAGGGTGCGTTCGGCCATGGCCCGGTGGCCCTCGGTGAAGCCCTTGGACTGCCACGGAGTACCGCAGCACAGCCCGTCCAGTCCCTCGGGAACGGTGACCGGGACATCTGCCCGTTCACACAGGGCCAGGAACGCTGCGGCTGCTCCACGTGGACGGTCGCCTTCCGCTCGCTCGCCCTCGGCGGCGAACACGGTCCCGATGCAGGCCGCGAAGAACACCGCCCGCGCCTGCCGCGGAGCACGCGCGGCGGGACGCGGGGCGCCCGCGCGCGGTACGTCCTCGCTCCAGGCCGGTACCAGTTCGGACGCGCCGAGACGGCGCAGCGCCCCGGTGGCGGCGCGTGTCACCGGGGCGGGCATGGCGTGGGCGGCGGTGAGCCCGAACCGTACGCCCTTGACGGCGGTCCCCCAGTGGTCGGCGGTCGCCTTGCCGACCGACTGGGCCAGCGTGCCGTGCCGTTCGCCGCGCAGCCGCTTCATCACCGCGCCCGTGTCGATGACCACGGGGCAGGCGGTGACACACAGACTGTCGGCCGCGCAGCTGTCCACGGCCGCGTAGGCGTAGTCGGCCTCGAGTTCCTGGCGGCGCTGCTCGTCGCCGCTCGTGGCGGCCAGGGCGATCTCCCGCCGCAGGACGATGCGTTGGCGCGGTGTGGTGGTGGTGTCGGCGGTCGGGCAGACCGGCTCGCAGTAGCCGCACTCGACGCACCGGTCGAGTTCGGGGTCGACGGGGGGTACGGCCTTGAGGTGCCGCAGGTGAGCGGTCGGGTCGTCGTCCAGGACGACCCCGGGGTTGAGGACGTTCGACGGGTCGCAGAGCTGTTTGACCTCACGCATCACGGCGTACAGCTCGTCGCCGTACTGGCGCCGGACGTAGGGGGCCATGACGCGGCCGGTGCCGTGCTCGGCCTTGAGGGTGCCTCCCGCGTCGAGGACCAGGTCGACCATGTCGTCGGTGAAGCGGGCGTAGCGGTCGATCTCGGCGGCGGAGTCGAAGTCCTGGGTCAGCATGAAGTGCACGTTGCCGTCGCGGGCGTGGCCGAAGATGACCGTGTTCTCGTATCCGTGCCGGTCGAAGAGGCCGATGAGACCCTCGCAGGTCTCGGTGAGCCGCGGCATCGGTACCGCGACGTCCTCCAGGAGCGCCGTGGTTCCGGCCGGGCGTGCCGCGGCGACCGCGGTGTAGAGGCCCTTGCGCAGGTGCCACAGTCGCGCGCGGGCCTTCGGGTCACGGGTGAGCCGGCCGCCACCGGCCACCGGGATCCGGGACAAGGCCGGCCGCGCGGCTTCCACCACCGACTCCAGTTCCTCCGCCGAGTCCTCGGCGAATTCGACCAGGAGCGCGGCATGCCGCTCGACCCGCAGGCCGCGCAGTTCGTCGTCCGCGTCGGCGTCGAACTGTGCCACGCGCAGGGCGGCCGCGTCGAGCAGTTCGGCGGTGCGGGCACCGGCGGCGAGCAGTGCGGGCAGCGCGTCGGTGGCCTCGGCCAGGCTCGCCAGTACCAGCAGTCCGGTGGCGGCGTGCGGGAGGACCGGGACGGTGCGGAACACGGCCTCGGACACGAAGCCCAGCGTGCCTTCGCTGCCGATCATGAGATGGGCGAGCACGTCGACCGGACGGGTGTGGTCGAGGAAGGAGTTGAGCGCGTAGCCCATGGTGTTCTTCATCGAGAACTGGTGCTCGATGATGGCGCGGGACGACGCCGAGCCCCGGACCCGGTCGCGCAACCGGACCAACCCGGCGTGGAGTTCGGGCTCGCGGGCGAGCAGCAGGTCGTCGGCGTCCTGGGCCCCGGAGTCGACGACGGTGCCGGAGGGCAGGACGAACTCCATCGACTCCAGGGTGCGATAGGTGTTGTCCTGGGTGCCGCAGTTCATGCCGCTGGAGTTGTTGGCCACCACCCCGCCGATGGTGCAGGCGGACTCGCTCGCGGGGTCGGGGCCGAGCCGGCGGCCGTAGCGCGCGAGCCGGGCGTTCACCTGGCGCACGGTCGTCCCGGGCCGGACCCGGACGCGCAGGCCGTCGTCGAGTACCTCGGTGCCGCGCCAGTGGGTGCGCACGTCGACCAGTACGCCGTCGCCGCCCGCCTGCCCCGAGAGGCTGGTTCCGCCGGAGCGCAGGGTCAGTGGCAGCCCCGCGGTACGCGCGGCGGCCATCAGCGCCCCCACCTCGCCGGCGGACGCCGCGCGTACGACGGCCCGCGGGTCGAGGAGGTAGTGGGAGGCGTCGTGCGCCGCGGCGGCCCGCTGGGGCACACCGGTGCGCACCTCGGCCGGGTCACCGACACAGTCGCGCAGCAGCTCAGCCAGGTCGGTCGCGCGGTTGCCGTCGGCGGGCGGCGGAGGGATCACGGCTGAGGGGCTCATGGGTCCTTCGGAACTACTCGGGGCGGCCCGGGGACCACCGGCAGACGGGGGGGGAGAGACGAGGGTGCGGCACCGCGCGGGTCCGTGCGGGCGACGGCGTCGCGAGAGCGCTGCGTTTGGGAAGTCTGTGCGGGTGAGGGCGCCGCCTATACGGACTCCGTCCGGACGAGGGCGCCGCGTATCCGGAGTCCGTCCGGACGAGGGCGCCACGTATCCGGAGTCCGTCCGGGCGGCGCTGTCCGGCTCGCGGCCCGCCCGGACACGGGTCGGCCCGCCCGGACACGGGTCGGCCCGCCCGGACACGGGTCAGCCCGCCCGGACACGGGTCTAACCGACCACCCGCAGTGTGCGCGGCTGGGTCGCCGCCACGGGCAGCCGCAGTGGCCCGCGGCCCGGAGTGATGCTGCCGAGGACCGAGGCGTGACGGGCACCGGTGCACGAAGGCACCACACCCGGCAGTCCATGGACCGTCAGGAACCCCAGGACGGCGAAGGCCAGGGCCTCCTTGGCGGTGGACGGCACACCCAGGTCGTCACTGACCAAGAGTCGCACGCCGGGCAGTTCCTCGCCGATCATCGCGGTCATGACGGGATTGCGGACGCCGCCGCCGGACATGACGAGTTCGGTGACGCCGTGGGCACGGCAGGCGTCCGCGACGGTCACGGCGGTGAGCCGGGTGAGCGTCGCCAGGACGTCGTCGTGGTCCGGTACGGGCTCGGCCGCCAGGGCGTCCAGCAGGTACGGCAGGTGGAACAGCTCCTTGCCGGTGCTCTTGGGTGCCGCTCTGCGGTAGTACGGATCACTGAGCAGCCGGGCCAGCAGGCCGGAATGCACCCGGCCCGTGGCGGCGCCCCTGCCGTCCTCGTCGAAGTCCCGCGCCCCGCCGGTGAAATGCCGCACGGCGGCGTCCACCAACGCGTTGGCGGGACCGGTGTCGAAGGCGACCGGATCGGCGTCGGGCGCGACCACCGTCACATTGGCGATGCCGCCCAGGTTGAGCGCCGCGGGGACACCGTCCCGGCCGCGCAGCAGCAGGGCGTCGACCATGCTGACCAGGGGCGCGCCCTGGCCGCCGGCGGCGACGTCCCGGCTGCGCAGGTCGGAGACGACGGGCAGCCCGGTGGCCTCGGCGATCCAGGCCGGCCGGCCGATCTGGAGGGTTCCGCGCACCACGCCGTCCTCGACCCAGTGGTGCATGGTCTGGCCGTGCGACACCACCAGGTCGGCGCTGCCGGAGCAGAGCTCTTCCACGCCACGCGCCGCGGCGTCCGCGAAGGCCTGGCCGATGCCGGTGTCCAGGCGGCAGACATCTTCCATGGTGGTGGCCGCCGGAGGCAGCGCGGCGCCGATACGTTCCCGTACGTCGTCGCGGTACGGGAGGCTCAACGCGCCGAGGGGGCGCATCACCAGCGTGTCGCCGTCGAGGGTCAGGTCGGCCGCCGCGGCTTCGATGGCGTCGTAGGAGGTGCCGGACATCAGGCCGATCACGCGCACGATGCCTCCTCGTCGCCGTGGGGCGTGTGGCCCGCGGGAGACACGGTGGTGCCGCGCGGTGGTACAGGCACGCGAATCATGGATCCTCCAGGTCGTGTGGGAGCTGCGGTGGGGGGGGGGGGGGGGCGGGGGGGGGCAGCCGCGGGGCCCCCCCGGTCGCGTGGGGGTATTGCAATTCCACGTTAAACAGAACTAAAAAGCAAAC
>NZ_JBSFCK010000060.1:0-22448 GCF_053593435.1 Streptomyces sp. NPDC002306
ACTGCAGGGGGGACCCTGTGGGAGAGTAGGACGCCGCCGAACAAATTGTGAGAGAACCCCTGGCCGGGATAACCGGCCGGGGGTTTTCTGCGTTTGTGCTTCGAAGAGAGCGGGCGGATGGCGGGCGCATTCCGTACCAGGGATGCGCCCGCCATCCGCCCAGTTGTCACCGGTCGGCCGAGTGGGCCGTGTCGTCTCAGAGGCGTCCTGCCGCTTTGAGGGCCAGGTACGCGTCCGCCAGGGCGGGGGCCAGTTCGTCGGGAGTCGCGTCGACGACGGTGACGCCATGCCGGCGGAGCTGTTCCGCGGTGCGATGGCGTTCCGACCGGGCCTGAGCGGCGGCCGCTGCCTCGTAGACCGCGTCCGTGTCGCCGCGTGCCGTCGCCATACGGGCGATATGCGGGTCGGCGATCGAGGCCACCAGCACGGTATGGCGTTGGGTCAACTGAGGGAGGACCGGGAGAAGGCCCTCCTCGACGGGGGCCGCGTCGAGGGTCGTGAGCAGCACGATCAAGGAGCGGCGGGGGGCCGTACGAAGAGCGGCGGCCGTGAGGCCGCGGGCGTTCGTCTCGACCAGTTCGGGTTCGAGGGTGGCCATCGCGTTGACCAGGGACGGCAGGACGTCGCCGGCGGAGCGGCCCTGGACGAGGGCGCGCACCCGGCGGTCGTAGGCGAGCAGGTCGACTCGGTCGCCGGCGCGGGAGGCCAGGGCGGCCAGCAGCAGGGCCGCGTCCATCGAGGCGTCGAGCCGTGGGGCGTCACCCACGCGGCCGGCCGAGGTGCGGCCGGTGTCGAGGACCAGCAGGATGTGGCGGTCGCGTTCGGGACGCCAGGTGCGTACGGCGACGGTGGTCTGGCGGGCCGTGGCGCGCCAGTCGATGGAACGGGTGTCGTCGCCGGGGACGTACTCACGCAGGCTGTCGAATTCTGTGCCCTCGCCCCGGGTGAGCACGCTGGTGCGGCCGTCGAGTTCGCGCAGACGGGCGAGCTTGGACGGGAGGTGCTTGCGGCTGGTGAAGGGCGGCAGGACACGCACCGTCCAGGGGACGCGGTGGGTGCCCTGCCGGGAGAAGAGACGCAGGGGGCCGTAGGAGCGGATCGTCACGCGGTCCGCCTGGCGGTCGCCTCGACGGGTGGGACGCAGCCGGGTGGTGACGCGTCGGCGTTCGCCCGCGGGGACCTTCAGGAGGTGGCGGGAGGCCGGGCCTTCCGTGCCGGGCTCCCAGCTGCTCGGCGGCCATGCGTCGCGGAGCTGGGCGTTCAGCGGGCGTCGGCTGGGGTTGGTGACGGTGAGAGTGACGTCGGCGGCCTCGCCGAGGCGTGCCGAGGTGTCGCCGGAGCGGGTCAGGCCCAGCCGTCGGACGGGTGCCGCGAGGGCGAAGTCGCAGGCGCAGGCCAGGGCCAGGGGGCCGTTCACGGCGAGGATGCCCGTCCAGCCGGGGGCCCAGATGCCGATGGGGACGGAGCCCAGTGCCGCCAGGAGGGCGGCGCGTCCGGTGAGTGCCATCAGCGCGGGACGGGAACGTGGGCGAGGATCGCGTTGATGACGGAGTCGGCCGTCACGCCCTCCATCTCCGCTTCCGGGCGGAGCTGGACGCGATGGCGGAGCGTGGGCAGGGCGAGGGCCTTCACGTCGTCCGGGATGACGTAGTCGCGGCCGGTGAGCCAGGCCCACGCGCGTGAGGTGGCCAGGAGGGCGGTGGCGCCGCGTGGGGAGACACCGAGGGTGAGGGACGGGGACTCGCGGGTGGCGCGGCAGATGTCCACCACGTAGGCCGTGATCTCGGGGGAGACCGTCGTCTTGGCGACCGCGGCGCGCGCCGCCTCCAGGTCGGCCGGGCCTGCCACGGGGCGTACGCCGGCGGCGCGCAGGTCGCGCGGGTTGAAGCCCTCGGCGTGGCGGGTCAGTACGGCGATCTCGTCCTGGCGGGAGGGCAGAGGGATCGTCAGCTTGAGCAGGAAGCGGTCCAGTTGGGCCTCGGGCAGCGGGTAGGTGCCCTCGTACTCGACCGGGTTCTGGGTCGCGGCGACCAGGAAGGGGTCGGGGAGGAGGCGAGGGGTGCCGTCGACCGTGACCTGGCGTTCCTCCATGGCTTCGAGGAGGGACGACTGGGTCTTGGGGGGCGTGCGGTTGATCTCGTCGGCGAGGAGGAGGTTGGTGAAGACAGGGCCGGGCTGGAAGGAGAACTCGGCGCTGCGGGTGTCGTAGACCAGGGAGCCCGTCACATCGCTCGGCATCAGGTCCGGAGTGAACTGGACGCGCTTGGTGTCGAGTTCGAGGGCGGCCGCGAGGGCGCGGACGAGCAGCGTCTTGGCGACTCCGGGGACTCCTTCGAGGAGGACGTGTCCGCGGCAGAGGAGGGCGACGACGAGGCCGGTCACGGCGGGGTCCTGGCCGACCACGGCTTTGGCGATCTCGGCGCGCAGGGCTTCCAGGGAGTTGCGGGCGTTGCCCTGGTCCCCGGTGTACCCGGCGTTGTCAGTGGTCGGGGCCATCATGGACGGCGTACCTCTCTTTCGAGCGCGTCGAGTTGGTCGGCGAGTGCGATCAGGGCCGTGTCGTCGCTGGGCGGCGGCCCGAAGAGCAGGGAGTGCAGGGACTGTCCGTCGCCGTGGAGGTGGGCGGACAGGGCGGGGAGCAGGGCCTCGGGCGCGTGCGCCTGGGTCACGGGGACGCCTACCAGGGGGGCGAGGCGGGTGCGGGTGGTGGAGCGAAGAGCGGCGGCCGCGCGGTCGCGGGCGTTCGCCTTGCGGTAGAGGCGGGCGCGGCCTTCGGCGGCTTCGGAGGCGCGGATCGCCACGGGGAGTCTTTCGGGCACGAGGGGGCCGAATCGGCGGGCCCGCCACAGGGCGGCCAGGGCCGCGGCGAAGAACAGTTGCAGGGTGCCCCAGAGCCAGCCGGACGGGAGCAGGTCGAAGAGGCTCTTCTCGTCGTCCGGGTCGGTGACCGAGTCGTCGGAGAGCGAGGGGAGGTACCAGACCAGATGGGGGCGGGAGCCGAGGAGTTGCAGGGCGAGCGAGGCGTTGCCCTGCTCGTCGAGGGTGTCGTTGTAGAGGATGTCGGGCGCGCCGAGGACGACGGTGTCACCGCCGCCGGAGGCGTCCGGGACGCGGAGCAGGGTGGCCAGGCGTTCGCTGGGGTAGCACTCGTCCGCGTCCAGGTGGGTGGTGGTGTAGCGGATGCCGCCGGTGTCGGCGGTGCCCGCGCGGCGGGCGGCGGGCAGGTCGCAGGCCGGGGGCAGCGTGGAGCCGACGCTGGTGGCGGGGTCCGCGGTGACTCCGGGTGCGAGTCTTTCGACGGACCAGCTGCCGGCGGCGACGAGGACGGTGCGGCCGCCGGTGCCGGTGGTGGCGGAGCGCAGCCGGCTCTGCTGGCCGTGCGTCAGCAGGTCGGGGACGGCTACCAGGAGGGTGGTGTCCGGTGCGGCCGCGGCGCGGGCCTGCGCCAGGGTCGTCACCACGCGCGTGTCGACGCCGCGTTCGGCGAGGAGCGCAGCCACGGCGCGGCTGCCGTAGGGGTCGACGGAGCGTGGGTCGAGTCCGCCGTGGCGGGTGTCGGAGTGGACGACCGCGATCGCGACGGCCCCTGCCAGGAGGACGACGAGGGCGAGTGCGATGCCTCGCGCGCGGGTCCACAGTCCGCGGGCGGTGGGCGAGACCGAGGTGGACGGGAGCGTGGCCTCGAGGGTCATTCGGCGGCTCCCTGGCGGGCGTTGCGGGCCGTGCCGGGTGCGCTGCCCGCGAGGGCGGGCTTGGTGCGTTCCAGGGCGCGGTCGAGTTCGGCGATGCGGTGGTACGACTGCTCGCTCGCGCTGCGTCCGCCGTACGTCACGTCGTCGAAGTCGCGCGCGGCGGTGCGCAGCCGGTCCGTGTGGTCGGGCAGTGCGCGGCCCGCCTCCGCGGCGGCCTCGTCGGCGGTGCGGCCGGGGCGGATGTCGAGGAGGGCGCGTTCCTCCAGGGAGCGCACGATGGCCCGCATGCGCTCCTGGACGGCCTGGTTCCAGTGGCCCTGGGCGGCGTGGGCCTCGGCGGCCGCGCGGTGTTCGGCGGCGGTGCGGGGGCGGTCGTCGAAGAGGGCGGGGGAGGAGACGGGCCGTCGGCGGGGGGTGCCCAGGCGCCACCAGAGGGCGGCCAGTACGGCGATCACGGCCAAGATGATCACGATCAGTCCGAGGGTTCCTCCGGGCGTCGCGGTCGAGGTGGCGTTCAGGAGTTTGCCGAGCCAGTCCCAGAAGGCGTTCAGAGCGCGTTCGAACAGGCTGGGGTCGTTCTGGTGGTACACGCCCTTGGACAGCTCGCGCCGGGCCGCCTCACGGGCGGGGTCCCGGCCGATGGTCACCGGTGGTTCGTCGCCGGAGCGCGCCAGGGACACCACAGAGGTGTCGCCGGCGCGCAGCAGGGACCGTACGGCCGTGTCGAAGGTGCGGGGCAGGGCCGGCACCGTGGTGAGAACTCCCCCCGTCGGGCTCACCGCATCAGCTCCCTGGTGTGGCGCCGGTGGTGCCGTAGTCCTGGACGCCCGCGGCGCGGGCCAGGTCGAGGTCGAGGGCCTCGCGGCGGATGCGCTGGTCGATGTACAGGAGCACGGTGACGCCCGCGCTGATCGGGAACGTGATCATGGAGCCGATCACCGCGCCGATGCCGCTGATGACGAGGAACGTCCAGCCGTAGTCGGTGCTGCTGGTGAGGAAGCCGGAGACGCCGCCTCCGCTGAGGGCGGCGGCGAGGAAGGTGAAGGGGACGACGACGATCGCGGCGATGACGTTCGCGATGAACGTGCCGAGCAGCTGGATGCCGAAGACGCGCCACCAGGAGCCGCGTACGAGCTTCGTGGAGCGGCTCATCGACTTCAGGATGCTCTGCTTCTCCAGCATCAGCGCGGGCGAGGCCAGCGAGTAGCGGACCATCAGCCACAGGGCCACGAGGCTGGAGCCCAGGCCGCCCAGGACGGCGAGGCCGGCGCCCGCCGCGCCCGCTCCGGCGACGGCGACGAGGATGCCGGGCACCGTGCCCGCGAGGGCGACGCCGAACGTGATGAGCAGGAGCAGGAAGATCAGGCCGAACAGTTTCGCCACCTGCGGGCGGGCGTCGCGCCAGGCCTCGCTCATGGTCACCGACTTGCCGAGGACCGCGCGGCTGGTGACGGCGGTGAGCAGGGCGGTCGCCATGATGGTGCCGATCAGGGAGATCAGCAGGAGGACTCCGGAGTTGAGCAGGGAGTTGCCCAGGGCGCGGGTCACCTCGCTCAGGGTCGCGCTCGGGTCGTCGAGGGCCTCGGTGCCGGCGGTCTCGTCCAGGACGAGACCGCGCAGCAGGACGACGACGGTCTCCGTGATGACCGCGACGGCCAGCGAGAAGCCCAGCACCGTGCGCCAGTGGGTGCGCATGGTGGAGACCGCGCCGTCGAGGATCTCGCCGACGCCGAGCGGGCGCAGCGGGATCACGCCGGGCTTGGCGGCGGGCGGCGGGCCGCCCCAGCCTGTTCCCCAGCCGGGGTGGCCGCCGGGGCCGGGGTAGCCCCGGGGACCGGGGGGCTGGTTGCCCCAGCCGGGGCCGGGCGGCGGCTGGTGGCCCCAGCCCGGGCCGGGCGGCGGGGGCGGCGGGGCCTGGCCGGGGTGCTGCGGGCCGGTCGGCGCGGACCACTGGGCGGGTGGCGGCTGGACCTGGGACCACTTCGCGCCGGGGTCCTGCGGGTCTGTGTGCGGCCGGTCCGCGGGCTGTGCGGGACCGGGTCGGTCGGCGGGCTCGGCAGGGCCGGCGGCGCCGGGTTCCTGCCCGTCGGACGGGGCGGATCCGGGCGAGGCCCAGCCCGGAGTGTCGTTCATCGTCGCTCCTTCACGGTGCCCGTCCGCGGTCGTGGCGGAAGGTTGGCAGACATCGTGCCATGGGGTGGTCATCGGGTGACCGGCCGCGGTAGGGGCTGCACACCTTCAATTGTCCGCCGGATACGGGGCAGACTGACCGCATGGCTGATCAGTACGCGCAATCCGGCGAGGACAAACGGCCGACCGAGATACCCGTCATCCGTTGGGAAGAGCCACCCGAAGGCCCGGTACTGGTGCTCCTGGACCAGACGAGGCTGCCGGCCGAGGAGGTCGAACTGGTCTGTACGGACGCGTCCGCGCTGGTGGAGGCGATCCGTTCGCTCGCGGTGCGCGGGGCGCCGGTGCTCGGCATCGCCGGGGCGTACGGGGTCGCGCTCGCCGCCGCGCGCGGGTTCGACGTGGACGACGCGGCGACCGCGCTGGCCGGCGCCCGGCCCACGGCGGTGAACCTGTCCGTCGGGGTCGACAGGGCCCGGTCGGCATATGTGGCCGCGCTCGGCGGAGCCGGTGACGAGCGGCAGGCGGCCGAGGCGGCGCTGGCGGCGGCGCGGCAGTTGCACCGGGAGGACGCCGAGGCCAGCGCGCGGATGGCCGCGCACGGGCTGGCGCTGCTCGACGAGCTGCTGCCGGGTGGCGGGCATCGTGTGCTGACGCACTGCAACACCGGATCGCTGGTGTCGGGCGGGGAGGGCACGGCGTTCGCGGTGGCTCTCGCGGCGCACCGGGTGGGGCGGCTGCGGCGCCTGTGGGTGGACGAGACGCGTCCGCTGCTTCAGGGCGCTCGGCTGACCGCCTACGAGGCGGCCCGCACCGGCATGGCGTACACGCTGCTCACGGACAACGCGGCGGGTTCGCTGTTCGCGGCGGGTGAGGTGGACGCGGTGCTGATCGGGGCCGACCGCATCGCGGCCGACGGGTCGGTGGCGAACAAGGTGGGCAGCTATCCGCTCGCGGTGCTCGCGCGGTACCACCATGTGCCGTTCGTGGTGGTGGCGCCGGTGACGACGGTGGACCCGAAGACGCCGGACGGGGCGGCGATCGAGGTCGAGCAGCGTCCCGGGTCCGAGGTGACCGAGCTCACAGCACCGCAGGTGCAGGTGGGAGGCGCGGGCGGCGGCGGGATTCCGGTGGCGCCGCTGGGAACGCAGGCGTACAACCCGGCGTTCGACGTCACGCCGCCGGAGCTGGTGACGGCGATCGTGACCGAGGAGGGTGTCGTCTCGCCCGTGACGGCCGAGGCGCTGGCGGAGCTGTGCGCCAGGTCGCGTCAGGCGACGATGGGCTGAGGCGATCGGGCCGGGGCGGGGGCCGAGGGCGCGGGTGGAGGGCGCGGGTGGAGGTGCGAGGCGTTCCGGCGCGATGATCGGACGGGGCGTTCGGGCGGGGGACCGAGGTCGTTCGGGCCGGGGGTCCGGGGCGGTCGTACGGGGGGGCCGAGTGCCGGGAAATGGCCGCTCGGGGGCGGCCGGGAAGCCGCCCGTCCGGTGCCGGACACCGGCGTGGAGGGCGGTGTCGGTGGTCGAGGGCAGACAGTGACGGCCGAGTACGACTATCGTCACTGGCCGGTGACCCTGCTCACCTGCACCTCCTTCACCGTTATGAGAATGGGATGATGTCGTTTATGAAGGGACGAGTCCTTGTCGTCGACGACGACACCGCACTGGCCGAGATGCTCGGCATTGTGCTGCGTGGTGAAGGTTTTGAGCCGTTTTTCGTAGCCGACGGCGACAAGGCGCTGGCCGCTTTCCGTGAGAGCAAGCCCGACCTGGTGCTCCTGGACCTGATGCTGCCCGGTCGGGACGGTATCGAGGTGTGCCGCCTGATCAGGGCGGAGTCCGGGGTGCCGATCGTGATGCTCACGGCGAAGAGCGACACCGTCGATGTCGTGGTGGGCCTGGAGTCCGGTGCCGACGACTACATCGTGAAGCCGTTCAAGCCGAAGGAGCTGGTCGCCCGGATCCGGGCGAGGCTGCGGAGGTCGGAGGAGCCGGCGCCGGAGCAGCTCGCCATCGGCGATCTGGTCATCGACGTGGCCGGTCACTCCGTGAAGCGGGAAGGGCAGTCGATAGCACTGACGCCGCTGGAGTTCGACCTGCTGGTCGCGCTGGCCCGCAAGCCGTGGCAGGTGTTCACGCGCGAGGTGCTGCTGGAGCAGGTGTGGGGCTACCGGCACGCGGCGGACACCCGTCTGGTCAACGTGCATGTACAGCGGCTGCGCTCGAAGGTCGAGAAGGACCCGGAGCGGCCCGAGATCGTGGTGACCGTCCGTGGCGTGGGTTACAAGGCAGGACCGAGCTGACATGTCCGGTGACAGTGCCGCTTCGGCGCCCGGGCGCAACGGGGCCCGAGCCGGGCGGCCTGTCGGCCGGAAGGCCGCGGGCTCCCGCTGGGGACGCCTGTGGCAGGGCGGTCTGCTCCAGGGCGGGGTCCAGGGCAGTCCGGTCCTGCGGCTGTTCATGCGCTGGGTGCGCCGGCCGCTGCTGCCCGTCATGCGGCTGTGGCGGCGCAACATCCAGCTCAAGGTCGTCGTCACGACGCTGCTGATGTCGCTGGGCGTCGTCCTGCTGCTGGGCTTCGTCGTCATCGGACAGGTCCGCAACGGTCTGCTGGACGCGAAGGTGAAGGCGTCGCAGAGCCAGGCCACGGGCGGGTTCGCGGTCGCCAAGCAGAAGGCCGACGAGGCGGCGGCCGGTACCGACAGCGGCGACGCCTCCACGGTGGACGGCCGGCCTTCCCAGAACGTCATCGAGTGGATGAGCAACCTGGTGTCGTCGCTCTCCAGCGGCGGTCAGGGCGCCTTCGACGTGGTGACCCTCCCGGCGGGCGACGAGAGCGGCGGCGGGCGCGGACCGCGTGCCTCCGGCGGCGTGGACCCGACGGCGAGCGTGCCGGAGGACCTGCGCGCGCGGATCGACAGCAGTACGGCGGCGGCGCAGAAGTACACCCGCATCAAGTACAACGGCGACGGCAAGGAGTCACAGCCGGCGCTGGTCATCGGCAAGCAGGTCAACGACCCCAACGGCGACCCGTACCAGCTGTACTACCTCTTCCCGCTCACGCAGGAGGAGAAGTCCCTGAGCCTGGTCAAGGGCACGCTCGCGACCGCCGGTCTCTTCGTCGTCGTACTCCTCGGGGCCATCGCGTGGCTCGTGGTGCGGCAGGTCGTCACGCCGGTGCGGATGGCGGCCGGGATCGCGGAGCGGCTCTCCGCGGGGCGCCTCCAGGAACGGATGAAGGTCACCGGCGAGGACGACATCGCGCGGCTCGGCGAGGCCTTCAACAAGATGGCGCAGAGTCTCCAGCTGAAGATCCAGCAGCTGGAGGACCTGTCGCGGATGCAGCGGCGGTTCGTGTCCGACGTGTCGCACGAGCTGCGCACGCCGTTGACGACCGTACGGATGGCCGCCGATGTCATCCATGACGCGCGTGTGGACTTCGACCCGGTGACCGCGCGGTCGGCCGAGTTGCTCGCCGACCAGCTGGACCGGTTCGAGACGCTGCTCGCGGACCTGCTGGAGATCAGCCGCTTCGACGCGGGCGCCGCGGCGCTCGAGGCCGAGGCGATAGACCTCAGGGAGGTCGTGCGGCGGGTGGTCAGCGGCGCCGAGCCGCTGGCCGAGCGCAAGGGCACGACGATACGGGTCGTCGGCGACCAGCAGCCCGTCGTCGCCGAGGCGGACGCCCGGCGGGTGGAGCGGGTGCTGCGCAACCTCGTGGTCAACGCCGTGGAGCACGGCGAGGGCAGGGACGTCGTGGTCAAGCTGGCCTCGGCGGGCGGGGCGGTCGCGGTCGCGGTGCGCGACTACGGCGTCGGGCTCAAGCCCGGCGAGGCGACGCGGGTCTTCAGCCGCTTCTGGCGGGCGGACCCGGCACGCGCGCGTACCACCGGTGGTACGGGTCTGGGGCTGTCGATCGCCCTGGAGGACGCGCGGCTGCACGGCGGCTGGCTCCAGTCGTGGGGCGAGCCGGGCGGTGGCTCGCAGTTCCGGCTGACGCTGCCGCGCACCGCGGACGAGCCGCTGCGGGGTTCGCCGATACCGCTGGAGCCCAAGGACTCGCGGCGCAACCGTGGACTCGACGAGGCCGGTCTGCCGCGTGGGGGAGCGGAGAAGGCCGCCACCGTGCCGATGCAGCAGACCGGTGACCAGGCGTCGTCCTCAAGGGCACCGCTGGGGCCGAGGCCGTCCGCCGCGGCGGCCACGGCCGACCCGACGGCGCTGCCCGGCAACGGCGCGCGCGTGGTGCCCCGGCCCGGTCCGGCCGGGCGAAGACACGACGAACCGGCCGCTGTGGAGGCGGTCGCGTCCCGCCGGGACACCGGGCCGCAGGACGCGGACGAGCATGGGGAGGCATTTCGTGGGCGCTGACCGCGAGGGGGGCGCCCGGCGGATGCCGGGACGCGCGGTGGCCTACGCCGCCTGTGGCGTCGTAGTGCTGGCGGGGTGTGCGTCGATGCCCGACGACGGGGACCTGCGCGGTGTCGAGTCGACGCCGCGTCAGGACACCCAGGTGCGGGTGTTCGCCATGCCGCCGCGGGAGGACGCGCCGCCCTCGGAGATCGTCCAGGGCTTTCTGGAGTCGCTGACCAGCGACGATCCGAGTTACGCGACGGCCCGCCAGTATCTGACGGGTGAGGCCAGGCAGACGTGGCGGCCGGACGCGGCCACCACGGTCCTGGCGGACGGCCCGGGGACCGAGGCCGGGCCCGCGGGCGGCCGGGTGGACGGCGACGACCTGACGTTCACGCTGACCGGCACCTCGGTCGCCGGGGTGGACGCGCAGCAGGCCTACGCGCCCGCCTCCGGGCGCTACAGCCAGCCGGTGCACCTCACGAAGAACCAGAAGACCGGGCAGTGGCGCATCGACGCACTGCCGCAGGGCGTCGTCATGGGCAAGTCGGACTTCGAGCGCAACTACATGTCCGTCAACAAGTACTACTTCGCCTCGAACACTTCGAACGCTTCGAATGCCTCGGACGGCGCCGCGGAGTCGAACGGGCAGTCGGCGGCCGTCGCCGATCCGGTGTACGTGCGTGAGCGCGTCGATCCGATGACGGAGATGGTGCGTTCCCTGCTCAACGGTCCGACCGGCTGGCTGCGGCCCGTGGTCAGGTCGAGCTTTCCCACCGGTACGGCACTGGCGAAGGGCGTCACCTCGCTGACGCCCGACGACCAGAACACGCTGACCGTGCCGTTGAACGCCAAGGCCGCCCGGGTCGGGCAGACCCAGTGCGACGAGATGGCGGCCCAGCTCCTGTTCACGTTGCAGAACCTCACCCCGGCGGTGGACGAGGTCGAGCTGCAGGCGGGCGGCACCCGGCTGTGCTCGCTCGGCGAGGACCGGGCCACGACCGTCGCCTCCCGGGGCTCGGCGAAGCGCGCCGAGTACCTGTACTTCGTCGACGGCAAGCACCGGCTGGTGCGGATCCCGGCCGGCAGCAGCGAGACCAAGGCGGAGGCGGTGCCGGGGGCGCTCGGCGAGGGCGCCAAGGAACTGCGTGCGGCGGCCGTGTCGCGGGACGAGCACATGGCGGCAGGCGTGGCTCTCGACGGCAAGACGCTGTACGTCGGGGCGCTGGTCTCGGGCAGTTCGCTCGGGGAGCCCGTGCTGCGCAGCCAGGGCCAGACCGAGGCCGACCGGCTGACGACGCCCAGCTGGGACGCGCGGGGTGACCTTTGGGTGGCCGACCGCGACCCGGCCGGCCCGCGGCTGCTGCTGCTGGAGCAGGGCGCGGGCCAGCCGCTGGAGGTGCGTACGCCGGGACTGGACGGGCGCATCAGGGACGTACGGGTGGCCGCCGACGGGGTGCGGGTCGCGCTGGTGGTGGAGAAGAACGGCAAGGGGTCCCTGCTCATCGGACGGATCGAGCGGGACGAGAAGGACGGCGAGCGACCGATCGTCTCGGTCCTCGAACTGCGTTCCGCGACCACCGAGCTGGAAGAGGTCACGACCATGGCGTGGGCCGCCGACAGCCGGCTCGTGGTGGTCGGACGCGAGCAGGGGGGCGTGCAGCAGATGCGGTACGTCCAGGTCGACGGCTCCGTGCCGGAGGGGCCCGCGCCCGCCGCCCTGACCGGCGTGAAGGAGATTGCCGCGGCGGAGGACGAGCGGCTGCCGCTGGTGGCGTACTCGGAGGACGGGATCGTGCGGCTGCCCACCGGGGCGCAGTGGCAGAAGGTGGTCAAGGACGGGTCGGCGCCGATCTATCCGGGGTGAGCGGAGTGGTCCGTCCGGGACGGGCTGGGTGGTCCGTCCGGGATGGGCGGGTGGTCTGTGCGGGGGAGCGGGTCGGTCTGCCCTGGGTGAGCGAGGCCTAGCGGCAGGTCGGCTCCGGGTCGGCCGGCCCGGTTCGGCTCGGTCCGGGGTTTCGGTGGGCTCGGCTTTCGGTCCGCCGACGGCCGGAGTCATTTCGGGAGGGATTCCGGAACGACATTCGGCGACCGGATTCGGGCAGCGGGCCGGGGGAGGGGAATCAGGGAACGCGCCCGGGAGTGAGAGTGGGACGGGTGGCCGTTTCCGTTCGGGGATTCCCCGTGCGGAGGCGGCCATCCGCTTTTTACGGCTGCCGTTGCTCGTGCGGGTGACCGGCCTGTGGCATTGCGCGGAGTTTTCCACAGGGTGTTTTCCACAGGCCTGGTCAGGTCGCGCCGGTGTGGGCACAGTGGTGGTCATGCGGGGGTGGTGGCGGGACCTCACCGATCTGGTGCTGCCGGCCGAGTGCGGAGGCTGCGGACGGCCTCGCACGGTGCTCTGCGACGAGTGCCGTGCCGCCCTGAGCGGGGGCGCACCGAGCCGGGTACGACCGGTGCCGGAGCCGTCCGGACTGCCGAGCGTGCACGCGGCGGCCCGGTACGCGGACGAGGTGCGGGCCGTGCTGCTGGCCCACAAGGAACGGGGCGCGCTGGCGCTCGCGGGGCCGCTCGGCACGGCTCTGGCGGGAGCCGTGCGCTCGGGGCTCACGGAGGCCAGGGCGCGGGCGTGCGGGACGGAGGCCGGGGTACGGGCGGGCGGGGCTGCTGCGGGGGTCGGGGCGCGGGCGTGCGGGACCGCTGCGGGGGTCGGGCGCGGCCCGCGTACGGAGGGGGACGCGCCGGTGCTGCTCGTTCCCGTACCGTCCGGGCGGCGTGCGGTGCGGGCGCGCGGACACGACCCGACGCGGCGGGTCGCCCTCGCGGCGGCCGGTGAGCTGCGGCGGGCCGGGACGCCTGCCCGGGTGCTCGCCGTGCTGCGGCAGCGGCGGGAGGTGGCCGACCAGGCGGGGCTCGACTCCCGGCGGCGGCTGGACAATCTCGCGGACGCGCTGGCGGTGGCGCCCGGCGCGGGGCGACTGCTGGGCGCCGGGCCGGTCGTGCTCGTCGACGACCTGATGACGACCGGCGCCTCCCTCGCCGAGGCGGCGCGGGCCGTCCGGGCGCAGATCTCGGGGGCGCGTGCGGACGGGAGGCCGGAAGCGGTGGTCGGTCACGGGTTCGTGGGGGTGCCGCCCGTGTATCCGCGGACAGGTCGGGAAGGCAGAGAGGAACGAACGGACGGGACGACCGAAGGGAGAGAAGATCGGGAACGGGCCGGGTGGGCAGGTGCGGAGCCGAACGGCATCCGCGGTCTGATCTGCGCCGCCGTGATCGCCGCACCGTCAGATTCTTTCGAATTAAACCGGAACTGACTGCGAACTTGCATCGTTGCAGGTAATGAGACGGTCAATTCACCTGAACGGAGGTACGCAGCGGTAGAGGGTGACGACATCCGTCCGGGCGAGATATGTTCGGTTGTGAGGGAAAGCCGCAGGCCACCCTTCGCATATCCGAATGCCGCGCTGTGGTTTTGCGCTATCGGCCGCAGCGCCGGGGGTGTAGATCTTGCCCATGGGGGAGGAGGAGGTGGACGTCACCGAGTCCGAGGTTCCGGACCTCACCGGAACCTGGTGGTGCAAAAGGGAGATGCTCCGCCGCTGATGCGGGGCGATCCGGGAACGGAGTTCTGCGTGGACATCGTCGTCAAGGGCCGCAAGACCGAGGTGCCCGAGCGGTTCCGCAAGCACGTGGCCGACAAGCTGAACCTGGAGAAGATCCAGAAGCTCGATGGCAAGGTGATCAGCCTCGACGTCGAGGTGTCCAAGGAGCCCAACCCCCGACAGGCCGACCGCTGTGACCGAGTGGAGATCACGCTCCGCTCCCGCGGTCCGGTGATCCGGGCGGAGGCGGCGGCCAGCGACCCGTACGCGGCGCTGGACCTGGCAGCGGAGAAGCTGGACGCCCGGCTGCGCAAGCAGCACGACAAGCGGTACACGCGCCGCGGCGCTCGCCGGCTCACGGCGGCGGAGGTCGCCGACCACGTCCCGGGAGTGGCGACGCTCAACGGCAACGGCCATCCCGTCCCGACGGACAACTCGAACAGCGTCCCCACGAAGAAGATCGGCTCGCTGGAAGTGCAGGGTGACGGCCCCCTGGTGGTCCGGGAGAAGACCCACGTCGCCGCCCCCATGACGCTCGACCAGGCTCTCTACGAGATGGAGCTGGTCGGACACGACTTCTATCTGTTCGTCGACTCCGAGACCAAGGACCCCAGCGTCGTCTACCGGCGCCACGCGTACGACTACGGTGTGATCCACCTCAGCACGGACACGATGGTGACCCAGGCCCACTCCCCCGACGCGGGCGGTGCGCTGGGTGGCTGACCTTCACGGATGACAGCTGAGGCGGTGCCCCTGGAGCGCGCGTGCGCCCCCAGGGGCACCGATGTGCGCCCGCTCGGCGTGCCGCTCCGTCACCGTTTTGCGGTCCGGGCATGAAATCATGGGGGACAACGGCTCAACCGGTGGGCCGTTGCCTTGGGTTGGCGGTGGCACAGGACCGGCCACAGCCTTCAGGGGGAGGAACGATGGCGGACAGCTTCGGACCGATGCATGACGGCGATGCCGACGGTGTCGTCGTCATGGGCCCGGACGCGGGCACTTCACGTAAGGAACCGATCAGAGTCCTTGTCGTGGACGACCACGCCCTGTTCCGCCGTGGCCTGGAGATCGTGCTCGCGGCCGAGGAGGACATCCAGGTCGTGGGCGAGGCGGGGGACGGTGCCGAGGCCGTCGACAAGGCCGCCGACCTGCTGCCGGACATCATCCTGATGGATGTCAGGATGCCGAAGCGCGGCGGTATCGAGGCGTGCACCTCCATCAAGGAGGTGGCACCCAGCGCCAAGATCATCATGTTGACGATCAGCGACGAGGAAGCGGATCTCTACGAGGCGATCAAGGCCGGCGCCACGGGTTACCTCCTGAAGGAGATCTCCACGGACGAGGTGGCGACCGCGATCCGCGCGGTGGCTGACGGGCAGTCGCAGATCAGCCCCTCCATGGCGTCGAAGCTGCTCACCGAGTTCAAGTCGATGATCCAGCGGACCGACGAGCGCCGTCTGGTACCCGCGCCGCGGCTGACGGACCGTGAGCTGGAGGTGCTCAAGCTCGTCGCCACCGGGATGAACAACCGGGACATCGCCAAGGAGTTGTTCATCTCCGAGAACACCGTGAAGAACCACGTGCGCAACATCCTGGAGAAGCTGCAACTGCACTCCAGGATGGAGGCGGTGGTGTACGCGATGCGGGAGAAGATCCTCGAGATCCGGTAGCGGCCGGACCGGATCGGATCGGACCGGATCGGCAGGCGGGACCCGGACCGTCGGCCCGGAACCGGATCGGCCCGGAACCGAATCGGCCGGACCGGACCGGCCTAGGGGCGCGGTGCGCGGCCCCCGGGTGCCGAAGGCCCGGTGCCGCGCCCGGCATCCGGCTCTAGGCGAGGGCGCGGGTGAGCTCTCTGGTGAGGGGTTCGCGCAGCTCCGGCGCGTCGACCCGCTCCACGCGCACGTCCGTGCAGTCCACCCAGCTCGCCGCCTCCACCAGCGCCTCGGCCACCGCCGGGACCGCTCTCGCGCCCTCCAGGGAGACCTGCTTGGCGACGAGTGTGCGCCCCTCACGGGCCGGGTCCACGCGGCCGACCAGCCGGCCGCCGGCGAGGACCGGCATCGCGAAGTAGCCGTAGACGCGCTTGGGCTTGGGGACGTAGGCCTCCAGGCGATGGGTGAAGCCGAAGATCCGCTCTGTGCGGGCCCGCTCCCAGACCAGCGAGTCGAACGGCGACAGAAGCGTGGTGCGGTGGCGGCCGCGCGGGACGCTCTCCAGCGCCGCCGGGTCCGCCCACGCGGGCTTGCCCCAGCCCTCCACCGTGACCGGGACCAGGCCCGAGTCCGCGATCACGGCGTCGAACTGCTCGCCCTTGAGCCGGTGGTAGTCGGCGATGTCCGCGCGGGTACCGACGCCCAGGGACTCGGCGGCCAGCCGGACCAGGCGGCGCACGCACTCGGCGTCGTCCAGCTCGTCGTGCAGCAGCGCGGCCGGGATCGCCCGCTCGGCCAGGTCGTAGACGCGCTTCCAGCCGCGGCGCTCGACGCAGACCACCTCGCCGTACATCAGCGCGCGCTCGACAGCGACCTTCGTGCCGGACCAGTCCCACCACTCGCTGGTCTTCTTCGCGCCACCCAGCTCCGTCGCCGTGAGAGGGCCCTCGGCGCGCAGTTGTTTGATGACCTGGGCGTAGGTGCCGTCGGGGAGGTCGTGGTTCCAGTGGGGGCGGCCGCGGTAGGCGCGGCGGCGGAAGGCGAAGTGGGGCCACTCCTCGATGGGGAGGACGCAGGCGGCGTGCGACCAGTACTCGAAGGCGTGGGTGTCCGTCCAGTAGGCGTCCTCCACCGTCCGGCGGCCCACGGCGCCGAGGCGGGCGTACGGGATGAGCTCGTGGGAGCGGGCGAGGACCGAGATGGTGTCGAGCTGCACCGCGCCGAGGTGACGGAGGACACCGCGGACGCCGGCCCGGCGGTCGGGGGCGCCGAGGAAGCCCTGTGCGCGGAGCGCGATGCGACGGGCGTCGTCAGCCGAGAGGTGCGTGGGGCGCGGGGTCGTCATGTCTCCGCACGATAGGGGGTGGCACTGACAACACGGCGTGACCAGCGGATTCGCCCGACATGCGGGCCGCGGCCGGACACGTGACCCGCGGCGCGTCCAGGAGCGGTGCGCGGCCGGCGCCGCGGCCGCGCCGGAGGGGCTCGGCCGTGCCGGAAGGAGTGCGGCGATCTACGCCGGAGAGACCGCGGTTACGCCGAAGGGGCGGGCGCGGGCAGGTAAGGCGCCGTCGACGGCAGCCCCAGGTCCGACGGCAGCAGCGAGCCCACCCAGCAGTCCCGTCGTACGCCCTTGTTGTTGATCGCGGAGCGCAGCGTGCCCTCGATCGTGAAGCCGGTGCTCTCCGCGACCGCGCGGGAGGCGTGGTTGCCGACCTCGGCGCGCCATTCGACGCGGTCGACCGCGAGACGGGTGAAGGCCCAGCGGGTGGCGGCCAGGGCGGCCTCGGTGGTGTAGCCGTTGCCGCGGTGCTCCTTCGTGGCCCAGAAGCCGATCTCCGCGGTGCCCAGGGAGCGCATCGTGAGGGCGAGCATGCCCACCAGTCCGCCTTCGGGGAGGAAGACGCCGAACGTGCACATGGACCCGTCCGCCCAGCCGGCCGGGACCAGCCGGCGCGTGAAACCCTGGGCGTGCTCGGGCAGGTAGGGCGAGGGGATCGTGGTCCAGCGCTGGATGTCGGGGTCCTGGGCGGCGGCGTACACCGCGTCGCTGTCGTCCGGGCCGACGGTGCGCAGGACCAGGCGGCCGGTGGTCAGGGTCACGGGTTCCATCGGCCGATTCTGCTCGCGTTCGCGCGAGGGGCGCCATACCTCGGCGGAGCGTGAGCGGGTGATCACACTTCGCGCAATTCGTCGACGGGACGCGGCACCATCGGCGGACCCCGGCCGTTGTCCCGGTGGAAGACGGCGCTCGTCGTGACAGCAGGCCTCCCGGCGTGGTGGTGTCCTCGCATACGATGGCCGTTGCTCACCAAGTCAAACGGAAACCGACCGTCCCAGGCCCGACCGGCAAGGAGACCAAGCCCCGTGTCCGTCCTCTCGAAGATCATGCGTGCAGGCGAAGGCAAGATCCTGCGCAAGCTGCACCGCATCGCGGACCAGGTCAAGTCCATCGAAGAGGACTTCGTCGACCTCTCCGACGCCGAGCTGCGGGCCCTCACCGATGAGTACAAGCAGCGCTACGCCGACGGTGAGAGCCTGGACGACCTGTTGCCCGAGGCCTTCGCCACCGTGCGCGAGGCCGCCAAGCGCGTCCTCGGCCAGCGCCACTACGACGTCCAGATGATGGGCGGTGCCGCGCTGCACCTCGGCTATGTCGCCGAGATGAAGACCGGTGAGGGCAAGACCCTGGTCGGCACGCTGCCGGCCTACCTGAACGCGCTCTCCGGAGAAGGCGTCCACCTCATCACGGTCAACGACTACCTGGCCGAGCGCGACTCCGAGATGATGGGCCGCGTCCACAAGTTCCTGGGCCTCGAGGTCGGCTGCATCCTCGCCAACATGACCCCGGCCCAGCGTCGTGAGCAGTACGCGTGCGACATCACGTACGGCACGAACAACGAGTTCGGCTTCGACTACCTGCGCGACAACATGGCGTGGTCGCAGGACGAGCTGGTCCAGCGCGGTCACAACTTCGCGATCGTCGACGAGGTCGACTCCATCCTGGTCGACGAGGCCCGTACGCCGCTGATCATCTCCGGCCCGGCCGACCAGGCCACCAAGTGGTACGGCGACTTCGCCAAGCTGGTCACACGTCTGAAGCGGGGCGAGGCGGGCAACCCGCTCAAGGGCCTCGAGGAGACCGGTGACTACGACGTCGACGAGAAGAAGCGCACCGTGGCCATCCACGAGTCCGGTGTCTCCAAGGTCGAGGACTGGCTGGGCATCGACAACCTCTACGAGTCGGTGAACACCCCCCTCGTGGGCTACCTGAACAACGGCATCAAGGCCAAGGAGCTCTTCAAGAAGGACAAGGACTACGTCGTCATCGACGGCGAAGTCATGATCGTCGACGAGCACACCGGCCGTATCCTCGCCGGCCGCCGCTACAACGAGGGCATGCACCAGGCGATCGAGGCGAAGGAAGGGGTGGCGATCAAGGACGAGAACCAGACGCTCGCCACGATCACCCTCCAGAACTTCTTCCGCCTCTACAACAAGCTCTCCGGAATGACCGGTACGGCGATGACCGAGGCCGCCGAGTTCCACCAGATCTACAAGCTCGGCGTGGTCCCGATCCCGACCAACAAGCCGATGGTCCGCAAGGACCAGTCCGACCTGATCTACCGCACCGAGGTCGCCAAGTTCGACGCGGTGGTCGACGACATCGCCGAGAAGCACGAGAAGGGCCAGCCGATCCTGGTCGGCACCACCTCGGTCGAGAAGTCCGAGTACCTCTCGCAGCAGCTCAGCAAGCGCGGCGTCCAGCACGAGGTGCTCAACGCCAAGCAGCACGACCGTGAGGCGACGATCGTCGCCCAGGCCGGCCGCAAGGGCGCGGTGACGGTCGCCACGAACATGGCCGGCCGTGGCACCGACATCAAGCTCGGCGGCAACCCCGAGGACCTCGCCGAGGCCGAGCTGCGCCAGCGCGGCCTCGACCCCGAGGAGCACATCGAGGAGTGGGCCGCGGCCCTGCCCGCCGCCCTGGAGCGCGCCGAGCAGGCGGTCAAGGCCGAGAAGGACGAGGTCGAGGAGCTCGGCGGTCTGTACGTCCTCGGTACCGAGCGGCACGAGTCGCGTCGTATCGACAACCAGCTGCGCGGTCGTTCCGGCCGTCAGGGCGACCCGGGCGAGTCCCGGTTCTACCTCTCCCTCGGCGACGACCTGATGCGGCTGTTCAAGGCGCAGATGGTGGAGCGCGTGATGTCGATGGCCAACGTGCCCGACGACGTGCCGATCGAGAACAAGATGGTCACGCGCGCGATCGCGTCCGCCCAGTCGCAGGTCGAGCAGCAGAACTTCGAGACCCGTAAGAACGTCCTGAAGTACGACGAGGTCCTCAACCGCCAGCGCGAGGTCATCTACGGCGAGCGCCGCCGCGTCCTGGAGGGCGAGGACCTCCAGGAGCAGATCCAGCACTTCACGAACGACACCATCGACGCGTACATCTCCGCGGAGACCGCCGAGGGCTTCCCGGAGGACTGGGACCTCGACCGGCTGTGGGGCGCGTTCAAGCAGCTCTACCCGGTGAAGGTCACCATCGAGGAGCTCGAGGACGCGGCCGGTGACCGTGCCGGTCTGACGGCCGAGTTCATCTCCGAGTCCATCAAGGACGACATCCACGAGCAGTACGAGGCGCGCGAGACGCAGCTCGGCTCCGAGATCATGCGCGAGCTGGAGCGCCGGGTCGTGCTGTCGGTCCTCGACCGCAAGTGGCGCGAGCACCTCTACGAGATGGACTACCTCCAGGAGGGCATCGGCCTGCGCGCGATGGCGCAGAAGGACCCGCTGGTCGAGTACCAGCGTGAGGGCTTCGACATGTTCACCGCCATGATGGAGGGCATCAAGGAGGAGTCCGTCGGCTACCTGTTCAACCTGGAGGTCCAGGTCGAGCAGCAGGTCGAGGAGGTCCCGGTCGCGGACGCCCAGCCGTCGCTGGACAAGGAGCCCCAGGACGTGGTGCCGGCGCAGTCCGGTTCGCGTCCCGAGATCCGCGCCAAGGGCCTGGAGGCCCCGCAGCGCCGGGACCGGCTGCACTTCTCCGCGCCCACCGTGGACGGCGAGGGCGGCATCGTCGAGGGCGACTTCGCCGACGACGACGAGCCGGTGCGCTCGGAGGCCGACGGCCTCACCCGCGCGGAGCGCCGCAAGCAGGGGCGTGCCGCCGGGCGGCGTCGCAAGAAGTGACGCGCGGTTCGCTCCGTGAGGAGCGGGCGGCGGGAGTGACCTGAGCAGTGGGTCGTGAGGGGCCGGGCATCCTTCGGGGTGCCCGGCCCCTCGGCGTGGGCGGGTTGCGCACGCCGGTTCAGTCCTCGTCCGTGCGGGGCCTGCGCGGGCCGCCGAGTTCCACCGCCGTGCAGCGCCAGCGCCGGTCGGCGCCGAGCTCCAGGCGGAAGGCCATGGCGCGCAGCCGGTCGCCGGCACTGATGCGGGCGAAGGCCTCGATGGCGCCGGGGCGGGGGACGTAGTAGCCGATGTCGCGGACGACGGGGCGGGTGCCGCGGGTGGTGCGCAGGGGGCCGCGTTCGGCGAGCCAGGCCAGTTCGTCGTAGGCGCGGCCGAGGGTGTGCCGCAGCATGCAGTGGACGGGGCGCAGGCCGCTGAGCACGGCGAGGAGCCGCTCGGCGAAGACATCGGTGGGGCGGGGCTGCGGAACCGGCCTGCGGGGGATCTGGACGGGCACGACGGGCGCGTCAGGCGCGACGGGTACGACGGGTACGACGGGTCCGGATGGGGACGCGGGGACGGTTCGGCGGGTGACGGTGGCCGTGGCGCTTGCGGAGGTAGCGGCAGCGGCGGCAGAGGTCGCCGTCGCGGTCGAGGGGGTGCGGGAGGGGCCGGTTCCCGGAGGTGTGCGGGTGGGGGCGCCGCCGGGGCGGCGGGTGTCGTGACGGACCGGCGGGCGGCTGCCGGTGTGACGGCGGGTCCTGGTCATCACCTTGTCCGTATCGGTCATGGTGGTCACGCTGGTCACGCGGGTCATGTCGGTCGCGCTGTTCACGGTGTCCATGTGAGTCCCCGTTCCATGGGTCCAGCGGTGCCACGGCGCGGGCGAAGGATTCTGGCCCAGGTGATACCGGTGGGTAACTTGCGGTTGGGGATCTTGTACGGGATCGAGGACCGGAGCGGCAAGGAAGCGGCCGCCCGTGGCGAGGGGCGCGGCAGGTTCACCTATCCGGGTGGTCGGGACGGCGTGCGGCCCGGTCCGGTGGGCGCGCTCAGGGTGAGTTCCGGTGCGCCGGGTGGACGTGCGCGGGGCGGTGGGCGAGAACCCGAAGGGGGACTCCCGCACGTATCCTGAAGGCCCTCCGGGAGGCGCGGCGACCGCTCTCCCCGGGGTCGTCCGAACCCTCGACCCATGAAAGCGGCCAGCCATGCGCGTCTACGTCCCCCTGACCCTCTCCGGTCTCGCCGAGGCGTACAAGACGGGTGAGCTGGCGGCGGGACCGCTGGTCGCGTACGCCGTCACGCCGGGGCTGCGCGAGTGGTACCTCTCCGACGACGTCGAGGAACTGGAGTACGCGGCGCTGAACCGGGCCGCCCTGGCCTCGCTGCGGCTGCTCGCGGCGGACACGGCGGCGGCGCGACGGCGGGTCGTGGTCGCCGTCGACGTCCCCGACGGAGCGGCGGCCGCGGACCCCGACCGGGGGCTCGACCCGGCCGCGCTCGGCGAGGTGCGGATCGCCGGGGCGGTGGCGCTGCGCAAGGCGGCCGCGGTGCACGTCGACGCGGGGGACGCGGAGACGGACGTGACGGCCGCGGCGGAGGCGCTCCCGGCGGCGGACGCGGGTGACGACGACGCGCAGTTCGTGGTGGACGGGGCCGAGGACCACGAACTGCTGTGGTACGCGACACAGGAGATCCCGAACCTGGTCGGGCTCACGGGCTGAGATCCCCTGCGGCCTGCGGCCTGCGGCCTGCGGCCTGCGGCCTGCGGCCTGCGGCCTGCGGCCTGCGGCCTGCGGCCTGCGGCCTGCGGCCTGCGGCCTGCGGCCTGCGGCCTGCGGCCCG
>NZ_JBSFCK010000061.1:0-1120 GCF_053593435.1 Streptomyces sp. NPDC002306
GCGGGGTTGACGTTGCCGTTCAGTTCGGGTGCGGTCGAGGGGCAGGTCAACCGGATCAAGATGCTGAAGCGGCAGATGTTCGGCCGGGCCGGCCTTGACCTCCTGCGCAAGCGCATCCTCCTCGCCCGCTGACCCACCTGCCGCAAAACCCGCGACAGTAACCCTACGTCAGACCTGCACCAAAAGTGATCCAGAACCAGAGTTCAGCCGACGCCGACAGCCGGCCCATCTCGGGTCGCAACGATCTGCGCGCCGTTCAACTAAAGGCCGGGATTCTACTCACCTGCAAACCGTCCTCCCGAGATGCAGCAGGGTTGCCGCAGTGAGATTCTGATGATACCGGCGCTATACCGAAGACCCTCGTCAGCGGCGCAGCCCCATCGATATGGGCTCTCACATCCGCGACGTTTGAGATGTCGCTCGGTCGAGTCCACGAGCTTCGACTTAAGAGTGTTCGGCTGACGCAATATCACCTGCCGAGCGTGCCGGAGACCGGCAGTCAGACTCAATTTAGGATTATCACCTGCGCGTTCCTTTATCCGCCGAGAATCGATAGCTCGGCCACACTCATACGCCAGATGAGCCGCCAATCGACTGGGCCGCTCACAACAGCTTTCCAATCTAATGCAGGGAAGGAGAATTGCTATGCCTAGTTCATCTCCGCCACACCGATTCTGGATGCTTTCAGCCTCGGCCATCCTCGCTGTAGGTGGCGCAGTGGTTCCCTCCAGCGCGCTTGCCGCCACCGCAGAGCAGGATTCTGTTTCCGCCATCATGACGCCCACCGAGGATGACGGTGGCGACGACGGCGGCGGGGACGGCGACGACGGCGGCGGTTATGGCGACGGCGGCTACGACGGCAACGGCTACGACGAACGCAGTTACGGCGACGGCAACGGCAGCTACGACGACGAACGCAGCTACGGCGACGGCAACGGCAGCTACGACGACGAACGCAGCTACGGCAACGGCGAACGCCACGACAACAACTGGCGCGACGATAACAGCCAACGCGACAACAACAACTGGCGTAACGACAACAACTGGCGCGACAACAACAACTGGCGCGACGGCAACGACAGGGACCGTAGGTCTCCGCCGCGGACTGTACCGCCGGCAC
>NZ_JBSFCK010000061.1:1217-21726 GCF_053593435.1 Streptomyces sp. NPDC002306
CACCCGGAATCCCGCCGCGGACTGTACCGCCGGCACCCGGAATCCCGCCGCGGACTGTACCGCCGGCACCCGGAATCCCGCCGCGGACTGTACCGCCGGCACCCGGAATCCCGCCGCGGACTGTACCGCCGGCACCCGGAATCCCGTCCGGTCCTCAACTGCCTGTGTGAACCGCAGAGCAGTACACGCGCTCAGGGCCGGTTTTCTTCACAGAAGACCGGCCCTTATTCACCGTCTTCCTTAAGAGTCTGAGAGATCTCGGCGTTGGCTGCTTCTTCGTGCCCGTCGATGCAGCCGTGATACCGGCGATGGATTACCTCTGGAGAGTTCCCGACACGGCGGGCCCACTGAGGCGTCCCCCGGAGTGTGGACACGGGGTTCACGCTGCGAGTGTGAGTTTACGTCCTCGTCGGTGTTGCTGTCCGAACTCGGCTGGCGAGAGGTAGTTGAGGGCGCTGCGGCGCCGTCGGGCGTTGTAGTAGGTGAGCCACTGGAAGATCTCCAGCCTTGCCTGCCGCACCGTCGAGAACAGCCTCTGGTGCATCGTCTCTCTCTTGAGTCCCTGCCGGAACGACTCGGCGAGAGCGTTGTCGTAGCTCGAGCCGACCCGGCTCATGCTCCTGTGAATCCCGAAACCGTCACAGACCTGCGCGAACGAGGCTGACGTGTATTGCGAGTCCCTGTCCGCGTGAAAAATCACCCCGCCCACGCGGCCACCACGGGCCGCGGCAGCCATCGTCAAGGCGTCGATGACCAGTCCGGCGCGCATGTGGGTGGCCATCGAGTAGCCGAGCACCCGACGTGAGCAGATTTCGATGACGCAGGCGAGATACAGCCAGGTGCCGCCGACCTGCACGTATGTGATGTCGCCGCACCACTTCTCGTCCAACTTGCCTGCGGAGAAATCACGTTGGATGAGATCCGGGGCAGGTGGCGCGAGGCGGTCTGGGATGGTCGTGCGCGTGCGGCGCCGCAGGTGGCGTCCCTCGATTCTGTTGATGCGCATCAGGCGCTCGACGCGCTTGCGGTTGACGATGTGACCGAAGCCCCGCAGATTGGCATGCACGCGGCGGACCCGGTAGGTGCCCTTGTGCGCAGTGTGGACCTCACGGATCCTCGCGACAAGCTCGTCCTCGGCGGTCTGCCGCACGGTGCGGGCCTTCGCGCCGGCGAGCCACTGGTAGTAGCCCGAGCGCGAGACCTGAAGGACCCGGCATATCCGCTGCACGCCGAATCCAGCGCGATTCTCAGAGATGAAGTCCCAGCGGCAGGTCTTCATTTCATCTCCTTGGCGAAATAGGCCGCTGCCTGGCGCAGGATCTCCCGCTCCAGCTCCCACTCCTTCTCCGCCTTGCGCAGCCGGCCGTTCTCCGCCCGCAGCCGGGCCAGTCCTCGTCCCGGTTCGCACCGGTCGGATCGCCGTGGCTGTAATCGCGGCCGGCGTGTTCGCCGGCCTGACGCACCCAGCTCCGCAGCGTCTCGCCGGTCACCCCGACATCCGCCGGGACCGCGGCATACGTGTGCTTTGCGCCCGCCGCGCGGTACAACGCGACGGCGTCGCTCCTGAATTCCTCCGGATACGGAGACTTCCGTCCCACCAGGACACCTTTCCTCGGATCTGCAAGATCCATTGTCAGTGTGTCCACACCGCCGGGGTCGCCTCACATCGAAGGCGCCCCCACGCGCGCGACTCGATGAGAACGCCCTCGCTCCCCTCACGCGTTAGCGGGTCAGCGCGTGTCGTCGTCCAGCCTCACCTCCGCGGCTTTCAGCGACTGCAGGAGTCCGTCGATGGAAGCCCTGATCGCCTGTCGATCCTGGTTCGACAGGGGATCAGGAATATGCGCACCCGGCGTGGCATACCTCAGCCACAGGCGGGAACGCTCAAGCGCCCGGTAAACCTGCGCGGGCACCTGGGACTCCGCGCCAGACCGGACCGCCTTCTCCTCCAGACTCACGATCGCGTCGCTAACCCTGCGTCGGTCCCCGGGGGTGCTCACCGGCGCCTTCACGTTCCGCGTGACCGCTATGCGGCCGACCAACGCGTTCACCTCCCGGGTCTGCTTCCTGGTCAGCACATGGGCGACGGCCTGCGCGCCCTTCAGAGGCATACGGGGCCGCACAGGACGTGGTGGACTCGCGTGCACGGCGAAGGCACGGTCCCGTTCGCGATCCGCCCACTCACGCAGGACGGACGAACCGGCCCGCACACTCTGCGCGTTGGCGACGCCAAGCCCGACTACCACTGCATGAAGACAGGACACGGGCTCCTGCCAGTTCCTGTCCCAGAGCAGAGCGGTGAGGACCGGCTTGCTCTCCCACAGCGGGGTGTCGATTTCGATGAGGAAGCCCGCGCGCTCCTTCTCCGACATGTCGGGGTACGGGGCGCCCAGTCGCGATGCCAGATTGGCCCAGCGCAGGGTACGGCCGTGATTGGCAGCATCGCGCAGTAGCTCGCGAGCGCGGACGACGGCCTGGTCGCGGCTCAGTACTCCGGGGTCTTTCCCCTTTGCTCTGTCAACGGTCGGCGGGGGAGTCCGCGCAGCGACGGAGCGCACGGGCTGAGACTGCTGGGCTGGCTGCGGTGGTGCTTTCACCGCGGGCGGCTGGACAACAGGGGGCGTGTGCGGCTCGGAGGGGTCACCCGCCAGACCCGTCCGGGCTGCCTCTGCCGCGTCGAGGCGGACGTATCGGTCGAGCTGGAGAGCCCATGTTCCGTTTTCCTGGACGAGGAGTCGGGCATGGTCACCGGCGCGGTAGACGTGCTGTGCCGGGGGCAGGTCCGTGTCGTCGGGCAGGGACAGCGCCGTGCGGACGACGGGGCTGTCCATGGCTTTCACATACGCCATGACCAGGCGGCGTCCCTCGGTGGCGAACGGCGAATTGTCGGGTGCAGGCGCTTCAGGATCGAGTGCGAAGACGACGGAACCGTCGACGGGGAAGGCGAACGGCTTGGGGCGCGGCGGGGCCAGCCGTATCGCTTCGATGGCTGGCGTCATCAGACCGCCGGGCGTGATCCGGCAGTCCTCCAGTCGGCTCCATCGCACCTCTGGCTCGGCGTAGTTCTGGGCTCCGATGTGGATCCGGCGCTCACCGCTGACGGTCTCCAGCCGGAACCGCAGGCTGTAGCCCTTGCGGGCGAGGAGTTCCCTGGTGAGGGCGCCGTCTGTGCCGAATAGCCAGTCGACCTCGTCCACGTCGTCGCCAAGGGCCAAGTTGGCCGCTCGCCAGCTCCGGTGGTCGAGGCCGGCGAGCTGGAAGCGCAGTCTGCGACGGGCTGCGGGCAGGTGCAGGTCCACGGCGCCGCCCGGGCTTGACCCGAGGTCTCGGCTCTCCACGGTGCCGCGCTGCTTGTCCCTGCCGAGGAGGTCGCGCAGGCCCCGCTTGATGAAGAGGTGGTCCGCGCTGGACTCGCCCACCGCGGAACGGCCGCATGCCGGACCGCCAGGTTGATGGGCGAAGTGGCACACCTTGTCGTGGTAGAGCCTGTCGCTCAACTTGCTGCCGCAGCCGCCAAGTTCGTATCCGCACCAGTAGGTGTAGCCGGGGTGGCGCCGACGCCAGGCGTCCAATTCCCCGGCGTCCATAGGCAGGATCACCGGGTGATCGGAGTGGGCGTCACCGACCACAGCCGTCTGGACGAGACGGTGGTCGTATCCGAGAACGGGGCTCACGCGAAGAGTCGCCTCCTCATAGCGCGCGCCCGCTCCGACTGGGGCGCGCTGTGGATACACAGGCACATGGATCCGGACATGCACGGCGCGATGAGTGTCCGGCAGCCGCCTGGCGTCGGAGCCAGGCACACTCAGACGTTGGAGCGGAATATAGAGCACGAGCCGCCACCTGCGAAGATGCGGTTCTGGCATAGGTCGTCCCGGCACGACCGCAGCACGGGAGTGTCATCCCGGCTTCATGCGAGCAGTCCAAGGGCTGTGACACCTCCGGTGTCACAGCCCTTGGCGAGGCCAGTCTCTCGATGACTGTGGAGCCGGGGCGACTTCTCGACACACGTCCGACACGCTCTGCTGCGCCACACACTGTGCATCCACCTCCGCTGCAGCTCAGAGTGGGTACGCGGGTGCAATCAGGCATTCACTCCGGAGCCGTTTCTCCACCCATCCGCAGGGCGTCTCGACACGAGCGCCTGTTACTCACTTTCGGGTGAAGGCCCGTACGGTCCCTGAATGATGTGGCATGGCGATCGCGGGACACGGCCAACTCCCGCAAGGACGCGCGACCTGCCGGACCGTCACCACCAGCGACAAGAGCCATACATGAATCATGCAGTCAAGAGTCACAGAAATATGGGCAACAGGTAACACAAGCCATGTTTCCACCCCGACTCCTGCACGTGCTGGACAGAGTGTGTGTGCACGGCCGATCCGGCCGCGCAACCCGCACATCGCACCACTCCCGTTTCCCGGGAGTGGTGCCCGCACCATCAGGGGGACTCATGTCCACTTCTGCTTCTGTCGCCGCCCGTCGTCTGGCCGCTGCCGCGCTTGCGGCCGGTGCTCTGGTCGGGGCGGTGGCGCTGCCGGCGTCCGCGGCCGATCACGCCCGCCCGCAGCAGCCGAAGGTGAAGATCTCGGCCGTCCAGTACGACTCCCCGGGACGTGACGACCGCTCCAAGCGGTCGCTGAACAAGGAGTGGGTGGACCTCACCAACACCACCCGCAGCGCGGTCAACCTCGACGGCTGGACCCTGCGCGACGAGTCCGGTCACGTCTACACCTTCGAGGACTACAAGCTGGCCGGCCGGGCCACGGTCCGTATCCACACCGGGGAGGGCCGCGACACCCGCACCGACCTCTACCAGGACCGCCGGGCCTACGTGTGGAACAACGACCACGACACCGCGACCCTGCGCAACGACCACGGCCGCTTCGTCGACGACGAGACCTGGGGTTACGGCCGCCGCGGCGGCCGCCACTGACCCTCCGGCTGCCCGATCGGTGACAAGCCGCTGCGCAGCCCGCCGCTGCCTTGCCTTCGGTGCTTAAGGCACGTGAGCAGGTCGCCTGGCTGGCAGCCGAGGACCTCGCGGCACCGCCGTGCAGCGGCGGCGTCTGCAGGAGCTGTCCCAGCGGATCGCCGGGCACCCGTGTAGACGACACCCGCCGGCCGTAGGTGCCGTCGGCAAGGCCGCGCAGCTCCTGCGTCGGGACTGCGCGTGGTGGGCTCAGGGGCTGGCCCGACGGCTGGTCGCGGCCCGCCTTCCGTGCCCGCCCCGGACCTGCCAATCCTCCGGGCCCCACCACTGGTAGCCGGTCGAGCGAGGTGGTTTGGCCCCGCCCGCCCTGACCTGCCTTCCCGCAACCCGGACCGCCGGTCCGGGTTCCCGTCACCGTTCCCGCTGGGCGTCGCGCGGGCCGTTCGTCGGCCGACGGACGGCCCGCATCCGATGTGATGGCCGTCTCGTCTGGCGATAAAGTTGTATATCGGCACAAAAGCCGCACTGTGCGGGGAGATGGCCATGGCGCGTGGTTCGCGGGTTCCGACGGGCGACAACGGCGGGACGACAGACCTCCGAGAGGAGCGCCGAGCCGCGCGGTTGTGTGCCGGCGACCAGGAGCTTCGCGACGTCCTGCCACGTGAGTCGGTCGCTCAGGCCATACGGCGGCCGGGACAGTCCATAGCCTCGATGGCGGCCATGGTCATGGATGCCTACGCCGACCGGCCCGCCCTGGGCGAACGCGCCCGGGAAGCGGTCACCGACCCGGCCACCGGCCGGACGGAACTGCGGCTGCTGCCGCGGTTCGACATGATCACCTACCGCGAGCTCGGCGACCGTACCGAGGCGGTCGCCGCGGAGTGGCACCACGACGAGCGCCATCCCGTGGCTAAGGGCGACTTCGTGTGTGTCCTCGGCGGCACCAGCGCTGAACACGCACTGATCGACCTGGCGTGCTTTCGGCTGGCCGCGGTCTGTGTGCCCCTGCAGGGCAGCACGTCCGCGGCTGGCCTCATGCCGATCCTCGCGGAGACCGGGCCGCATCTGCTCGCCGTCAGCATCGACGTGCTGGACACCGCGGTCGATGTGGCCCTCGACAGTCCGACGGTCGCGAGGGTGGTCGTGTTCGACCACCGTCCGGACGCCGATGACGAGCGCACGAGGATCGCGGACGCGCGCCGTCGGCTTGCCCAGGCCGGGCGACGGATGTCACTGGACCTGCTGGACGACGTGATCGAACGCGGTCGTGCCCTGCCCGCCGCACCCATGCCGGAAGCCGACCCGGACCGGCTGAGCCTGCTCGTCTACACCTCGGGCAGTACCGGCATGCCAAAGGGAGCCGAATACACCGAACGCCTGGGCTGCCGTCTGTGGCAGAGCTGGTTCGAAACTGCCGACAGACCGTGCATCACCGTCAATTACATGCCGTTGAGCCACCTCTTCGGGCGGACGGCACTGTTCACCACGCTGGCCCGCGGCGGCATCAACCACTTCGTCGCCCGCAGCGACCTGTCCACCCTCTTCGAGGACATCGGCCTGGTCCGCCCCACCGAACTCCTCCTCGTGCCCCGCGTGTGCGACATGCTCCACCAGCGCTTCCGCAGCGCGGTCGACGACGCGGGCAACGCGGACGAGGCGGGGAGGACCGAGAAGATCAAAACGCAGCTGCGCGAGGAGTTCCTCGGCGGCCGGGTGATGTGGGCCGCGGTCGGTTCCGCGCCCCTGTCCGCCGAGATGAGGGAGTTCGTCGAGTCGGTCCTCGACCTCCCCGTGCACGACGGCTACGGCTCCACCGAGGCGGGCCCGATCACCGTGGACCACAAAGTGGGCCGGCCGCCCGTCCTGGAGTACAAGCTGGTGGACGTGCCCGAGCTGGGCTACATGCTCACTGACATGCCGTATCCGCGCGGCGAGCTGCTGGTCAGGTCGGAGACGCTCATCCCCGGCTACTACAAACGCCCCGACGTGACCGCCGACGTCTTCGACGCGGACGGCTTCTACCACACCGGTGACGTGATGGCCGAGATAGGGCCGGACGAACTGGTCTACGTCGACCGCCGCAAGAACGTGCTCAAGCTGGCCCAGGGCGAGTTCGTCGCGCTGTCCCACGTGGAGGCCACCTTCGCCACCGACCCGCTGGTGCGGCAAATCTTCGTCTACGGCAACAGTGAACGTTCGTACCTGCTCGCCGTGATCGTGCCCCCC
Source organism: Streptomyces sp. NPDC002306 (assembly GCF_053593435.1). NCBI lineage: Bacteria > Bacillati > Actinomycetota > Actinomycetes > Kitasatosporales > Streptomycetaceae > Streptomyces > Streptomyces sp. NPDC002306. The sequence continues at coordinate 8,377 of NZ_JBSFCK010000061.1, forward strand.
GAGGACGCACTGAGCGGCGACGGCGATCTCCCGGCCCGGCTGCACGAATCGCTGCGGCGCACCGCCGCCGAAGCCGGCCTCAACGCCTACGAGATCCCCCGCGACTTCCTGATCGAGACCGAACCCTTCAGCACCGACAACGGTCTGCTCTCCGAGACGCGCAAGCTGATGCGCCCCCGACTGACCAGTCGTTACGGCCCGCAGCTGGAACAGCTCTACACCGAACTGGCCGACCGGGAGAGCGCCGCGCTGAGCGAGCTGCGCCACCGGGGCGCCGACCGGCCGGTGCTCGACACCGTCCTCAAGGCCGTCGGGGCGGTAGTGGGCGGCCAGGACTTCACGGACCCGGACGCGCACTTCACCGACCTCGGCGGCGACTCCCTGTCCGCGCTCACCCTGTCGGAACTGCTGGGGCAGATCTTCGGGTTCGAGGTGTCGGTCGGCGTCCTCATCAGCCCCGCCAACAACCTCCGCAAGGTCGCGGAACACATCGAGTCCGAGCAGGGCTCCGGCTCCCGGCGGCCGACATTCGCCGCCGTGCACGGCGCGGGCAGCACCCAGGTCGAGGCCGCCGACCTGACCTTGGACCGGTTCATCGACGCCCGGACTCTCGCTGCCGCGCCCACGCTGCCACTGCCCGAGGGTCCCGTGCGCACCGTCCTGATGACCGGCGCCAACGGCTATCTGGGCCGCTTCATGGCCCTGGACCAGATGGAACGGCTGGCACCCATCGGGGGCCGGCTGATCTGCATCGTGCGCGGCGCGGACGCCAAGACCGCGTGGCAGCGGCTGGAGTCCGTCTACGACAGCGACCCCGAACTGCTCGCCCGCTTCAGGGAGCTGGCCCGCGGACACCTGGAGGTGCTGGCCGGCGACATCGGCGAGGTCGGCCTGGGCCTGGACGAGACGACCTGGCGGCGGCTGGCCGACACCGTCGACCAGATCGCGCACCCGGCCGCGCTGGTCAATCACGTGCTGCCGTACGAGCAGTTGTTCGGCCCCAACGTGGTCGGCACCGCAGAGCTGATCCGCCTGGCGATCACCGCCCGCATGAAGCCGCTTACGTTCCTGTCGACGGTCGCGGCCCTCGTCGGCACGCTGTCGTCGGCCGACGAGAGCGCTGACATCAGGACGGTCAGCCCGCTGCGCAAGCTCGGCGACGGCTACGCCAACGGGTACGCGACCAGCAAGTGGGCCGGCGAGGTGCTGCTGCGGGAGGCGCACGACCTGTGCGGTCTGCCGGTCGCCGTCTTCCGGTCAGACCTGATCCTCGCGCACACCCGGTACGCCGGGCAGCTCAACGTGCCCGACGTGTTCACCCGTCTGCTGCTCAGCGTGATCGCCACCGGCGTCGCACCGGACTCCTTCTACCGCCTCGACGCCCAGGGCCACCGCCAAGCAGCCCACTACAACGGACTACCGGTCGACTTCACCGCGGAGGCCGTCAACGCCCTCGGCGCGCGGGCGACCCGCGGCCACCGGACGTTCAACGTGTTCAACCCGCACGCCGACGGGATCTCCATGGACACCTTCGTGGACTGGCTGATCGAGGCCGACTACTCCATCACGAGGATCCACGACTACGACGAGTGGTACGCCCGGTTCGAGACCGCGATCCGCGCCATGCCGGACCAGCAGAAGCAGCACTCGGTGCTGCCCCTGCTGCACGCCTTCGCCCGGCCCGCGCCGGCAGTCAACGGCGCGGGCTTCCCCACAGAACGCTTCCAGGAGGCGGTGCGCGCCTCAGGCGTGGGCCCGGACAAGGATGTCCCGCACCTCGGCCGGGAACTGATCCGCAAGTACGCGAGGGACCTGCAGACGCTGGGCGTGCTGTCGCTCCCCGGGCTGGACACCATGGACGCCGTTGAGGGGGTCCATCACGGATGAGGCTCCGGCCTCGGATGATGTGGTCCTGGAAGATCCAGAATTTGATCTGTCAAATCCGACTTCGAACCACGAGGACCGCCTGCCAGTCCTCCCATCGAGGAATTCGGGACACGACCGTCCGGCAGCGCCCCCACCAAGTCCGGGTCGAAGAAGCAGCTCACGTCATCCCGCAGCGGAGCAGCCACCCCGCCTTGCCGTCCAGCTTCCCGGCCCAACGCGCCCTCATTTCCGATGCCCAAAAGGCATGGGGGCTTCCTGGAGGCGTCTTGGCCTATGCCTTGGCTGCCGCGACCTCTCGCACTCGGCTGGAGAGAGTCTTCACCGCGCGCGCCTTCGTATACGGGGCCAGGTCCGTCCGCATGGTGCCGAAGTGATCATCGCCGCGGATCGACGAGACGTGCTCATACTCGTCAAGGAAGCGCCCCCATGACTCGCATGACGCTTCCAGGTGGCCAAAGCGCAATTGCCGCTGTGCGAGTACCGCGTATGCATGGACGCGGCCTTGTCGTTCCTGGGCGGGCTGGACCCGGATGGACTGCTTCATCGCCTGAATGCTGCCCGCCAGGTCGCCTTCCTCCATCAACACGTGTGAGACGTGGAAGAGATAGGCGGTCTGGTCGTATCCGCCGATCGCATCGCGCCGATTGTCAGCCATTGACAGGGCCGTCTCGGCTTCGCGCAGGCGAGTGTGGGCTTGGTGCCGGTCGCCGACCATCGACGCCGCGTGCGCTTGCTGCCCGCGAAGGAACGCCACCAGGCGAGGGCCGGCGGAGGGCGCGGCCTCGGCTGCCGAGTCGGCGAGTTGAAGCGCCATGCGTCCGTGCCCGATGTTCGATGCTTGAAGGGACATGCCGCGCAGTGTGCGGCAGTAGGTGACGTGGTCGTCCGCCTCGCCAGCTAATTTGAGTGCTTTGACATAGTACGTTTGACCCAGACCGTGGGCTTTTTCGTACATGGCCATCCAGCCCGTCAGGTACGTCAGATCCGATGCCGCGGCGAGCATGTCCTGCCTGACTTGCTCGGAGGCTTGCGCCCTCAACCAGGGGCCGACCGTGTTGACGAGGAATGCGGCAGCCATGGGGCGGGCGTGGCCTGCGCCGAATTCGTCGAGGATGTCGGCGATTCGCTCGGTCATGGACCGCACCGAAGCGACTTGAGAAGCGCCGATCCGGGTAGTGGCCTTGCCCGGCATGACGGAGCCGTCGGCGGCTCGGGCGTTCTGCTGGAACGTGGGTACAGAAAGTGCTGCTGTGAAGAGGGTCGCGGCAAGTACGCCGCGCCGGGATGGATCCATGTCCGCCCTTCCGAGATCGATCAACTCCTCCACAGTGTCGATTGGTTGGGAGCCCCCGGCGGACACCGCAGGCTGAAGGCCGGCTTCCGCATGTGTCACCGGCCGCCCTAAGCGGGCAGAGAAAGCCTCAAGAATCAGGGGTCTGACCTGGGGCTTCGGTGGCGTGCCAGCGATCCAGTGCGCGACTGCCGTCCGGTCGTACGTGAGCTGGAGTCCGGCTTGCGGGCCCAGCCGGTTGACCTGCTGGGCCAATTGAGTCCGCGTCCATCGTGCCTGCTCAAGCAGCGATTCCAGGGCAGGGTTGGGCGTGCGATTCCTCGTAGCCATGCACTCAACTCCCGACAACTTCATGGCGTTCACGGTGTTCACGGTCGCACCTATCACCAACGGTACCCGCAGAGAGTGACTACGCGGTTACCTCTTACGAGCAACGCCAATGATCTCGGCCTTGGGAGCGTAGGTGACCAGCGCACCACCAGTGAGAAGAGGCGTGTCCGCGCCGGGAGAGGACCTCTGCAGGGAGGGCCAGAACGCGGAGCGTCAGTCCAGGACCTTTCAGCAAACCCACGACGTGATGAGCGTGAACTTCGGGGTCTCCCCCTGCGGCGCGGGGCAGGCCATCGCGGAACGCGACGCCCGCCAGGTCCAGATGGCCCGCCGTGTGACGGCTGCCCGCCTCAAGCTCTGCGGCCTGGAATGCCTTGTAGACGACGCGACACTCATCGTCTCGGAACTGGTCACCAATGCCATCGTGCACAGCGGGGGAAGGGAAGTCGCCGTCACGGTGACAGTCCGACAGGGCTTTCTGCACATCACTGTCTCCGATGGCGTGCCCTGCCGCTTCGAGCTCAAGTCTGCAGGCGATGGCGCCGAGTCGGGCCGCGGCCTCTTCCTCGTTGAGGCGACGGTGAAGGGAAACGGCGGAGCCTGGGGAACCAGCGATGGCGGCGCCAGGACCTGGTGCCGCCTCGTCTTACCGGCGGAGCAACAGTGACGGGCCCAGGACACCACCCCGCACAGAGCTGTCGAGGCGTGGACAACACCTCTGGACGGCGCAGAACTGACGACGGTCCTGAAGATGGTCTGGGAGTGGAGGCCCTTTGCTGGACGGCTTCGGGCCACCCGACGAGGCGCTTCGAAGAACTTGCTCGGCCATTCGAAGCGCCTCGTCGAGATTGCCGTCGCGGCCAAGGCCGGGCAGACGATGGCCAGATCGCCCGCTCGATCAGACGGGCTCGTGCGGTGCGCTCTGTAGAGATGCTGGTTGATTACCGGCAGGCCGTCGGGCATCTGCGTCGGCTGGCCTGGTGGGTGAGCGAGTTGCATGACCGGCTTGCCGCAACGAAGTGCCCCAAGGAGACGGAGTGATCGTCCACCCGCCCACCTCCAGCCCTTCCGTCCTCACCCGTTCGATCGCTCTGGAGAACTTGATGGCCGTGCTGTATACGCAACACCCCGCCTCAACGCGCGCGACCGGGGAGGTGCCGGCCTGATGCGTACCCCGCTCCCTCAGCGTGCAGTACTCCCGGGTGGGCCGGTCCCGGTGGCCGGTGTGGACTTCATGCCGGGCGACTGGACCATCGCGCCGGGCGATGTCGCCACCGACATGGGCGATCTTGCCGCGCGGGTGCGCAGCCTGATGGATCTCCAGCAGGGCCGGGTGCTGCGGTTACCGTTAGGCGGCCACTTCTTCGACATCGTCGTCACAGCCGCCTGTCCCGAGGCGTACGCCGTGGTGAGCCTGCTGGACCAGGTCCAGCACACCGGCGACGACCAGCCCGACGCCTGCGGTCCGGTGATCGAGGACCCGCACCGGCGCTGGCTGATCTGGCTCGTGCCGCCGGGAACCAGCGACACCTGGGCCCCGCACCGCTACGCCATGTGCCTGGGCCGGCCACACCAGCTCGCCCTGCCGCCGATGGCGCAGACGGAGCTGCCGGGCCCGTACTGGCTGCGGCCGTGCCGCGGGGACCGGCTCGTCCCGCCGGCGCCGCTGCGGGATTTCCTTGACCGGTTTCGCCCCGGCCCTGCCCCGCACGAGGAACTCCTGGCGGACATCCTGTGCACCATTACCTAACCCTGCGCGTGCAGCGACGCCCTTGCCCGACCGAGTAGCAGAGGAAAGAGCAGCACGTGAGGGAGCCCACCGAGACGGGCCTGGTCCCGTTCATCACCCAGCGCCGCGGCGAAGACCCGGCCCCCGACAACCTGATCATCACCATGCTCGCCCCCGGCCGGTACAGGCTGCGCTACCGGGATGAGGACCCGCGCGACCGGGACATGCGAGGTGTGCTGTGGGGCCGCTGCAGCCTCAACCCCATCGACGGCCGGGGCCGGCCGACGGGCGCGGCGGAGTGGAAGATGATGCACCCCTTCCGGCAGCGGCACTGCATGCAGAACCTGCTCTGCCAGATCTGTGCCGCACCGGCACGGACCCCGAAAGGCTGGATCTTCCTCGCTGGCCCCCGCGAACGGCTCCCCGGCGATGCACCGCTGCTGTTGAGTCAGCCGCCCGTGTGCGCCCGGTGCGTGCGCCCCGCGGCCAGGCTCTGCCCGCACCTGAAAGACGACCCGACCGTGTTCCTTGCCCGAAGCGCCCCGTTGTACGGGGTCTACGGTGCCATCTACGGCTGGAACGAAAGAGACGGCGTTCGCGTCGTGGCCGAGCCCGACGTGCCCTTGCCTTTCGGGCACGCGAACCTGCCGACACTTTTGGCGTCCCAGCTCTTCCGGCGGCTGAGTTCCTACCGGGTCCTCAGCTTTCTGCAGCTCATGCAGGAACTGGACATGCCTGCCGCATAGATCCCTGCCCGGTGGCCCGGATGACGTCAGACCAGGCCATCGGACAGGTACAACCCCGGCGCGGGAGCTCTGCACCATCCCCCTCCCCGCAGAACCCGCGCCGGGACCCGAACTCCGATCCGACTCACTCAAGGGAGCAGTTGGTGAACGCCCTACTTCCCGCCTTCGTCGACCAGCTACTCGATCAGGGAAGGGATCCGGTCGAGATCCCCGACATTTCCGTATCCAGCGCCGCGGGATGGCTGGGCCCCCTTGCCACCCGGATTCTCGGCGTCCCCGACTTCGGCACGTGCCAGGCGGCGGACGCGTTCCTCGCCCACGGCTACGTCCATATTCCGCTTCCGGCGCCCGGCGGCCACGCGGTCTACCTGCGGCTGGCCTCCCATTGCGCCATGGAGCCGTGGCCGGTACGCGCCACCTCCGTCGTTCTGACGGTTGCGGGCACCGTGGCGCTGGAGATGTATCAGGAAGCTGCCGACGCGCTGGCCGGCCGTCCGCAGTACGCGCGCAGCTTCGGCCCCGAGCATGTGTTCGCCGTGCACCCAGGCACCCAGTGCTCGACCCAGAACAGCCCTGCCGGCATGCACCTGCTCGTCGCCGCGAGTGCCTCGCCACAGGCAGGCACGTTGCTGACCGACGACGAGTACGCGGCTGCGGCTCAGCGCGCCCGCTGGGTGCTCGAAAGCGTCGCCCATCGCGCCCCGGCAGGGCACCGCCGATGAGGACGGCAACCACGTGGCTAGACCAGATGCCGTCCCTGGACATCCCGGATCTACGCGAAGTGCACCGCGTCAGCCGCGCCCTCCTCGACCAGCTCGCCGCAGACCGGGACCTGCTGACCCTGCTGGTCGGCGAAATCCTGCACGACCCCGAACGCCTGGCTGCCAGCCGTGTCACGCTCCTGTTCAACCGGCTGTCGCTCTACCAGGCGCCCGACCGCAGCTTCGAGGTCCGCCTCAACATGAACCCGCGGCCTGACAACCAGCTTGTTCCGCACGACCATTGCTACGCGTTCGCCGCCCGCATCCTCGCCGGGGGCTACCTGCACGTCGTTCGCCGCCGCACCGACGGCTGGACGGCCCGTTCACCGGGGCAGACCTCCAGCCCGCCATCGTCACCGTCGAACGGCCCGGCAGCGCATACACGCTGGACCACACGATGGTGCACCAGGCAGTGATGGAGCCGGACACCGTCACCTTCTTTCTGCGCGGCCCCCGCCGCAAGAAGCTCTCCCACGCAGCCGAAGAGCTGATGCCGCCCCAAAAGACCTGGCTGGCCCCGGCCGAGCCCGGCGCCCCAGCCGTCGAGTCCCGGCCTGCGACGGTCGAGGAGTACGCGCAGATGCGCACCTACCTGATGCAGCACCGCCTCATCAACTGATGCTCCGGCATTCCCGTGGCCTCGCACACGAGAGGCTCGTGACGCGAGAGGCTACGGCGCACAACCGCACTACATGAGGAGCATGCGATGACAGTCGTACTGACGACTGACCACCCGGCATGGCAGACCGGTAAAGACGAGCAGCATGTGCGCGCCGTCCGTACCACCTCCGGGACCTGGACCCTGTCCTTCGGCCGTCAGGGCCTGCACCTGACATGCGTACAGGGCACAGAGGACATGAAACCCACGTTCGTCACCACGGACCCCGCCCGTCTGCCAGCCGCCGCTCCCGCGCCGTTGCGCGACGGCCTCCGTCAGCTCGGCACCACACAGCGCCTGGCCAACCCCTCGCTCTGGGACGCGATCACGACCGCGATCCTGCGGCAGGTCGTCCGCGCCGACCAGGCCCGCAAGCTGTACCGCACATGGTGCAGCACCTACGGCACCACGGTGCAGGGACCGCTCGGCGTGCTTACCCTCGCCCCCACGGCCGGTGCCGTTCTCGACCTGACAGAACAACAGTTCGCCGACGTCGGCGCCAGGTTCCACCGCACCGCCCTCCAGGCCGCTGCTGCTCACTACGAAAGCCACCACAGCCAATGGGAACAACTGGACACCGGTGAACTGGCCGTCGCGCTCACCCGCATCCCCCGCATCGGGCCGTGGACGGCAGCCGCAGCAGCAACCGACTTCACCGGCGACTTCAGCATCTACCCCCACGACGACCTCGCCGTACGCACCTGGGCCGCCCAGATCGCCCCCCAGCACCCGTGGCCCGGCAAGAAAGACAAAACATTCGGCCCGATGTGGACCAGTTGGGCCGCCGCCGACCGCACTGCCCTGCACACCCTGACCCTCTCCACCCTCACCTGGGGCTCACACGCCCGCCCTGACCAGGAGGACCCATGCAGCACTTAGCGCTGATCTCAGGCGCCGGCCACACCCACACCCTCGACGCCCTGTTCATCAACGCACCGCTGCGCGACTACGGCCTACGGCCGCGGACGAACGACTACACTCTCCCCGTCCTGGGCATGGCATACATCGCCACCTACGCCCAGCGGCAGGGCTTCAACGTCGGTGTCCTCGACGCCGAAGCCCACGGCCTCGGCATCGAAGAAGCCGCACAGATCGTCAACGAGGCCGCGCCACGCTGGGCCGGCATGAACCTCCTCGCACCTACCTACGAGATGTCCGCACGGATCGCCGCCCAACTCGACCCCGAGATAGCCCTGATGGTCGGCGGACACCACGCCAAGGCCATGCCCGACCGCATCCTCGCCGACCCCCGCATGCAAAACCTTCGCGCGCTCGTCCTCGGCGAGGCAGAACTGCGCGTCGCCGCTCTCCTGGAAGACCAGCAGCGCCGCCGCCAACTGCCCAGCGTGCTGTGGCGAGACCCGATCAGCGGCACTCGCGCAGGCGGCATCGCAGACCCTCACACAACGGCCCAGCTGCTCGCCCCCAACATCGACGCCCTGCCGTACGTCAACCGCGCCTTCTTGCCACAGGACCCCTACCAGCCCGCGCCGACCCTGACCGACAGGCGCCTCGCGGCGAGCGATCGCTTCACCTGGCTCAGCAACGCCATTCACACCGAGACCGGGTATACGGAGGCGAACATCGTCGGGAGCCGCGGCTGCCCGTACGACTGCGGCTTCTGCGGCGCCGCCTGGAGCGCCAACCCCGATGTCAAGATCCGGGTCCGCCACCCCGAGAACATCATCGGGGAGCTCGACACACTGCATGCCGAGCACGGTGTGACCGCCTTCCGGTTCGTCGACGACCTCTTCCTCGGCGTCCGCAACGTCATCAAAGACCACATGGAGGTCTTCGCCAAGCACGGCATCGGCGATCGGTACGTATGGGATGCCACCGGCCGCATCAACGTCCTCGACCGTCTCAGCGACGCTGACCTCGACGTTCTCGTCGCCAACGGACTGCGGGAGGTCGCTCTCGGGATCGAATCCGGCAGCGACCGCATCCTGCACGCGATGGACAAGCGGATCACCGCCGAGATGACCGAAAGCGTCGCCCGCCGACTCCTCGCCCACGGGATCGGCGTGAAGGGCTACTTCATCCTCGGCTACCCCGGCGAGACGCGCGAGGACCTCGACGCCACCGTGCACCACATCCGGAACCTGTGGAACATCGCAGACCGGCACCCCGGCGAGCTCCGGGCCAGCGTCTTCGAGTTCCGGCCCTACCCGGGCACACCGGTGTGGAGGACCCTCACCGACGCCGGCCACAACCCCGAAGACCTCCTCGCGTACGGCGATGTCGACCTCACGCAGGACGGCGCCGATGAATCCATGCGCCAGCGGGACGAGTTCAACTTCTCTGTCGGCATCCAGTTCGGTGACGTGCCCCTCGAAGATCTGCGCGCCACGCTGGCGATGCTCACCCGCGAGCAGCACGAGCGGAACCAGAACGGGCGCGAGGCCGCCGCATGACGGGCGCACGCGCCGGGTGGTTCGTCACCATCGACGGACCCAGCGGCGTCGGCAAGTCCACCACGGTGGCAGCCCTTCACGACCATCTCACCGCCCAGGGACGTCCCGCCCGGCGAACCGTTGAGCCGACCACCAGCGCACTCGGCACCTTCACGCGCAGTCACGCAGACGAAATCCACGGCATGGCACTCGCCTGCCTGGTGGCAGCCAACCGCTACGAGCACGTCGAAACCGAGATAGAGCCTGCACTGCAGGCCGGCGAGCTGATCATCAGCGACCGCTACCTGCCCTCCACGCTCGTTCTGCAGCAACTCGACGGAGTACCGATGGAGTTTCTCCTGGCCGTCAATGACCACGTTCTCCTCCCGGATCTGGCCGTGATCCTCACCGCCGACCCCGGTCTCATAGCCGAACGCATCACTGCGCGCGGCATCACCCATCGCTGGCACGTGGACCCCGCCGGCCCCAGTCGGGAAGTCGCACTGTATGGCGAAGCCGCCGCGCACCTGGCGAGCAGAGGTGTCGACGTGCTGATCCTCGACAACGGTGCCTACCCCCCTTCGGATGTAGCTCACCGAATCGCGGACGCCATACCGGCTCTGCCGCTAACGTCGAAGGTCTCACCCACCCCGCCAACCCCCCAGGGAACATGACCGGACACCCAGCACAGCCCGTCATCGACACCCACGTCATTGTCCGTGACGGGGACAAAATCCTCTTCTCTCAGCGGGGCGGCCCTTACGGGCACGGCCGGTGGCACATGCCGTCCGGGAAACTCGACCAGGGCGAGCCCCTGCCCGTTGGCGCCGCCCGCGAGCTGCACGAGGAAACCGGCCTCACCGTCGACCCGGCCAACCTTCGCCTGGTTCAGGTCGTGCACCACCGGCAGAGTCAGGACGTCGAGCGGATCGGCTTCTTCTTCGAAGCCACGCAGTGGGAGGGACAGGCCGTCAACAAGGAACCAGAAAAGTGCATGGCACTCGAATGGTTCACTGTTCACGACCTGCCCGACGACATCATCGAATACCCGGCCGCCGGTCTGAGCGGGTACCTGAGCCAGAGCCGCCCTCTCGTCGAACACGGCTGGCAGTAGCGCCAGTCCTGGCCAGATCAACACGTTTCTGGCCAGGGCGTGCAGGAGCTGCGGACAGGGTCCGTACAGCGATTGGGCGCCACGGTTCCTGTGCTTCCTCCGGCGTGGTGGAACGGTTGCTGCCGGACGAGTTATGGGTGCTGTTCCGACGCGTGGTGTCGCCAACCGAAGTGAAGCGTCCGCAGGGCGGAGGCTGGCGGCGGGCAGGTGACCGCGAGACTCTGGCGGTGGGGGAAGGAGGGGCGTGGCACTGATCTCCAGCGCTGAACGCAACCGGCTCTTCGAGCGCTTCCAGCACGACGCCTTCCACCTCGAGCTGCGTGACGACTACTCCGTCCCTGGCGAGGACGGACCGTTCCGCTGCTGGCTCGACGGCAAGGACACCGACTACACCTACCTCGAGCCCTGGACCCGTCTTGTGCGGTGCACCATCGGACGCGGCATGACCGTGCGCCGCGTCCGGGTCGTGACCGAGCCTTTGACCCCCTACATCCAGTGGGAACACGCCACCACCTCATGGAACGAGGAGGCCGGAGAGGCCATTCGCTGGCTGCCCCGGCACCTCCTTCCGGCAAGCGTCACCTTTCCCTTCGACGGACGGGACTGGTGGCTGTACGACGACCGCCTCCTGGCCGTGGGGCACTTCGATGCGGACGGCCGCGTCCTCGGATCGGAGATCATCGACGATCCTGACGCCGTCGCCCCATGCGCACACCTGAGGGACCTCCTGTGGGCCAACGCCATCCCCCACACCGAGTTCAATCGCTGAACCATCCATGACCACACAGGTAGATGAGGCACTACAAGCGCTCGGCGCCCGGCTGCGCGGCTTCCGCAAGGACGCCAGATTCACCAGCGGCCGGGCTTTCGCGCACGCCACCGCCTGGCACGAATCCAAGATCTCGCGCATCGAGCACGGCAAACAGCGCCCCAGCTAGGACGACATCCGCCTCTGGTGCGACATCACCGACCAGCACGACCAGCTCGGCGACCTGATCGCGATCGTCCGCCACGTCGACGAACTGTGGATCGAATGGCGCCGCCAACTCCAGGCCGGCGCCGAGAGACGGCAGCACAAAGCCATCCCCGTCTATGCCAAAACCAAGGTGTTCCGCATCTGGCACCCCACCGTGATCTGGGGAACGCTCCAGACCACGGAGTACGCCGCCAAAGTCTTTGAACAGGTCGTCAACTTCTACGAGATCCCCGACGACACGGAAGCAGCCGTCGCCAAGCGCCTCCAGCGCCAGCAATACCTCTACCAAGGCGAGCGGATCTTCAACGTGCTCCGCGGTGAACAGGCGCTCTACACCAACTTCGGCGGCCCCGACGTGATGAAGGGGCAGCTCGACCGCCTCCTGGCGGTGATGCAGCTTTCCCGGCTCAGCCTCGGCATCGTCCCCCGCTCCGCTCCGGCCGGGATCTGGCCCGGCAACTCGTTCTCGATGTTCGACGACAAGCTCGTCCTCGTCGAGACCTACTCCGCGGAACTGTCCGTCTCCCAACCGCGAGAAATCGAGCTGTACGCCAAAGCGTTCGCCCTTCTCCAACAGTCAGTGGTGTACGGCAGCACCGTCCGGGACATCATCCTCACCGCGATCCAGCACTTCAACCGGATGCCCACCGACTAGGAGCCAACCCCTTGACCGAGAAACCCAACTGGCACACCAGCTCGTACACCACGCAGGACTCCTGCGTGGAGATCGCCGACAATCATCCAGACGTGGTCATAGTTCGTGACACGAAAATCCGCGGGCACACCATTCGTGTACTGCCGACAGTCTGGATAGCCTTCGTGAGTTATGCCAAGCGGCAAAGCCTCCGAGGCTAGCTGACCTTGCAAGCCCCCGCCCGCTTGAGGGAAGGCGAGAGCGCGCCACCGGCGGAACAATGAGCATGAGAGTCGTTGGGCCCCCGCCGTGGCGGGGAGCATCAGTCGGCTTGCTGTCGCCGAGCCCAGCTGAGCATTCCTCGCTGGGACTTAGGGCGGAGGGGTTCCATGCGCGGGGGCGCCGGTTCGAGAAGACTCCGCCACGGCATCTGCGGAATTTGAGGCATTTCCGCCATGGACTGGCTGCGCCAGTTCGTCAGTGCATTGACCACGTTCTCCAGATACATGATCGTCTCATGGATTATGGCGTCGGGGTCGACGCCGGCGACGGGACCTTGATCAGGTTCGGCACGACGTTTCATGATCCTCAGCGCATCGTAGATCACGTTGTAGATTTCTTGAACAGCGCGGAAGAGGGCCGGCTCGGAAAGGGCTGCAATGGCAAACCCACATTTGGGGACGTGCTGTCCTGGACGGAGCGGACCGCACCGCCGCTGGCACCCGTACAACCATGTCCCCCTCGCCCTTTCCCTGGCGAGCGCATTGGCCATGGTGGACGATCGCCGTCACGCGTTTCGAACAGGCTGCCTTATCGATCGTGCTATGCCGG
>NZ_JBSFCK010000062.1:0-20490 GCF_053593435.1 Streptomyces sp. NPDC002306
GCGCAGATCATCCTCGCCGAGATCGGCGCGGACATGACCCGCTTCCCCACCCCCGAACACCTCGTCTCGTGGGCCAAGTTGTGCCCCCGCACGATTCAGTCCGGCGCGAAGAACACCGCCGGCCCAGCCGGGCAGGGCAATCCCTGGCTCAAAGGCGCTCTCGGCGAGGCCGCCAATGCCGCCGCCCGCACTGACACCTTCCTCGGCGCCCGCTACCGGCGCGTCGTCAAACGCCGCGGCCACGCCAAAGCCCTGGTCGCCGTCGCCCGCTCGATGCTCGTCATCACCTGGCACCTGATCAACGACCCCGACGCCTCCTACCAGGAACTCGGCGCCGACTGGCACCAACGCCACCTCAACCCAGCCCGCAAGACCCGCGACCTCGTCCGACAGCTCCAGGCCCTCGGCCACCAGGTCACCCTCGAAACCGTATCCGCCTGACCGACCCCGCCCCGACATCCGAGCCGCAAGCGGCCCGGATGCTGCCGCCTGCCCTTCCAAACCTCGATTTTCCGATCAGCTCACCCTGACCGCCGATTTGACCGTCGACGCCTCCGGACGCGGCTCCCGCACCACCCACTGGCTTCAGGGACTGGGCCTTCCCGAGGTCACCGAGCGGGAGGTCAACGCCGGAGTCGCCTACGCCATCCGCCTCTACGCGGCCCCGAGCACGACCAACAACACCGACTACCCCCTGGTTAACGTGCAGGCCAATCCAGCCAACCCGCCCGGACGGGGGAGGCATCATCCTGCCCATCGAAGACGGCCGCTGGACCGTCACGCTCGCCGGCACGCGCGGCGGCGAGCCCACCAGCGACGCCGACGCCTTTGTCGATTTCGCGCTCACTCTCGGCGACCCGGACATCGGCGAACTGATCAAGGATGCTGAACCGATCAGCGGTGTCGAGACCACCCGGGCCACTGGCAACCGGCGCCGCTACTACAGAAGGCCAAACGCTGGCCCGACGGATTCACCGTCCTCGGCGACGCGGTGGCCGGCTACAACCCCGTCTACGGTCACGGCCTGACCGTCTCCGCCCAGAGCGCCCTCGCCTTGCGCAGCGTCCTGCGCCCCACTCATGTCACCGCCCCCGGCATCGCGCGCCGCATCCAGCGCGCCGCAGCCCGGCCAGTCACTGCCGGGCCGTCGGCCAGGACGCGTTCTATCCCGGCGCCACCGACACCCCGCCGACCGCTTTGGAGAAGTATTTGGCCCGCTTCGTGGACCGAGCCGTCGCCACCGGCGCGCGTAATCCGCGAGCGCTCGGCGCGCTGCTCGACGTCATGAGCCTGGAAAAGCCGGCCACCCGCCTCTTCTCGCCCGACATGCTTCTCCCGATATTCTTCGGCCCGAAGAAGCCGTTCCTTGACCGGCCACCGGTCACTGAGACCGCACGGAAGTCCGCCATGCCCTGACCGGATGATCCGTTCACGGGCTGGGTGAGGGCCTTGCGCTTTGCGTGCTTGGTCTGGTCGCCGCCGATCAGGTGCGTGTTGGCGCTCTTGGCGGCGCAGTCGTCGCCCTTGACCTCGTCGTGCGGGCGGCGGCAGCCGTCGCAGTACACGTCGAGCGCTTCGATGCGCTGGCCCTCGACGACTTTGAAGCTGCCTCGATAGTCGGCGACGCTCGCGATCTTCGGAGTGACCTCGATCGTGGCGGCGACGGCCCAGGTGTGGGACAGGTGCGGCTTCTCCTCCTGCACGGGCGCGAGCGGGGTACCTTCCGGGCCGGACTCCCACAGTGTTTATGTCTCCGCCTCAACCGGGGCAGGAGACGGGCCGGGGGTCTTGGCGGGCGTGGGATGCGCTTCGGGCTCGAGCCAGGCGAACAGGCTCTCCTGCAGGTGGGAGCGGCCGTTCTCGGTCGAGAGGGGGGCTGTCGCGGTCGTCACTGTTCCTCCGGATCACTGCGGGGTTGCCGTAAAGCGCAACCCCCTTCACTGCCGGAACGTCAACGGCCGCAGTTTGTTACACCTGCCGCGCCTACCTCTCGGGCAAGGTGCGCACATAGGCGTCGAAATCGTGGGCGTGGCGTGCCATCGCGACCTTCCACGGCGCACTGTCGGCGTTGGTGATTTCCGTCCACGTGGCGGCGTTGGCTGCGGCGAAGGCCTGCACGGCGAGTGCCGGTGCGCTACGCCAGGACGGGAACCGCCGGGCGAAGCCGTTGGCTGACTCGAGGGTGTGCCCGGCCTCGAGCAGGCGCAGGATCAGGACCGCCGGGTCGATCCACGCTGCGCCGCGCGTGGGCCACGCCCAGTCGATGACGTGCGCCCGCTCGGCGACGAGCACGTTGTGTGGGGCGAGGTCGGTGTGCAGCAGGGTGTCGCCGGCGATGAGGTGGGCGGTCCCGGGTGGGGCGTATTCGGCCCAGCGGTCGTCTGCCGCCTTGATAGCGATGTCCCGTGGGGCGGTGATCTCCTGCAGTTCCTCGATCGCCGCGGCGACGAGAGGAAGGTCGGGGGAGCCTGGGGAGTAGTCGGCGTGCTGGCCGTGAATGACTTCGTACCCGAGGATGTCCCATCCGGCCGCCTCCATGTGCCAATACAGGCGGGGGCAGGCGCGGGGGAGGTGGGGGGCAATCGCAGCCTCGCGGCGTTGCGCCGGGGCCTGGGGGTGATCGGTGGGGATGCCCTTGACGAACACCGTGCCGCCGTCGACGTGGATGAAGGCCGCGATCCCCGAGTTCAGCCCTCCCTCAGCGGTGCGTGCGGACTGAATCGGACCAGTCTTGTCGGCGATGGCCTGGCGCGCCTGAGCAGGAAGGTCATGGAAGTGACGGCGGTGCATGGACACGGCGCTTTTCCTTGGGAGTGGAGACGGTGCTGCCCCGGCCAGCGTACGGCCGGCGCAGCGTCATGGAGCAGTTTTCGGCCTAGTAGGGCTGGTCGTCACTGGCCGAGCAGGAGCACCCGGCGGAGTCGGCGACGTCGGCGTCCAGATCGGTGATGATCTGGAACGTGCCCTCGGGGATCACGGGGGCGGGCAGCGGCACCGGTAGTGCGCCGGTGGCCTCCGCGGGCGGCCGCAGACCGATGGTGACCGGCACCGGTGCGGGCCGCGTCGCTGTTGCGGTAGGTGGTGTCATGCTCCGTAACCTCCATGTTGGCAGTAGAGCGATCGGTTGTCCCCCGCCTCCTGGTAGAGCTTGGCCAGCGGCCGGCACGTCCTGCATGTGCCGACCTTCGAGCAGCCGGAGCATCCACCGGTGCGGAGCTGTAGGGACTCGGCGATGCCGCCGAGTCGGGTGAGGGCGGGCAGGCCCTCCGTCATGAGATTCACGCTGGGATCGCGGCCGATCTTGCAGATGGATGCGATGCCGTGCGGGTCGACGTGGAAGAACGTGTGGCCAGCGTTGCAGCCGGTGAAGATGCGGCGCGGCTTCAGGTACTTCGCGGCCTGCGAGGCGAGCGGGCTGGCTTCCCCATGGATCGTCGGGGACATGTTCGAGAAGACCTGGTACGGGAAGCCCCAGCGGTCTTCGGCCAGGCGGACCATGTCGTCGATCTCGTGGGCGTTGTCGTCGGAGATGACGATGTTCAGCCGGACGGGCAGGCCTGCCTCGCGCGAGGCGTCCAGGCCACGCGAGAACCGGTCCCAGGCGCCGCGGTTGCGGGTGACAGCGTCGTAGGTCTCTGCGGTCGCGCCGTACAGGCTCACTGTCAGCCGATACGGCCGCAGCCGCGCGAACAGTTCCTGCATCCGCGCCTTGTGGAGCTGGGAGCCATTCGTCGAGATTTGGATCATCATGCCGAGTTCGGAGGCGTACTCGTACGCGGCGGCGAACTGGCGGTCGATGAGCGCTTCTCCTCCGGTGATCTGGAGCCACAGCACGCCCGCATCGCGCAGCATCGTGAGCAGGCGCGCCTTGTCGTCCCACTCCAGGCCTTCAAAGCGTTTCTCGCCCAGGTAGCAGAAGCCGCAGTCGTGGTCACAGCCCAGGTTGATCTCCCATGACGCTTTGCCGTACCCGTACGGGGAGCGATCGCGGATCAGGAGGACCGCGGGCAGGCTCTCGACGGACAGGGGCATTCCCCAGGCCGCCGTGGTCGCGTCGTTCAGCCAGGATGGCGCCGGCCCGTCTGCGTCGACAGCCGTGCGCAGCTCCTCGTAGCGGGTCTCGGGGATGCCCACCGCTTTGACGTGGCCGGGCCGGAGGACGAGGTACTGCCCCAGGAACGGACTGGCGATCAGTGTGTGCACGTTGCCTCCATCTGTAGAGGGTCCAGGCGCGGGGGCCGTGGGGGAGCAAATCCCCCACGCCGGGGGTCTTGCACTGTCCGATGGCCCGGGAGCGGTCTCAGCCGGGGCACCGGACAGGCGTCAGGGGATGGCCGCAGCGAAGGAGACGATGGTGGTGTCTCGCAGTTCCCGCACGGCCTGGCGGGCGAGGACGAACGGCAGGTTGGGGAGCCGTAGAGAACCAACGTGTCCGCCTCGGGCTCACCGGGCTCGCCGGGGCGGGGGTAGAGCGTCCCGCGCACGCCTATCGGCTCGGCCTCGCGTACGGGGAGCTTCACATGTCCCTTGCGCAGTACCGGGCACAGAAGCGGCGCCTGTGCCGCGCACCTCTCGCACATGGGCGGGATTGCGGTGTGGACGTCCTCCCAGTCCGCGCTGACGCCGTCGTCAAGGAGGGGCAGGACCCACAGCATCCCGTGCTCGTTCCGGGCGGCTGGCGTCTTGCAGCCCGCGCGGAGCAGTCCGTCCATGGCAGTTTTCTGCCGCTGAGGATGGAGCTCGGCCGCGTACTCAGGCATCCCGTTCGCTTCCCCCCGGCACAGCGTCCACAGCGTGCCGTCCACGTCGCGCGCGACCGCGTCCAGGACGGGTCGGCGTAGGCGACGCCGGACGCGGTGACGGTCAGGGCCGCGGGCGAGGTGTCTTCCCCCGTCCATGGCGTCACGTAGGGCGCTACTGATCTGTCCACGCTGTTCCCCGGGTGATCGGCTGCAGGAAGGCGACGAAGACGTTGTGGCGTTGCAGCCAGCGCAGATATGCCTCGTACGCCTCGTCGGTGCTGGGCATTGCGCCCCGGCCGGTGGTGAGCACGCCGTCGACAAAGCCGGATCCGGCGCGACGGCATGCGATGTTGAACTGCGGGCGAACGGGGAGCGAGCCGCTCATGGGCTGGTCGGTGAAGTGCTCCCGGTGGACGCTCCAGCCCCGATCACGCGCGTGCTGTCCCAGGAGGGTGTGGGTGGCGTCGATGTCCACTCCGGGAGCCGCGAAGACGTAGGCGGTGACCTTGACAGGGCGGCCGGGCTTCACCGCGGCGATGGCACTGCCGAAGACGCTGCGGTGAAGGGCGCTCAGTCTTGCGTCCGGGGTCATCCGGAACCGGGGCTCGGCAGGGTTCCACCAGGGCCGCGATTCCTCGAGCTCGTCGGGCGGGACCGGCTGCAGCCTCATGGCGTCCTCGATTCGGGGTGAGTGCCTGGGGCCGGGGCCGGATCCTCCCCGGCCGCAGGGTCTTGTTCGTGCACGTCGAGGTGACGGTTATCGACGGGCACGGGGGCGTTCTGTTCAGGGACGGCAGCGTGATCGTGTGCGGTCAGACACGGGCATCGCTGCACGCTCGGATCAGGAGATGGTGGAGAGGATGCTCGCGAGGATCGCCTCATGCGGGGCGGGGCCCGGTTGGAAGCGGTCGAGGAAGTCGCGTAGGGGCGCCGGCGGGACGAGCCGGTCGCCGCGGCACGGGCCCAGCCAGTAGGGGCCCGGGGGCTCCGTCAGGGGCATCGGCGGCAGGGCGAGCTGGTGCGGTCGGCCGAGGCACAGGCCGTACCGGTGCGGCGCCCAGCGGTCGCTGGTCCCCGGGGGCACGAGCCAGATCAGCCACCGCCGCTCCGGGTCTTCGATCACCGGGCCGCAAGCGTCGCGCTGGCCGTCGTCGGTGTCCTGGACTTCGTCGAGGAGGCTCACCACGGCGTACGCTTCGGGGCAGGCCGCAGTGACGACGATGTCAAAGAAGTGGCCGCCTAACGGTAAGCGCAGCACCCTGCCCTGCTGGAGATCCATCAGGCTGCGCACCCGTGCGGCAAGGTCGCCCATGTCGGCGGCGACGTCGCCCGGCGCGATGGTCCAGTCGCCCGGCATGAAGTCCACACCGGCCACCGGCACGGGCCCGCCCGCTATCGCCGCACGCTGAGGAAGGGGAGTTTGCATCAGGCCGGCACCTCTCCGGTTGCGGGAAGAATGGCCTGCACGGTCTTGCCTACGACCACGTCATCGGCGCTCAGCAGGACATCCCAGGACAGACGGCCGCCGTAGTGGGCCACCCACCGCAGCCCCTTGGGCGTCCCCTTCGGCTCGGCGGACTGGTCGGCGACGTCTTCGAAGCCGGGGAAGCCGGGCAGTCCGTCGTCCGCTTCGATGAGCAGCTCGCCTGTCTCGGCGAGAACGCTCAGCCGCAGTACCACGCAGCCGTCATCGAGGGAGCCGCCGTGACGCACGGCGTTGTCCACCAGCTTGTCCGCGACGCGGGCGGCGGTGTCCACGTTGCCGTGCCAGTGCCCCATCGTGAGCGACGGGCGGACGCGGAGCCGGGCGTTCGGGCCCGCCCCCGCGTTGGCGACGAGCGACGTGCTCCATCGGAACCGGGTCTCCGCCTCCAGCGGAAGGAGCGTGACGGTGCTGGCGTCCGGTGGTGCGGCCGCCACGTCTGAGGGGGCGCTTGTGCGGTGCTCTGGGGGGTTCACGGGGGGCTCCCATGGGTTCTCTGCTCGCGCGGACCGTTCGCCGCCGCGCCCGGTCGCCCCGGCGGCTGGTGTCCAGTGAACGAGCCTGAAGCCGGGCGCGACAGGAAGAGTTCCGGTCCTGTCCTCGCACAGCTACCGGAAGACTTTACGTTTGCATTACCTGACGCCTGGTCGGCGCAGTGACGACAGGACTACCTTCTGTGCATGGGAGCCAACGCCATCCTTCAGAACCGAATGGATGAACTCGACCTCACACAGGACGAGTTGGCATCTCGCTGCAACAAAGCGCTAGAGGAGATCACCGGCCGCCCGGGGGAAATGTCGGCGAGGACGATCCGCAACCTGCTCAACGGGACGAGCCGCAGGCCAATCGGCCGAACTTGCGCGGCACTTGAGCGTGTGTTCGGCTGCCCCGTGTCCGACTTAGGGTTCAGCGTACCCAGCTCCATGCAACATCCCCCGGAGGACTCGTTGCGGCGTCGCAAGTTCATCGAAACCGCCACCGGAACGGCTGCCGCCGCCGTTCCCCTCGTCAAACAACGCCGCTCCGTTGGCATATCGGATGTAGCGCGCGCCGCAGCCGGCATGAACGCACTCGTCGAGGCCGACGACCGTCTTGGCGGCCACCGGTCCCTCGCGGCCGCGGCTCTCGAAGGCCGCGCGCGCGTCCTGGAACTCCAGGAGCGCAACGCCAGCGAACGCATCCGCCGCGCCCTGTACGCGCTCGCGGCCGAGTACACCACCATCGCAGCATGGTCATGCATCGACGTCCGCGACCTTGACGCCGCCCAGCGATACCTCCACGAGTCGACGACCTTCGCAGGACTGTCCCAGGACCCGCCCACAGCGATGCGCGTGTGGATCAACCTGGCAATGCTGGCCTACCAGCGGCGCAACTGGACGGAGCAACTCGCCGCGGCACAAGCAGCCAACGTGACGACCGCTGCCCGCAGAGACCCGTTCTTTAGCTCCATGGGGCGCATGCGCCTCGCCCTCGCGCACGCCTCGCTGGGAGACCCACGGGCCGCGAAGAAGGCGCTGGACACAGCCCAGGACGCTCTAGGGAGGGCGACAGAGGGCGACCGCCCTCGGTGGACAGCGTTCCACGGGCCTGCAGAGATAAATCACCTCGCGGCCATCATCTGCAACCACAACGGCGAGTGCGCCAACGCCGAAGCGATGGCGCACCGCGCCCTGGCCACGATCCCACCCGAGTTCCAGCGCAACCGCGCCCTGGCTACGTGTCAGCTCGCGCTCGCACAGCTCCGGCAGGGAGAACCGGAGCAAGCCACAGCAACCGCAACAACCGTCTTCACCATCATGGCCGGCGCTCCACTGCCTGGACGGATGAGATCACTCATCGGAGACTTCCACCGGGATCTGTTCCGCCTGGCACCGTCAACGACGTACGCCCGCGACTGGGCAGACCGTATGCGAGAAGAATGGAGTCGAGCGTGACTAGGGTGATTGACCTGCGGCACTACGGCGCTGGACCCCTCCCAGAGGGCTTCAGGCAGATGCTCATAGACGTCCACGCCGACGCCTACGCTGCCGCCATGGACCTGGAGTTCAACCAGAAGTTCCCCTGGTTCGTCGACCACTGGTCGCAGATGCAGGGCTTCACCTGCGTCGTCGCGTTCGAGGGGGACGAGCCGACCGGATTCGCCTACGGCGCCCCCCTTCAGGAGGGCCGCGAATGGTGGCGCTCCACCCCCCACGAGCCGAACAACGGCCACACTGCTACCTACGCGGTGTCAGAGGTCATGGTGCGCCCGAACTGGCGAAAGCAGGGCATCGCCGATCAACTACACGCGGCATTGCTGGCCGATCGGGAAGAGGATCTCGCGGTGCTCCTAGTCGACGTCACGCACCCGAAGGTCCAAGACCTGTACGAGACGTGGGGGTACACGAAGGTGGGCGAACAGCAGCCGTTCGCAGACTCGCCGGTGTATGCCGTCATGGTGAAGAACCTGCGCTCCTGAGCCGGCGTGGCCCCGCGAGGTGTGACGCGAGGGCGCAGCTCAAACGCTCTTCTGCTGGTCGGGGTTGTGCACGGGGACCCTTGTGAACGGATCAACCGCGCAGTGTTCGCCAGGACCAGCGCCGGGTTCCACTCGTTCCAGTGCGGACAGATCGCGCCGGCCTGCCCTTGAGTCGTTATCACGTCCTGCATTCCGACGAAGGCGTCCTCAATGGCCCGTACCGCAAGTCGATCCGCCTAGCGTGCCACGGCTCAACAATCGTGCGCGCCTGCACCTCTGGGCCGCCCGACCGGAGGACGTGGCGGAGGTGGCCGCCTACCTCGTGCGCAACTGGCGTACTCCTGCGGGGGAGTTCACCGCTGAATGGGGGCCGCGCGGGCGAGGTGCGCATCGCATCGAAATCTTCCGCCGGTACACCGTCGGCTAGATCCCGCGCAGCCTGCCGACGTCCTGGTGTCGGGGTGTGGCGCTGCCTGCCGCTGTGACCTGCTGTGATCTCCCGATGGGGCGTCACTGTGCCGGTGCGCGTGGGGATGCGGGTCCCGCTTGGTCATACAGGTCCTGGACGGCGTGGGCGAGGTCGGTGTGATCGTGCAGGTCGATGTCGAGGGCGTGGCCGATGAGCCCGAACAGGTCGTGGACGAGCCCGTCGAAGGTGACCGGGGCGAGCACCCCAGTGGGTGGCCGGGTGTCCTCGCCGGGGCCGGGATCGGCCGGCCGGGCCCGGTATTCCTGGTCGGCGCGCTGGTGGGTCCGGTAGGTCTCGACGGCTTCGTGCAGCCGCGACGGCCACGGCATGCGCAGTGGTGGCAGGGCGGGCCGGCCGTTGAAGACGGCGCTGTTCGCGGTGCGTTGGTGGGCCTGGCGGGCGGCGGGCGGGTCGTCCGCGCGCTGCTGGAGACCGGGCACGGCTTCCAGATGCAGCGCGAGCGTGATGATCGGCGCGGCATGGCGGGTGGCCCACGCGTATTCGGTGCGCGGTCGCGGCGGGCGCGGGCGACCTCGACGCGTTCGGCCTGGGTGGGTTCGACGTGGGTGAGGTTGTCCTGGGCGAGGTCGTCGAGGTCGTCGCGCAGTTGCAGGAAGCGGCGTTCGGCGGCCTGCCGGCTCTTGAGTTCCAGGGCGACGCTGATCCGGCCCCAGGTGACCTTCTGGGCGCGGGCGGCACTGATCAGCCTGCGCTCGTCCAGCTGGAGCTTGTCGCGCAGCGTACTGATGACCAGGAGCGCGGCCAGCACGCTGGTCTCGTCGAGGTCCGCCTCGGGGTAGCGGGCGAGCTCGACTACTCGGTCGTACTTGGCGGCGACGCTTGCAAGGTCGCGGTCGGCGACGGAGAACTCCTTGTTGATCCGGGCCAGCTCGCCCGCCCACTCGTTTGGATCGTGCGCGGGCGGAGTGTGTAAATGCTGCCAGGCCGCCTCGCGGCTGACTTCTTCACGCGGACCGTATTTCGTCGTCTGGATGACGACACTTTTTGTCGTCCTGCGGACGACGTTTTTGCGGGAGGCCATGCCCCACCCCCATTTCAATTCGGCAGAAGGGTCAGAGATTCTCTTCCGGGCGGCGTGATTGCGCCGCCTGCCGGCGGGCGGCCACGCGGCGCCTCCTGGCGAAGCGGACCAGGGCGCCGACCGCGGCCGCGGTCGCCAGCACCAGCAGCCCGGCAAAGTACTGGGGCGCGGTCTCTCGTAAGATCTGGTTCATCATCACAGGTCAACGCGCATGCGGATGGTTCCGGTGCGCGCTCCCGCCTCTGCAGGACGTCTTGAAGGGCGGCGTGATGCCGCCGCACGGCTACGGCCGAGCCGGACCCCATCCCGGCTCGCGGACAAGACCGCCTCACCCCCGCACCCGAACGGCCCGGGAACAGTGAGACGGCGTTGCTCTCGCCATTGATATGGGGGGCGGCGGGTGTCGCGTCACCGGATTCGGAAGAGCGCCCCCTCCGCCACTCCCCGCTAGTAAATTCCGCTCTTGAATTGCCCCTATTGTGCCGATATGTGCGCCTGGGATAAGTAGACCCGGCGCAGTCACCACCGGGCTCGCCACGGTTGGGGCCGGGTGCCGGTCTGTCCGTCTGGCTCGGTACTCCGGCTTGTCTGTCCTGCGGCTGGATCAGCGCCTGGCAGACTCGCCCGATGCACACCACACGCCGTTCCCTGGGTACCGGCCCTCGCCCCGATACTGAGCAGCCGCCGGTGGTCGGCTCGCGCGGCCGTACGGCTGCGGAGCAGGCCGTTGCCGAACTGCCCGCTCCGGCCGTTCAGGCCCATACGGTGTGGGTACCGCCGTATGGGCGGCGGTCGTTGGGCCCAGGGTGCACCGCTTTGGAGAGCCCCTGATCGTGAGCCTGGGTACAGTCCCGCGCGGCGCAGTGACCTGCAGAGGTTGGGGGGATTGGCAGGCAGTGCTGCGCTGGTGGTCGGGGCGCACGACCGGGCCGGTTTCGCGGGTCGTGCGGCTCAGTTGACGGTCTGAACCTCGCGGGTCTGGATGTGCATGCGTGGACTGCGCACGGGTGCGCACGCCGCAGAGGCTGGCTGCGCATTTGCGCAATCGGCTGCGCAACGCTGTGAACTGCATGGTCAGGCTCATGGTTGGGGGTCTGCACGATCGTGGTCGGGCTCATGGTCGGGGGTCTGCAGGGCGCATTGTGCAGGCCTGCGCGACTGCGTGTTCACGATGTGCGGGTGTGCATCCAGCCGATCCTGCGGTGAGGGTCGAGGACGGGGCGCCAGACGGGTGCGGAGGGTCCGTCGCGCAGCAGGTCGACCAGCGGTGCTGCCATGGCCGGCACTTCCCGCAGGAACGCGGCGACGGACAGTGCTCTGGATGCTGTGTGCAGGGCGCTGATGCGGTTCTCCACGCCAGCGGGACCTGCACCGTCCAGGACGAACAGCAGTCGCGGGAAGAGCGGGTAGGTGCGCCGCCACGCCTGATCCCCCTCCTGGTGGGATCTCGGGCGGCGGCCGACGGGCTGTGGGACGTAGGTGTGCAGGCGTGCGTAGGCGGTGAGTTTGGCGGCCAGGCGTTCGGGGCCCATGGTGGCCCGGTCGACTTCCACGAACGCCCGCAGCATTGCTCCCGTACTGCCGTGGCGGTTGTAGTAGAGCACCGCGTCCGGGATGACCGCCTCCCCGCCCCCGACGGGGTGGTGGACTTCCGGGATCCAGTCCAGGGGCTGGCACACGTCGCCGCGCTGGCGGGCGTCCTGGAGGAAGGCCAGCGCGGTCTCGGTCACGGTGAGCCCGTGCCCGGTGCGCAGCCGGACCGCGGTGGGATCGGCGACCTTCCTCGGCGGTCGCCGGCCCCGCAGTTCCGGCCACTCACCGGCAACCGCTGCGCCGTAGTCGGTGGGGAACCACACCCGGGTCCGCCCTGCCTGCGGCAGGGTGATCCGGTCGACCAGCCCTTGCGCCCGTAGCTTGGCGAGCCGGCGCCGGGTCTGCTCGATCCGCACCCCGGGCGCGATGATCAGATGCATCTGCTGCGTCGTCGCCATCCGGTACTGCGTCAGCACCGCCAATGCCAGCCGGTCCCCGCCGCCCGCGTCCACATCCGTCATCGTCGACCGCTCCCGCACCGTGCGACGCCGCCCTGTCCGGCATCGCGTGTACGGGCCACGCCAGCAGCGGGCCCCGACCGGAACGCTGACCGTGACGGCCCGACCACGGTCACGATGCGACAACACCACCCCCGACCGGGCCGACAACCCCGCCGTCATCCCCTCCCACAACTGCCCGCACCCTCCCGCACGGTGGGCGGCGTATCCGCAGGTCACCACACCTGTCAGGCGGTGGTCGGGAGGCTGACATCCCCCTCTGCACACCCCCTCGCGCCCCAGGACCAGGAAGAAAGAAGGTGAAGGGGACGGGCGGGGCGGGGTGGGGCGTGCCGTCGGGGGATCGGGTGACCTGGTATCTGCTTGCGCGTCGGCGGGGCCTCCGCGCTCGACGCTGGATGAGACCGGCGCACCAAGGAAAGAGCACCATGCGGCTGGGAGCGGCCTCGATGACCCCCTGAGGCGGCTCCCAGTCGTCCTCCGGAACCAAGGGACGCGGCGGCTCCTACAGCCCCTGTGAGGGCGGCTGTTGCGACGACCGGTTGAGTCCAAGTTGCGCTCCGTGATCACTGTGGAAGACGGCTCCGGCAAGACTGCCGCGGACGCGGGCGGCTGCCTGGAGCGCGTCGGCGACCAGTGAGGTGCGCATGTGGTCGGCGATCGACCAGCCCACCAGGCGGCGCGAGAAGCAGTCGATCACGGTCGCCAGATACAGGAACTCACCGTCGCCGACCGGCAAGTACGTGATGTCGCCGACGTACTTGGTGTTCGGCGCGCTTGCGGTGAAGTCGCGCCCCAGCAGGTCCGGCACCGGTGTGGCGGACGGTTCGGGCACCGTGGTGACCTGGCGCTTGCGCAGCCGCAGCCCGGCGATGCCGAACTTCCGCATGACCCGTCCGACACACTTGTGGTTCACGCGCTCGCCCTGGTCGCACAGCTCGGCGGTGATCCGGGGCCGGCCGTAGGTGCCGTCCCACTCCGCATGCACGGTCCTGACCGCTCGGCGAGAGCGATGTCGGCCTGCTCACGCGCGACGCGGGCCTCCCGGCCAGTCCGCCATTTGTAGAAGCTGGAGTGGGCCACCTCCAGCACGGCGCACAACCGCTTCACGCCCCAGGCGCGATGGTGGTCCTCAATGAACTGGAAGCGGTTGGTCACCAGGTCATCTCTTGTGCGAAAAACTTGGTTGCCTTGCGGAGAATGTCCCGTTCGGTGGCGAGCTTCTGTATCTCCTTGCCCGCTGCCGCCAGCTCCCGGCGCAGGGCCGCATTCTCGGCCTGAAGCTCCTCGGCCGTCGGCGTGGAATCCACCGTGTTCTTCTCCGTGCTCGTCGTGCTGCCCCTGCCGTGGCGGGCCCGTTCGGCCCGTACCCAGTTCCGCAGCGTCTCCCGACTGATCCCCAAGTCCTTGCCGATACCTTCGAAGGTGTGGCCGGGATCCGACAGGTATAGCGCGACAGCGTCCGCCTTGAACTCTGGCGAGTAGACCTTCATCACCAAAGAGATCCCTCCTCCCCGGCCCCTGTCGGGGCCGGGCTCAGAGGCGTCCACCACCCGGGGACAGGTCCCGTCCTCGGGGATACCGCAGGGGGCGCGGCGGGCGATCTTGTCCGCATCGGCCTTCGGAGAGATGGGATCCCAGGACTGGGGCAGGAACAGCCGCCAGTTGACCGCCGCCGAGGCATGATCGCGGGCGAGGTGGAGCGAGACCCCCACCTGACCCCGCCAGGCGAGCTGGGCCCGGATATGCGCCGGGTCCCAGGGGCTGGTGGTGATGAAGTTGGCCAGTGCCTGACGATTGCCGTCCTCCCCGAGCCGGGCGGCCATCGGCTCGACCGACTTACGCTGCCCGTCGGTCAGCAGTCCCTGCAGATAGACCTGCCCCCACCGGCGCTGATCCTTGCGCGCAAACGGCTCGGACACCTCCGCCGCGAACGCCTCCAACTCACCACGCACCACAGCAATTTCGTCAGGAGTCACACCCCCTCAACGCCACACCCTGCCCACAGGACACGCACCACCACAACCGACCTGACCAAGCCCTACTAGGGACCTATGTCCTCTGTCGTGGCCCGTTGGCGAGGCGAGCGTCTCGCCGGGATGTTCCCGGACCACCAACATGTCCGAGGAAGGATTCCGCCGCAGCCAGAGCACCATCTCTGGGACGTCAGGGGAAGATCGGAGCAGATGTGCGTGGCGAACTGTCACCCGACGATCATCCGTGAGTACACGTCCAGGGCGAAGGCGACGTAGACCCAGCCCGACTATGTGCGGACGTAAGTGAGGTCGGCGACCCACCGTTGGTTGGGTCGAGCATTGCTCGCCCGCGCAGTTCCTCAGGGTACTTCGAAGCGGGTGGTATTTACTCAAGCTTTCGTTGGTGGGCGTGCTTGAGGATGGTGGAATTCGGTTTATGTGGGCGGTGGTTCACGCTGCTGCTTTGTTTCGAGGGAGTGGCTGTGGCTGTTCGGGGCGTGGGGCGTGGGGCGGGGTTATGGCCGCGCTTGGTGCGTGTGGCGACGGTTTTAGCGGTGTTTGCCGGAGTTGTGGCGGCTCCGGGGATCTCGGTTGCTGCGCCTGGGGATGTGAATGTGGCGCCGGTGTTGCCGGTGGCGGGGTTTGGGCCGGGTGCGGGTGCGGTGTCGGCGGGGGCGTCGGTGGGGTATCTGCCGGGTGGGGGGGTGTCGGTTTCGGACACGGGTGCGGTGTCTTCGTCGGTGCCGTTGAGGGTGCCAGACGGGCCGGGGGGTTTGCAGCCGTCGCTGTCGTTGAGTTATTCGAGTCGTGGCGGTAACGGGGATCTGGGGGTGGGTTGGTCGGTTGCCGGCTTGTCGAGTATTACGCGGTGCGCGAAGACGGTGGCGACCGAAGGTGAGCGGGCGGGGGTGTCGTTCCGGAATGGGGACGATGAGGATGTGACGGGGGACCGGTTCTGTCTGGACGGGCAGAAGTTGGTGTCGTCGAAGGATTACGGGGCGTCGGATACGGAATATCGGACGGAGTTAGATGGTTTCGACAAGATTGTGTCGAAGGAGTCGGATGGTCTGGGTCCTCAGTGGTTCAAAGTGTTCATGAGTGGGGGGACGGTGCGGGAGTACCGTCCGAAGTTGGTGCAGCGGTTGTCGGCGAACGCGTCGGGGGTGCGTGCTGCTGGTGGTCAGGTGCGTTTGGTGTGGCTGTTGAGTAAGGAGTCGGACCGGTCGGGGAATGTTGTTGAGTATGCGTACCGGTCCGATCTGGCTGATGTTGAGGGTGTGCGGAACGGGAGTGTGTCGTTCCAGCTAGATGAGATTTCTTATTCGAAGGTGGGTGGGGCGGCCCGTCGTTCGGTGAAGTTTGCGTATGAGTTGGGTGTGCGTGCGGACCAGGAGTTTTCGTGGAGTGCCGGGGTGAGTCAGCATCTCTCGCACCGTCTGTCGTCGATTGAGATGTATGGGCCGAATCCGCAGGTCACGGGATTATTGTGGAAGTACAACCTGAAGTACAGGCCAGCAGAGCAGTCGAAGCGAAGTCTGTTGGCGTCGGTGCAGCAGTGTGGTGCTTTGGGGACGTGTACATGGTTGAAGACGTTCAAATACAATGCGGACAAGCCGGTGTTCTCCACGCCGAGTGTTCTGGAATCGGATCTGAATCTGCAGCGAGTGAACGGTCAGGCTCCGCATGCGGTGCAGCCGGGTGACTTCAACGGGGACGGCGCGGATGACTATGTATACCAGCTGCGTTATCATCCGTACGTGGATAGTCGGAAGGACTTTGTCCGGCTGAGTAAAGTGAATGCGTCCGGCGCGGTGGATCCGCTGCAGGATCGGCATCAGATCAATTCATCTCTTCGCGGGTGGAATCTGCTGGTGGGTCGGCCGGTGGATGTGGACGGTGACGGCACGGATGAGTTGGCTGCTCCGGTGGCGGTTCCGGGTCTGCCGTTAACCGGGTCGATGGACGTGCTGCGGTGGAATGCGGGGGGAAGTAAGTTTGAGGCGGGTTCGAGTTCGGGGACGTTCACGAGTGTGTCGGGTCTGGGTGACGGCGCGGATTTTGCTGATGTGGACGGGGACAGCCGGCTGGATCTGGTGGAGGTAGACAAGGGCACTCCGGATGATCCGCAGCCTCCGGAGTATTCGTACAAGCGGAATACGGGCACGGCGTTCGAAGCGTCGGGTACGAAGTTGATGGAGACGTTCTGCCAGCCGATGTATGCGGATGTGGACGGCAATGGGCGGATGGAGATTTTAGCGGGTTCTAGGGGCAGCAGCGCGCGGGGGTGTGCGAGCGGGGACTGGGCAAAGGCGTCGTTGACGGACGAGGGCGAGTTGGAGGCGGCGGTCGAGCCGGTGGACGGGACATTCCCGGTGCCAGGGTATCCGGGGGACATCGGGGAGCCGGCGGAGCGGCAGCTGGCGGTGGGTGACTTCAACGGGGATGGTCTGCAGGACGCGGCGCTGGTGGAGTGGCTGGGCAGTCCGCGAATCCAGATCCGGTTGAACACGGGCAGCGGATACGCGCCAGCGCGACTGTTTTCTCAGCTGCCGGCGTGGCCGGTGGGTGACATGGTCCCGGACGGGGACGGTGGAGACCGGGGTCTGCGGATCGCGGACATGGACGGTGATGGCCGCTCGGACTTCGTCTTCTTCCATGAGCAGGCGGTGGGGGCGATGCCGGTGTGGAACGGGCCGAGCAGCAACAGCGCAGGTGTCACGGTGCTGTATGCCGCGGGTGGTTTCGAGGACCTGCCCGGTGTCAGTAACCCGACATGGATGCAAGACGGCCTCGATCTGGGGGTGCGTGGTGACTTCTCCTTGTCGCAGTTGGGTGATTTTAACCGGGATGGGCGTACTGACCTGGTGACCTACAGGGGTGATGGCACGGCCGGGAATAGTAGCCTGGTACTGATCACCAACAAGGCGGGTGCGTCGGGTGCGGGTCAGGATGTGCTGACCGAGGTCGGTGACAGTGCCAATACGCTCTGGCCGCGGGTGAAGATTTCGTATTCGACGAAGACGACGGACCAGCCGGCCAGTCCTGCCGCGGTGGAGTTCCCGCTGCAGAACATGCGCCGTCAGGGTCTGCTGGTGGTGCGGAAGGTCGAGTCGTTCGAGCATCTACTTGACCCTGCCTCACAGGCCGCGATTGATGCCGGCGGGCGGGTGACGGAGTACCGGTATGAGAATCCGGTGATGGATGTGCAGGGGCGGGGCTTCCTTGGCTTCTCCAGGACATGGGTGTGGGATGCGCACCGTCCCCGTGAGACGGTGACCACGTTCGACAACACCACCCGGTTCGGCGGGCCGGACCAGCCGCACGGCTACCCGTTTGCCG
This sequence comes from Streptomyces sp. NPDC002306, assembly GCF_053593435.1. Taxonomy (NCBI): domain Bacteria; kingdom Bacillati; phylum Actinomycetota; class Actinomycetes; order Kitasatosporales; family Streptomycetaceae; genus Streptomyces; species Streptomyces sp. NPDC002306. Next base: position 17,561 of record NZ_JBSFCK010000062.1, read on the forward strand.
GCCGGCCCAAGACGGTCCTGACGGCGACCGCGAAGCTGACCGCGGCAGACATCGCGGCTCGTCCGGAGAAGGCGGACGTGCGGGTTACCCGCAGTGAGACGGCGTGGGAGCAGAAGTTCACCTATAGCACCAAGGCGTGGGTGGTGCGGCCCGTGCAGCGTGTGCTGCCGAACTTTAACCAGGAGACGAAGGAGTGGGAGGAACCCGCTGCGGTCGACTGGAACCTGGATATCGCTGGTAACACAGCCAGTCCTCGCACTCACATTTTTGCACTGGATGTACCCGCATCTCCGAGCCGAAATATCAAGCGGGCTTCTGAATACGACCAGTTCAATAATGTGACACACGCGCAGTCACGGACCGTGGACGGTACGGCGACCGATGTGGTTACCTCCTACGATCTGGCTTCTGGCCGAACGTCAGACTGGCTGATTCATCTGGTGTCTGGGGTGACCACGACAAAGATCGAGGCGGACGACACGCCGCTGGTGCCACACCGCGGTACCAGCAAGACAGCGTCCGAGTACGACGATCTGGGCCGGCTGAAGAAGACGTTCACCGAGAAGAACGCAACCGACACCGACCTGCGGGAAACCACCACCTACCAGTATCTGGACGGCGGCCAGGTCAAGTCGGTTAAACACGAGAGTGACACCGCGGGCACTTCGGCCCGGGAGACGCGTTTCGAGTACACGCCGCTGGTGGCGGGCTGGCCGGACGAGAAGATCTACCCCACCCAGCAGTGGGCTGTGCGCGCCGAAGCAGATCTGGCGAAGCGTCCCTCGACATGGACGATCACGCATCCGGGTTTGGGCGTGGCACTGGCGACGGTCGATGCCAACGCGGTCACCGCGTCCACCCGTTACGACGACTTGGGCCGGGTCCTCAGCAGCACTCAGCCCGGACAGGGACCGGTCGCGACCAGTTATGCGGGCCGGGCGGACACGTTCGGCTCAGCGGTCACCGGTGTCACCGTCACCACTACACGGGGTCAGGAACGCAGCCGGACGACCACCGATGCACTAGCGCGGACGGTGGCGAGTGAGACACGCGGATTCGACGGCACCCCGGTCGTGACCGTCACCGGCTACGACCTGTTGGGCCGTGCGGTGAAACAGTCACGCCCCTACAAGGTCACCTCGCCCTCCTCGGCACCCGGTGATTTCACGCGCACTGTGTTCGACGGCTTGGACCGGCCCGTCACGATCACGGCGCCGGATGACACGGTCACCGCCTACGACTATCCGGACATGTTCACCACTACTCTCACCGATGCGAAGCACAAGGCGTCCAGGACCGTGACGGACAAGGACGGCCGCACCACAAGCACGGTGAACGTGAAGGCGAAGACGGTGTCCGGCACCGCAACGGATGTGACCACCCAGTACAAGAACGGCCCGTTCGGCGTGGAGAAGATCACCTCCGACGAAGGCCATGTCACCACGCAGAAGTTCGACGCGCGGGGACGGGTGACCGAGCGAGTCGACCCCGACACCGGCACCACCACCACCAAGTACAACGGGTTCGCCGACATCCGTGAGCAACGCAACACCAGCATCAATAGGGCCCGCACCCAGACCTTCGACGACCTTGGCCGGGTTATCCAGATCACCGATGTGGACGGCACCACACCTGGCAGGAACAGCCGGTTCACCTTCGACACCGCCACCGACAGCACCGGGAAACCGAACGGCATCGGGAAACTTGCCGAAGCGACCAGCGCCGACGCGGTGACCACCCGCTACCGGTACGACACCGCAGGACGCACGAAGGGCACCGACTACTTCGACCTGGATACCAACACCACCTACAGCACCGACCTGACCTACGACCTGGTCACCGGACAGATCGAATCCACCCTCTACCCGGCGGCAGGACGAACCAACCGGTTCACCGTCAAGAACGTCTACAACGCCTACGGACACCTCACCGAGATCGGTGATAACACCGGCGGCAGCGGCACCTACCAGCGACTGTGGCGCGCGGACTCGCGCAACGCCGACATGTCCCTGGCTCAGGCCACCCTCGGCAACGACATCACCACCACACAGGATTACTACCCCAAGACCGGACAGACCAAGAAGATCACCACCACCCCGGCCGGCACCGGAACGGCTGCGGTGATGAACGTGGGCTACGAATACTGGCCCAACGGCACCGTCAAACGACGCAACGACCTTGCCGCCAACCGTGACGAGTCCTACGACTACGACGCCATGGGACGACTGTCCGAATGGACACTCACCCGGCCCGGCATCACCCCGGTGAAAACCGTCTACGGCTACAGCCCCGACGGCAACCTCACCACCGTCACTAAAGACTCCACCCTCACCGAAACCAACTCCTACGGCCTCGCCGGCGGAACCCAGCAGCCCCACACCCTCACCGCCGCCGCCACCCCGGGCACCACGATCTACCGATACGACGCCATGGGACGCCAGATCAGCGGCGGACGCACCCTTACCTACCACGGCCTGAGCGTGCTGCCCGCAACCGTCACCCAAGGCGGCCAGAGCAGCCAACTCACCTACACCGCCGACGGCACCCGGTTCAAAAAGACCACCGGCACCAACATCACCACCTACATCGGCGGCCTCTACGAAAAACGCACCAACGGCACCGGCAGCACCGCAACCACCAGCCACGTCTTCCACGTCCCCCAAGCGGGCCAGATCACCTGGAGTGGCACCAGCGGACGCACCGTCGACTACACCCTCAATGACCTCATCGGATCCGTCTCCACCACCCTCACCGGCACCGGCACCCCCACCGCCACTAAGAGCTACTACCAGCCTTTCGGCCGGCGCATCAACTCCGACGGAACCCCCTACACCGCAGCCCCCGGCCGCGTCACCCGCGGCTTCACCGGACAAGAACACGACACCGAATACGGCCTCATCAACATGAACGGCCGCCTCTACGACCCCACC
>NZ_JBSFCK010000063.1:0-20313 GCF_053593435.1 Streptomyces sp. NPDC002306
TCACGGAACGGCACCGGCTCCGAGAGTTCCTCCCCCGCACCCGTGAAGAACGCCTGCACCTCACCCAGCAGAACCTCAAGAGCAGTGTGGTCCTGGACAATGTGATGGATCTCCACCAGAGCCGCCCACCGCCCCTCACCCGCCGGATCCGGCACCGCACCCACCCGCATCAACGGCGCCCGCGACAGGTCAAACCCCCGCGACAACCGGCCCAACAACCAGCCAGTGACATCCGAGACCGGTGAGTCCGGGGCGTCGAAATACGTGACCGGGATGGCTGCCTCACGCTGGACGACCTGGACCGGTTCGCGCAGCCCCTCCCACACCACCGCCGTCCGCAGAATCTCGTGACGGTCCACAACCCGCTGCAACGCCCCCACGAACGCCACCAACCGCTCCCGGGAATCAAACCCGAACACCGCCGGCAACACATACACATCACCACCGTCAGACCCCACACGACCGTCACCGTCGTCGGCGCCGTCCATGGCCGTGCCGTCCGTGGCCGTGTCATGCGTCAGCAGGTGGTGGAAGAGGATGCCCTCCTGGAGCGGAGCCAGGGGATAGATGTCCACGATGTTGGCCGCGCCGCCCGGGATCTGTTCCACGATCCGGTCGACCTCGCCCTGTGACAGATCAGCCAGCGGGAACAGTTCCGGCGTGAACGACTCCACCCCGGCCGTCACCCGGCGCTCAGGAACGACCACCTCGGCACGGCCCGTACTCGCCGCAAGCCCCGCAGGCGTCGGATCCGTGAACACCGAGCGGACATCCACCACCACACCACGCGCACGCAACCGCTCCACCAACGTCACCGCCAGCAGCGAATGCCCACCCAACTCAAAGAAGTTGTCCTCCACCCCCACCTCACCCACACCCAAAACCTCAGCGAACACAAGGCAGAGGAGTCGTTCTTCCGGGCTGGTGGGGGCACGACGCGTGGTCGTGAGGGTGTAGTCGGGAGCGGGGAGAGCCGAGCGGTCAAGTTTGCCGTTCGCGGAGAGCGGCAGCGCTTCCAGCACCACGATGGCTGACGGGACCATGTATTCCGGCAGTGTGGTGCCCGCATGTGCACGCAGGGCTGCGGGGGCCACGATCACGTTCTGAGCCGGCACTACGTATGCGACGATCCGCTGGTCCCCCGGCCGATCTTCACGTACCACGACCGCTACCTGACGGACGGAGTCGTGCGCAGCCAATGCGGTCTCGATCTCGCCGAGTTCGATGCGGAAGCCGCGGACCTTGACCTGGTGATCTGTACGCCCGAGGTAGGCGAGAGTGCCGTCGTGACGCCATTTGACGAGGTCACCCGTGCGGTACATCCGCTCGCCCGGGACTCCGAAGGGGTTGGCGATGAACCGCTCAGCCGACAGGCCCGCACGACCCACATAGCCGCGGGCCAGTTGGACTCCCCCCAGGTACAGCTCGCCCGGCACGCCGAAGGCCACGGGTTGAAGAGCGGCATCCAGAACGAACACGCGGGAGTTGTCGATCGGGCGGCCTATGGGCGTCGGACCGTCAGCGGGGCCCATCGGGCGGCCGGTCCAGGCGGTGACGGCGATGGTGGCTTCGGTCGGCCCGTACATGTTGTACAGCGATGCACCAAGCGTTTCCTCGAATTCGCGGTGCAACTCGGGAGGCAAGGCCTCGCCGGCACAAATGACCAGACGCAGATCGACGCATTTGCCGGCTGCGGGATCGTTCAAGAACAGGCGGAGCATCGAGGGCACGAACTGGACGACGGTCACCCGTGCGTCCTGGATCACGTTGGTCAGGTAGTGGGCGTCCCGGTGACCGCCGGGCCGGGCCACGACCAGGGCCGCACCTGCGGCCAAGGGCCAGAACAGCTCCCATACCGAGACATCGAATCCCACCGGTGTCTTGTGCAGTACGCGGTCTGCGGAAGTCAGTTCGTACTCACGCTGCATCCACGTGAACTGGTTGACCACGCCCATGTGCGAGACAGCGACGCCCTTGGGCCGCCCGGTGGAGCCGGACGTGTAGATGACGAACGCGGGGTGTTCCGTCAGGAGCGCACCCGCCCGCTCCGGATCCGTCAGATCAGATTCGCCCATGCTTGCCAGCTGGGCAACCGACTCGGGGGCGTCAAGGGATACCACCGTTTCGGTGTGTTGCTCAGGCAGCACACCGGAATCAAGAACAGATGTCTCAGTGAGGACCGTCACCGGACGAGCGTCGTCGAGCATGTAGGCGATGCGGTCCGCAGGGTGGTCCGGATCGATCGGGACATACGCGCCACCGGCCTTGAGTACCGCCAGCAAGGCCACTACCAGGTCCGCCGAGCGAGGCAGAGCGACACCGACCAGGGTCTCCGGGCCGACACCTCGTCCCACCAGCAGCCGAGCAAGGCGGTTGGCCCGCGTGTTCAGCTCCGTGTAGGACAGTTCCTGGCCCTCGAATGCCACGGCGGTCGCATGCGGTGCTGCCGATACCTGTGCCTCAATGAGCTGGGGCAGAGTTTTCTCGTCAACCTCCATCGCAGAGCCACTCAGCTCTCCGAGAATGCGTTGACGTTCTCCGCTTTCCAGCAGATCGACTTGGCCGATCTTTTCTTCGAAGGACGCTTGACAGATCCAATGCAATACAGCGTGGAACTGCCTCGAAGTCTCAGCGAGACGATCCTCGCTGTACAGGTCTTCGTTTGCATCGACTACGACGTCCATGCTGCCCGAAAGCCTGTCGTAGACCGAAAATGATATATCGTTTACCTGCGCGCCGGATATGTTGTGGGCGGTGCTTGTCGCATCACCGAACGTGAGATCGTAATCGAATGCCATGACGTTGACCATGGCGGAATAGAGATCCGGTTTCCCGACGGCCTTGAGATCGCGAACGATGTCTTCGTACCTGTACCGCTGGTGTCGAAGCGCCTTTCGAATCGCAAGGGATGTCCCCTTCACGAGGTCAAGTACGCTGCTGCCGGGGTGTACGGAGATGCGAACGGGCAGGACGTTTGCCGCCATGCCTGGAAGCATGCGCAGCGAGCTCGGCCATCTGCCGGTCACAGGCAAACCGATGACAACCTCTGGTGCGCCGTTCGATCGGTGAAGATTGAGCGCTGCGGCAGCCACGGCAATGACGGTAAAGCTCGTCCCGAAGCGCTTCGCAGAGGACTTGAAGTGATTGACGGCGACTGCGTCGAGTTCAGCGGTGTGGCGTACGAGACGGTGTGGGGTCGAGGTCGGTGGTGTTCCGCTCAGGCTGGCAGGCTCGGGGTAATTCGACATGGTGTCGAGCCAGAAAGAGCGATCTGTGCCGAAGCTCTCGGAACTCCGGTATTCGGTGTCAGCATCGAGCATCATGTCGAAGCCGGGAAACCACCGCTTCGGGGGGTGGGCGTTTTTTGAGTATGCCGTGTACAACTCTGCCACTCTTGCAGCAAAGAGCGAACCGCTGTAACCGTCGCCGATGATGTGATGGACCCTCTGATACCAGAAGTAGACATCTTCCCGGATCTTCAGCAGCACCTGAGTGAATATTTCGTTTCCTGCGAGATCGGCTACGCGCGTAGCGTCCGCACGCATCCACTGGTCTGCAGAGAGTCGAGGGTTCTCGTGTGAGCTCAGATCGAGTTGGTGAAATTCCCACGGCACGTTGTCAGGCCACTGATATGGAAGTCCATTCTCATCCTCGCTGAATCGCATGGAGGAGGTCTCGGCCTCTTCGGCGGCGCTTCGGACGGCACGCTCAAACAGCAGTTCATTCACGGCGCCATGAATCTCGACATATTCGGCAATATTGAAGGCCGGATTCTCGGGATGCAGTTGCTGCGCGCGCCATATTCCGAGCTGCCCGGCCGTAAGTGCTCGTCGGCTTGTGTTTGATGCGGGCATTTCATACACCTCGGGATATGTCGGGCGAGGACGCCTGAACAGGACTTACCGCAACACACAATCGCGCCACCGTGAGCAGTTCGATCACACTCTCTGAACGTCACGTGAACACGTGGCAACGTTGCAAGACTGTTTGCACCGTGTGGGCAGGTAGTTGCTGCGCATATCGGACGAAACGGCGCCATGTGCCACCAGATGATGTCCCCTCAGCACAGCACGCCGCGCCACGGTCACACCGTTCGGTCACCTCGACCCGTCTTCGCCGCCACACTCAGGCCGTCAGCTGCACTGATGGCTCACCAAACAGTGTGACACGGTTGGTGGGGCGTGGGCATCTGGCGTGTCAGATTCGCTCTTCGGGCTCGCTGGTGCGGTTCCCATGTCAGGGAGAGTGCTCGGCCAGGCCCACGAGATCTTCGCCATGCCTCCTCCTCGTCCGCGAGATCTCCCCGTCCCAAGAACCCCGGTCATTCATCGCCCACGATCGACCTTCGTCCACGTCACGTCCTCGGTAGGCGCGGTGTGGACGCGGGCTTGAGGGCTCTGGTGATCTCCTCCCGGTGCGTCGGCTCGCCTCAAGCGGGCGCACCGCAGAACACACTGTTTGCCACACGCCTCACAACGAAGCGGCACAACTCTTCACATCGAATTTACGCACGCTTATGATCATGTCGCCCAAGTGATGCCAACCCACTGCGGTGTGGCGCTCTGGACGGCAGAGGCCGATCGTCCCTGCCCGGACCCAACCAAGGACCGCCTTGCGAAAACTCCACAGATGCTGGAGCGTGCCGGTCATCGTCGGCGCTTCGGTTCTCGCACTCACGAGCCCGATCACGGCTCAGGCAGCCACTCCTTCCGATACCTCAGCTCCGCCACCCACATCCGCCATGGACCAGGTGCCGGCCGGCAATCACTCCGTCACATTGATCACCGGCGATGTTGTGACGACCAGTCAGGTCGACCGTGGTGCAGGACAGTCCGGTGGCACCGTCACCGTCCGCGATGCCGCCGGACTGCCGGCATCGACCCGCATCATGACGTCGGGCGACGACCTCTACGTCTACCCCGAGTCCGCGCTGCCGTTCCTGGCTCAAGGCACCCTGGACCGGCAGCTGTTCAACATCACGGACCTGATCGCGGACGGATACGACGACGCGCACAGCGACCGATTGCCGCTGATCGTCTCCTACACGCAGGCTGACGCCGCACGTCGCGCGTCAGCCGTCCCCGAGGGTGCGACCCGGGTACGGAACCTCGACAGCGTCCAAGGCGCCGCCCTGTCCGCGGACCGCTCCCGCGCGGACGACTTCTGGAAGTCCGTGGCCAGGACGACGAACAACGGCGCTCGAACGCAGGACACCCGACCGTCCTTCAGCGACGGAATCTCGCACATCTGGCTGGATGCCCCCATCCACGCCGACCTCGCCGACAGCACCGCGCAGATCGGCGCCCCGCAGGTCTGGGAGGGCGGCGACACCGGGCAGGGCGTGGACGTCGCCGTCCTCGACACCGGCGTCGACGCCGGCCACCCGGACCTGGCGGACCGCATCGCGAGCCGGCAGAGCTTCGTACCGGACGAGAACACCGACGACCACTCCGGACACGGCACCCATGTCGCGTCGATCATCGCCGGAACCGGTGCGGCCTCCGACGGGAAGGAGAAGGGCGTCGCGCCGGGCGCCCGGCTGCGCATCGGCAAGGTACTGGACAACTACGGCAGCGGACAGATCTCTTACGCCCTGGCCGGCATGGAGTGGGCAGCCGTCGACCAGCACGCCAAGGTCATCAACATGAGCCTCGGCACCGGTCAGGTGTCCGACGGAAGCGACCCGCTGAGCCAGGCCGTCGACCGGCTCAGCGCCCAGACCGGCGCGCTGTTCGTGGTCGCCGCGGGCAACCTCGGAGGTCCGAGCACGATAGGCGCACCGGGAGCGGCCACCGCCGCGCTCACCGTGAGCGCGGTCGACGCCACCGACTCCCTCGCTTCCTTCTCCAGCAAGGGCCCGCGCGTCGACGGCGCACTGAAGCCGGAGATCTCCGCGCCCGGAGTCGGCATCCTGGCGGCCAACTCCCAGTTCAGCGAGAACGGCCAGGGCGCCTACCGGTCCATGAGCGGCACCTCCATGGCCACACCCCATGTCGCCGGCGCCGCCGCTCTGCTCGCCGCGGCCCACCCGGATCTCACCGGGAGCCAGTTGAAGGACCTGCTGGCCAGCAGGTCCCGGCAGACCCCGACGTACGACGCCTTCGAGGCCGGCAGCGGCCGGCTGGACGTCGCCGCGGCCGCACAGGCCGGAGTCTTCGCCTCGGCGACCGCCTATGCGGCCCAGTACAAGGGCGGAACCCTCCAGCGCCCGGTGACCTACACCAACATCACCGACGCTCCGGTCACACTCGCGCTGTCCGTCGACGCGCCGCACGCCCCGTCCGGGATGTTCCGCGTGTCGGTTTCCCACGTGGTCGTCCCCGCGCACGGCACCGCCGTTGTCACGCTGGCGATCGACGGCTCCGCGGGCACCGCCAAGAACCACTACTCGGGCCAACTGCTCGCGACGGACACGGCCGGCAGAGCCGTAGCGCACACCGCCGTCTCCCTCGGCTTCGCGACGATGCACAAACTGACCCTGACCTTCAAGGACTCCGAGGGCAATCCCACGTCCGGCGAAGTCCAGATGCTCAGGGCAGGCGACAGGAACCCCTTCCTGATCCCCGTCGGCCCCTCCGGCACTGAGGAGATCTTCCTGCCCGACGACGTGTACTCGGCGCTCTCCTACCAGGAGATCCAGGGCGTCCACGGTCCCCATTCCAAGGGCCTGGCCCTGCTCGGCGACCCCGACGTGCTGCTGGACCGGGACACCACCGTCTCGTTCGACGCCTCCAAGGCCAAGCGCCTCGAGATGACCACCCCGCAGCGCAGCGACGTGACATTCCAGAAGCTGGGCTACAACCGCACCATGAACGGCGTCAGGTCGGGTCTGTCCGCCGAGAGTCTGTACTACGACAGCATCTGGGCGCAGCCGACCACCCACAGCGTCACCCACGGGGACTTCCAGCTGACCGCCCGTTGGCGCGGCGAGAAACCGGCGCTGGCGGTCTCCACCCGCACGACCGAGTTCACCGGCATCCTGCGCCAGGAGGGCATCACGCCACTGGCCAAGGGCACGTACAAGCTGCCGCTGGTCTTCGCGGGCCAGGGGTCGAGCGCGGACTACGCCCACCTCGACGCGCGCGGCAAGGCCGTGGTGGTCCGCCACAACGACGACGTCAACGACATCGACCAGGCGGCCAACGCGATCGCTGCGGGAGCGAAGCTCATGCTGGTCGTGGAGAACGGGTACGGCCGCCCCATGCGCTCCTACGCGCCGCTGGGCCAGCAGCCCGTCACACTCGACGTCGGCCTGCTCGGCACCGAGGAGGGCGAGAGGCTGATCCGGCAAGCCGGGGACGGCGGTACCAGGATCACGGTCGACTCCGAGACCGCGAGCCCGTACGTCTACGACCTCGCGCACGTGTGGCACAACGAGATCCCGTCGAAGATGACGGTCAAGGGCGACACCGAGAACCTGGCCCGGATCGACGTCACCTTCGCGAGCCCGAAGCCGAACACTTCCGGCGGCGAGTTCCGCTTCGAATGGCTCGACGGCGTCGACTGGACCTCCGGCAACATCATGCCGGAGCCCGCGAACGGGAAGCGCACCGACTGGGTGTCCACCACCGGTGTCCGCTGGCACCAGGAGGCGTTCGCCGATTCCATAGGCTTCGAAGAGGGAGCGAAGACCCTCTACCGGGCCGGCAGCAGGCAGTCCGAGGAGTGGTTCAAGCCGATCCAACGCCCCTTCCTCAACGACACCTTCTTCAACAACCTCCGGCCTACCCGCAATGGCAACCACCTGTACGTGGACATCCCGGCCTGGGGCAGTGGGAACCACGTAGGGTGGAACCAGGACCCGGCCGTAACGCAGCAGCAGACCCTGTACCAGGGCAGCACCCAGTTGGGCCAGGGGAACTTCACGAACGTCTGGGGCGACGCGCCCAGTGCCGGAAGGCTGCCGTACAAGCTGGTCGTCACTGGCGAGCGCGATGTGAGCTACACCCCGTACTCCTCCCGTACGCGCACCGAGTGGGACTTCACGTCGGAGGCGCCGACCGATGCCGCCACCGTGGTGCTCCCACTGATCCAGCTCGACTACCGGATCGGTACGGACGCGGCGGGGCGCGCCGGGCGGCACGACACCCTGTCCGTCAGCGCCGCTCACCTGCCTGGCGCCGGCCTTGTCGGCAAGATCGGCGCGGTCAGTCTGGAGCTGTCCTACGACGACGGCCGAAGCTGGCACAAGGCCGCCTGCCCCAGCGCCGGGCGGTTCCGCCTGGCCGCTCCGGCCAACGCGTCCTTCGTCTCGCTGAGGGCGAGCGTCAAGGACTCGGCGGGCAACTCGGCGCACCAAACGGTGATGAGGGCCTTCGGCCTGCGCTGAGATTCGGCCGGTCACGGCACTCTCGATGAATGGGGCCGGTTCGTCCGCGGTGGAACGACCTCCGCGGACGGACCGGCCTCCCTCGTTCCCGGTGGCCGCGCGCAGGGCGGCGACGCGGCTGTCGATGCCGACTGGACCGGCGAGTTCTACGCAAATCTGAGACACATGATGACGTCATGAGCGCAAGTTTTTGCGCGTGTTGCGCCAACTTGCTGAACGTCACGCAAGGCCTTCCCTCGCATGTCCGCGGGCAGGGGGCCCAGCGGTACAGGGCTCGCCAAATCTCCCTCTGTCGCTCCACTGAGGTCCAGGTGCCGCCGGTGAAATTTGTGCCGTCCGGACTGTAGACGGACTCATACGGCTCTGCAATATTCCGATGAAACACTGCAAGAAGCTGTGCACGCTCTCCTCGCGGAGACCGTGAGTCTGCACGGGGACGGCCTCTTGCCGTCCTGCCGCACCCGCGCCACCGCTCTGCCCAGGAACGAGCCGCCCCACGCCGCCCCTTCCGGCGCGCGCACCTCTGCAGGAAGTGACTTCGCATGACTCGCCACAAACCGAGATTCGTCAGACGGCGCGCGGCCACCACCGCGCTCGCCTCCGCCGTCCTTGCCCTGGGGATGCCCACCGTCGGCGCGCACGCAGCCGGCGGCCCCGACGTCGCCGCCGGCACTGCGACGAAAGCCGGCAGCGCCCTCCGCGCACATTCGGCCGCGAACATCACCGACGGCGACACCGGCACCTACTGGCAAGCCGGAAAGAAGTCGGCCCAGTGGGTGCAGACCGACCTCGGACGGACCAAGCGTGTCCGCCAGGTCGTGCTGCGTCTGCCCGAGGACTGGCAGACCCGCAAGCAGACGCTGGCGCTCCAGGGCAGTGCCGACGGAAAGAGCTTCGCCACGCTCAAGTCGTCGACGCAGTACGTCTTCAGCCCCGGCAACGCCAACACGGTGAAGATCTCCTTCCCCGCGACCCTCGCCCGGTACGTGCGGGCGGACTTCAGCCGCAACTCGGTCGCCTCCACCGCCCAGCTCGCCGAGATGCAGGTCCTCACGACCGCCGCCTCGACCCCCAACCTCGCCCAGGGCAAACCCTTCAGCGAGAGCGGGCACGCCGACGTCTACGGCGCCGCGAACGCCGGTGACGGCAACCGCACCACCTACTGGGAGAGCACGAACAACGCCTTCCCGCAGTGGCTCAAGGTCGATCTCGGCTCGTCGGTCCAGGTGAACCAGGTGACGCTGCGGCTGCCCAGCGGCTGGCCGAGCCGCAGCCAGACGCTCAAGATCCAGGGCTCCACCGACAACCAGAACTTCACCGACCTGACGGCCTCGAAGGCGTACACGTTCGACAGCGGCAACGACCAGTCGTCCACCATCAGCTTCGACACCACCACGACGCGGTACGTGCGCGCGCTCATCACCGCCAACACCGGCTGGCCCGCAGGGCAGTTGTCCGAGCTCGAGGTCTACGGACCCGCGAGCGGCGACACCCAGGCGCCCACCGCCCCGTCGAACCTGAGCTACACCGAGCCGGCCACCGGCCAGATCAAACTGACCTGGAACGCGGCGAGCGACGACACCGGTGTCACCGGCTACGACGTCTACGCCAACGGCCAACTGCGCGCGAGCGTCGGCGGAAACGTCCTGACCTACACCGACACCCAGCCGGCCGGCAGCGACATCACGTACTACGTACGGGCCAAGGACGCCGCGGGCAACGTCTCCGCCAACAGCAACAGCGTCACCCGCAGGGGATCCAGCGGCGACACCCAGGCCCCCACGGCACCCGGCAACCTCGCCTACACCCAGTCCGGCAACGACGTGAAGCTCACCTGGCAGGCGTCGAGCGACAACGTCGCCGTCACCGGCTACGACGTCTACGCCAACGACCAATTCCTCAGGTCCGTGGCGGGCAACATCACGACGTACACCGACACCCCGCCCGCGACCGCCACGGTCACCTACTACGTCAAGGCGAAGGACGCCGCCGGGAACACGTCCGCGGCAAGCAACAGCGTCACCCGGACCGGCTCGACCGGTCCCGGCTCCAACCTCGCCGAGGGCAAGCCCATCGAGGCCTCGTCGTACGTCTTCACCTACCTCGCCACCAACGCCAACGACGGCCAGACCAGCACCTATTGGGAGAGCGCGGGCGGCGCCTACCCGGCCACCCTCACCACCAAGCTGGGCGCCAACGCCGACCTCAGCCAGGTCGTCGTCAAACTCAACCCGGACGCCGCCTGGTCCACGCGCACGCAGAACATCCAGGTGCTCGGCCGCGACCAGGACGCGACGGCCTTCACCAGCCTCGCCGCGGCGAAGGACTACACCTTCAACCCGTCCAGCGGCAACACCGTGACCATCCCGGTCTCCGGCTCCGCCGCCGACATCCAGCTCAGGTTCACCGCCAACTCCGGCGCCCCGGGCGCGCAGGTCGCCGAGTTCCAGGTGATCGGCACTCCGGCCGCCAACCCGGACCTGAAGGTCACCGGCATCACGAACTCCCCCGCGGCTCCGGTGGAGTCGGATGCCATCAGCCTCTCGGCGACCGTCACCAACAGCGGCAGCAAGGCGGCCAAGGCCACCGACCTGAACTTCACGCTCGGCGGCACGAAGGCCGCCACGGCGGACGTCCCGGCCCTCGCGGCCGGTGAGTCGAAGACGGTCACCGCGAGCATCGGAGCCCGCGACGCGGGCAGCTACCCGGTCGGCGCCGAGGTGGACCCGTCGAACAAGGTGATCGAGCAGAACGAGGCGAACAACGCCTTCACCCGCTCCGACGCCCTCGTCGTCAAGCCCGTCTCCAGCTCCGACCTGCTCGCCGCCCCGGTCTCCTGGACCCCGTCCAGTGCCTCGGCAGGTGACGAGGTCAAGTTCACCGTCGCGATCAAGAACCAGGGAACGGTGGCCTCCGCCTCCGGTGCCCACGCCGTCACCCTGACCGTGCAGGACTCCCACGGCACCACCGTCAAGACGCTCAGCGGCTCCTACAACGGCGCCATCGCGGCCGGCCAGACCACCGCACCGGTCAGCCTCGGCTCATGGACGGCCGTCAACGGCAAGTACACCGTCAAGACGGTCATCGCCGACGACGCCAACGAACTGCCGGTCAAGCGGACGAACAACACCACCACGCAGCCCCTGTTCGTCGGCCGCGGCGCGGACATGCCCTACGACATGTACGAAGCCGAGGACGGCACGGTCGGCGGCGGCGCCAAGGTCGTCGGCCCGAACCGGACCATCGGCGACTTCGCCGGCGAGGCGAGCGGCCGCAAGGCGGTCACCCTCACCGCGACCGGCCAGTACGTCGAGTGGACCACCCGCGCGCAGACCAACACGCTCGTGACCCGATTCTCGATCCCCGACGGCACCAACACGACGCTCAACGTGTACGTGGACGGCCAGTTCCTCAAGGCGATCGACCTCACCTCGAAGTACGCCTGGCTCTACGGCAACGAGACCGCGCCCGGCAACTCGCCCGGCTCCGGCGCCCCGCGCCACATCTACGACGAGGCGAACCTGCTGCTCGGCAGGACCGTGCCCGCCGGTTCCAAGATCCGGCTGCAGAAGGACGCGGCCAACACCTCCACCTACGCCATCGACTTCGTCAACACCGAGCAGGCCACGGCGGCCCAGAACCCGGACCCGGCCTCCTACACGGTCCCGGCCGGATTCTCGCACCAGGACGTTCAGAACGCGCTCGACAAGGTCCGCATGGACACCACGGGCAAGCTCGTCGGCGTCTACCTGCCCGCCGGTGACTACGAGACCTCGAGCAAGTTCCAGGTCTACGGCAAGGCGGTCAAGGTCGTGGGTGCCGGGTCATGGTTCACCCGCTTCCACGCCCCCGCCTCCCAGGAGAACACCGACGTGGGCTTCCGCGCCGAGGCCAGCGCGAACGGCTCGTCGTTCGCCGACTTCTCCTACTTCGGCAACTACACGTCCCGGATCGACGGTCCGGGCAAGGTGTTCGACTTCTCCAACGTCTCCAACATCACCATCGACGACATCTGGGTCGAGCACATGGTGTGCCTCTACTGGGGTGCCAACACCGACAACATGACCATCAAGAACTCCCGTATCCGTGACACGTTCGCCGACGGCATCAACATGACGAACGGTTCCACGGACAACCACGTGGTCAACAACGACGCCCGCGCCACGGGCGACGACAGCTTCGCCCTGTTCTCGGCGATCGACGCCGGCGGCGCCGACGAGAAGAACAACCTCTACGAGAACCTGACGTCGACACTCACTTGGCGGGCGGCGGGGATCGCCGTGTACGGCGGCTACAACAACACCTTCCGCAACATCCGCGTCGCCGACACCCTGGTCTACTCCGGCATCACGATCTCCTCGCTGGACTTCGGCTACCCGATGAACGGCTTCGGGACCGAGCCCACGACGATCGAGAACGTCTCCCTGGAAAGGACGGGCGGCCACTTCTGGGGCTCGCAGGTCTTCCCCGCGATCTGGGCGTTCTCCGCCTCGAAGGTCTTCCAGGGGATCCGCGTCAACGACGTCGACATCGACGACTCCACGTACGGAGGCGTCATGTTCCAGACCAACTACGTCGGTGGCCAGCCGCAGTTCCCGGTGAAGGACACGATCTTCACCGACGTCTCCATCACCAACTCCAAGAAGAGCGGGGACGCGTTCGACGCCAAGTCAGGCTTCGGCATCTGGGCCAACGAGCTGCCGGAGCCCGGTCAGGGCCCCGCCGTGGGTGAAGCCACCTTCCGCAACCTGCGGATGAGCGGCAACGCCCAGGACATCCGCAACACGACCAGCACATTCAGGATCAACATCGAGTAGTTCGAAGAGCGGTACCGAACGACGTGGGGCCGCCCTCCTCAAGGGCGGCCCCACGCTTCGGATTGTCCGGCCGGGCATCGCCGAGACCTGGCGCGTACGACCGCCAAGGTCGGAGCGCGTCGTCGGACCTGCCGCGCCGCTGCCGGATCGAGAAGGCCGCGCCGATGGTCGCGGGATGCAGCCGAAGTCAGCCCGGCCGGGCTGAACGATGTTCAGCCCGAACAACTCCTTCGAGGGGTTTGTTCACCCGTGAGGGAACTGCGCCGGTGTGCACCGCGTCTGAAGCTCGTCTGAAGCTCGCAGCACCCCCAAGCGCCTGTCTCACGCTTGTGATCATTCCGGGAGAGTGGTGGATGAGTCGCCACAACCTCATACCGACGGACCCTCAGCGTCTGGGCGCGTACTGGCCGGCCGCGCGGCTGGGATCCGGTGGCCAGGGCGTGGTCTACGAGGCGTACGACGCTGCCGGACAGCGCGTCGCCGTGAAGGTTCTGCATGGGGACGCCGCTTCGGGGTCGGCGGCCAGGCGCCGCTTCGCCAGGGAGGTGACGGCGTCGAAGCAGGTGGCATCGTTCTGCACGGCGAGGGTGCTGGACGCCGACCCGGATGCCGAGCGCCCGTACATCGTCAGCGAGTTCGTCGCCGGGCCCGAACTGAGCGCATCCGTGCGGGACTCCGGCCCCCTCCAAGGCGATGATCTCGTGCGGCTGGCGACGGGGGTTGCCACAGCCCTGGCCGCGATTCATCAGGCCGGGGTCGTGCACCGGGATCTCAAGCCCGCCAATGTGCTCCTCGGCCCGGACGGCCCTCGGGTCATCGACTTCGGTATCGCGCGCACCCCGGACATGACGCTGACCGAGACCGGTCAGGTCATGGGCACCTTCGGCTACCTCGCTCCCGAAACCCTGCGAGGGCTAAGGGCAGGCACCGCGGCGGATGTGTTCGCGTGGGGAGCGGTGGTGCTGTTCGCCGCGACCGGAAGGGAACCGTTCCGGGGCGCGAACCTCGGGGAGGTGGTGGTCCGCGCCCTGGAACACGAGCCCGACCTGACCGTACTGCCCGAGCCCCTACGGTCCCTGGTGCGCGAGGCGCTGGCCAAGCGGCCCGACGCCCGGCCCACAGCGGCTGCGATCCTGCTGCGCCTGCTCGGCGGAGGCTACGACGGCCGACAAGCGCTGCGGGCCGGGGCCGGGGCTGCCGCCGCACTGGTCAGTGCCCCCGGCGGCGCGGCGCCGACCACCGTCGTCCCGTTGGGGGACGCGGCGGAGGCCGCCTACGACGCCCTGCCGCCCGCGGTCCGGGCGACCGCGCGTGCGGTCTGGCTCCGGCTGATCGTCCCAGGCAGCGCACCGGACGGTTCCCACGACACTGTGCGTGCCGCCGACGAGGACGAGTTGCTGTCGGAGCGGTCCTCGGGCGAGCAGGCCGCCGTACGGGAGACACTCGCCGCGTTCATCGACGCGGGCGTCCTGCTCCAAGAGGCAGCCATGGTTCGGCCAGCCAGTGCGGCGGTGCTGCGGGCGTGGCCACGGCTGCGGGACTGGGTGGCGGCCGACCGCGAAGGGCTGGGCCAGCACCGGCGGTTGGGCGAGGCCGCCCGCGTCTGGCACCAGCACCAGCGCCGACCCGAGGACCTGAACCGCGGCACCGCCCTCCGTAACGCCCTCGACTGGGCCGCCACAGCGCCCGGTTGGCTACGGCCGAATCCGCTGGAGAACCAGTTCCTCATCGCCGGCCGGAGCGCGGACACCCGTCGCCTACGCCGCCGCCGGACCGCCGTGCTCGCCTCCGGCTGCGTGCTGGTCGTACTGGCCCTGGTGTTCGCGACGCTGTGGCAGAAGTCCGCCGACGAGGAGCGACTGGCCGAGCGGCAGCACAAGGCCGCGACAGCGAAGGGACTCGTGTTCCGTGCAGGATCTCTCCAGGAGTCCGATCTCACTACCGCGCTGCGACTCGGCATGGCTGCACAGACCCTCGATCCGACGCCGGAAGGCCGCTCCGGTCTCGTCTCCAGCCTCCTGCAACAGCACGACGCCCTCTACCTGGACGAACGCACCGCAACCGTCACGCGTACCCGGCCCGCGCCACGGAGCGACACCGTCGACGAGGTGGCGTTCAGCGCGGACGGCCACACCGCCGCCACCGGAGGCACCGACGGGTCGTTCGTCCTGTGGGACGTCAGGAACCGGGTACGACCGGTACGCGTGTCCCGCACGGTCGTGAAGTCCGGGAGCCTCCGGGCGCTGTCCTTCGGCAAGGACGGCCTCTTGCTGGCCACCGGCGGTGACGACGGGAAGGTGCGTCTGTGGGACACCCGACGTCCCACCACGCCGCACGAGTTGGCGACACTGCCTGGTCACGGCCGCGTCGAGTCCGTGGCGGTCAGCCCTGACGGTCGCACCCTGCTGGCCGGCACGAACGGGCGGTACGCCATCCTTTGGGACATCGGCGACCCCAGAGATCCGCGGCCGATCGGGCGGCTCGAAAGCGGCGGTGGCGGCCCCCTTCACGGCGTCGCCTATTCCACGGACAGTCGTGACGTGGTCGTCGACGGAGCCGGTGACGCTCCCTACGTCTACGACATCTCGAAACCGGAACGCCCCCGGCGCCGGGGGTTCATTCCCGGCAACGTCTTCACGGCCGTCCTGTCCGTGGCCTTCGCCCCTGACGGGCACACGGTCGCCACCGCCTACGACAACGGCGACGTCATGCTGTGGGACCTCCGGCGCGCCCTCGACATGAGCGACCAGAGCTCCCTGGCCACGATCACCGTGCACTCCGGCCCCGTGCACGACGTGGCCTTCAGCCACGACGGCGAGACGCTGGCAACGGCGGGGCGGGACGGACTGGTGTGCCTGTGGGACATCACCAGACCAACGGAGCCACAGCGCCTGGTCACGTTCACGGGGCACGGTGCCGGCGTGCGTTCGGTCGCCTTCAGCCCCGACGACCAGACCGTCATCAGTGGCGGCGACGACGGAGTGGCCGCGCTGTGGGACGGCACACCGCGCATCACCGGCCACGCCACCACCGTACTCACCCAGCCGCGAGGCGAGATGAAGGCCGTCGTGTTCGGCCCGTCCGGGCAGGCCCTCGCCCTCACCCACGAGAACGACGCTCCGACCGCGCAACTGCGCGACGTGAGCATCCCGGGCCGGCCCCGGCACCTGTCGGACCTGGACGTCGAGACGTCCTGGATCGTGTCCGCCGCGTTCTCCCACGACAGGCACCTGCTGGCGCTGGGCACAGGTGACAGACAGACCCAGCTGTGGGACATCTCCGACACCACGCGACCCAGGCGACTCGCCCGCCTGACCGGCCTGAAGGGTGTGGTCTCCTCCGTGGTGTTCCAACCGCATGGACACATGCTCGCCACGGCCACCGGCGAAGGCACCGAAGGCGATCGCTCGGTCATGTTGTGGAACATCGCGGATCAAGACTCCCCGCGGCAACTGGCGACCCTGCCCGACGGCCCCGTGAACTCCCTGTCCTACACCCCGGACGGACGCGCCTTGGTGATCACCAACTTCGACAAGGCGATCATCTGGGACGTCTCCTCGGGCGGACGCCCCCGCAGACTGGCCGCCTTCGACGGTGACCCGGAATCCATGGGGGCATCGGCTGTCAGCCCTGATGGACGCATGGTCGCGGTCGCGGAGCGGTCGAAGCAGCGGGTGGTGCTCTACGACATCACGGACCGGGCGCGGCCCCGGCGGCTCGCAAGCCTGCCGAGCAGCGCCGCCTCGGGCACCAGTGCCCTCGCGTTCAGCCCGGCAGACGAGATGCTGGCCACCGGCGACGGGGATGGCACGGTGGCCGTGTGGGACACCACGGAGAGCACCGCGCCACGTCGGCTCACGAAGCTGTCGGGCATCCGGTCGATGGTCACCGGGCTCACGTTCGCCGGGGACGGCCGTCGCCTCGCGGCCACGGAGTGGGGCGCCGAGGTGGCCGCCGGCCGGGGCGTCGTGTGGGATGTGAGCCGTATCGCCGCCATCGTCACGCGCCCCGTGGAGCGGGCGTGCGACCTTGCCGGCCGAGGTCTCGACACGGACGAATGGTCACGCTACACGGACGGCCTGCCCTTCCAGAACACCTGCCCCAACCGCTGAAGGAGCACCACCTCGCACAGGTGAACCAACACGACGTCTCGCGTCACGACACGATCGTGGACGGCCAAGGCCCTCTTGTTTCCTCCACGTCAGGGCGGCCGGCCGACGAACGTCGAGCCGTGCCACCGGACTCGTCCTGGCCCAGGCCTCGGCGGGGCCGGCGGACGGCACCATCCGCGGGGACGTCGGGCACCTGGATCAGTACCTCGATACGCGGGCCGGACGCGACGCTGGAGCGGCTCCGCGTCGACCGGCACCTCGAAGAGGCCCTCACACACGGGCCTGACCCACTCCACCTCGCCGAAGTCTTCGGACCCGACGAGAGGACCGCGATGCGCTACGCAGATTCCGCCCGCCAGCTTCTGGAAACGGCCGCCGAACAGAAAATCCGTGCGGGCCGACAGTGACCTTCTGTCATTCTGCTGGCCATGTCCGCACGAAATCGAAGGCTGCCCCGGCACCGTGCCTGGCCACTGACCACCACCGACATCAACGAGTGTCTCGGCCCCTACATGACCCGTGTCACGGACCTTCGGTTCCTCTCCGGACATGGCAGCGAGACCATCGTCCTGGGAGCCGAATGGATCGCTCCGATCCCCCGCAACTACGGCCGCAGCATGCACCCGGACATGGTCGGCTTCCGCATAGACGTCCACCCGGTCGATGCCGCTGAACGTGCCACCACCCGCGCTGTTCTACAGGCGCACGCCCTCCCGCAACTCCACGAGTGGATCACACAGGCGATCGCTGCCACAGAGACCTGGCAACTGACTCCCCATCAGCACTACTGGCGGCTCACCAACGGCCACCTCACCCACCGCGACGAAGCATGAAGCCAGTCCGGACGACACGCACACCCGCACATCAACGAGGTCGTTCAGAAACCTTCAGTTCCCCTGAACTCACCGGGCTCTGGGAGAGCGAGGAACATCGTTGATGTCCGCGGGAATCGACGGCATCGCCATGCGATCACGAGCTTGAGGACCCTCCGTGTCGGATCATGAGCCAACAGCCGGCTACACCGAAGTCGCGGATCAGGAGGTACGCAGTCTGCGAGTGCGTTACTGCCGGTTACGGACCGCTGGAGGTGAACCGGTCGCCGAACTGGAGGCGCACTCCTTCGACCTGCGATTCGGTGCGGTGGCCGTTGCCGCGGAAGGCATCGGTGGCGTGGAAACCGAGCCCGAGTTCCGACGCCAGGGGCACATGAGCCGACTCCTCCGCCAGGCGTTGGCCGGCATGGCACAGCGGGTGGATGTCGCTTTCGTATCCAACGGTATCGAGGGGATGTACGAGCAGTTCGGTTTCGTCGGAGCCGTCGCCGAAGGGCACCTGGTCATCCCCGTGCGCAACGTCGAACAGGCGGCGGAAGACGATCTGGGTATCGCTGTTCCGGGCATCCGCAGCGGCTCTCCGGCCGATCTTCCGACGATGATCCGTCTGTACAACACCGCGCACGCTCGGCGGCCCTGGACCCACGTACGACACGCGGGCTGGAACCGGCTCATCCCCCAGGCCACGTGGAAGCCCGGGTCACAGACCCTGATCCTGCAGAGCGACGGCGCTGCCGTCGGCTATGCCGTACTGGAGGGCCGAGCCTTCGGCGACCCTCTGGGTTCGGTGACCGTGGACGAACTGGCGGCCGAGAACGCCGCCGCGGCACGCCTGATGCTCGTCGCCATCGCCCGCCTCTGCTGGCAACGGCGTCTGAGCGAATTCACCGTGCGGGAGCCGGTCGACAGCCTCACCGGACGAGTGGCTCGCCACATGGGCTGCACCTACCAACAGAGATTCCCACCGAGCGGCGGAATGATGGCCGCCATCCTGAACCGGTCGTCCCTGGTGCGCAAGCTCGACCCCGAGCTGCGGCGCCGGGCTGCCGTGCAGCAGCCGGACCAGGACTACGACAGGGCGTTCGACGCGCTGCGACGCGGCGACCTGGTCCCCGACGACAAGGCGCTCATCCGGCTGTTCCTCGGTCAGTGGTCGACCGATGACGCATACGTGCACGGCGTATCGATCCCCGAACGGTACCGGGATCTTTGCACAGCGTGGTTCCCCGGAGGCGGCACACAGTCTCTGCCGACCCCCTACGCGCACCGCCTCGATCGGTATTAGAACCTGGGCACGACGAGACGGCATGCTCAGCCCCCGGACATCGCGCTTGCCGAGCGGGCCTTTCCAGGTGGAGTAAAGAATTGACTGCTCCCCTCCCTGAAGGGAGGGGATTCCTGGCTCAGGCTGCCTTCCGGAGCGGCGCTCCGGAGGGTCTTGTGCCATCAACGCCGGCCGGGTTCAGACCTGCCCGGACAAGCATCACGTGTGCGGAGTTCTTGTCCCTGGGGGACACCGTTTTGCACACGGTGCAGTGGTAGATTCTCTCGCCGAGCGGCAGCTGGTGCTTGGTTCTCGCACCGCATGCCGCGCAGTCCATCGTGCTGTGGGCGGGATGGACGAGGCGGACGTCCCGTCCATGTTTACGGCCCATCTCCAGCAGCGCCTGTTTCGTCGCGCCGATCGCCGCGTCCGCAGCCTTCCGCGCCATCGTGGTCCTCGAGAGAAACCTCGGCCTGAAGTCCTCGACGGCGAGCACATCATGACCGGCCACGACACGCTTCGCCCACTTCCGGGCATGGTCCAGCCGCTGCCGGGCCACCTTCTTGTGCACCTTCGCCGCCTGGGCTTTCGCCGCACGGTATCCGCGGGACGCGGCCTGCCCCCGGGCAGGCCGCCGACGCGCCATCATCCGCTGATACCGGGCCAGACGCTGCGCCGCCTGCTCCCCGAACTCCGGATGCGGCAGATCATGCCCGTCGCAGGTGGTGGTGGCCGTCTCCTTCACACCCCAGTCGACACCCAGCACCCGCCCGGTCTCCGGCAGCGGCTGCACCTGGACGGCGACGACGAACGAGCAGTACCAGTGCCCGAGAGTGTCCTGGTAGACGCGCACACTCGAGGGATCGCAGGGCAGGTCACGCGACCACACCACCGTCAGTACGATCCCGCCCGCGAGATGCAGACAGCCGTCCCTCAGGCGAAAGCCCCGGCGCGTGTA